>NZ_JBFBJO010000002.1:0-769422 GCF_040702165.1 Streptomyces sp. NPDC086147 | reverse complement strand
ATGCGCGGAGGACTCCGCACGGAACCGCCCGACACCTTGGCCGCCGCCCGCGAACGCTTCGCGCGCGACCTCGCCGCCCTGCCGGAGGAGGCCCGGCGCATCGAGCACCCGGTGCCTCCCGTGCCCGCGGCCTCGACCCGGCTGACGGCCCTGACGACCCTGGTCCGGCACAGGATCGAGACGCGGCCGGGTCCCTGACGGACGCGCCCGCGCGACCTGTTCGGTCTGCTCGACCGCCGGGTCCTGCGCATCGCGGCCCACGCGAGCCCGACGACGAACTCCTCCCCGCCCTTCCACCTCGACCGGGAGCCGGGCTCCGCCGACGGTTCCGTCCGCCCCGGGACCGTTCAGTCGTCGTCCGTTCCCGCCCCTCTGTCCCGGCGGAGCCTGCCGGACCAGACGGGTTCCACCCGCTCCCACTCCCGTTCCCAGGCGGCGTACCGGCGGCCTTCGGTACTCCGCCGTACGAGGACGAGCGCGCCGACCCCCGTCACCCCGACGGCGCCCACTACCGCGATGCCGCCGGAGACCGCGGCGAGCCAACGGCTCGCGGCGGCGACCGGCGGCCGGACGGGGGTCCCGCCGTCGTCCACCCAGACGACCACGGTGTCCCCCCGGGGCGTCCGGGGCGGCACCTAGACGGTCCCGGACCGGCGCACGTTCCCGGGGTGCTCCCAGGTCGCCGGCGCGAGGGCGTACGGCTCCGTGCCGTACCGGGTGGAGGCGGGCGGGTCCTCGGCCGGGCCGGTCGTGGTCGCCGTCACCCGGTGCCGGTGGGCGGCGCGTTCGCGGTCGGCGTCGGCTCCGGCCTTCCAGAGCGCTCCGGCGGCCACGGCGCCGCAGACCAGGGCGATCGTCAGGAGGAGGGCCAGGGCGGCGCGCCCGAGGGGTCCCCGCGCGGACGGGGTCCCGTCGTCGTCCGACGTAGCGTGGCGGATCATGCCGCACCTCCCACGGGGGTGGTTCGCCGGTCCTCGGGCCGGGCCCCGACATCCACTCTTCCGTCCGGCCGCCGCACCCCGCAGCGCCCGGGGGGATCGCCCGCACGGGCCGAACGGTCCGCGTCCGGAACGGTCCACGGGCACGCGCCACGGCCGCGCCCCGGTGCGGTGGCCCTCGTCCCCGAGGAGTCCGTGCCGGACGCGCGTGGGCCCCGGTCCGGAGGTACGTCCTCCGGACCGGGGCCGACGCGACACGACCTAGGGCAGGAGCTCGTCCATAGAGGCGCGCCCCTTCTCCGCCATCCGGCGTTCCGCCCAGGCGAGGTTCTTCGGGGTCACGTCACGGCCGGAGGCGAGGACCAGGTCCTCCGCCGTGAACTCCCCTTCCGATCCGGCGTGCAGCAGCCGGTCGGGCGTCGGAAAGTCCCCCGGGGACGTCTTGTCGGGCTCAGCGTTCATGCCGCCTCCTACGTGTTCGTCCGGCACTGGTCATTCTCGTGTCCGGTCGGCGAGAACGCATCCGGGACCGGAGGGGACCCGGCGCCGGCCCGCCGGACGAGCAGGTGCGCGTCCGGTACGACGGCCCCGCGCACCGCCTCCTCCCAGAGGGCGAGGCCCGTGCGGAGCAGGCCGTGCGCGGCGGCGGTCTCGGCGGCCGTCCAGAGTCCGCCGTCGTCGGCCTCGAAGAACCGGTCGTAGGCGGCGTCGTGGACCGCGTCCTGGGCGGGGAGGGCGAGGGCGGTGTCCACGCCCCGCGCCAGGTCCTCGAAGAAGTTCCACGCCTCCAGGAGCGGTGCCGCGGGGACGGGCCCGGGAACGCGGACCCACTCCTCCACGGGTTCCAGGTCCAGGGACGACTCCGCGTCCGTCACGAAGTCCCAGCGGCGCCGGGCGCAGTGCTCCTCGGCCGAGCCGACGGCGTGGAAGGCGAGGAGCCGTCCCCGGTCGTCGGCGGCCACGGCGTCGTGGTCGTCGCCCTCGCCCCGGCGCCAGAGCACGTACAGGTCTCCCCGCCGGGTCCCGATCCGGTACGGGTGGTGGTCAGTCACTCGAAGTCTCCACTCGGGGTCTCCCAGGGCTGTCGTACGAGGTCGGCGGCGGCCCCGAGGGACAGGGCCGCCCCCTCCTCGTAGTGGCGGGCGTACGTCTCCGGAGCGAGGGCCCCGCGCAGGACCTCCTCGGCGCGGGTGCGGATCCGGTGCTCCGTCTCCGGGGTGAAGGGGCGGAAGCCGCCGCTGCCGGCCCCGGCGTGGGCATCGTACGCGCCGGGGAACCGCGCCCCGGCCTCGGCGTCGCCCGGTCCGCCCACCCTCCGCGAGCCCACGCCGCGGTGCCGAACCGGGCGGCGACGAGGTACGGGGCGACCGGGTGGGCCGGGGTCTCCACGTCCACGACGGCGCGGGCGAGGCGCCCGGCGGCCCGGTCGTCCGTGAGGAGTTCGGCGTGCAGGGCGCGCAGTTCGGGCCCGGGATCCGTGCCGAGGCGTTCCGCGAGGGCCGTGCGCACCTCCTCGTACGCCGCCAGGGCCTCGGCCGCCCGGCCCGTGTCGCGGAGGGCGCGGATCCGCAGGGCCCGGAGGGGGTCGTCGAGGGGCTGCTTCGCGGCGAACTCGCGCCACGCCGTGTCAGCGCCATGGCGTCGCCGGGGCGCGGGTTCGACAATGGGGGGGATGACCGATGACGACCCGCGTACGCGCAGTGGCGAGATCGGGCCCGCCGAGTGGCTCGCCATGAACCGGACCGGCAGCTTCGACTGGGATCTCGACACGGGCAGCATCGATGCCGACGAGTCCGGGCTGCTGGTCTTCGGCGTGTCCCCGGACGCCTTCGACGGGCGCCCGGAGACGCTCGTCGCGCGGCTCGACCCCGAGGAGCGGGTCAAGCTCCGGGGCGTCGTGCGCGAGGCCGTCAAGAGCGGCGCGGCCTCGTACACCGCGCACTTCCCGATCCCGCAGGACGACGGACCACCCCACTGGACGCACGTGCAGGCGCGGATCCTGCGCTCGCCGGACGGGCGGGCCCGGCGGATCGTCGGCGTCGTGCGGGACACGACCGCCGAGGTGATGCACTTCGCGTTCGTCCGGGACCTGGAGAAGCGGCGCGAGGTCCAGACGAACATCGTGGAGCGGACGACGAACGCGCTGTCGCGCGCGGTGACCGTGGACGACGTGACGACCGCCCTGACCGGCCCGAACGGCCTCGCGCGGCTCGGCGCGGACGGTCTCGCGCTGGGGCTCGTGGAGAACGGCTCGCTGAACATCATCGCGCTCAGCGGGGAGTCCCTCGACGTGCTCGACGGCTTCCGCAACCGGCGGCTCGACCGGCGGCTGCCGCTGGCCGAGGCGGTGCTGAGCGGCCGGCCCCGGTTCGTGTCGTCCTTCCCGTCGCTCGGGCGGGACTTCCCCGAGCTGGCCCCCTATCTGCCCCGGCTCGACTTCCGTGCCGCCTGCTACCTCCCGCTGGTGGCACAGGCGCGCTCACTGGGCGGGATGGCCCTGTTCTACCGGGGCCGCACCTCGTTCAACCCCGACGAGCGGAACCTGGCCCTGGGGCTCGCGGCGATCGTCGCCCAGTCGCTCCAGCGGGCGATGCTCTTCGACGAGGAGCGGGAGCTCGCGACCGGGCTCCAGGCGGCGATGCTGCCGCGCCGGATCCCGGAGATCACCGGCGGGCAGATCGCCGTCCGCTACCACGCGGCGTGGAGCGGGCGTCAGGTCGGCGGCGACTGGTACGACGTGATCCCGCTGCCGCGCAGCCGGGTCGGGATCGTGGTGGGCGACGTCCAGGGCCACGACACGCACGCGGCGGCCATCATGGGCCAGCTGCGGATCGCGCTGCGGGCGTACGCGGGCGAGGGGC
The DNA here is from genome assembly GCF_040702165.1 of Streptomyces sp. NPDC086147. Lineage (NCBI taxonomy): Bacteria > Bacillati > Actinomycetota > Actinomycetes > Kitasatosporales > Streptomycetaceae > Streptomyces > Streptomyces sp. NPDC086147. The sequence continues at coordinate 765,623 of NZ_JBFBJO010000002.1, read as the reverse complement.
ACGCCCCTTCGACCGTGCTGGCCCGGGCCTCCCGGTTCCTCGCCGAGCTGGACACCAACCGCTTCGCGACCTGCACGTACGCGCAGGTGGACCTGGCGAGCGGCACCCTGCGCGCGGTGCGGGCCGGGCACCTGGATCCGCTGATCCGGCACAACGACGGCCGGGTGGGGCAGCCCAAGCTGCGGGGCGGGCTCCCGCTGGGCCTGGCGACCGTGTTCGGGGACGAGGAGTTCCCGGAGACGCGGCTCGACCTGGTGCCCGGGGAGACCCTGGTGCTCTGCACGGACGGGCTCGTCGAGCAGCCGGACTCGGACATCTCGTCCGGTCTCGCCGCGCTCGCCGGGGCGATCGCCAGCGGTCCGCCGCAGGCCGAGGCGCTCGCCGACCACCTCTCCGACCGGCTGTGGGAGCGGTGGGGTTCGGGCGACGACGTGGCCCTCCTGGTGCTGCGGCGCAGCCCGGACCCGGGCACGCCGAAGGCGCCGCGCATCCACCAGTACATCCACCAGGCCGATCCGCAGGGCCTCTCGGACGCGCGGGCGGCCGTGGGGCAGGCGCTGCGCGACTGGGGCATGCGGGAACTGGCGGACGACGCGGAGCTGTTGACGGGCGAGCTGCTCGTCAACGTGCTGCTGCACACGGAGGGGGGCGCGGTGCTGACCCTGGAGGTGCTGCCCGAGCCGGTGCGGCGGGTGCGCCTGTCGGTGCAGGACCGGTCGAGCGCCTGGCCCCGGCGCCGTACTCCGGGCGAGGCGGCCACGTCGGGGCGCGGGCTGCTCCTGCTGGACGCGCTGGCCTCCCGGTGGGGGGTCGAGCCGCGCGGCGAGGGCAAGGCGGTGTGGTGCGAGATCGGTCCGGTGCAGGTGCCGGCCGACACCGCTCCCGGCGGCGGGTGAGCCCTCGGCGGGGAGCGGCGTCCGGCGGTGGGGTCAGGCGCGCTGCCACACCGTGGTGACGTTGCAGAACTCGCGGATGCCGTGGCCGGCGAGTTCGCGTCCGTACCCGGAGCGCTTGACCCCGCCGAAGGGGAGCGCGGGGTGGGAGGCGGTCATGCCGTTGACGAAGACGCCGCCGGCCTCAAGGTCGCGGACGAAGAGGGCGACTTCCTCCTGGGAGCGGGTCCAGACGTTGGAACTGAGTCCGAACGGGGAGTCGTTGGCGACGGCCACGGCCTCCTCGACGTCGCCGACCGGGTAGACGGTGGCGACCGGGCCGAAAGCCTCCTCGCGGTGGATCCGCATCTCCGGAGTGATACCGGTGAGGACGGTGGGGCGGTAGTACCAGCCGTTCCGCAGCTCCTCGGCGTCGGGGCGGTGGCCGCCGCAGAGGGCGGTGGCGCCCTTCTCCACGGCGTCGTCGACGAGTTCCTCCAGGTCGGCGCGGCCCTGCTCGGTGGCGAGGGGGCCGACGTCGGTGGACTCGTCGAGGGGGTCGCCGACGGTGAGGGCGTTCATGGCGGCGGTGAAGCGCTCGGAGAAGTCGTCGTACACGTTCCGGTGGACGATGAACCGCTTGGCGGCGATGCAGGACTGGCCGTTGTTCTGCACGCGGGCGGTGACGGCGGTCTTCACGGCCGCGACGACGTCGGCGGAGGGCATCACGATGTACGGGTCGCTGCCGCCGAGTTCCAGGACGGTCTTCTTGATCTCGTCGCCCGCGACGGAGGCGACGGACCGGCCGGCCGGTTCGCTGCCGGTGAGGGTGGCGGCCACCACGCGGGGGTCGCGCAGGACGCCCTCGACCTCGCGGGAGCCGATCAGGAGGGTCTGGAAGCAGCCCTCGGGGAATCCGGCGCGGCGGAAGAGGTCGCCGAGGTAGAGCGCGGTCTGCGGCACGTTGGAGGCGTGCTTGAGGAGGCCCGTGTTCCCCGCCATGAGGGCGGGCGCGGCGAAGCGGATCACCTGCCAGAGCGGGAAGTTCCACGGCATGACGGCGAGGACGGGGCCGAGGGGCCGGTAGTGGACGCGGGCGGTGTCCGCGCCGGAGTCCTGGACGTCGCTCTCCGCCGGGTGCTCGTCGGCGAGCAGTTCCTCGGCGTGGCGGGCGTACCAGCGCATGGCCTTGGCGCACTTGCCGGCCTCCGCGCGGGCGGCGGCGATCGGCTTGCCCATCTCGATCGTCATGGTGCGCGCGATGTCCTCGGTGTCCTCGTCAAGGAGGGTCGCGGCGGCGCGCAGGAGGCGGGCGCGTTCGGCGAAGGAGGTGGTGCGGTACCGGCGGTACGTCTCGTGCGCGGCTGCGATACGGCGCTCGACCTCCTCGGGCCCGTGGGCCTCGTAGGTGCGCAGCGTCTCGCCGGTCGCGGGGTTCACGGTGGCGATGCCCATGGCCTGTCTCCTCCTGCCTCGGTCCCCGTCCGACACCAACCTTCCGTGAAGAGCGGCGCGGCGCAACAGGGGCGGGACGGCGGGGTGATCCGGGCGGTCGCCGGGCGGTCAGGCGGTCAGCCAGGTCAGGGCGCCGGCGAGGTGGGCGCGGAAGAGCGAGTCGCGGTACGCCTCCGGGGCGTGCCCGAGGGCGGTGAAGAGGACGCGCCCCCGGTCCGCCTCCCGGCACCAGGCGAGCGGGTGGTCGTCGCCGTGGGCGCCGCCGCGGTACGAGGTCTCGTCGGCCCGGGCCAGGACCCGTACCCCCCGGGGGACGGAGGTGAAGTTGTACCACTCGTCCGTCCGTTCCCAGCGGGCCGGGAGCGGGGCGGTCGCCGGGTGGTCGCCCGGGGCCACGAGGACGGTGCCGGGCTGGACCTCGGGATGGCCGTCGAAGCGGGTGCCGAGCAGCTCCCCGTAGAAGGGCCAGTCGGGTTCGGCGTTGGCGGCGGCGTGCACGGCGAGGAGGGCGCCGCCGCCCCGCAGGTACGCCTCGAAGGCGGTCCGGCCCTCGGGGGTCAGGACGTTCCCGGTCGTGGAGAGCATGACGACGACGGCGCACCGGGCGAGCCGTTCGGGCGTGAAGGCGCCCGGGTCCTCGGTGACCTCGGCCGTCCGCCCCAGCTCCTTCGCCAGCTCCGTGAGCGCGGCGGCGCCGTCGGGGATCGAGTCGTGGCGGTATCCGGCGGTGCGGGTGTAGATCAGGACGTCTGCGGTGGTCACGCGGCGCGCTCCAGGGGCGGAAGGGCTGGGGAAAGCGCTTTCCCCCTGCGGGTCGACCGTAGTCACCGGGGACCTCGGCCCGCAAGGCTCGCCCTGATCCATTGTCGCATCGGATACATCTCTGTATCTTTTGGCGCGCCGTCCGGGGCTGTCTCCGTCCGCCCCGGCCCCGTTTCCCTGGAGGAGCCGCCATGAGCACCGTGCCGCCCGCGCTCGCCGCCGCCGTCGGGCCGCTGCCCGACGGGGTCGTCCTGCCGCTGCCGCCCGCCTTCGAGAGCGTCGAGGAGGAGCGGCGGTACCGCAAGGAGCAACTGGCCGCCGGATTCCGTGTCTTCGGCCGGTTCGGCTTCTCCGAGGGGGTCGCCGGGCACATCACCGTCCGCGACCCCGGCGACCCGAACGCCTTCTGGGTCAACCCGTTCGGGATGAGCTTCAGCCAGATCAAGGCCTCCGACCTGATCCTCGTCGACCACGAGGGCGTCGTCCTCGAAGGGCGCCGGCCCGTGAACCGGGCCGCCTTCGTCATCCACTCCCGGGTCCACGCCGCCCGGCCCGACGCGGTCGCCGCCGCGCACTCGCACTCCCTGTACGGCAAGGCCTTCTCCAGCCTCGGCATCCCGCTCGACCCGATTACCCAGGACGCCTGCGCGTTCTTCGAGGACCACGGGATCTACGACGACTACCGGGGCGTGGTGAACGAGACCGAGGAGGGCGAGCGGGTCGCCAAGGCCCTCGGCGCGTACAAGGCGGTGATCCTGAAGAACCACGGGCTCCTGACGGTCGGCCACTCCGTCGCCGAGGCCGTCTGGTGGTTCGTCACCATGGAGCGCTCCTGCCAGGCCCAGCTCCTCGCGATGGCCGCGGGCACCCCGCAGTCCATCGACCGGGAGACCGCGCTGCTCACGCGCGGGCAGATCGGCGGGCACCTGGCCGGCTGGTTCCAGGCGCGCCCGCTGTGGGATCAGATCACCGCGTCCGACCCGGACCTCTTCGACTGACCCCCGGGTTCCGGCAGTCCGCGCGTCAGGGCCTCCAGGAACGCGGGGAGGAACTGGCGCTCCAGACTGCCCGGCGGCAGCGCGTCCGGCTCCACGTAGCTCTGTGCGAGACCACCCTCGCGCAGGGCGATGAGCAGGCGCGCGAACCGGTCGGCGTCCACGGTCAGTTCGCGTCCGGCCCGGCGCAGGACGAGCGTGAGGCCGCGGGCTATCTCGGCCCGCAGCCGCTCGTCGTGGCGCGCGAGCACCCAGGCGGCCTGCGGATCCCGGATGGCGTGCAGGGTGAACTCGGTGGTCACCAGGTACCAGTCCCGCTCGTCCGGCTCCACGCGGGAGGCCAGCTCGGCGAGCCGGGTCAGGGTGTACTCCTCGGCCGTCAGCGCGTCGATCGACTCGGCGAGCCGCCGCACCGTCCGGTCGCTGTGCTCGTCGAAGAGGGCGAGGAAGAGCTCCTCCTTGCTCGCGAAGTTCGAGTAGTACGCGCCCCGCGTGTAGCCGGCGCGCTCGCAGATCTGCTCGATCGTCGTCGCGTGGAAGCCGTGCTCGGCGAAGGTCTCCAGGGCGGCCCTCAGGAGCGCCGCGCGGGTGCGGGGCCGCCGCTTGGTGACGCCTTTCGGCACGGGTGGGTCCTCCAGTTCGTCCGGGCCGCTCGCCGCGGCGGACGCCCACCATACCGGCGGCTCCCGCCCGGGCGGGGATCAGCTCCGGCGGATAAAATTCAGACATGGCAGAGCGGCCGGCCGCACCCGCGGCGCCCGACCTGGTCCTCGAGATCGACGGGGACGCGACGCTCATGGATCCGAGCCGCGTCTACCGCATCGGACGGGACCCCACCAGCGACGTCGTCCTCTCGGACGCCCGCGTGTCCTGGCACCACGCGGTGCTCGGCGCGCCCGCCGGCCGATGGACGCTGACCGACGAGGACAGTACGAACGGCACCTTCGCGGACGGCCGGAAGGTGGCCCCTTCGCGCGATGTGGGCGCCGGGACCGTCGTACGGTTCGGACACCCGGAGGACGGCCCGCGAGCCGTCCTCTCGGCCGCCGTCCCGGCCCGCCCGGCGACACCGGAACCACCGCCTCCACCCGTACCGGAGCCGGTACCGGAGCCGGAGCCCGTACCCGAACCGGTACCGGAACCCGAACCGGTGCCCGTACCCGAGCCGGTGCCGGAACCCGGACCGGTGCCGGGGCCTGAGCCCGTACGGGACTTCGTGTCCGGCCCCGCACGGGAATCCGCTCCTCCGCGGCCCCCCTCCGTCTCGCACCCCGCCGCCACCGGCACCTTCCGGCAGCCGACGTCCGTCCGGCCGCTGCCGACCCACAGCATCCGCATCGGCCGTGCCCCCGACAACGACGTCGTCGTCCCCGACCTCGTCGTCTCCCGGCACCACGCCGAACTGCGCGCCCACCCCGACGGCACCTACTGGATCCACGATCTGGACAGCCACAACGGCACCTTCCTCAACGGCCGGCCCGTCACCGACGCCCGGGTGACTCCGGAGGACATCGTCGGCGTCGGGCGGTGCGCGTTCTGCCTGATCGGCGGGCAACTCGTCGAGTTCACCGACACCGGAGAGGTCTCCCTCGACGTGCGATCGCTCGCCGTCACCGTCGACCACGGGCACAAGACCCTCCTCGACGAGGTGTCGTTCCCGGTGGGCGAGAAGTGCCTGCTCGCGGTCGTCGGACCGTCCGGCGCCGGAAAGTCCACGCTCCTGAACGCCCTCACCGGCCAGCGGCCCGCCGACCGGGGCACGGTGCTCTACGACGGCCGCGACCTGTACCGGGACTACGCCGAGCTGCGCCAGCGCATCGGGCTCGTCCCCCAGGACGACATCCTGCACCTCCAGCTCACCGTCCGCCGGGCCCTCGGGTACGCCGCCGAGCTGCGGTTCCCCGAGGACACCGAGCGCGCGGAACGGCGGGCCCGAGTCGACGAGGTGATCCGGGAGCTCGGCCTCGTGGAGCGCGCGGACCAGCCGATCCACAGCCTCTCCGGCGGCCAGCGCAAGCGCGTGAGCGTCGCCCTGGAACTGCTCACCAAACCGTCCCTCCTCTTCCTCGACGAGCCCACCTCGGGCCTCGACCCCGGCATGGACCGGTCCGTGATGCACATGCTGCGCGGGCTCGCCGACGACGGGCGCACGGTCGTCGTGGTGACGCACAGCGTGCTCAGCCTGGACGTCTGCGACCGGCTGCTCGTCCTCGCGCCCGGCGGCCGGGTCGCCTACTACGGACCGCCCTCCGAGGCCCTCGAGTTCTTCGGCTTCACGGAGTGGCCGGAGGCCTTCGAGGCCTTCGAGAAGGAACGGGACCGCGACTGGGCGGGCGGCTACCGCTCCTCCCGCTTCCAGCGCCGGTACATCACCGACGCCGCGGCGGGCCCGGACCTCCCCCTGGGCGGGAGCGCCCCCGGGGACGAGGTGCCCGCCCCGCCGCCGAAGGCGCAGAGCTGGGCCTCCCAGCTGCGGACCCTGGTGCGCCGCTACGCGGCGGCGCTCTCCGCCGACCGCACCTTCATCGTCATCATGGTGGCGCTGCCGTTCGTGATGGGGACGATGGCCCGCGCCCTGTCGGAGGGCAGTCTCAACCCCGAGTCGTCGCTGAACGTCCTGCTCATCCTCTGCGTGGGCGGGGTCCTCACGGGCGCGGCGAACGCCGTGCGCGAACTCGTCAAGGAACGCACGATCTACCGGCGCGAGAGAGCCGTCGGTCTGTCCCGCTCGGCGTACCTCGCCTCCAAGGTGGTGGTCCTCGGACTGATCACGGTCGTGCAGTCGGTGGTCCTGACCCTGGTGGCCCTGATCGGCGTGCCGCTGAACGTGCCCGGCGGCAAGGGGGTCCTGATGCCCCCGCTGGTGGAGATCACCCTCGCCGTCGCGCTGCTGTCCTTCACCGCGATGATGCTCGGCCTGTTCGTCTCCGCCCTCGTCCGCAAGGAGGAGGTGACGATGCCGCTGCTCGTCCTGCTCGCCATCGTGCAGGTGGTGTTCTGCGGGGCCCTCCTGACCGTGCGGGGCACGCCCGTCCTGGAGCAGCTGGCCTGGCTGGTGCCCTCGCGGTGGGCGTTCGCGGCGATGGGCGCGACGATCGACATCGGGAAGGTGGCGCCGAGCGACAAGACCACCGATCCGCTGATGCGGCACACGGCGGAGGCCTGGCTGTTCGACATGGGCATGATGGTGGTGCTCTGTCTGGTCCTCGGCCTGGTCGTGGCCCGGCTGCTGCGCCGCCACGAGCCGGTCGTCATGCGGAGGTAGGCCCGTGAGCGTCCCCGTGTCCGCGTACGTGCCGGACTTCCGGCCCACCCACGTCGTGCCGCGCGACGGCCTGCCCGCCTGGGAGGCGCCCGACCCGGGGCTGCCCACGGCGCCCCTGGACGCCTTCCTGCCGGTGCGCCTGGAGGAGCGGAGCGGGGACTGGGGGCGGATCCGGTGCTCCAACGGCTGGACGGCGTGGGTCGACGCGCGGCTGCTCGTCGGCGTCCCCGACGATCCGCCGGCGGCGGGCCGTCCCCTCACCAGGACCGCCGACCCCCGCCCGCTGATCGCCCGCGCCGAGGACGCCCTCGGCCGCTACCGGCGGGCCGCCGAGGAGCTGGGCGCGGGCCGCCTCGACGGCGAGGCCTTCCGGCTGCGGACCCGCGGCCTGCGGGTGGGCATGGTCGTGGACGGCGAGTCGGTGTGGCTGTACGACGCGGAGCACGAGCGCTGGGTGTACTGCGACGGCGCGGGACTCAGTACGTACGCGGCCGCCGCCGCCCCCTCGGCCACCGCCGCACCGCCCGCGGCTCCCGCGGATGCGCCTCCGGAGGGGGAGGCCGGGGTGGTGGAGCGACCGCCGACGCAGGTGGTGGAGCAGCCTCCCGGGACGGTAGAGCGACCTCCGACCCAGGTGGTGGAACAATCGCCCGAGGCGGCGGACGCGCCCCCGACCCAGGTCGTACAACAGCCGCCCGAGACATCGGAAGCCCCGCCGACCCGGGTCGCGCGGCCGTCGTCCGGGGCCGCGGATCCGCCCCCGACCCGGGTCGTGGAGCGGCCTCCGACGGGTGAGGGCTGATGGCCGGCGGGGCGCACGCCGACCCGGACCTTCCGGCCGGGCGGCCCTCGGGGCTCGTCGGCAAGGAGGTGGCCGGCTACCGCCTGGAGGGCGAGATCGGGCGCGGCGGCATGGCGGTGGTGTACCGGGCGCGGGACCTGCGGCTGGACCGTACGGTGGCGCTGAAGCTGCTGGCCCCCGAACTGGCCCGCAACGACACCTTCCGCAAGCGCTTCGCGCACGAGTCGCGGGTCGCCGCCTCGATCGACCACCCGCACATCGTGCCGGTCTTCGAGGCGGGCGAGACGGAGGGCGTGCTCTACATCGCCATGCGGTACGTCGCCGGGCAGGACCTGGTGGCCCTGCTGGACCGCGAGGGGCCGCTGCCGCCGGCGAAGGCGGGCAGGATCGCCGTGCAGGTGGCCTCGGCCCTGGACGCGGCGCACGCGCACGACCTGGTGCACCGGGACGTGAAGCCCGGCAACATCCTGGTGGCCGAGGGCACCGACCGCGACCATCCGGAGCACGTGTACCTGACCGACTTCGGCCTGACGAAGAAGTCGCTGTCCCTGACGGGCTTCACGACGGTGGGCGAGTTCGTGGGGACGCTCGACTACGTGGCGCCCGAGCAGATCTCGGGAAAACCGGTCGACGGCCGGTGCGACGTGTACGGCCTGGCGTGCGTGGTGTTCGAGACGCTGGTGGGCGCGCCGCCGTTCCGCCGGGACACCGACTGGGCGGTGCTGTGGGCGCAGCAGTACGACCCGCCGCCGCCGGTCTCCGAGGCGCGCCCGGAGCTCCCGGGCGCGGCGGACGCGGTCTTCGCGAAGGCGCTGGCGAAGACGCCGGAGGAGCGGTACGGGACGTGCCTGGAGTTCGTCACCCGGTTGCGCGCCGCCCTGGCGTCGGGGGCTCCGGGCGCTCCGGGGACGGCGGGCCCGGTGGCGGCCGGGGCGCCGGGACCGCTCGGCCCGCCGCCGGCCCCGCCCGCGTGGGCGCGGCCGGTGTTCCGGGAGCTGTAGGCCGCCCGTTCCGGGAGCGGTCGCGGAGGCCGCCGAGGGGTTACGGAGCGCCCGGCGGCCCCGGCGGGCCGGCGCCGTCCTCGCGGTGGACAGGCTGCTCGACCTCGCCCTTCCGGCGGACCCGGGAGGCGAGGAGGCCGCCGAGGAGGCCCAGGACCAGGCCCCACAGGAGCGCGAGGCCGACGACGGTCCAGACGCGCGGGCGCAGCAGCACCTGCCCGCCGAGCGAGTCGAGTTCGCCGATGCCGAGGACCGAGAGGCCGAAGCGGGCCTCGACGAGGGTGACGGGGGCGGCGACCAGCATGGTGAGCGCGAAGCCGACGCCCGTCCGCAGGGCGTGCTGCCGGAGCCGGGTCCGGGCCGGGGAGCGGACGGCGGCGGCGAAGGCGGCGGCGAGCAGCAGGACGGCGGCGACGGGCAGCAGCCACCAGGCGCGTCCGTCCTGCGCGGCGAGCGAGGACAGGTCGACGGTCGAGAGGTCCGCCCTCTCGCCGCCGCTCCCGCCGCGCAGGACGGCGTCGAGGATCTGCGGCACGGGCAGGCCGAAGGGGCCTTCGGCCCTGCCCTCCCAGGAGCCGCCGATGCCGACGCCCAGGGCGAGCCAGGTGATGTTGGGCAGGCCGAGGAGGAGGACCGCGAAGGTGTCGGCGGGGCGGCCCTTGGTCGCCGCGACGACGAGCCCCACGACCAGGCCCACGAGCACGTACGCGAGGAGCAGGAGGAGCATCGCGTGGGCGACGGGCCGGACGGGTTCCTGGTAGCGGACGAGCCGGGACGGCAGAGGGGCCCTGCGGGAGACGAGGAGGGCGATGAGGAGCACGCCGAGGATCCACAGAAGGCCGTAGAAGAGCGTGGGTCCGAGGTCGGTGCGGAAGCCGACCGTCGGGTTCACCGAGTCGAGGAGCTCGCCGAAGAGGTCCAGGAGCGGGTCCTCGGCCTCCCCGCCGCCGACGGTGATCCGGAAGTCGTGGCGCGCGAGGGCGGAGAGCCCCGCGAGGCCGATCAGCCAGAGGACGGTGACGGACCCGGCGCGGAGCAGGAGTTCGCGGGCGCCGGTCACCGCGTGGTGGCGCAGGGGACGCAGGAAGCAGTAGCCGGTGACCAGTGCGCCCACCAGGGTGACGGTGAGGGGCATGGCGGTGAGCTGGGCCTGGGTTCCGGCAAGGGCGCCGGCGTCGCCGGAGAGTTCGACCTTGCCGCCCGCGGCCATGACGACGACGGCGGCGAGGACGGCGGTGAAGCCGCCGGGCAGGTCGGCGGCGCCCGCGGCCCAGAGACCGAGCCCGGCGACGACGCCCATCGCCAGGTGTCCGGCGACCACGGCCGCCAGTGCCTGGAGGGCGGTCCGGGCAAGGAGTCCGGCCGGGGTCGCGGCGGGCCGCGTGGGGGTGGGTGGCCTGCTGCTCACGGTGACCACGCTAGTACCGGGGACGGCCGCGCGCTTGCGGGCGGAGTGCCCGTGGCTCCAGGTGGGGCGGGGCGAACGGCGTGCCTCCGCTTGCGGCCGGGCACGGGTCGGCGCACACAATGGGCCCGGAACGGAAGAAAGGGAAAAACGTGACTTCCCACCCGCCGTCCGGCCCTCCGTCCGGTCCGCCGTCGGTCCCTCCCTCGGGTCCTCCCTCCGGCCCCCTCTCGGGTCCGGGCACACGCCCGGACGCCGCCGGCCCTCCGCCGCCCTCGGGACCGCCCACCGGCGGCTCCGGAGGCTCGGGCGGCTCCGGCGACTCGAGCAGCGGACCGGGCGGTTCCGGGGGCGGCCAGGACGGCGGAGGCTCGTCCCGCTACCCCGGCGACGGGAGCGGGGGCGGCCCCTGGTGGCGTTCCGTCCCGAAGGTCGCCTCGATCACCGCCGTCCTGGTGGCGGCCGTCGCCCTGATCGTCGTGCTCACCAGCCGCTCGGGCGACGACGGCGGCACCACGAACGCCGGCGGCGGTGAGGTCTTCCTGCAGAGCGCCTCCACGACCGGCCCGGACCCGTTCACCCGGTCGACGGCCCGCTCCACCGGCTCCGCCCCGCCGGCCACGCTGCCGCCCCGCAGCGGCTCCGCGGAGGCCGGCACGCCCCAGGTCTCGGGCTCGGCGCCCGGCCTCTACGGCGGGACGCGGTCGGTGGCGAGCTGCGACGTGGAGCAGCAGGTGCGCTACCTCTCGGGCGAGCCCGCGAAGAACGCGGCCTTCGCCTCGGTCCTGCGCATCTCCGCGAACGAGGTGCCCGGCTACCTGCGCTCCCTCACCCCGCTCCAGCTCCGGGCCGACACCCGGGTGACGAACCACGGCTTCAAGAACGGCTCCGCCACCACCTACCAGGCGGTCCTCCAGTCCGGCACGGCGGTCCTGGTCGACGACCGCGGGGTGCCCCGGGTGCGCTGCGCCTGCGGCAACCCGCTGACCGAGCCGGTGCCCCAGAAGAACCCCCGGACGACGGGCACCGCCTGGCCGGGCTACTCCTCCGACCAGGTGGTCGCCGTCGCACCCTCCCCGAAGGTCGTGAACGTCTTCGTGGTGTACGACCCCGAGGACGGCGACTGGTTCGCGCGGAAGCACGGCGACACCGGCGACCGGGACGAACCGACCACGCCGCCGACCCCGAAGCCGTGTCCGGAGGGCTCGTCGCCGTGCCCCTCCGACAGCACCTCGACCGGCCCGTCGCCGACCTCGCCGGGCCCCTCGCCCGACTCGACGCCACCGGCACCACAACCGGACTCCCCGCCACCGCCGCCCGAACCCCGGCCCGACTCGCCACCGCCGCCCGAGCCCCAGCCCGACTCCCCGCCGCCGCCCGAACCGCAGCCCGACTCGCCACCGCCGCCCGAGCCCCAGCCGGACTCCCCGCCGCCGCCCGAACCGCAGCCGGACACCTCCACCCCGAACTCGGGACCGACCTCGGGGGACGCGCCGGCGGACCCGAACACGGGCGGATCGGCGGCCGTCCCGGCCTGAGCCGGGGATCGGCGACCGCCCCGAACAGGGCGCCGCCCCCATGGACCGGCGCCTTATTCGGGTGCCCGTCCGGGACGACGCGTGTACGGTCCACCGAGTGGAATCACTGACCGACAAACAGATCCGCTCGTCCTTCGTGAACTGCACCAAGGGCGAGGCGGCCCGGCTCAAGCTGCCGCTCGACTTCGCCGAACTCCCCTGGGACGACCTGGACTTCCTCGGCTGGGTCGACCCGGGCGCGCCGCTGCGCGCGCATCTGGTCGTCCCGCGCGAGGACGGGCCGCTCGGCGTGTCCCTGCGGGTCCCGGCCACCGGCCGGACCAGCGCCATGAAGTCGAGCCTGTGCCAGGTCTGCCTGACCGGACACGCCTCCTCGGGCGTGACGCTCCTCGTGGCGCCGCTCGCCGGGACCCGCGGCCGCGAGGGCAACACGGTCGGGATCTACCTCTGCGCCGACCTCGCCTGCTCCCTCTACATCCGCGGCAAGCGGCAGCCGAAGCTGCGCGGCCGGCGCCAGGAGGAGTCGCTCACCCTCGACGAGCAGATCGCCCGGACGACGGGCAACCTGGACGCCTTCGTCCGGCGGGTCACGGCGGGCTGACGGCCCGCCGCGACCGGGGTGGGCGGAAGGCTCAGCGGAACGCCTGCTCGCCGGTGAGCGCCTTGCCGATGACCAGGGAGTGGACCTCGCTCGTGCCCTCGTAGGTGAGCACCGACTCCAGGTTGTTGGCGTGGCGCAGCACCGGGTACTCCAGGGTGATGCCGTTGGCGCCCAGGATCGTGCGGCACTCGCGGGCGATCGCGATCGCCTCGCGCACGTTGTTCAGCTTGCCCACGCTGACCTGCTCGGGGGTGAGCGCGCCCGCGTCCTTGAGGCGGCCCAGGTGGAGGGCGAGGAGCATGCCCTTGCCCAGCTCGACGGACATGTCCGCGAGCTTCTGCTGCGTGAGCTGGTACGAGGCGAGGGGGCGGGCGAAGACGGTGCGGTCCCGGGCGTAGGAGATCGCCGTCTCCAGACAGTCGCGGGCGGCGCCGAGCGCGCCGAAGACGATGCCGAAACGGGCCTCGTTGAGGCAGCCGAGCGGGCCCGAGAGTCCGCGGGCCTCCGGCAGCATCGCGTCGGCCGGCAGCCGTACGTCCTCCAGGACCAGTTCGCTGGTGACGCTCGCGCGCAGCGACAGCTTCATCCTGATCTCGGGGGCGCTGAAGCCGGGGGTGCCGGCCGGGACGAGGAAGCCGCGGACGCCGTCCTCGGTGCGGGCCCAGACGACGGCCACGTCGGCGACGGAGCCGTTGGTGATCCACATCTTGGTGCCATTGAGCACCCAGTCGGAGCCGTCCCGCTTGGCGTTGGTCCGCATGGCGCCGGGATCGGAGCCGGCGTCCGGCTCGGTGAGGCCGAAGCAGCCGATGTACTCGCCCGCCGCCATCTTCGGCAGCCACCGCCGCTTCTGCTCCTCGGAGCCGTACTTCCAGATCGCGTACATGGCGAGGGAGCCCTGCACGGAGACCAGGGAGCGCAGCCCGGAGTCGACGGCCTCCAGCTCCAGACAGGCCAGGCCGTACGCGACGGAGTTGGTGCCCGCGCAGCCGTAGCCCTCCAGGTGCATGCCGAGCACGCCGGTGCCGCCGAGGGTGCGGGCCAGCTCGCGGGCGGGGATCTCGCCCTTCTCGAACCAGCCGGCGACGTGCGGCCGCAGCTCCCGGTCGGCGACGGCGCGGACGGTGCGCCGGATCTCGCGCTCCTCGTCGGTCAGCAGCCCGTCGACGGCGAGCAGGTCGAAGGGGTGGACGGGAGTGGACGACGACTTCACGGACGGCCTCCTGGCGGTGGGCGACTGGCGCCTGTGACGGGTGGTGACGGGCGCCTGCGACGACTCGGCGTGCCGAAGCGTAGCCGTACATCGGATATTGGATCCAGTATTGAAAATCCGCCGGCCCGGCTCTACGGTCCGGTGGACTGGATCCAATATCCGAATCCGATGTACCGGATCCGATGTACCGGATCCGATGTACCGGATCCGACGCATTGGATCCCATGTGCCGGATTCGGTGTATTGGATCCGACCTTCGGTCGCCGATCCCGAGGAGAGCGGAATGCGCGCAGCCCAGCCGGACCAGTCCGACACCTCACCCGGCACCGTGCCCGACACCGCGCCCGGCGCCCTGTCCGGGATCGTCGTCGCGGACTTCGGCCGAGTGCTCGCCGGGCCGTACATGACGATGCTCCTCGCCGACCTGGGCGCGGACGTGATCAAGATCGAGCGGCCGGGGTCGGGAGACGACACGCGCGCGTGGGGACCGCCGTTCGCGGACGGGCAGGCCACGTACTTCCTCGGGGTGAACCGGAACAAGCGCTCCGTGTCGCTCGATCTGACGGATCCCGGGGACCTGGCGGCGGCACGCGCGATCGTGGACCGGGCGGACGTCCTGGTGGAGAACTTCCGCCCCGGCACGATGGAGCGGCTGGGGCTCGGTTACGAGGACGCGCGGGCGACGAACCCGGGGCTCGTCTACTGCTCGGTGACCGGGTTCGGCACCGCGGAGGGCGCCCGGCTCCCGGGGTACGACCTGCTCGTGCAGGCCATGGGCGGCCTGATGAGCGTGACGGGCGATCCGGACGGGCCGGGGACGAAGACGGGGGTGGCCCTGGTCGACGTCGTCACCGGCCTGCACGCGGGCATGGGCGTGCTCGCCGCGCTCCGGCACCGGGAGCGCACCGGCGAGGGCCAGCGCGTCGAGGTGTCGCTGCTCGGCTCCCTGCTCTCCGCGCTGACCAACCAGGCCGCGGCCCACCTGGGCGCGGGGGTCGTGCCGCGCGCGATGGGCAACCGGCACCCGAGCATCACCCCGTACGAGGTGTTCGGGGCGAAGGACCGGCCGCTGGTCCTGGCGGTGGGCAACGACCGGCAGTTCCGGGCGCTGTGCGAGCGGCTCGGTCTGCCGGGCCTGGCGGAGGACGCCCGCTTCGCGACCAACTCGGCCCGGGTCGCCCACCGGGAGGAGCTGACGGCGGCGCTCGCCGGACCGCTCGGCGGCCGGACCGCCGACGACTGGTTCGAGGAGCTGACGGCGGCCGGGGTGCCCTGCGGGCCGATCAACGACCTGCCGGCCGCCTTCGGCCTGGCCGACCGGCTCGGGCTCGCCCCGCGCGTCCCCGAGTCCGCGGCGGGCCCCGGCCAGGTGGCCAACCCGATCCGGCTCGGCGCCACCCCGCCCTCCTACCGGGCCGCTCCCCCGCGCCTCGGCGAGCACACGGACGCCGTGCTCGGCACGGAGGGCCGGACCGCCCGCACGCCCTGAGCCGGGAGAGGACCCGGAAGATCCGTAGGAAGATGGTCACGCCGGAGGAGCGATCCGCCGGCGGCGGCACGAGGAACGGGAGGTCACAGGCGATGAGCAGCGCGGTGCAGAAGCGGCGGCCGCAGACCGCCCAGCAGTTCGTCCTGGAGGAACTGCGGCGCGCCATCACCACCGGGGAGCTCAGGCCGGGCGACCAGGTCCGCCAGGACGCCCTCGCGGCGCGGTTCGAGGTGAGCCGGGTGCCGCTGCGCGAGGCCCTCAAGGCCCTGGAGGCCGAGGGCCTGGTGGTCCATCACATACACCGGGGCTACTTCGTCGCGGAGCTCTCGCTCGACGACCTGGAGGAGATCTACCGGATCCGGGAGCTCCTGGAGACGGAGGCGGTCCGACTGGCCGTGGCGCGGATGCCGGAGGGCACCGTCGGCGCGCTCGAACGGATCCAGCGCGAGGTGGAGCGGGCCGCCGACGCCGGGGACGTGCCCGCGATGGCGACGGCGAACCGGCTCTTCCACTTCACCCTGATCGAGGCGTGCGGAATGCCGCGCCTGGTGCGCCTGATCGCGACCCTGTGGGACTCCACCGACGCGTACCGCTCGCTGTACTACGCGGACGCCCCGCACCGGAAGCTGGCCGTGCGGGAGCACCGGGCCGTGATCTCCGCGCTCCGGCACGGCGACGAGGCGGCCGCCGTCCGCTGGCTGGACGAGCACCGGGCGCACGCGGTGGCGGCCCTGCGCGCGGTCCTGGAGCGGAACGCCGACTGATCCCTCTCCCACGAGAACCGCCGGACCCCCCTCTCGTGGAAAACCGGGTGCCGCCCGTGAGGGCACCCCCTACGCTCGTCCGCATGGAACACGGGGGCCTGGTCAACATCGTCGACGTCGAGGCGACCTGCTGGGAGGGCGAGCGCCCGCCCGGCCAGGTGAGCGAGATCATCGAGATCGGGCTGACCGTGGTCGACCTGGACGCGCGCGAGCGGCTCTCCCGGCACCGGATCCTGGTCCGCCCGGCCCGCTCGCGGGTCAGCGCGTTCTGCACCGAACTGACCGGCCTCACCCAGGCGGAGGTCGACACCGGCCTGGACTTCACCGCCGCCTGCCGGCTCCTCGCCACCACGTACGAGGCGGGGCGGCGCCCCTGGGCGAGCTGGGGCGACTACGACCGCAAGCAGTTCACCCACCAGTGCCGGGCCACCGGCGCCCCGTACCCCTTCGGGCGGCGGCACACCAACACGAAGGCGGTCTTCACCGAGGCGTACGGGCTCGCCCGGCGTCCCGGCATGGCGCAGGCCCTGGAGGTCGCCGGACTGCCCCTGGAAGGGCGTCACCACCGGGGCGAGGACGACGCGTGGAACATCGCCGCCCTGGTGCTGCGGATCGCCGACCGGGGCGCCTGGCCGGAGGACCCGGTTCCCAACAGCTGAGACTCTGCGGTCCACATGACGGACGAGACTTGTCGGCGGAGCGTTCGCGCGGCAAGGATGCGCCCATGACTCCCGCCCTCGTCTCCCGCCGCCACGTGGATCTTCTGCGTGTCGCGGGGATGCTGTGTCGGGTCGACTCCTGTCGTCGCGCGGCCTGTTGCTGAGCCCCTTCCCGGCTCGCCTCCCCGCTCTCCCCTCGCGCCGTCGGCGGATCTCCGCCGCCTGCCGCCTCCGCCGCGTTCGACGCCCCGGGTCCTGAACTCCCGGGCCTCCGGTCATCCTTCCCGCGCCCGACGGGCGTTCCGTGGTACGCCCGTCTCCGCCCCGCACTTCCCCCGAGGTACGCCCGCATGCCCTCTTCCGCCGCCCCCGTACTGCACTGGTTCCTGCCCACCGGCGGTGACGGCCGCGATCCCGGCGGTGTCACCGCCGTCCAGGGCCGCACCGCCGCCGCGACCCGCCGCGGCGCCGGTCTCGGCTATCTGGCCCAGGTGGCCCGCGCGGCCGAACAGGTTGGTTTCGAGAAGCTGTTGACGCCCGTGGGGCTCGGCTGTGCGGATCCGTGGGTGCTGACCTCGGCCGTCGCGGCGGTGACCGAGCGGATCGGCTTCCTGGTGGCGTTCCGGGCCGGTCTCGCGCAGCCGACGCTGGTCGCCCAGCAGGCCGACACGTTCCGGAGCCTGTTCGGCGACCGGATCGCGCTGAACGTGGTCACCGGCGGCGACCCGGCCGAGCAGCGGGCGTACGGCGACCACCTGCCGAAGGACGAGCGGTACGTCAGGACCGGCGAACTCATGCAGGTGGTACGGGAGCTGCTCGACGGCGGCGCCGTCGACCTGGCGGGCCGTCACGTCCGGGTGGAGAACGCCCGGCTGCACGGGCCCTCCGTGGAGTCGTCCGTGCCCCTCTACTTCGGCGGCGCGTCGGCGGAGGCCGAGGAGGTCGCCGCCCGCCACGCCGAGGTGCAGCTGCTGTGGGGCGAACCCCCGGCCGCCGTCGCCGAACGCGTCGCCCGGGTACGGGAGAAGGCCGCGCGGGCCGGGCGCGCCCTGCGCTTCGGGATCCGCCTCCACGTCATCACCCGCGGCACCGCCGCCGAGGCCTGGCGGGAGGCCGACCGCATCCTGGCCGGGTTCGACCCGGAGGCGGTCCGCGTCTCGCAGGAGCGGTTCGCCCGGATGGACTCCACCGGGCAGGCCCGGATGACCGCGCTGCACGGCGGCTCCGCCGAGAACCTGACCGTCTCCCCCAACCTGTGGGCGGGCATCGGGCTCGTCCGCGAGGGCGCGGGCACGGCCCTGGTCGGCTCGCACGACGAGGTCGCGCAGCGGCTCTTCGAGTACGGGCGGGCCGGCATCGACGAGTTCGTCCTGTCCGGCTATCCGCACCTCGAAGAGGCCTATCGGGTCGGCGAGGAGGTCGCACCGCGGCTGCGGGCGCTCTCGGAGGCGGCCGGCGCGGAGACGACCGGCGCCGAGACCGACAGCCCGGCGTCGGCCGGGGAGGTGGCGGCGTGACCCTCCTCGGCACCGCGAAGGGGACCGGCACAGCGGCGGAGAAGGCCGGTGCCGCGGGCGAGAAGGCCGGTGCCGTCCCCGCCGCCGGGCGGCCCGCCCGCCGGATACCGGCCGGGCTGGCGGCCCTGCGCTGGACCGCACTGCGGCTCCTCGCGCTCGCGGTCCTCCTCGCGGCCTGGCAGTCCGTGGTCGCGGCGGGCGTCTGGCCGCGTGTGCTCGTGCCGTCCCCGGGCGACGTGTGGCAGGCCTTCGTGAAGGCGTCCACCGTCCGGGACGGGGTGCGCGGCATCAGCGGCCATCTGCTCGTCGAGCACCTGGCGGTCTCGCTGCGCCGGATCGCGATCGGCACCGGCTACGCGGCGCTCGTCGGGATCCCCCTGGGGCTCCTCATCGGGGTGGTGAAGCCGCTCGCCGTGGTCCTGGAGCCGGCCGTCACCTTCCTGCGCACGCTGCCCCCGCTGGCGTACCTCTCGCTGCTCGTCATCTGGTTCGGCATCGACGAGTCGCCGAAGATCTGGCTGCTGCTCGTCGCCGCCCTCCCGCCGATCGCGGCGGCCACCGCCGCGGCCGTCCGGGGCGTCCCCGCCGACCTGGTGGAGGCGGGCCGGGCCCTGGGGGCGGGGCCGGTGGCGCTGCTGCTCTCCGTCCGGCTGCCGTCGGCGCTGCCGGAGATCCTGACCGGGGTGCGGATCGCCGTCGGCATCGCGTACACCTCGGTCGTCGCCGCCGAGACCATCAACGGCGTGCCCGGCATCGGCGGCATGATCCGCGACGCCCAGCGCTACAACCAGACCGACGTCGTCATCGCCGGCATCATCGCCATCGGCCTCTCCGGAATCCTCCTCGACGCGCTGTTCCGGGGTCTGGAGCGGGCGGCGGTCCCGTGGCGCGGCCGCGCCTGACCCACCCTCCTCCTCTTCCCCACCTCTCCTCCCTCTTCCCCGAAGGAACCGTCATGCCCTCCTCCCGTCGCGGCGCCGTGCTCGCCGCCTCCGCCACCGCCCTGCTGCTCGCCCTCTCCACGACCGCCTGCGGCGGTGCCGACTCCGGTGGCGAGGGCAAGGGCGGAAAGGTCCGGGTGCGCATCGCGTACCAGGCGATCCCCAACGCCGACCTGGTGGTGAAGAACCAGAGGCTCCTGGAGAAGGCGCTGCCGGACGCCGAGGTGTCGTGGGTGAAGTTCGACTCGGGCGGCGACGTCAACACCGCCGTGATCGCCGGGTCGGTGGACCTCGGACTCCTCGGTTCGAGCCCGGTGACCAAGGGGCTCTCGGCGCCGCTGAACATCCCGTACAAGGTGCTGTGGATCCACGATCTGATCGGGGACAACGAGGCGCTCGTCGCCAAGAAGGACGTCGCGTCCGTCGCCGCGCTCAAGGGGCGGAAGATAGCGACCCCGTTCGGTTCGACCGCTCACTATTCGCTGCTCGTGGCGCTGGAGTCGGCGGGGCTCAAGGCGTCCGACGTGACGCTCGTCGATCTCCAGCCGCAGGACGCGCTCGCGGCCTGGCAGCGGGGCGACATCGACGCGGCCTACGTGTGGACGCCGAGCCTGACCGAGCTGAAGAAGGACGGGAAGGTGCTCGTCTCCAGCCGGGAGATCGCGGCGAAGGGCAGGCCGACCGCCGACCTGGGCGTGGTCACCGACGCGTTCGCGGCGAAGCACCCCGAGATCGTGGACGCCTGGCTGAAGGCCGAGGACCAGGCGGTGAAGCTGGCCAAGAGCGACCCCGCGAAGGCGGCCACCGCGATCGGCGCCGAGCTCAATCTCGGCCCCGAGGAGGCCCGGAAGCAGCTCGCCGAGCTGGTCCTGCTCACCGCGCGGGAGCAGCAGGGGGCGCAGTACCTCGGCAAGCCCGGCGCTCCGGGCGCGCTCGCGGCGAACCTGCACGACGCCGCCGTCTTCCTCAAGGGCCAGAAGGCCATCGACGCCGTGCCGGACCGGTCGGTCTTCGAGAAGGGCCTCGCGCTGAAGGAGCTGGCCCGTGTCGCCGGCTGAAGCGGGGGCGGGCACCGCCGACGTCGAGCCGTCCGACATCAAGCCGTCCGGCACAGAGCTGCCCGACACCGGGCTGCCCGACATCGAGCTGTCCGGCGTCGAGGTCCGCTACGGCACGGCCAAGGCCCCCGTCGTCGCGGTCTCCGACGTGTCCCTGGCCGTGGCGCCCGGCGAGTTCGTGGTCCTGGTCGGCCCGTCGGGCTGCGGGAAGACGACGCTGCTGCGGCTCGTGGCGGGCTTCGAGCGCCCCGCCGCCGGAAGCGTGGAGGTGCGCCGGAAGGTCGGCGTGGTCTTCCAGCAGCCCCGGCTCTTCCCCTGGCGCACGGTCGGGGGCAACCTCGCCTTCGCCCTGGCCCGGCACGGGGTGGAGCGGTCTGCGCGGGCCGGGCGGATCGAGGAGCTGCTGTCCCTGGTGGGGCTTTCCGGCATGGCCGGACGGCGTACCTGGGAGCTGTCGGGCGGGCAGCAGCAGCGCGTCGCGATCGCGCGGGCGCTCGCGGCGGAGCCGCAGGTCCTGCTGATGGACGAGCCGTTCGCGGCCCTGGACGCGCTGACCCGCGAACGCCTCCAGGAGGAGGTGCGCGCCCTGGCGTCGACCACCGGCGCGACCGTCCTGTTCGTCACCCACTCGGCGGAGGAGGCGGTACTGCTCGGCTCCCGGGTCCTGGTGATGGCGGCGGGACCCGGCCGGGTGGTCGCCGAGGTCCCCGTCCCCCTCCCGCGCGATCCGGACACGGACGTGGCCGCCCTGCGCGGCGACCCCGGCTTCGCCGCCCTGCGGGCGGAACTCGCGGCGGCGACGCGGAGTTCGGCGGCCTGAGCAACCGGCCCGAGCAACGGGGCCCGGGGGCCCGGAGGACGGGCCCGAGGGACGGGCCGGAGCGATCACGGCGCCGGGGGCTGCGGTTACCCTGGCGCCGGACGCGAGGAGGAACCATGGCGCGGATGTCTTCGGCCGCACGACGCGGGCAGCTCGTCGAGGCGGCGATCAGGGCGATGACCAGGGACGGGGTCGCCCGGACCACCACCCGGTCGATCTGCGCCGAGGCGGGGGTGTCGCTGAGCGTCTTCCACTACTGCTTCGAGTCCAAGCAGGCGCTCCTCGAAGCCGCGATCGAGACGATCACCGACAACTACGTGGCACGCGTGATGTCGGCGGTGGAGCCGGGGGCCACCCTGCGCGAGACCGTCCGGGGCGCGCTCCGGACGTACTGGGACCACGTCACCGCCCATCCCGGCGAACACATGCTGACGTACGACCTGACCCAGTACGCGCTGCGCGAGCCCGGCTTCGAGCACCTGGCGCGGGCCCAGTACGAGCAGTACGTGGCGTCGGCGGCCGATCTGGTCGAGCGGGTGGGGGCGGCGCGGGGGATCGCGCCGAAGGTGCCGGTGGAGGTGGTCGCGCGGTACCTGGCGGCGGCGATCGACGGCCTCACCCTCCAGTTCCTCGTCCTCGGCGACAAGGACACCGCGGACGGTCATCTCGATCTGATGGCCGATCAACTCGTATCCCTGATGGAGGGTTGAGGGGAAGGCGGGCTTCCTCATCCGTGAGTAGGTCATTCGTCCCGGACTCTTGACTCGGACCTCCGGCACCGCGATCCTCGGCACGCCCGGTACTCCCCCACCGACCGGAGGCTCGCTGCCCATGACTCGACCCCTCTCGCGCGGGAGGGGCGGCGGACCCGCCCTCCTGGCGCTCGTCCTCGCCCTGGCCGCCGTCCTCTTCGGCTCCGCCCCGGTCCCCGCCGCCGCGGGCGGCTCGTGGTGGGAACCCGTCTCCCGTCCCGCCGCCGACTCGCAGATCAACGTCACGGGCACGCCGTTCACCGGAACGGACGCCCGGGGGAAGGTGCGCGGGTTCGTCGACGCGCACAACCACCTCATGTCCGACGAGGGCTTCGGGGGCCGGCTCATCTGCGGCCGCACGTTCTCCGAGGCCGGCGCGGCCGACGCGCTCAAGGACTGCCCCGAGCACTACCCCGACGGCTCCGGCGCGCTGTTCGAGAACATCACGGGCGGCGCCGACGGCCACCACGACCCGGTCGGCTGGCCCACGTTCAAGGACTGGCCCGCCCACAACTCCCTGACCCACCAGCAGAACTACTACGCCTGGGTCGAACGCGCCTGGCGCGGCGGACAGCGCGTCCTCGTCAACGACCTGGTGACCAACGGCCTGATCTGCTCGATCCTGCCCCGCGACCGGGGCTGCGACGAGATGGACTCGATCCGGCTCCAGGCCCGCAAGACGTACGAGCTCCAGGACCACGTCGACCGGATGTACGGCGGCCCGGGCAAGGGCTGGTTCCGGATCGTCACCGACGCGGCGCAGGCCCGCTCGGTGGTCGAGCAGGGCAAGCTCGCGGTCGTCCTGGGCGTGGAGACCTCGGAGCCGTTCGGCTGCAAGCAGATCCTCGACGTCGCCCAGTGCGACAAGGCCGACATCGACCGCGGCCTGGACGAGCTGTACGGCCTCGGGGTGCGCAGCATGTTCCTGTGCCACAAGTTCGACAACGCCCTGTGCGGCGTCCGCTTCGACGAGGGGGCCACCGGCACGGCGGTCAACATCGGCCAGTTCCTGTCGACCGGCACCTTCTGGACCACGGAGAAGTGCGCGGGCCCGCAGCACGACAACCCGATCGGCCTCGCGGCGGCCCCGGTGATGGCGTCGAAGCTGCCGCCGGGCGTGAGCGTCCCCTCGTACGCCTCCGACGCCAAGTGCAACACCCGCGGCCTGACCCGGCTCGGCGAGCACGCCCTGCGGGGCATGATCGACCGCGGGATGATGCTGGAGCTGGACCACATGAGCGTCAAGGCCGCGGGCCGGGCGCTGGACGTCCTGGAGTCCGAGGAGTACCCGGGCGTCCTGTCCAGCCACAGCTGGATGGACCTGGACTGGACCGAACGGCTCTACCGCCTGGGCGGTTTCGTCGCCCAGTACATGCACGGCGCGGAGGGGTTCATCGGGGAGGCGGGGCAGAAGGCGGCGCTCCGCGCGAAGTACGGGGTCGGCCTCGGCTACGGCACCGACATGAACGGCGTCGGCGGCTGGCCGGGCCCGGTCGGCACCGGCGCGCCGAACGCCGTGACGTACCCCTTCCGCAGCTTCGACGGCGGATCGGTGCTCGACCGCCAGGTCACCGGGCAGCGCACCTGGGACCTCACCACCGACGGCGCCGCGCACCACGGCATGGTCCCCGACTGGATCGAGCAGATCCGGCTCACCTCCGGCGGCCCGGGCGTCGTGAACGAGCTGGCCTCGGGCGCGGAGTCGTACCTGACCACGTGGAAGGCGACCGAGGACCACGAGCCGGGGGTGAACCTGGCGGCGGGCGCGCCCGCGTCGGCCAGCTCCTCGGAGTGGAACCCGTTCACGAGCTACGCGCCGGGCCGGGCGTTCGACGGCGACACGGGCACCCGCTGGGCCAGTGACTGGTCGGACGGCCAGTGGCTGAGGGTGGACCTCGGGGCGGCCCGCCCGGTCGGGAAGGTCGTCCTCGACTGGGAGCGCGCGTACGCGAGCCGGTACCGGATCGAGCTGTCGGACAACGGCACGGACTGGCGGACGGTGTGGTCCACGACCACCGGGGACGGCGGGTACGACACGGCGGAGTTCCCGTCGCAGTCGGCCCGTTACGTACGGGTCCACGGCGAACGGCGGGCGACGAAGTGGGGGTACTCGCTCCACGAGGTGTCGGTCCACCGGGCCTGAGGGCCCCCAGTACGGGTGGGGCCTGCCGGACCGGAGGACGGTCCGGCAGGCCCTCCGTCCTTCCACCCCCTCGTTCCGAGAGCGCCTCCGGTGCGGGATCATGGAATCCGGAACGCAGAAGGGACGGAACGGACGATGAGGCACCGCAGTGTCGCGGACCTGATGACGCCCACCGCGGTCGCGGTGCAGCGCGGGACGCCGTTCAAGGAGATCGCGCGGCTCCTCGACGAGTACGGCATCACCGCGGTCCCGGTGGTCGACGACGAGAACCGGCCGGTGGGCGTCGTCTCCGAGGCGGACCTGCTGCGGCGGCACACGGCGAAGGACGGGCCGAGCACGGCCGAGGCCATGATGACCAGCCCGGTCGTCACGGCTCGGCCGTCGTGGACGGCGGTCGAGGCGGCCCGGCGGATGGAGCGGCACCGGGTGAAGCGGCTGCCGGTCGTGGACGCGGAGGGACGGCTGATCGGGGTGCTGAGCCGGAGCGACCTGCTCCAGCTCTTCCTGCGCAGGGACCGCTCCATCCAGGAGGAGATCCGCGAGGACGTGGTCGTCCGGATCCTGCGCCTCTCCCCGTCCGCCGTGCACATCGACGTCGACGAGGGCCGGGTGACGCTGAGCGGCGCGCTGGAGCGGCCGGGCATCGGCCCGATCCTGGTCCGGCTGTGCGAGACGGTGGACGGGGTCGTGGAGGTCGTGGACAGACTGACGTACGAGGAGGGCGGCGGGGCCTGAACCGGGCCGGGGGCCGGTCCCTCGGGATCTTCGTGGCCCCGGGCCCCGGCGCCGGGCGGTCGGCCCCGGTCTCCGTCGGGTGCCCCCTCCATCGGTTGACCGTCCCCGTCGGGTCACCGCCTCCGTCAGGGGCCTCCCCCGTCAGAAGTCTCCCCCGTCAGGTCACCGCCTCCGGCCAGCCGTACCCGGGCCCGATGTGCTGCGGTACGGTGCCGGCTCCCACCGCCTCCATCTCGCGGTTGGCCTCCCGCATCAGCTTGCCCGCCAGGTCCTTCATCGCCCGGCTCGCGGCGAGCTCGTCGCCGATCGCCGGCACGTCCGTGTCCGTCGGGTTGCAGTGGGCCGCGCCGTGGCCCGTGAGCGTCGAGGTCCCGGTGCTCAGCCGGGCCTCGGCCCGGGTCGTACCGCCGTCCTCGACCAGTTCCAGACCGACCGTCCACTCCAGGGTGCGGGTCATGGTCTGCCTCCTCGCGCCGTCGGCCGCGCGGAAACGGCGCACGGCCCCTTCCGATGCCTCCAGGATCCCACCGGTGGAGGCTCCGGCGCGCGGGGACGGCTCCGGGCCCGACGAGCCATCGGGGTTCCTATGGCACCCATGGGTTTCTCCATTGGTGGCCCTTCGGGCTCCGGTCTACGGTCGGAGACGTCCCCAGACTTCCCCGCACTCCCCCGGAGACTCCCGTGTCCAAGATCCTCTTCGTGATGACCGGCGCCGACCACTGGACCCTCGCCGACGGCACCCGGCACCCCACCGGCTTCTGGGCGGAGGAGGTCGTGGCGCCCTACGAGGCGTTCCGGGAGGCCGGTCACGAAGTCGTCGTCGCCACCCCCGGCGGCGTCGTGCCCACTCTCGACCGGGGCAGCCTGGCCCCCGAGTACAACGGCGGGCAGGAGGGCGCCGACCGGGTCGCCGCCGCGCTCGCCTCGATCGACGGGATCAAGCACCCGATCGCCCTGGACGACGTGGACCTCGACGCGTACGACGCCGTCTTCTACCCCGGCGGCCACGGCCCCATGGAGGACCTCGCCGTCGATCCCGTCTCCGGCCGGCTCCTCGTCGACGCCCTCGACTCCGGCAAGCTCGTCGCCGTCGTCTGCCACGGGCCCGCCGCGCTCCTCGCCGCCACCCGCCCCGACGGCACGAACGCCTTCGCCGGGTACGAGGCCGCCGCCTTCACCAACGCCGAGGAGGCCCAGGGCGGACTCGCCGACAAGGCCGAGTGGCTCCTGGAGACCCGTCTGACCGACGCCGGCGTGAAGGTGCGGACGGGTGAGCCGTGGGCGCCGAAGGTCGTCGTGGACCGGAACCTGGTGACCGGCCAGAACCCCGCCTCGTCCGCCCCGCTCGCGGCCGAGGTCGTCGCACGCCTCGCCTGACCGCGAGCCTGTACGGAGACGCGGACATCCTTCCTCCATGAGGCATGAGGGCCCCGAGGGCGGCGGCGGTACGGCACGGGCCGACGGGCCGCCCGTGACGGACCTGAACCTGCTGCGCACGTTCCTGGCGGTGTACCGCTCCGGCTCGTTCACCGCCGCCGCCGGGCTCCTGGGCCTCTCGCAGCCCACGGTGACCGACCGGATCCGTTCCCTGGAGCGGCAGACGGGCCGCGAGCTCTTCGAGCGGCTGCCGCGCGGCGTCGCCCCGACCGCCGTCGCGGACGACCTCGCGGCCCGGATCGCGGCCCCGCTCGACGCGCTCGTCGCCGCGACCGGTCACGGGGCCGCGCCCCACGAACGGGCCGCGCCCGTCCATCTGGCGGGCCCCGCCGAGCTGCTCTGCGTCCGCGTCCTGCCCGCCCTGGCCCCGCTGGTGGACGACGGCGTACGGCTGCGGATCACGCCGGGCCTGACCGAACGGCTCCTCGACGAGCTGCGCGCGGGCCGTCACGACCTGGTCGTCGCCACCTTCCGGCCGCGCGGGCGGTCCCTGGTCTCCGTCCCGCTGATGGACGAGGAGTTCGTCCTCGTCGCCGCGCCCGCGTGGGCCGGGCGGGTGAAGGAGCGGCCGGCCGCGGAGGGCCCGGCGGCCCTGCGCGCGGTGCCCCTCGTCGCCTACGCGGAGGACCTGCCCATCGCCCGCCGCTACTGGCGTCACGTCTTCGGCGCGCGGCTGTCCCGCCCGGCCGACGTCACCGTTCCCGATCTGCGGGGCGTCCTCGCGGCGGTGGCCGCCGGGGCCGGTTTCAGCGTGCTGCCGCGCTACCTCTGCGCCTCCGAACTGGCCTCCGGGGCGCTCGTCCTCCTCCACGAGCCGGAGGACCCGCCCATCAACACCGGTTATCTCGTGCGACGGCCGGGCCGGAGCGGCAGTCCCGACGTCACGCGCGTGCGTGACCTGCTGATCGGGGCGGGGCGTTCGTGGTGAGCCCGGGGCACCCCGGACGGAGACCGGTATAACCGGAGCATGATCTATCACGTCGTCCCCCTCGCCGATTGGTCCGCCCGTCCGGAGCGGCCGTACGCGCCCGCGTCCCTGGCCGAGGAGGGGTTCGTCCACTGCGCGCCCGACGAGACGACCGCCCTCGCCGTCGTCAACGCCTTCTACCGCTCCTCCCCCAGGCCCCTCCTGGCGCTCGTCCTCGACGAGGACCGGCTGTCCGCCAGGACGGAACGGGAGGCGGCCGATCCCGCGCCGCCCCCGGGAATCCCCGACGGGACCCTCTTCCCGCACGTGTTCGGACCGCTCGACCGCGAGGCCGTCGAACGGATCCTGGAGATCACCTGGGACGGGGAGGGCCGGGCCACGGGAATGACACCGCGGGAATGAAGCCGTGGGAATGACGCTGCGGACGCCCTGCGTGTTCTCTCCGCCGCGCGGCCCGCGGTGCGCGAGCATACGGACGCCGACACGAGCTCCCCACGCCGTGGGTCCGGTCGGGCGATCCCGGCCGGCGGGCGCCACGGCGCGTGACGAGCGCGGGTCGCAGTGCTCGACGCAAGAACACCGACACAGGAAGAAGGACGGACGTGTCCGGCAGCGAAAGCGAGAACCCGGCGATCCCCGCCCCCACCCCGGCCCCCACCCGGCCCCGGACGAACCGGGACTGGTGGCCCAACCAACTGGACCTCCAGGTACTCCACCAGCACTCGCCCCTGTCCGATCCGATGGGCGGGGAATTCGACTACGCGGCGGAGTTCGCCACCCTGGACCTCGACGCGCTGAAGCGGGACGTCTTCGAGGTGATGACGGCCTCTCAGGACTGGTGGCCCGCCGACTACGGCCACTACGGACCGCTCTTCATCCGGATGAGCTGGCACGCCGCCGGGACGTACCGCATCGCCGACGGCCGGGGCGGCGGCGGTTCCGGTGCCCAGCGCTTCGCGCCCCTCAACAGCTGGCCGGACAACGCGAGCCTCGACAAGGCCCGCCGGCTGCTCTGGCCGGTCAAGCAGAAGTACGGCCGGAAGATCTCCTGGGCCGACCTCCTCGTCTTCGCCGGCAACTGCGCCATGGAGTCGATGGGGTTCGAGACGTTCGGATTCGCTTTCGGACGGGAGGACATCTGGGAGCCGGAGGAGATCTTCTGGGGTCCCGAGGACACCTGGCTCGGGGACGAGCGCTACAGCGGCGACCGGGAACTCACCGGTCCTTTCGGCGCCGTGCAGATGGGCCTGATCTACGTCAATCCCGAAGGGCCCAACGGAGATCCCGACCCGCTGGCCGCCGCCCGGGACATCCGGGAGACGTTCGGCCGCATGGCGATGAACGACGAGGAGACGGCGGCGCTGATCGTCGGCGGCCACACGTTCGGCAAGTGCCACGGCGCGGTCGACCCCTCGTACATCGGCCCGGAGCCCGAGGCCGCCCCCTTCGAGCAGCAGGCCCTCGGCTGGCGGAACACGTACGGCACCGGCAAGGGCGCCGACGCGCTCACCAGCGGTCTGGAGGGCGCGTGGACCTCCCGGCCGACGAAGTGGGACAACGGCTACCTGGACAACCTGTACGGGTACGAGTGGGAGCTGACGACGAGCCCGGCCGGTGCGAAGCAGTGGACGCCCACGGACCCGTCGGCGAAGGACACCGTGCCCGACGCCCACGACCCGTCGCGCAAGCACGCCCCGATGATGCTGACGACGGACATCGCGCTGAAGGTGGACCCGGTCTACGGGCCGATCACGAAGCGCTTCCACGAGAACCCGGACGTGCTGGCGGAGGCGTTCGCCAAGGCCTGGTACAAGCTGCTGCACCGTGACATGGGCCCCCTCTCCCGCTACCTGGGTCCCTGGATCCCCGAGCCGCAGCTGTGGCAGGACCCCGTCCCCGCGGTCGACCACGAGTTGGTCTCGGACGAGGACGTCGCCGCCCTCAAGCGCCGGGTCCTCGACTCGGGCCTCTCCCTGCCCCAGCTGGTCACCACCGCGTGGGCGGCGGCGGCGAGCTTCCGCGGCACCGACAGGCGCGGCGGGGCCAACGGGGCCCGGATCCGGCTCGCGCCGCAGAAGGACTGGGAGGTCAACGCCCTGCCCGAGGTGGCCGGGACCGTGGAGGCCCTGGAGCGGATCCGGGAGGACTTCAACGGCGCGCAGAGCGGCGGGAGGCGGATCTCGCTCGCCGACCTGATCGTCCTGGGCGGCTGCGCGGCCGTCGAGCAGGCCGCCCGGAACGCCGGACACGACGTCACGGTCCCGTTCGCGCCGGGCCGCACGGACGCCTCGCAGGAGCAGACGGACGTGGAGACGTTCGCCGTGCTCGAACCTGCGGCGGACGGGTTCCGCAACTACCTCCGGGGCGGCGAGAAGCTGTCTCCCGAGACCCACCTCCTCGACCGCGCCAACCTGCTGACGCTGACCGCCCCCGAGATGACGGTGCTCGTCGGCGGCATGCGGGTCCTGGACACCGGTTTCGCGGGCTCCCGCCACGGCCGGTTCACCCACCGGCCCGAGGCGCTGACCACCGACTTCTTCGTCAACCTGCTCGACATGGGCACGGAGTGGAAGACGTCGGCCGCGGAGGAGAACGTCTTCGAGGGCCGCGACCGCGCGACGGGCGAACTCAAGTGGACCGCCACCCCCGTCGACCTCGTCTTCGGCGCGCACTCCCAGCTCCGCGCCCTCGCGGAGGTCTACGCCTCCGAGGACGCGGGCGAGAAGTTCGTGCGCGACTTCGTGGCCGCGTGGGACAAGGTGATGAACCTCGACCGGTTCGACCTCGCCTGAGCCCGTCGGCCCGTCCCGTACCGCCCGTCCCGGCCGGCCGTTCTCCGGCCGACCGGGACGGGCCGCGGGGTCCGCCGTGTCTGCCGGGGCGATTGCCGGGTATCCGGGTCCCGTACGGACGATGCGGGCGGCCCTCGAAGGAGTGAAGAGCGTGACGGTCAAGGCGATGGGGTGGGCGCACTCGTTTCCCGTGTCCGGAGGTGTGCGGGCCGGCCGGCAGTGGACGCGGGAGCACCTCGACTCGCTGCCGTGGACGGCGGCGGAGCCCGAGACGGTGGACTCCGTGGTCCTGGCCGTCTCCGAGCTGCTCACCAACGCCCACATCCACGCGCACAGCGACGCGCAGCTCGTACTCACCTGGGACGGCGACTGCCTCCACATCAGCGTCCACGACGAGGACCCGGCGCTGCCCCGCCCCCGCGAGGCGGCCGAGGGCGCGGTCTCGGGGCGGGGCGTGAGCATCGTGCGGGCCCTCGCCGACGAGTGGAGCATGCGCTGCCAGCGGCACGGCAAGACGGTCACGGCGTGCTTCCGCCCCACCCTCCCCCAGGCGGACGAAGACCCGACCCCCGACGACGCCGGGCGATAGCCGACGGGCGGCCGGCCGGTGGCCGGCGGGTGCTCGGGCGGGCCGTCCCCCACGGGGCGGCCCGCCCGGCCGTCTCCCCCGTCAGGGCTTGTTGGCGAGGGCCCCGAGGTACTGGTTCATCTGCTTCAGCCGCGCGTCCACCCGGGTCTCCCGCTCGGACACGGTCCTCAGCTCGTCGCGGACCGCCAGCAGGGCCAGGACCACCGCCCTCGCGGCGGGATCGGACACGTCCTCCAGGGCCGCCCGGGCCTCGTCTGCCGCCGGAACGGGTCGGGATGCCTCTGCCATGGCTGCTCCTCCTGTCCGGCCGCCCATCGGCCGTTCCCGTACGTGTGCCCCGAAACTCCCCGTACGGACAGGGGACTGTCCGTACGGGGGAACCGGCCGGCGGCACGGGCGCCCGCGGCGGTCAGAAGGCGTACCGCACCCGCAGCCACGGGGCGCGCGCGTCGATCAGCCGGCGCAGCGACGCGACGGCGGCCGCCTTGGCCCCGGTGCGGTAGCGCACGTTCCGGGCGCCGTTCTCGGAGCGTTTGGGCTGCTGGAGGTCCGGGCGCCACAGGACCTCCTCGGCGCGGGGGTGCCAGCCGAGGTTGACCTCGTGGAGGTCCTCGTTGTGCGTCAGCATGATGACCTCCGCCGCGGCCTGGTCCTTCACCCTCCGGGGGAGCACGTCGTCCATGGCGCGGAGCAGTTCGTCCCACGCCTGTTCCCAGCCCGGCCGGACCACCACCGGGGAGAGGTTGAAGTGGACCTCGTACCCGGCGTCCAGGAAGTCGGCCGCCGCGGCGAGACGGTCCGGGACCGGGCTCGTCCGGACGTCGAGGAGCCTGGAGTCGTCCGGCGGCATCACGGAGAAGCGGATCCGCGTGCGGCCCCGAGGATCGAGCCGCAGCAGGTCCGGGTTGACGAACTTGGTGGCGAAGGACGCCTTGGCGGTGGGCCACCGGCGGAAGGCCCGGACCAGGTCGGCGGTGTTGTCGCTGATCAGGTCGTCGACCGAGCAGTCGCCGTTCTCCCCGATGTCGTAGACCCAGGCCAGGTCGTCGCACTGGGTGGGCTCCCGCTTCGGTCCGGCGGCGGCGACGTGCCGGCCCAGGGCGGCCAGGACGCGGTCCACGTTGGTGAAGACGGTGACGGGGTTGGCGAAGCCCTTGCGGCGCGGGACGTAGCAGTACGCGCAGGCCATGGCGCAGCCGTTGGAGAGGCCGGGGGCGATCCAGTCTGCGGAGCGGCCGTTGGGCCGGACGCCGAAGGACTTCCGCTCCCCGAGGACCAGGGTGTCGCGCTTGATCCTCACCCAGCGCTCCACGTTTCCGGCGTTGCCGTGCAGGTGCGGGACGCGCCAGTGGGACTCCGTCTCCACGATCCGGGCCCCGGGGAAGCGCGCGATGATCTGCCGCCCCCGCAGGGAGTCCGCGGCGGCGCGCTCGGCGTGGATCTCCGCCACGTCGAGCAGCCGGCGCGCCCGCGCCCCGTCGCGGAACGGGCGGTCGTCCGTCTCCCCGGCGGGAGCGGTCACGAGCTCGCCCAGGTCGAAGAGGCCCTCGGCCCCGTCCCCCGGTCCTTCGGAACGCCGTCGCATGTCCACTCCGCCGTGCTGGGCCGACGCGCGCCGCCGGGGCGGGCTCTGTCGGCGGCCGGGCCTGTGCCGCGGCGTCCTCCAGTGTAGGGAGCCGGTCCGCCGGAGGACCGCACGCGGCGGCTCAGGAAGGGGCGGGTCCGCCGTCCCGGTCGGACGGCGGCCAGACGTACGGGAGGTCGTCGGGCACCCCCGGGAAGAGGTCGCGGTAGATCTCCGGGGCCTTGCGCAGCAGCGCGGACCGGTGGCTGCGGTGGAACGCGGGGTCGCCGAGCCAGGGCGGCAGCTCGCCGGCCGCCGCGAGCTCGTCCTGTTCCCTCACCCCTCCCTCCGGGGCCACGGCGAGGTAGTCGCGCGTCAGGGTGGCGGCGCAGGTGTCGGAGCGGCCCCCGGCCGTCCAGACGCCGCAGACGTCGAGGCCGTAGCGCACCAGGGCCTCTTCGTAACCGGCCCACATCCGCACCGCGGGGTGCCGGCGCCAGCCGTATCCCGGGACGGTGAGCCCCCGGAGGACCTGGAGGGCCTCGACGCGCTGCTTGCCCAGCCGCTTCGGGTCGAGCACGGCGGCCGAGTCGGCGAATCCGGCGTACGGGAGAAAGGTCTGCACGGAACAGCCCTACCCGTTCTCCGGCCCCACCTGTTCTCCGACGGCCTCCGTGGCGTTCGGGAGGGACGCAGGAGGGGCCCGGCGGACGGGATCCCCCGGGAGGGGCCGGTGCGCCCGGGCCGGGCGGAGCCCTAGCCCGTCTCCTCGGGAGTGGCGGTGTGGTCGCGGTGGCCGTGCGTGCGGCGTCGCTCCTTCATCTCGGCCTCGTGGAGGTGGTCGCGGCCCTCGGCGAGGTCGGAGACGGCGTCGCGTTCGAGCGTCTTGAACGGCTCGTAGTACGTCCGGTCGTAGTCCTCGACGACCTGGTACGTCCAGCGGCCCGGGAGGACGTTGCGGCCGAGGACCTCCCGCTCGACGAGGTCGGCCCACTTGCCGTGGCCGGCCTTCCTCAGCAGCGCCACCGCCCTGTCGAGCTCCAGGTCGGCGGTACCGGTCAGCTGGTGGAAGGAGTACAGGTGGCCACGGGCCCGCTCGGTGGTCTCCAGGGCCTTGGAGAGCGAGCCCAGCGCCTCCACCGTGAGGTCGTCGACGTTCTCGGGCCGCACGCGGCGGTCCCGCTGATCACCATCGTTGTCCATGCCCCACCCCCTGCCCCCGGTCCGGGAGGGGCACACCCGGCCGGACCGCATGTGGTCCGGCCGGGTCAACCCGCCGGGCGGCGGGGAGGCGGATCAGCGGCCCTGCGGTCCGGGCCCTCCACGGCCGCGAGGCCGCCGGGCCCCAGCAGGCCCGTGGGGCGCAGGGCGCCCTTCTCCTCCAGGCGGGGCAGGGTCCTGGCCGAGGACCACGCCACGAGCGCGGGCAGGAGGGGGCGGACGGGCTGCACGAGGCGCAGCCAGGGGGGCGCGTAGACGGTGGCGGAGCGGCGGCGGACCGCCTCGGCCAGCCACGACGCCACCTTCTCCACGGGGTACACCTTGCGCGCGGGGCGCGGCATGTGGGCGCGGAGCTCCCGCAGGACGTCGTGGGCGTCCACGTCCCGCACCATGTCGGTGTCCGTCCAGTGCAGGTACGCGATGCCGACCGCGACGCCCCGGTGGGCGCACTCCGCGCGCAGCGACTGGGCGAACGACTCGGCCCCCGCCTTCGAGGCGCAGTAGGCGCTCATCATGGGGGCCGATCCGAAGGCGGCGGTCGAGGCCACCTGGAGGAAGTACCCCCGCGAGGCGAGCAGGCCGGGCAGGAACACCCTGGCCGTGGTGGCGCTGCCCATGAGGTTGACCTCGACGACACGGTTCCACGTGCTCGGGTCGGACGCGGTGAACGGGCCGCCCTCGGCGACGCCCGCGTTGGCGATCACGACGGAGGGCTCCCCCAGGTCGCGCGTCACCCGGCGGGCCGTCCGCTCCATGAGGTCGTCGTCCGTCACGTCGACCTCGTAGCACCGGCTGCCCGCGGGCAGCTCCCGCGCCACCCGTTCCAGGGTCTCACGCTCCCGGCCGAGCAGGGCGATCCGCATGCCCCGGGCCGCCAGGTCCCTGGCGAGGCCGGCTCCCAGGCCGCGCGCCGCGCCCGTCACGACCGCCGTCCGTCCCCGCAGGGGGTTGTCGTGCGACATGTTCCTCCAAGCGGTGGGCCGGGCCTTCCCGGTTCTCCTCCCCGCCGGTCGCGGGCTCGCCCTCCATGGCACCACCGGGCCCCGCGGGCCGCCCTCCGACTGCGCCGATTGCCGCACCGTTCCGATTTTCTCCACGCAGGTGTGAGAACGGGGATCGGGGGCATGCGTCGCCAGGGGTGTGGAGGTCGGGAGGTGTGTGATCGGCGCCCCTGACCGGTGACGTATCGTCGGGACGGATTTTCGGACGGCAGGACAGGGTGAGGGGAAGACTCATGGACAACGAGGACTCGAAGCGGTTGCTGGAGCTGCTGACCACGCGGCAGTCCGAGCTGGTGGCGCAGTGGGAGCAGACCGTCGGAGTCTCGTTGCGCGGGCGCGTGAGCGGCGCGGAGCTCGGCCGGGAGCTCGGCGAGCTGTACGACGCGATCACCGAGGCCGTCTCGCAGAGCGGGCTGGCCGGTCGCGGCGACGGGTTCGCCGTCGTGCGCAGCCTTCTGGTCGAGCTGTCGCGCACCCGGGCCCGGCAGGGGTTCACCCCGACCGAGACCGCCGTGAGCGTCTTCGCGCTCAAGGAGGTCCTGGAGCCCTTCCTCGGCGGGTCCGTCGAGGACGTGCGCGCCTACCTCCAGTTCTCCCGCCTCCTCGACGACCTCGGTCTCTTCACGGTGGAGGAGTACTCCCGGGCCCGCGAGGAGATCATCTCCACGCAGTCCCAGCAGCTCCTGGAGCTGTCCACCCCCGTGGTGAAGCTGTGGGACGGCGTGGTGGGCGTGCCGCTCGTCGGCACGCTCGACTCCGCGCGGACGCAGGTGGTCATGGAGAAGCTGCTCCAGGCCCTCGTGGACTCCAACTCGACGCACGCGATCATCGACATCACCGGTGTGCCGGCCGTCGACACCCAGGTCGCGCAGCACCTCCTCAAGACCGTCGTCGCGGCGCGGATGATGGGCGCGGAGTGCACCATCTCCGGCATCCGGCCCCAGATCGCGCAGACCATCGTGGCCCTGGGCATCGAGTTCGGCGACATCCCGACGAAGGCGACCCTGGCCGACGCCCTGCGCCACGCCCTCGTGGAGATCGACAAGGCCGCCGCGGCCCGTCCGGCGGGTCTGCTGTGAGCGACCGCGTACCGGTCCTGAAGATCGGCGACATCCTGCTGGTCTCGATCCAGGTGGACCTGGAGGACCAGATGGTGCTCGACCTCCAGGACGACCTCTCCCAGCAGATCGTCGCGACCGGCGCCCGTGGCGTGGTCATCGACATCTCGGCCCTGGAGATCGTCGACTCGTTCGTCGGACGCATGCTGGCCACCACGGCCTCCATCTCCCGCGTCCTCGGCGCGGAGACGGTCGTCGTCGGCATGCGCCCGGCCGTCGCCATGACCCTGGTGGAGCTGGGGCTCTCGCTGGGCGGCGTCCGCACGGCGCTCAACCTCGAACTCGGACTGGGCTATCTGCGCCGGGCGCAGGACACTCCTCCGGCACGCCGGTGAAGGAGTATCCGGCCGACGAGGCCTCCCGCGAGGAAGTGGACATCCGGTCCAGCGGCGACGTCGTCAAGGCCCGCCAGGCGGTGCGCGTCCTCGCCCAGCAGGCCGGCCTGTCCCTGGTCAACCAGACCAAGCTGGTCACGGCCGCCAGTGAGCTGGGCCGCAACACCCTCATCTACGGCGGGGGC
Source organism: Streptomyces sp. NPDC086147 (assembly GCF_040702165.1). NCBI lineage: Bacteria > Bacillati > Actinomycetota > Actinomycetes > Kitasatosporales > Streptomycetaceae > Streptomyces > Streptomyces sp. NPDC086147. The sequence goes on along the minus strand of NZ_JBFBJO010000002.1, from coordinate 729,666 downwards.
GGCACGGCACGCGCGGTCATCGTCCGTGACGTGGCGCGCGTCGGCGTGTGGGTGAGCTTCTCGGACACCGGTCCCGGCATCCCGGACATCGAGCAGGCCCTGACCGACGGCTGGACGTCGGGCAGCGGCATGGGCCTGGGGCTCAGCGGCGCCCGGCGCCTGGTCGACGAGTTCGAGCTGGACACGGCGCCGGGCGCCGGAACCACGGTGACGGTGCTGAAGTGGGCGCGGTGAACCCGGTGGCCGGTTACGAGATCGAGGCCGAGGACGTCGTGTGGCTGCGCCTCGACGTGGCCGTCGCCGCGGCGGCCCGGCGTGAGGCGGCACGGTTGGCGCGGCGCCTCGGCATGGATCCGGTCCGCGTGGCCGAGATCGAGCTCGCCGTGACCGAGGCGGCCACCAATCTGCAGAAGCACGCCCGGGACGGCGCCCTGGCCCTGCGGGTGACCACCCTCCGGGGCCGGGCCGCCCTCGAACTCCTCTCCCTGGACAGCGGTCCGGGCATGGCCGACGTGGGCAGCGCGCTCGTGGACGGCGTGTCCGGAAGCGGCACCCTGGGCGTGGGGATGGGGGCGATCGCGCGGTTCGCCGGCGTCTTCGACGTCCACTCCCTGCCCGGTCGCGGTACGGCCCTGCTCGCGCGGTTCTGGGCGGGCGACGACCCCGGCCCGCTGCCCGGCGCGGACGAGCCCGAGGTCGCCGGTCTGACCCGCCCGATCAGCGGTGAGGAGGTCTGCGGGGACACCTGGGCGGCGCGCACCGAGCACGGCCCCGACGGCGCGCGGGCGGTCACGGTGATGATGTGCGACGGGCTGGGGCACGGTCCGATGGCGGCGCTCGCCGGCGAGCGCGCGCGGGCCGCCTTCCGGGCCGGGACCCACGGGAGCCCCCAGGACGTCGTGCGGGCCCTCCACACGGAGCTGCGGGGCAGCCGGGGCGCGGCGGTCACGGTCGCCCGGGCCGACTTCTCCCGGGGGATCGTCGAGCACTGCGGGGTCGGCAACATCAGCGCCTTCCTCGTCGGCGCCGAGAAGCGCGTCACCCTCCTGTCCCTTCCCGGGATCGTGGGCCACCAGCTGCCCGCCCTCCGGCCCTTCCGGACCGCCCTGGAGCCCGGCGCGGTCCTCGTCATGCACTCCGACGGTCTGAGCGACCGCTGGTCGCCGGCCGACTTCCCCGGTCTGTTCGCCCGGCAGCCGGCCCTCGTCGCGGCCCAGCTCCTCGGACAGGCCGGGGTGCGCCGCGACGACGCCGGCATCGTCGTCGCCCGGGCGGCCCGTAGATGAGGCAGGGGCACGTCGACAGTCTCTGCGTCCTTCCGCTGGCCGTCGAACGGGACGGGTTTGAACTGCGCAGGCGGGGACAGTTGGTGTGCCGGGCCCTGGGTCTGGAGGGCCACGAACTGGTGCGAGTGGTGACGGTGCTGAGCGAGGTGGGACGTGATCTCCTGGGAACTCCGGGGCTCCACGTGGACCTGTGTGTGGAGAGCCCCCTCGGGGAACCCGAGCTCTTCCGGGCCCGCTTCACCTGGAGCGGGCCCCGCGTGCCCGGCCGTGACGCGCTCGACGCCGCCGAGCGGCTCCTGGACCACTGCCGGTACGAGGCGTCGGCCGGGGACCACGCGTTGACGGTGGGTCAGCGGCTGCCCGCCTCCCAGGGGCCCCCGGGACAGCGGGCGGAGCACGCCCGCGCGGCGCTCCGCGACTCGGGCGACCTCAGCATGGGCGAGGAGCTGCGGATCCAGAACCGCCAGCTCCTCCAGGCGCTGGAGGAGTCGAGGGCCCAGCAGGAGGAGCTGCAGCGGCTGAACGCCGAGCTGGAGGAGACCAACCAGGGGGTGGTCGCCCTCTACAGCGAGCTGTCCGCGGAGCTGGAGGAGACCAACACGGGTGTGGTGGCCCTCTACGCCGAGCTGGAGGACAAGACCCGGCAGCTGCGTCTGGCGAGCGAGGCCAAGACCCGTTTCTGGGCCAACGTGAGCCACGAGCTGCGGGCCCCGGTCAACTCGGTCATCGCGCTCGCCCGTCTCCTGCTCGCGCCCGGCGCCGACCCGCTGACCGAGGAGCAGCGCCAGCAGATGTCCCTCATCGCCGGCTCCGGCAGCACGCTCCTCGCCCTGGTCGAAGAGCTCCTGGACGTGGCCAAGGCCGAGTCGGGACGGCTCGAACCCCATCTGGTCCGCACCGACCTGCGGACCCTGCTGCACCAGTTGCGCGGAACGCTGCGCGGCATGGCCCGCGACGGGGTGCGCCTCGACATCCCCGACGTCGAGGACGTGCCGGAGCTCGTCACCGACGAGGTCATGCTCACGCGCGTCCTGCGCAACCTGCTGTCCAACGGCCTGAAGTTCACCACGGCCGGCGAGGTCCGCCTCACGGTCGGGACCGAGGACCGGGCGGGCCGCCCCTGGTTCGTCTTCACCACCACGGACACCGGCATCGGGATCGCCGCGGACCAGCAGGACCGCGTCTTCGAGGAGTTCTACCAGGTCCTGGGCACCCACCAGCGGGGGCAGCCGGGCACCGGTCTCGGCCTGCCCTACGCCCGGAGGCTGACCGGCCTGCTCGGCGGCGTCCTCACGCTGACCAGCGAGCCGGGCGCCGGGACCAGGGTGCGGGTCGAGATCCCGGCCTGTCCCGACCTCGCCTCCCCGGACGCGCCGTCCGGCGCCGACGGCGTCCGTACGGATTCGCTGGTCGTCGTGGACGACGACCCGACCTTCGTCGAGCTGCTGCGGCCGGTACTGGGCCGGGTCGCGCGGAAGGTGACGGAGGTGTCGGTCAGTTCGCGGGCCGTTGACGTCATCCGCGCGGAGCGGCCCGACGCGGTCCTGATCGACCTGGCGATGCCGGCCCCCGACGGGTACGTGCTCCTCCAGGTCCTGGCCCGCGACCCGGAGACCGCGCACATCCCGGTCGTGGTCCTGACCTCGACCGACCCCGGTGACGTGGACCGCTCCCGGCTCACCCACGCGCGGGCCGTCCTGGGCAAGACGCACCTGACGCCCGAACGCATCGCCCTGGCCCTGGCCCTCGACCCGGCCGGGCCCGACCACACTCCTCCGGCGAAGACCGGTGAGCAGCACACGTCCGGAGAAGCCACGCCGTGATCGCAGGCCAGCCCCCGTCCGACCACTCGCCCGCGCGCGTTCTGATCGTCGACGACAACCCGACCAACCGCTACGTCCTGCGGACCACGCTGTCCCGCGCGGGCCACACCGTCGTGGAGGCGGAGGACGGCACCGGGGCGCTCGCGCTGCTCAAGGACGCCGAGGTTTTGCCGGAGGTGGCCGTCGTCGACGTGCGGCTGCCCGACATGACCGGCTTCGAGGTCTGCGAGCGCATCAAGGCGGATCCCGCGACGGCGGCCCTTCCGGTCCTGCACGTCTCGGCGTCCGCCATCACCGTCGACGACCGCACCCAGGGGCTCAACCGGGGTGCGGACGCCTATCTGACGGAGCCCATCGCCCCGGACGAGCTCCTCGCCACCGTCACGGCGACCCTGCGCTACGCGCGGGCGCGCCGCCGGGCCGAGCGCCTCGCGGACCGCCTGCTGCACCTGAACGAGGCGACCCTGCTCCTCTACAGCGCGGACAGCGCCGCCGGGGTGGCCCGGGCGGCCGCGAGGGGCGCGGCCATCGTCCTGGGGGCACCCGCCGTGGCGGCGATCATCTCCCCGCACGGGGAGCCGGCCTCGGCGATGTGCGCCGACACGAGCGGGAAGGCCTCACCGGAGGCGGTCGCCGACGTGCGGCTCGACGTCCGCGACCTGCCCGCGTACCACGAGCTGGGGGACCGCACCGGGACGCGGCTGGCCACGGTCCACGCCCACGAGTGGCCCGGTCTCCCGCCCGGCCCCGTGCCTCCCGGCAGGCTCACCGCGGCGGTGGCGCGCGCCAAGCCCGGCCGGCAGCCGGTGTGCCTCGCGGTCCCCCCGGAGGCGGTCGCGACGCCCGACGACGAGCAGCTCCTCGCCCAGCTCGCCCAGGCGTGCGCCCTCGCTCTGGAGGCGCTGCGGAGCTACACCGAGGAACACGACCTGGCGCTGACCCTCCAGCGGAGCTTCCTGCCCGAGACGCTGCCGGACTCGCACCTCGCCGACCTCGCGGTGCGCTACCTGCCGGCCAGCGACCACGCGGAGATCGGCGGCGACTTCTACGAGGCCCTGCCGACGCGGGGAGGATTGCTGCTCGCCGTCGGGGACGTCGCCGGGCACTCCCTGGACGCCGCCATGCTCATGGGGCAGATGCGCCACGCCCTGCGCGCCTACGCCATCGAGGGGCATCCGCCCCACGACATCCTCCGGCGCCTCGACCACCTCCTGACGGCCGTCGGGGCGCGGCTGACGCTCACCCTGTGCATCGTCTTCATCGACGAGGCCACCGGTCTGCTGCACATCGCCAACGCCGGCCACCTGCCGCCGCTGCTGCGCGCTCCCGACGGGAGCGTCCGGTCCGTCGAGGAGCACGGGCCGCTCCTGGGCATAGGTCTCCCCCACCCGGTGAGCACCGAGGTGGCGGCGCCGCCCGGCTCCATCCTCGTCATGACCACCGACGGTCTGGTCGAACGCAGGAACGAGAACCTGGGGCTCTCCCTCGAACGCCTCGAATCCGTGCTCGGGGGCCTCCCGGCGGAGGTGGAGAGGATCTGCGACGGCCTCCTGGAGGCGTTCCCTCCCAACGGGGAGGACGACATCGCGCTGATGGCGGTGCGTTTGACCGGCGGTGGGTGATCCCACACATTGTGTGGCTTGTATGTGCATGTGTCGGACGGGTTGCGATTCCGGTGACGAGTACGAGACGGTTGCCCCAGGACAACTGTCGTCCATAGCAGGAAGGTGGTGAGGCACGCGTCACGCGTGCCTCCGTTTGTGTCTGCTTCCCGCAGTTCCTCCGCCCGTCCGCCCGGTACCGGCGTCCAGCTCGGCGCCACGTGGATCGAGGCCCCCTATCCCGTACTGGTCGTGGACCGGCACGGCGGTCTCGTGCGGATCAACGGGGCCGCGCAGCTCCTGCTGCCCGGCGCCGCGAGCGGTGACTGGCTGCACGACCGGGCGCCATCCTGGCTGGCGGACGCCCACCGGCGCATCTGCGACGGCCTGTCCGACGCCAGGACGGGTCCGCTGACCGGGCGCGTCCGCGACCGTCTCGTCGAGGCGCACCCCACCACGGGCGACGACGGCGACGTGGTGTGGTGGCTGGTCGACGAGACCGACCGGCGTTTCGCCGAGACGGCCCTGGCCGATGTGCAGACGCGTTCCGAGGTCCTCGCCGAGGTCTCCGGTTCCCTGCTGTCCACGCTGAACGTGCGTCGCTGTATGGAGGTGGCCTCCTCGATGGCCGCGGAGCACCTGGCCGAGGCCGCCGTCCTCGTGGCGCCGCCCCAGGGCCGGCGCCACTCACTGACCTTCGCCCACCGGGGCGGCCCCGTCACGCAGTCCGTCCGGCAGGTCGACGTCTCCGCCGTGCCCGGGCTGGCCGAGGCGCTGCAGGGCTTCCCGCCCGTGCCGGCGCGCTGGATCGATCCCGCCGACCTCCCCGACTGGGTGATCCCCGAGGGCTTCACCTCACCGGTCGGTTCCGTCATCGTCACCCCGCTCCCCGGCCACGGGGTGCCCGCCGGGGCGCTCATCCTGCTGCGTTCCGGCACCGAACGGGCCTTCAGCGAGAACGAGGAGGTCTTCGCGCGCCTGTTCGCGGCGCGCGCCGGAGCCGCCCTGTCCGCCGCCCGCCTCTACACCGAACAGGCCGCCATCACCGCCACGCTGATGAACGAGCTGCTGCCGCCGGTGCTGCGGAACGTCCACGGGGTCGAGTACGCCGGCGGCTACCGCGCCTCGAAGGACCACGAACGGGTCGGCGGGGACTTCTACGACGTCCACCCCTGCGCCGACCCCTCCGGGGAGACCCTCGTCGTCCTGGGCGACGTCGCGGGCAAGGGCCTGGACGCGGCGGTCCTGACCGGCAAGATCCGCAACACCCTGCACGCCCTGCTCCCGCTGGCCGAGGATCACCAGCGGGTCCTGAACCTGCTCAACGGCGCGCTGCTCTCCTCGCACCACACCCGCTTCGCCACGCTCGTGCTCGTCTCCGTGCACAGCCGGGACGGCCGGACGCGCCTGCGGGTGACCGGCGCCGGGCACCTGCCCCCGCTCCTCGCCCGCGCCGACGGCACGGTGGAGGAGGTCGCCACCCGCGGCACCCTGGTCGGCGCCCTGCCGACCGTCGAGGCCCGCACCGTGGAGACCGTGCTCGCCCCCGGGGAGACGTGCCTGCTCTACACCGACGGCATCGTCGAGGCGCGGGGCGGCCCCCTCGGGGACGAGTTCCTGGGCACGGAACGCCTGAAGAGGGCGCTGGCCGAGTGCGCGGGCATGCAGGCCGAAGCGGTCGTGGAGCGGATACAGATGCTGGCCGCCCAATGGCTCCGCGAAGGCCGGCACGACGACATGGCCGTCGTGGCGATCACGGCTCCCAGGGCATCGACACTCGCCACGGGCGACGGATACGGCCGGTACGGCGGGAGGAACACGTGAGACAGGCCACCGCGACGGACACGGTGGTGGAACGGCTGTGGACGGCAGCGGTGGAGGGCGACGAGCCCGCCGCCGCCTCCGTCGTGCACGAGGCGCTCGCCACGGGCGTGCCGGAGGAGACCCTGCTCCTCGACGTGCTCGCGCCGGTCCAGGCGAAGGTCGGCGTCGAATGGGCCGCCGACCGCATCACCGTGGCGCAGGAGCACGCCGTCACCGCCATCAACGAGCGGATCGTCGCCTCCCTGGCGCACCGCCGCGCCGGCGGTCGCGCCGCGCCCCACCGGGGCCGCGTCACGGTCGGCTGCGTCGACGGCGAGTGGCACGCCTTCCCCGCCCGCCTCGTCGCCGAGGTCCTCTCCCTGCACGGCTGGCGGGTCGACTACCTCGGGGCGCAGACCCCGACCCCGCACCTGGTGGCCCATCTGCACCGGAGCGATCCTGACGCCGTCCTGCTGTCCGGGTCGATCCCGACCCACCTGCCGGCCGCCCACGCCGCCATCACGGCCTGCCAGGCCGTGGGCGTCCCGGTCCTGGCGGGCGGCCGCGCCTTCGGTCCCGACGGGCGCTACGCACGCACGCTGCGCGCCGACCGGTGGGCCCCCGACGCGCGCGGCGCGCTCGCGGTCCTGGACGAGGGCGTGTCCCGGCCCGGGGTGTCGGCCGGCCGGCACGCGGTGGACGACCTGCCGCACCTGGCCGACCAGGAGTACACGATGGTCGTCCGCTCCCGGCACCAGCTGGTCAAGCAGACCCTGGTCGACCTGGAGGACCGGTTCCCCCCGATGCGCGCCTACAGCGACCTCCAGCGCGAGCGCACGGCGGAGGACATCGCGCACATCGTCGACTTCCTGGCCACCGCCCTCTACGTGGACGACCCCGAGCTGTTCACCGCGTTCCTCGTCTGGACCGCCGACATCCTCCGGGCCCGCCGCGTGCCCACCCGTTCCCTCGTGGCCGGTCTGGACGTCCTGGCCGGCCAGCTGCGCGACTTCCCCCGTGCGACGCACGTGATCGAGCGGGGCGCGGCGGCCCTGGGCGAGCACTCCGTCCGTACCGCACCCGACCCCGGCACCCCCTCATGAACGACTTCACCTCCACCGAGTTCGCCCTCGGTGTCGTCCGCGAACCCGGCTCGCTGCGCGTGCGCGTGAGCGGAGACCTCGACTACGACACCTGCGACGAACTGGTCGACGCGGTCACCGAGAAGCTGGCCGAAGGCGGGCCGCCGCCGCGGGGCATACGCCTCGACTTCGCGGGTCTGACGCACATCGACTCCTCCGGCCTGTCCGCCCTGCTGCTCGTCCACCGCCGGGCCAGTGCCGTGGGCGCCACCCTGTACCTGGACAACCGCCCGGACTTCCTGGAGCGCATGCTCCGGATCACCAACGTCCTGGACCACCTCACCGGCCCGGCGGCCGGTCAGCCGGTGGACTGACGGAGGCGGAGCCGGGCGACGACCTCCTTCCCGGTCTCCACGTCCTTGTGGTCCGGTCGCTCGCACAGCAGGCCGACCAGCCGGAGGCCGTGGCCCCCGGCGCGGCGGGCGTCCTCTTCCCGGAGGACCGGCGGGCGGGGGGACCCGTCGCGGACGGTGATGCTCAGCAGGGAGCCCCCGGGCGACAGTTCGAGGAGGATCCCGCCGGGACCGGGGGCGTGGCGGTAGGCGTTGGTGACCAGTTCGGTCACGACGAGCTGGGCGTCCTGGCTCACCCGGTGCCCGGGGGGATGTCCCGCCAGGGCCAGCAGGGCGCGGGCGGCGTGCCGGAAGTCCGCGACCGGTGTCTCCGCCGCCTCCCAGACGGCGCTGAACCGCAGGGACGCCGGCCTTCCCCGTCCGTCCGGGGCCGGTGCGGTCGAGTCGTCGAACGGGATGGCCATGGCTCCTCTCCCTCGGGTCGCGGGCCTCAGCTGGCCGGAGAGGGGCCCGTGCTGACGACCCGGAAGTGGCCGAGGGTCCCGCTGACGTCCAGGAGCCGCCGCACCGCGGAGTGCAGGGGGCCGATCAGCACCAGCTCGCGCCCGTCCGCCTCGTGGTGGCGCCGGGCTTCGAGCAGCGCGTTGAGGAGCATGCTGTCGGCGAAGGTGACCCGGGAGAGGTCCACCGCCGTCATCGGGGAGGCCGCCTCGACGGACGCCGCCCAGGCGGCTTCGACGTCCTCCGCGTCGTCGTGATCCATCTCGCCGTGCATCGTGATGACGAACACCTGCTCGTGGCTGGTGAAACGCACTTTTCTCTCGGGGGCCGCATGCATGCGGTCATCCTCACATCGGCGAACGCCGCCGCGCCACCTGCCCCCCTCGGATCACCCGACGGCCGCGCCCCCGGAGCCGTGCGGCTCCGGGGGCGCGGGCGGTGCGGGGCGGTGCGGGGTCAGAACTGGAGCGACCAGGCGTTGACGTAGCCGGTGTCGTTGACCCAGTTGTCGGTGACGCGGAGCTTCCAGGTGCCGTTGGCGGCCTTGGCGGAGGCGTCGACGGTGAACGTGCCCTGGACGTGGTCGGCACCGTCGGAGGAGTTGTAGTTCTTCAGTACGAACGCTCCGCCGTCGGGGGCGACCAGCTCGACCTTCAGGTCGCCGCGGAAGGTGTGGCGGACGTCGACGGTGACGGCCAGGTTCGCGGGGGCGTTGCCGGTGACGCCGGTGACGGTGATCGGCGACTCCACGGTGGCGTTGTCACGGATCTGCACGTCGTCGGTGTTCTCGAACCTGCTGCCGGTGGGCGGCGGGGTGGTGCTGCCGGTGCCCGTGTACAGGAGCTTGTTCGGGGAGCCGGTGCGGGGGTCGGTGACCTTGCCGGAGGTGGCGTCGGCGACCAGCTTGTCGCGGACCTGGGCCGGGGTCCAGGCCGGGTTGGCGGCGAGCAGCAGGGCGGCCGCGCCGGCGACGTGCGGGGCGGCCATGGAGGTGCCGCTCATCGACTGGGAGGCGGTGTCGCCGGAGTTGGACGTGGAGACGATGCTGTCGCCGGGGGCGAAGATGTCCAGGCAGGAGCCGTAGTTGGAGCCCTGGCCGTTGTTCCAGCCGGTGGCGCGGGCGTCCCGGCTGTTGGTGGCGCCGACCGTGATGGCGGACGGGGTGGAGGACGGGGAGTAGGAACACGAGTCGGCGTTGTTGTTGCCGGCCGCCACGACCCAGGTGACGCCGGAGGCGATGGAGGCCGCCACGGCGTCGTTCACGGACTGGGTCTTGCCGCCGCCGATGCTCATGTTGGCCACGGCCGGCTTCGCCGCGTTCTTGGTGACCCAGTCGATGCCCGCGAGGACCGGGGCCCAGGTGTCGCCGGAGGTGCCCTGGCAGTTCAGGACCCGGACGCCGATCAGCTTGACGCCCTTGGCGACGCCGTAGGAGCCGCCGCCGACGGTGCCGGCGACGTGGGTGCCGTGGCCCTGGCAGTCGGAGGCGTTGGAGTCGTTGTCGATGAAGTCGTAGCCGCTGACCGCGCGTCCGCCGAAGTCGCGGTGGCTCATGCGGATGCCGGTGTCCACGATGTACGCGTTCACGTTGGAGGCGGTGGTGCCGTAGGTGTAGCTCTTGTCGACCGGCAGGTCGCGCTGGTCGACGCGGTCCAGGCCCCAGGAGGGCGGGTTGGGCTGGGTGTCGACGGCGTACGCCACCGCGTCGGCCTCCACCCGGGCCACCGACGGGTCGGCGGCCAGCTCCTTGGCCTCGGCCTCCGTCATCCGCACCGCGAAGCCGCGCAGGGCGGCGGTGTAGGTGTAGCGCAGGCTGCCGGCGTGCCGCTCGGCGAGCGCCTTCGCGGAGGCGGGCACGTCGGCGCGGGCGACCGAGTCCTCGAAGGTGACGATGTAGGAGCCGTCGACCGCGCCGGGGCGGTCCGCGCCGACGATGCGGCCCTCGCCGCCGCCCGGCGGTACGGGGGCGGCCGTGGCCCCGGCGGTCGAGGCGGCCCCGGCGAGCAGGGCGGCACTGGCGCCGACGGCGAGCAGGCGCCGGAGGGCGCGAGCGTCGAACTCCATGGTTTCTCCCTTGAGAGGTGTCCGGGCCCGGCTCGGGCCCGGAGGGCGGCACCCGTCGCCCCGGTGGACTCCGGACACGCTCCGTCGGTGGTGGGAGGCGCGTGTCCGGAGGGGGACCGCCGGCGCACCGGGACGCGACCCCTGTCGGGATCATGACAATCGCCCGGTCGCGGCGGTCGTGCGGGCGCCTTCGGGTGTCGGCGCCCACGGCGGTGGGGGTGGGGCGGCGCGCCGCACGGAGTCGGCTCCGCACGGCACGGGTCAGGCCACGCCTGACGACCGCGTGGGGTGCGGCCGTCCCCGTACCTCCGTCGGCTGGGGACCACGGTGTACGGGACGGTGTCGCCGGACCGCCCAGAGCTTCGGCCAGGCGGGAGGAACGCAGCAATCCGTAGCGCTACCCAAAGAGTGGGAGCGGGCGGTCGGGACGGGCGCCCGCATTCCGTAGGTGGTGGACCCCTATTGCGACATCGGCCGTCCGGAGGGTAGACCACCTGCCCAAGTACGACGGGCCCTCCGGGCGAGTGGTCGGCGAGAGGCGGAGCCGTGGAGAGACGTTCCTCCGGTACGGGGTCCTGCGGTACGGAGTCCTGCGGTACGGGGCCTCGCGATGCGGAAACCTCCGGTACGGATCCCTTCCGTGCGGGGCCCTTGCGTACGGATCCCCTCCGCGCGGATCCCCGCCCTCCGGGGCCCGGCGGAGGAGCGGCCTGCGGGGGCGGGTTCGTCGGGCGGGCCGGGGAGCGGCGGCGGCTGCGGGAGGCACTGTGGGCGGGGCCGGGCCTCACCGTCGTACGGGGAGCGGCGGGGGCGGGGACGTCCCGGTTGGTGGACGAGGTGCTCGGCCGGGCGGAGTTCGCGCGGTGGACGCAGCTGCGCGGGACCTGCCCCGACACGGCGGACGCGGTGCCGCTCGGGCCCGTCGCCGACGCGCTGGCCGGACTGCCGTACCCGACCAGTCTCCCGGACCGGCCGCTGCCCGCGGTGACCGGGGCCGTCGGCCTCCTCGTACCGGAACTGGCCGACCGGCTGCCGGACCCGCCCGCCGCGGCGGCCGCTCCGGAGGTGCGGCGCGGGCTGCTGGCGCGTGCCATCGGGGTGCTCCTCGCGTCGGTCGGGGACGTCGTCCTGGTCGTGGAGGACGTCCACCGGGCGGACCCCGCGACCCTCGCCCTGCTCCACCGCCTGACGGACGCGATGCCGGCCGGGCTGCGCCTCGTCGTCACCGAGGACACCGCGGCCGGGCTGCCGGTCCTCGGCGTCCGCGCCCCGGAGGGCGTACGGGTCGAGGAGATCGACGTACGGCCCTGGACCCCCGGGGAGACGGGCGAGTTCGTCCACCGCTGGCTCGACGCGCACCGGCCGGGGCGGACGGACGAGCGGGAGGAGCTGGCCGCGCTCGTGCACGAACTGACCGGCGGATTCCCCGGTGACGCAGGGGAGTTGCTGCGGAGCGCCGGGGAACTGCTGCGGGAGCACGGGGAGGACGGCCCCTGCCGGAGGGACGGGACCGAGGGACCGACGGGGGCGTGGACGACGGACCGGGCCGAGCGGGGGGCGGGGTCCGGAGCCGGCGGGGCCGACGGGGCGGGAGATCCCTGGGCGGGCCGGATGGGCCGGGTGGCAGGGCCTCGGGCGGGAGAGGCCGACCGGGTGGCGGGTTCCCGGGCGGGCGGAGTCGATCGGGCGGATGAGGCCGGCCGGGCGGCTGAGGCGTGGACGGGTGAGGCCGGCCGGGTGACGGGGCCCCGCGCGGGCGGGCCTCCTCGGGTGGCGAACTCCCGGGCGGGCGGGCCCCCTTGGATGACTGACCCCCGGGCAGGCGCGTCTCCTCAAGTGGCGGGCCAACCGGGCTGCGGGAGCGACTGGGTGACGGGGCGTCGGGTGGTGGGGCCGGTGTGCGCCGCCGTGTGGGAGGTCGGGGTGCCCGTCCGGGTGCGGCGGGAGCTGGCCCGGCGGTGCGCCCCGCTCGCCGGGGACGCCCGGCGGATCGTCGAGGCGGCGGCCGTCCTCGGGCTCGCGGTGCCCGTCGGCGTGCTCGCCGAGGTCGCGGACCTCGCGCCCGAACGGGCCGAGGAGGCCGTGGACGCGTGCGTACGCCGGTCCGTGCTGCGGGCCGACGGCCCGTGCCCCGTCTTCCGGCACCCGCTGGACCGCCGGGCCGCGCTGGCGCTCCTCTCCGGGCCGCGGCTCGCCCGGCTGAGCCTGCGCGCCGCCCGGGCCCTGCGGCGGGAGGGCGGAGGGCCGCCGCCGCTGGCCGACCTCGCCCGGCTGTACGCGGCGGCCGGACGGGTGCGCGAGGCCCTGCGCTGTCTCGTCGCGGCCGCCGACCGGGCCGCCGCCGGCGGCGACTACGCCACCGCCACCAGCCTCTACACCCGGGCCGTCGCCGAGGACCCCCGCGCGGAGGGCCGGATCCGCACCGCCGCGAAACTGGCCCGCACCGCGCAACTGGCCCGCGCGGGCGAGCCGGTGGTGGCCGCGGTGCGGCGGGTCCTCGACGAGGACGACCCGCCGCCCCGGCTGCGCGGCGAGATCCGGCTGCACCTGAGCGTCGTGCTGCGCAACCAGAGCGGAGGGGCGCTCGACAGCCTCAACGAGGTCGCCCGCGCCATTCCCGACCTGGAGGCGTCCGACCCGCAGACCGCCGCCCGCGCCATGGCGGTCGCCGCCATCCCCTCCATCAAGGGCTGGCCCGTCGACCGCCACCGGGAGTGGCTGGAGCGCGGCGAGGCGCTCGCCGACCGGGTCACCGACCCGGTCGCCCGCGCCGCGATCGCCGCCAACCGCGCCACCGCCCTGATGCTGCTCGGCGACCCCGGGGCCTGGACCGCCGCCGAGGCCCTGCGCGGCCCGGCCGGGTCCGCGATGGAGGCCGCGCACCACGCCCGGGGCTGGACCAACCTGGCGCACGCGGCCAGCGCCCTCGGATACGGCGGGCGGGCCCGGGAGTTCCTCGACCGGGCCGCCGACGGGCTCGCCGACACCAGCAGCCCCTACCTGGAGGGGCTCGTCCAGACCGCCCGTCTGGTGCTCGCCTGGCACGAGGGCCGCTGGCAGGGGCTGCACGCGGCCGCCGACCGCACCGCCCGGCTCTACCGGGAGATACCCGACCTGACCTCCGAGGCCATGCTGGTCCGGGGGCTGACCGCGCTGCACGTGCTCGGCGACGTCCCCCGGGCCCGCCACGACCTGGCGGAGGCCGCCCGTACCACCCGTTACGACACCGGGCTCATCCTCACCGCCTCCGCCGCCGCCACGGCCCGCGTCCATCTGGAGGCCGGGCGGCCGGGGCAGGCGTGCGAGGCCGTGGAGGAGGTGCTGCACCGCCTGGAGCGAACCGGCGGCTGGGTGTGGGCCGGGGAGGTGCTGCCCGTCGCCGTGGAGGCCCTGCACGGCAGCGGGCAGACCGCGCGGGCCCGTCGGCTCGTCGCCGACTTCGCGGCCGGGACCGCCGACAGCGACGCGCCCGCCGCGCGGGCCGCCCTGACCGTGTGCCGGGCGCTGCTCGCCGAGGCCGGGGACCGGCCGGACGAGGCCGTCGGGCTGCTGGCCGACGCGGAGGCGCGGTGGCGGCTGCTCGGCCGCCCCTTCGACGCGGCCCGGGCGGCGGAGGCCCGCGGACGCTGTCTCCTCGGTCTGCGCGGGGAGGCGGCGGCCGACGGGGTGCAGGAGGTGGTCGAGGTCTACGGGCGGCTCGACGCCCGCTGGGACGTGGCCCGCTGCCGGCGGCTGCTGCGCCGTCACGACATCGTCACCACCCACCGCCGCGGCCGGCTCGGCTACGGCGACCAGCTGTCCCCGCGCGAGCAGGAGGTGGCCCGGCTGGTCGTCCAGGGGCGCGCCAACAAGGACATCGCCGAGAGCCTGGTCCTCTCCACCCGGACCGTGGAGCACCACGTGGCCCGCATCATGCGGAAGCTGAACGCCTCGTCCAGGACCGACATCGCCCTGGCGGGGTGGGGGGACGGCGGGGCGGAGCCGCGTCGGCGGTAGCCGCCCCGCCGGGGCCTCCCGGAGATCCGCCCGGAAGGAGTGTCGGACCCCTGTGGCAGGGTGGATCGCGGGCGGAGGGACCGTCCTCGACGGGCCCGGAAGCACAGGGAGCAGCACGTGGACGACCCCGGCACCGGCACGGACGGCCGCCGCGCGGCGCGGAGGCGCTCGGACCTCGCCGCGCTCACGGCCTGGTGGCGCGGGCTCGGCGGCGACGGGTTCCTCGTGCTCCCGCCGCCGACCCGGAGCCGCTTCACCCAGTCCGACGGCCACGAGGACGCCGCCGAACTCGCCTCGGTGCGGGGCCTCCCGACCCCGGTCTCCTTCGCGTACTGGCACTGGCAGTCCCACCGGCGGGCCTTCGACCGCTCCGGCGCCCTGACGGGCGAACTGCTGCTGCACTGGGGCGGCGACCACGGCACCGTCGCCGCCGGGCTCGGCGAGGGGCCGGCCGGCTTCCGGATCGTCGACAACGGGCCGGGGGGCGCCTTCGGTCTGGACCGGATCACCCGCCGGGACGACACGGGCCTGCCCGACCCGGCGGATCCCGACGGCGTGCGCCAGTTCCTCGACGCGCTCGACGAGCCGGTGGACCGCTCCGCCCTCTCCTTCGCGTACCGGCCGCTGTCCCCCGCCGAGACCGCGTGGCTCCACGAGCGGCTGCGCGGCCCCCTGGTCCTCTCCGCCGCGACCCGGTGCGCGGTCGCGCTGGAGCGGCGGGACGGGCTCGCGCCCGACGAGACGGCGCGGCTGCTGCGTGCCTGGCGGGAGGAGTACGAAGGACGGCCGGCGGAGTGGAGCGCGTGGCGGGAGCTGCTCCACGCCCTGCTGCGCCACGGCTTCGAGGAGGCGTGGGAGGTCGTCGCCGAGCTCGGGGCCCAGGCCGCCCCCGTCCTGCGCCGGGTGCCGTCCGAACGGGGTCTGGCCGTCGTGCGGGAGAGCGCGCTCACCGGTGACCGGGGTGCGGTCCACGCCTGGCTGGCGCTGCACCGCGCGCTCCACGAGCCCGACGCGGTACGGGCCGCGGCCGCCCTCGCGGCCGAACTGGAGGCGCACGCCGCGCCGGAGGCCTCGCTGCGCGGCCTGTACGAGGCGCTGGCCGGAGTCGTCACGGCCGACCGGCGCCGGGAGACGGGAGCGGACCACCGGGCCGGTCTGTCCTGGTCGGCCCTGACGGCGGTCCGCCTCAGCACCGACGAACGGCTGCCGCGCGCCCTGCGCGTCCTCGCCGCGGACGCGGCCCGCGACCGGGTGGACCACGTGCGGGAGGAGGCGCTCCGGCCCGGTCACGGCGTGTTCTCCGGTACCGACGACCTCCTGGCCGCCGTGGACCGCTACGAGGCCGCCCGGGACGGGCTCCTGTCCGGCACCGGACCCGACCTCACCGCCTCCGAGGGCGCGCTGGGCGACGTGTGGCATCGGTACCGGACGCTCACCGGCGCCGACGCGGACTGGCTGCGGGAGCGGGTGGCCGATCCCCGGACCGAGCTGCAGGGGCTCGGGTTCTGCCTCGAACTCCTCCTCGCCCACGGCCTGGCCGGGGAGTCCGAGGTCGGGGCGCTGCTGCCGCGCCGGCTGAAGGACCTCACGAGGAAGTACCGGACCACGTACGCCGAATGGCGCCATCCGCTCGTCACCCTGACGTGCCTCGCCCTGGACCTGGACCATCCGGCGGCGGGGAGGCTGGTCGCCTGGTGGAACGGGTCCCGGCCGGTCTGGAAGGACGAGCTGCGGCTCCTCACCCACCTCGGCGCCCCCGACGAGGCCAAGGCCGCCGAGCTGTGGGACTTCGTCACCTCGTCCGCCCACGACGTGGGCCAGCTCATGACCTGGGTGCTGGTGCGGGCCTGCCTCGACGGGGAGCATCCGCTGTTCGTGGCCGACCGGCTGCTCGGCACTCCCGGGATCCACCCGCACACGCTGCGGCGGGTGCTGATCGGCGTGGCCGACCCCGGACAGCCCCTGTGGCACTACGCCGTCGACGACCGCAGCCGGAGCTGGTGGCAGCGCGCCCTGGAGGTCGCCGAGCATCCCGGCCTCTCCCCCGGGGCCCGCGCGATCGGCCTGGAGACCGCCCGCGCGCACGCCCTGGTCCGCCACCCGGACCAGGTGAGACCCGCGCCGAGCGGGGCCGAGCGGGCGGCGGCCCTGAACTGGATCGACCGGCACGCCGACGGCTGAGGCACGCCCGGGAGGGTCCCGGGTCCTCCGGCCGTCCGGTCACCACGCCTCGGTGTCGGAGGAGGCTCGCTCCACCGGTCTCGCGCCGCCGGGCTTCCTCAGCCGGGCCGCCACGAGGGGCAGGACGAGCACGGAGAGCATCGCCGCGCCGACCAGCGCGGCCGCCTTCTCCCCGTCGAGGAGTTCCTGGTCCACCCCGATGGTGGTGATCGCGACGACGAGCGGCAGGCACGTGGCGGCGTGGAAGGCCAGCGCCGAGCGGTCGGACCGGCCGAGGTCGCGGGGCGCGAGGAAGTACACGGGCAGGCCCCGTACGACGAGGAAGAGCAGCAGGAAGACCGGGACGAGCGCGAGCGTCCCGGGATTCCCCAGGAGTTCGTCGAGCCGGAACTCGATGCCGGTGACCACGAAGAACAGGGGCACGAGGAAGCCGAAGCCGATGGCCTCCACCTTGCCGAGGATCTCGGCGCTGCTCTCCGGCGCAGCGGCGTCGAGCACGAGCCGGGTGAGCAGGCCCGCCGCGAAGGCGCCGAGCAGCACGTCGAGGCCGAACGCCTCCGACAGCCCCAGCATCGCCGCGAGCAGCAGCATGACGAAGCGGACGGCGAACTGGCCGCTGCTGTGGAGCGTCTTGACCATCAGGCGCGACAGCCACGGGGCGGGGGGCCGCATCGCCAGGACCACCGCTCCGGCGGTGATCAGCCCGAACGCGACGAGGACGGCCGCGGACTCCGCCGGTCTGCGGCCGCTCAGGAGCAGCGCCATGGCGATCACGGGCCCGAACTCGCCCACCGCGCCGAACGCCATCGTCACGTCCCCGAAGCGGCCCTTCAGCTCCCCGGCGTCCTTGAGGACGGGAAGTACGGTGCCCAGCGCGGTGCTGGTCAGCGCCGTGCCGACGACGAGGGCGGCGGAGACGTCCCCGCCGCTCAGCAGCAGCGCGAGGCCCAGCCCGGCGGCCAGGGAGATCAGCCAGGCCCCCAGCGAGCGGCGCAGGAGTCCGCCCCGTACGTTCGCGAACTCGATCTCGTACCCGGCGAGGAAGATGAGCATCGACAGGCCGAGCTCGGACAGGACGTCGATCGCCTCGTCCGAGCGCGCCCATCCGAGGACGTCCGGGCCGATGACGATGCCCAGGACGATCTCGAAGACGACCAGGGGGACGCGGACCCGGCGGGAGACGCCGTCCGCGAGCAGGGGCGCGAGGACCGCGACGGACATGATGAGGAGGAGGGTGGCGGCGGAGGACACATCCGGTGTCTAGCACGCGGTGCGCGGATCGCCGGTGAGGCCGTTCCGGACGGGCCCGCGGGCTCACGCCGAAGGCGGCGGGGGCCCGGCGGGCGCGTCGGCGGCCAGGAACTCCACCACCGCGAGGGCGAGCAGCAGCGCGAGCGCGAGGCCGGCCACCACCCAGCCGGTGGGGTACGACCAGAAGACGTAGGCGGCGAGCGCCGCGACCACCAGCGCCCGGACGATCCAGGTGCGGTACCTGCGGACGAAGGGCCCGACCGGGCCCGTGCGCAGGCCGGAGCGGTCGGCCGTGGCGCGGGCCGCGCCGATGCCCGAGGCCCACACGCCCCTGACGAGACGGGCGCGCCGGCCGTGGCCGGTGAGCCAGGTGGCCAGGGCCACGACGACGCCCAGGGCGACGGCCGCCCTGACCATGGTGTGGAGCAGCCGGGTCAGGGCGTCGTAGACCGCCCCGGCGGCCTCCGGGGAGACCTCGGCGGGCAGGGCGTCGAGGTAGAACGCGCGGAAGACGCGCAGCCCGATGCCGAGCAGCCCCGTCGTGACGGCCACCGCCAGGGCTCCTGCGACCAGGGCTCTGCGGCTTCGCCGGGCGAGGAGGACACCGCCGGCCACCAGGAGGACCACGAGGACCGGCAGCCAGTCGCTGGCGATCTGGAGGAGCCGTACGCCGTTCCTGACCTTGCCGACATCGTCGGACCGGACGAGCGTGAAGTCGGTGTGGATCTCGGGGATCCGCGCGGCGAACCCCATGCCCTCGTCCACGAGCCGCTGTTTCACCTGCTCGACGACGGGGGCGAGGTCGAGGGTGACCGTGTCGTCCTCCAGCCGGACCGCACCGCCGCCGCTCCCCGTGAGGGCCTTGTCCACGGAGGCGTGGACCTTGCGGTTGGCCTCCGTCCAGACGGTCGCGAAGGCGTCCGAGCCGGTGACCTCCCGCGCCTTCTCGTGCACGAAACTGCGGACCGCTCCTTCCAGGGAGTCACCCAGGCCGCCCAGCGCCTTCTCCAGGCGCGGCCGTTCCTCGGGGGCGGCACCGGACAGCAGGGTCGACAGGTCGATGCGCGTCATGAGCGCGTCGGTGGCCCGGTCGGCGACGGCGTCCTGGACGGCCGGGTCCGAGGCGAGCGGGGCGACGGTCTCCACGTAGCGGTCGGTGTCGCCCACCACGTCCGCCGCCCAGGCGGCGACGATCCCGAGGGGGGCGAGCACACAGCCGAGGACGATCAGGACGACGGCGAGGAAGGACTTCGCACGGTGCTTCGGCAGGCGGCGCGTCCGGTCGGCTTCGAGCGTCGCCACCCGGGCGCGCAGCTCCTGGAGTTCCGCCCGCCCGTCGGCCCGCGCGGCCGATTCGTCGTCCGGCACCGGCGCCTCCTCGTTCGTGGCGATCGCCCCCGGTCCCAGCCGACCTCCGTTCCTCCGCGCGCGCGAACGGGGGTGCTCCTTCCGAGGGGCGCGGGCGTGGCCGCGCCCCCGTGGCGCCTCCGGCGGGGCGGTCACGTCACCGTGGTCTCCGGCCCTTCGGCCCCGAGTGGGTCCGCACGCCGCGCGTGCGCGTCGCCGAAGGCTGTCAGCGCCGCGCGTGCCGCAGGGTAGACGTCCGCCGGGAAGCGCCGTTCGGAGGAGAGCGCAGCTTCGAGGAGGGGTGCCGCCGCGGCGGCCGGGGCGCCGACCGGGCGATGTGCCGGACCGCCGCGCGGCAGGGCCCGTCGGCGTCGCCCGTCCTCAGGGGTTCCAGCGCGGCCAGCAGGACCGGGACGGCGGCGTCCGTGTCGCCGGTGATCCGCCACCAGGCGTGGGCGGCCTGGACGCGGGTCCACGGGCCGGGGGAATCGAGCAGCGGCCGGAGGGCGGGCGCGCAGCGCGTCGCCCGCGGCCCCAACTCCGCCAGGCGGCCGAGGTCGGCACACCCCAGGCCCCGGGACGCCGCGTCCTCCGCGAAGGCCAGGAAGACCCGCGGATCACCGGTGATCCGCCAGTGCGCCCACGCCGCGTTCTGCGCGCCGTGCCATCGCCGTACGCCGTTCGGCAACGGGATGCCGCCGTCGTGGCGCGGTGGTTGCGCGACGCCGCGGACGAAGCGGTCGAGGGTGTCCGCCGCGGGCGCCGCGGCCGGGCCGATGCCACCGAGCGCGTCACAGGCCCACCGGACGTTGCGGGTGGCGAGCGTCGACACGAGTTCCGGGACCGCCCCGCTCGCGGCGGGGCCCCAGGAGGCCAGGGTCGTGAGGACCGGGCGCAGTCCCTCTTTGCCGGCCGAGTCGAGGAGCAGGCGGCGGATTCCGGGGAGCAAGGCGTCGGCGTGGCCCACCAGTGGCCGCAGGACCCGCCCGAGCGACGTCACCTGGAAGAACGGGATCCGGTCGCTCGACGCGAGCCACCGGTGGACCGGGGCGAGGGCTTCCGGACGGCCGAGACGGGCGAGGGCCAGTGCCGCCGGTCCGGCGACCCGGTCGTAGGAGTGGTCGGCGGTCGCGATCAGCGCGGGCACGGCCGATGTGACGTCCGGCGCGGAGTCCGCCGACGCGAGCCGCGCCAGCACCAGCGCCGCGTCGCCCCGGGCGTGGAAGTGGCGGGACTCCAGGCACCGCACCAGGCCGGCCAGCAACTCCGGCCGGGGCGCGCGCCAGCGCAGCAGGATGTTCGAGGCGAGGTCGACCGCGCCCTCGGCCCGCCCGGCTTCCTCGGAGTCGAACCCGTTCACGGCGAGCGCGATCCTCCGGTCCACGTACTCGCGCGCGTCCAGCCGCGGATCGTCCGGATCCACGCCCGCGTCCACGAGCAGCCTGCGTGCCCAGAAGCCGTGCGCCGTCCCCGTTCCAGCCGCCATGGCCCGCAGACTACAGACGCGGTGTTCCCGCGGGTGCCGCGACGGTCGGCGGTCGGCGGTCGGCGGTCGGCGGTCGGCGGTCGGCGGTCGGCGGTCGGCTCGAAACGACGGTCCGGCCCCTGCCGCGCGGGCGTCGGGGCCGGACCGTACGGAGTTCGGAGGTACGTCTCAGTCGTCGTGGAGCGCGGTGGCGAGGAAGTCGACGGCGAGTTTGCGGGCGACGTTGGCGGCGCGGGTGTCGCGCAGGCTGTCCAGGAGGAGGAAGTCGTGGACCATGCCGGCGACGCGGACGGAGGTGACGTCGACGCCCGCCTCGCGGAGTTTGTTGGCGTACTGCTCGCCCTCGTCGCGCAGGACGTCGGCCTCGTCGGTGATGACCAGGGCCTTGGGCAGGCCCTTGAGCTGGTCCAGGGTGGACCGGAGCGGGGAGGCGTGGTGTTCGGCGCGCTGGGCGGGGTCGGTGGTGTAGGCGTCCCAGAACCACTTCATGCCGTCGCGGGTGAGGTAGTAGCCCTCGGCGAACTGGTGGTAGGAGGGGGTGTCGAAGTCGGCGTTCGCGACCGGGTAGAGCAGGCACTGGGCCTTGAGGTCGATGCCGCCGCGTTCCTTGTTCATCAGCGCGAAGACCGCCGACATGCAGCCGCCGACCGACTCGCCGGTGACCGCGACGCGCGAGGTGTCCAGACCGTGCTCGGCGCCGTGTTCGAGGACCCACCGGCCCACGGCGTAGTTCTGCTCGACCTGGGTGGGGTACTTCGCCTCCGGGGCCCGGTCGTAGACCGGGAAGACACCCGCCGCGCCCGCGCCGACGGCGAGTTCGCGGAAGAGCCGGTCGTGGGTCTTGTCGTCGCCGAAGACCCAGCCCGCGCCGTGGATGTAGAAGACCACCGGCAGCGGCCCGGAGACGCCCTTGGGCCGGATGACGCGGGTGCGGACCGTGCCCCACTCCCCGGCGTCGACGTCGACCCACTCCTCGTCGACCTCCGGACGGGGCACGCTCGCGTCGCTCTGCAGGCCGAGCAGGATGTCCCGGCCCTTCTCCGGCGGAACCTCGTAGATCCTCGGATGCGGATCCGTCGCCTCGCACAACTCCTTCGCGGCCGGCTCCAGATACGGGGTAATCGGAGGAGGAAGGTCGCTCATGTCCACTCCCTGGAATGAGAACGGGCACACCAACGCCCTGCTGCGCGCGGCCTCACCGGCCGCGCCCCGATGGGAACGACTGCCCGGACACGGCAACGCCCGGTTCCATCGTTCGCGCCCCGTCCACCCCCCGCAACCCGGCCACCGGGCCCGACGGGCGGTCACTCCGCGGGCAGGACGATCTCCCTCTTGAGGATCTTGCCGCTCGGCCCCAGCGGCAGCGCGTCCACGAGGCACACCCTGCGCGGGTATTTGTAGGCCGCCATCCGCTCCTTGACGTACTCCCGCAGCTCCTCGGGGGTGGCCCGCGCGGCGGGACGGAGCACGACCGCAGCCGCGACCTCCTCGCCCAGCTCGGCGTGCGGGACGCCCAGCACGGCGGCCAGGGCGACGGCGGGGTGCTCGTGCAGGACCTCCTCGATCTCGCGCGGGTAGACGTTGTAGCCGCCGCGGATGATCATGTCCTTCTTGCGGTCGACGATGTACAGGTAGCCGTCCTCGTCCGCCCGGGCCAGGTCGCCGGTGCGCAGCCAGCCGTCGGGAACGGCGGCGGCCGTCTCCTCGGGGCGGTTCCAGTAGCCCTTCATCACGTTGGGCCCCCGGACGGCCAGCTCGCCGATCCCGCCGGGGGCCACGTCCTGTCCCTCGTCGTCGAGGAGCCGCACCTCCACGTCCCGGATGGGGGTGCCGATGGAGCCGGCCTTGCGCGGGCGGTCGGGGTGGTTGAAGGTGACGACCGGGCTGGTCTCCGACATGCCGAAGCCCTCCAGGACCGGACAGCCGAACCGGCGCTCGAAGCCGTGGAGGATCTCCACGGGCAGCGAGGCGCCGCCGGAGATGCACATCCGCAGCGTCGACACGTCCGCGTCGGACGGGTGCTGGAGCAGCGCCGCGTACATGGTCGGGACGCCCTCGAAGACGGTGGCCCGCTCGCGGGCGACGGCGTCCAGGACGGCCCCCGGCTCGAAGCGGGGGATCAGGACGAGCGAGGCGCCGCTGCGGACGGCCGCGCTCATGGTGCAGATCTGCCCGAAGATGTGGAACAGCGGCAGGCAGCCCACCACCACGTCCTCGGGCGTCATCCGCTGGATCTGGACGCCGTTGACCTCGGTGTTGTGCCGCAGTCCGGCGTGGGTGAGGACGGCGCCCTTGGGGCGGCCGGTGGTGCCGGAGGTGTACAGGAGTACGGCCATGTCCTCGCCGTCCGTGGCGGCGACCTCGGACAGCGGCTCGTGCCCGGCCAGGGCCGCGGCGAACGCGGCGGGTTCGACGGCGGTGTGCGGCACGCCCGCGGCGGCGGCTCCCGCGGCCCCCTCGCCCGGCGCCTGGTGCCATTCGAAGAGCCGCACCGCGCCGGAGTCGGCGAGGTGGAACTCGGTCTCCCTGGTCTTCAGGAGCGGGTTCATGGGAACGACGACCGCCCCGGCGCGCAGGACGCCGTAGTACAGGACGACGAACTCGGGGACGTTGGGCAGCATCAGGGCGACCCGGTCGCCCGGCCGTACGCCCTCGGCCCTGAGCAGGGCGGCGGCGCGGGCACTGTGCTCGTCCAGCTCCGCGTAGGTGAGGACGCGCTCCCCCAGGCGCAGTGCGGGGCGCTCGGGCTGTCGCCCGGCCGTCTCCACGAGGAACCCTGCCAGATTGGCCATGACCCGCCTCCGTCACACGAAACCACCACATGTTTACATCGCCGACATCTTGTCGTCATCCACCGGCGCGTCCTATGGCCTGTGCGACAGCGCTCGGCCCCCTGGATTGTCCGCCGCGACAAAACAGGGGGGCTAAGCTGCGGACATGGACCTTTCGGGCGTGGCCGCAGCACTCCGATCGAGGCTGCCGGAACTGGCCGAGAGGATGGCGCTCCGCATCCGCTCGGACGTCGACGCCTACCGGGGCGAGTCGCTGATCCCCCTGGACTCGCTGCGGCGCTCCTGCCACGCCAACGCCGACTTCGTGCTGTCGCACCTGCGCCGCAAGGGCTCCCCGGACGCGGAGGCGGCCCGTGAGACCGGGCGGGCCAGGGCGGAGCAGGGCGTCCCGCTGGCCGACACCCTGCGCGCCTACCGCATCGGCTCGGAACTCCTGTGGACGGAGATCGTCGCGGAGGCGCGCACGCGCCCCGAGGTGTCGGACGACCTGCTGGTGTCGGAGTCCGCGGACTTCTGGGCGCTGTTCGGCCTGTACGCGGAAGCGGTGGCGATCGCCTACCGGGAGACGGCCGCCGAGCTGACCTCACGGGGCCAGGCGAGGCGTTACGCCCTGGTGGAGGCGCTGTTCACCGGTGTCATCACCGACCACACCCTGTGGGAGGCCGCCCGGGAGCTGGGGCTGCCCGAGCAGGGGCCGTACGCCGTCGCCGTCGCGGAGGCCGGCGCCCCGGGCGAGGAACCCCTCGCGGGCGTGGAGGCGGCGCTGCGCCGGGCGGAACTCCCCTCCGCGTGGCGGCTACTGCCGGACCAGCAGCTCGCGCTGATCGCGCTGCCCACCGCCGCGGCGGAGACCGCCTGCCTCCGCGTCCTGCGGCGCAGCCGCGCCCGCGTGGGGTTCAGCCCGTGCTTCTCCTCGCTGCAGGGCGCCCCGCAGAACCTGCGCTTCGCCCGCCTGGCCCTGTCCGGGCTGCCGGGCACCGGTCCCGGTGTGGCCCGGTTCGACGACGACCCGCTGGCGATGGTCGTCGCCGCGGCGCCCGCCGAGGCGGCCCGTCTGGTGGAGGTGACGCTCCGGCCGGTCCTCGACCTGCCGGTCGCGGAACGGTCGCGTCTCCTGAACACCCTGGAGCACTGGTTCGCCTCCGGCGGCTCGGCCGACGCCACGGCGCGGGGCCTCTTCGTCCACCCCAACACCGTCCGCTACCGCCTCCGGCGCGTCGAGGAGCTGACGGGCCGGTCCCTCTCCGATCCGCGCGCGACGACGGACATCGGCGCGGCGCTCCTGGCGGTCCGCGACCGGGCGGAGTGACCCGGCGCCCGGCCGGGCGCCGCCGGGCCGTGGCCCGTACGACGTGAAGACGCCCCGTACCTCCCGTGGCGTACGGGAGGTACGGGGCGGGTGCCGGGGCCGCCGTCGTCCCCCACGGACGTCGGCGGCCCCGGAGTCCGGAGCGGGTCGTTCAGACCCGGGCGGCCGTCTCGCGGCGCGGGGACTCCTCCCCGGCCTCCGGGCGGGCGGCGGATCCGGCCGGCGCCGGGGCGGGCAGGCGCGCGCCCTCGATGTCGACGTCCGGGAGCAGCCGGTCGAGCCACCGGGGCATGCTCCAGGCGCGCCGTCCGAGCAGGGCCATGGCGGCGGGTACGAGCGTCATGCGGACCACGAAGGCGTCGACGAACACGCCGAAGGCGAGGGCGAAGCCGATGGACTTGATGATCGGGTCCTCGTTGAACACGAAGCCGCCGAAGACCGCGATCATGATCAGCGCGGCGGCCACGACGACCCGGGCGCTGCTGGAGACGCCCCTGGCGACGGCCTCGGCCGGGTCCTTGCTGCGCTCGTAGTGCTCGCGCATCCGGCTGACGAGGAACACCTCGTAGTCCATGGCGAGGCCGAAGAGCACGCCGGTGAGCAGGATCGGGAGGAAGCTGGTGACCGGTCCGACGGCCGCCACGTCGAGCAGGCCGTTCAGGTGGCCCTCCTGGAAGACCCAGACCGAGGCGCCCAGGCTCGCGCCGACCGAGAGCAGGAAGCCGAGCGCCGCCTTGAGCGGCACCAGGACCGAGCGGAACGCGAGGGCGAGCAGGACCAGGGCGAGGACGACGATGACGCCGATGAACAGGGGCAGCGCGTCTCCGAGCTTGGCGGCGACGTCGATGGCCATGGCCGTCTGCCCCGTGACGTAGAGGGCGCCGCCCGCGGCGGCGACCTCGGGCGCCTTGTCGCGCATGCGGTGGACCAGGTCGGTGGTGGCCTGGGCGTCGGGGCTCGACCTCGGCACGACGGACATGACCACGACGCCGCCGGAGGGGCCGGCCACCGGGGGCGAGACGGCGGCCACGTTCCGGTCGGCGACCAGCGTGCCGCGCAGCCGGGTCACGGTGTCCTGCCGCTGCTCCGGCGGGATCTTCCCGGTGTCCACCACGGTGATGAGGGTGGCGTTGAAGCCGGGGCCGAAGCCCTCGGTGAGCAGGTCGTAGCTCTTGTGCTGGGTACTGGACTCGGGCTGGGAGGCGTAGCTGGGCAGTCCGAGGCGCAGGTCCTTGGCGGGCAGGGCGAGGGCCAGCAGGCCCAGGACTCCGGCGACCAGGACGACGGCGGGCGTGCGGGTGACGCCGCGGGCCCAGGCCAGGCCCCAGGAGCCGGGGGCCCGGTCCTTGCGAGCGCTCTTGCGCTCGGGCCGGCGCGGGCGCATCCGCTCGCCGAACACGCCGAGCACGGCCGGGAGCAGGCTGATGGCGACCAGGACGGCGATCAGCACGGTCACGGCGCCGGCCAGGCCCATGATCGTGAGGAACGGGATGCCGGTGACGACCAGGGCGGCGAGCGCGATGACGACGGTGGCGCCGGCGAAGACGACCGCGCTGCCGGCCGTGGCGGTGGCGCGTGCGATCGACTCCTCCCAGTCGGTGTCGGGGTCGGCGAGCTGCTCGCGGTGGCGGGAGATGACGAACAGCGCGTAGTCGATGCCGACGGCCAGGCCGATCATCAGGGCCAGGACGGTCGCGGTGCCCGTCATCTCCACGAAGCGGGAGACGAACATCGTGCCGAGCACGCCGACGGCGACGCCCAGGAGCGCGGTGAGCAGCGGCAGTCCGGCCGCGACGACGGAGCCGAGCGCGACGGCGAGGACCACGAAGGCGATGACGACGCCGACCAGTTCGGCCGGGCCTCCCGCCTCGGCCTGCGGGAGCATGGCGGAGCCGCCCAGCTCGACCTGCATCCCGGCGTCGCGGAGGGGCTGGACCGCGGCGGCCAGTTCCTCCTTGGCCTCCTCGGTCACCTCGGGGGCCTCTTCGGTGAACCGGACGTCGGAGTAGGCGATGGTCCGGTCGGACGACACCGCGCCGGCCTCGGCCGGCCGGGAGACGTCGACGACCCCTTCCACCTCCGCCGCCTCGCGCAGGACGCCGTCGAGCGCCTTCCGCTGCTCCGGGTCCGTGACGCTCCGCCCCTCGGGGGCGGCGACCACGATGCGTACGACACCGCCGGCGGCGGGAGGGAACTTCTCCTTGAGGAGGTCCTGCGCCTCCTGCGCCTCGACGCCGGGGACGGTGAACTCGGTGGACGTCTTTCCGTGCAGGGTCGCGCCCAGGCCACCGATGACGGCGAGCAGGAGTATCCAGGTCGCGATCACCCAGCGGCGGCGGACCATCCAGCGCGCCCAGGCGTACAGGCGTGAGGCCATCGGTGCATTCCTAACCGGTAGAAACCCTGACCAGAGGGATCAGAGGGGGATGTGCGTGGTGGAGGGGTCAGAGCGGGGCACCTCCACCACGCAATGCACAGTAACGCATTTTTGCAGTCGACTGTAAATTAGCTACCGATGGTAAGCTTCTCGCATGACGGGTGACAGCCTCAGGGAACGCAGCAAGGCGCGGCGCAGGGAAGCGATCCTCACGGCGGCGTACGAGCTGTTCGCGGAGCGGGGCTTCGACGCCACGAGCATCGCCGACATCGCCGAGGCGGCCGAGGTCTCGCCCCGCACGGTCACGCTGTACTTCCCGACCAAGCTCGAACTGGCGATGGAGCACTTCAACGTGTTCGTCGACCGGCTGGCCGCCGCGCTGCACGCCAGGCCCGCGGGGCAGGGCATCCTCGACACCGTCGAGCAGTGGCTGCGCGAACAGGGCGGTTCCCGGGACGCGTTCGACGAGCTCTACGACCGGATGCTGCAGTCCAACCCCCAGCTCAAGGGGCTCTGCCGGGGCCGCCTCACCGACGTCGTCCAGGACGGCGCCCGACTCCTCGCCGAGGAGCGGGGCTGGCACCCCGACGCCTTCGCCCCGCGCATCCTGGCGGCCACGGTCGCGAGCGTGATCGGCGAACTGACGCACCGGTCGGAGCCGGGCGACCTGGAGACCGCGATGACCTTCATCCGCGCCGCGGCCGCCACCCTGCGGCCCGGCCGGCCGGACGCCGGGGACACCCGGACCTGAAGCCTCGGAGGCGTACGGCGGGGACCCGCTGCCGGGAGTTCCCGGGCCGTACGATCACGGGTCGGCTCCCGGCCGTACCGTCGCCGAGCGGCCCCCGGCCGTACCGCCAGAAAGCGACCCCCGGCCCGGCGGTCGCTCCTCCCGGGATCACTCCCCCGGCGTCACGCCCACCGTCATGCGCGTCATGACGCGGTACCGCTCCGCGAGTTCCCGCGGGGAGTGCTCGCCCCCGGCGCGGTACCACTGCGAGACGCCCGTGCACATGGTGACGACCGCCCTGCTGGCCTCGCGCGGGTACGGGGTCGTGAAGGCCCCCCGCGCCACGCCGTCCTCGACGACGCGGTCCATCAGCCGCTGCTGGCGGTCGCGGGCGGCGATGTAGGTGGTGCGGGCCTCACCGGTGAGGCTGCGGATCTCGCTGTAGGCGATGAACGCCAGGTCGCGCTGGTGGGCGTGGAAGAGCACGAGGCACTCCACGAGCAGGTCCAGCCTCCGCCGGGTGTCGTCGCCGGCCTCCTCCAGGGCGGCGGTGCTGCGCCGCCACAGGTCCTCCATGGCGTGGGAGACGATCGCGACGAGCAGCGCCTGCTTCGAGGCGTAGTGGTAGTAGAGCCCCGGCACGGAGAGCTCCGCCCGGGAGGCCACGGTCCGGATCGTCGTGCCGTGGTAGCCGTGCTCCATGAAACAGGCCAGGGCGGTCTCCAGGATGGACGGCAGTCCGCTGCCCGTGTACGCCCTCCACACCGTCCCGGCATCGGTCTCGGTCACAGCACTCCCCTCGCCCCGGATCTTCGTCGCGCCGGCACGCCAGTATGCAGCGTCGCCCGGTCCGGGCCGACGGCAGACCCCTTGACAGGGCGCTCCCGTCGCATCAATCCTTCACCGAGCGAGCGCTCGGTAACCTCACTTTCGCACATCGTGGACCGAGCGAGCGCTCGGTAACCACGACCCGCGTACGGCGCGGGCAGGAGGGACGAGAGATGACGGTTCCCGAGAACCCCCCTGCGGGCTTCCCGCTCCCCACCGGTGCCGAGGCGAGGACGGCGGCCGTCCACGACTCCCTCGTGGACGCGTGGAGGGAGCGCGTGGTGAGGAATCCGGAGGGCGCCGCGCTGCGCTACTTCGACGGCGTCCTGTCCGCGCGGGAGGTGGACTCCGCGTCGGACGCCCTGGCCGCCGCGTTCGAGGCGCGCGGAACCGGGCGCGGCGACCGCGTCGGGGTGTACCTGCAGAACGTCCCGCAGTACGCGCTGGTGCTGCTGGCCCTGTGGAAGCTGGGGGCCACGGCGCTGGGGCTCAATCCGATGTACCGGCGGCAGGAGCTGCGCCGGATCGTCGACGACGCCGGGGCGGTCGGGCTCGTCTGCGCGGACGCCGACGCCGAGGAGACGCTCGGCACCGTGGCGGGGAGCACGGTCCGGTGGCTGATCAGCACCTCGGCCCTCGACTACCAGTCCCGCGACGACGCCCGGGTCTTCCCGACGACCGAACGCCCCGCCCCCGCGCCGGACGGCGACCTCGTCGCGCTGATCGGGGAGTTCGCCGGCCGCCGCCCCTCCCCGGTGCGGACGGGCCGCGACGACCTCGCGTTCCTGACGTACACCTCCGGTACGACCGGGCCGCCGAAGGGCGCCATGAACACCCACGGCAACGTCCTGAGCGTGGTGGAGACCTGCGCGGCGTGGACCGGCGTGAGCGACGGGGACGTGGTGCTCGCCGTCGCCCCGCTGTTCCACGTCACCGGGGCGGTGGTCAACGCGGCGATCTCCCTGCTCACCGACACCGTGCTCGTCCTGACGGGCCGGTTCCACCCCGAGGTCGCCCTGGAGGCCTTCGCCGAGCACGGGGTGACCTTCACGATCGGCTCCATCACGACGTTCAACGCGATCCACGAGCTGCCGCAGGCCGGTCCCGAGCACTTCGCCGCGGTGAAGACCCTGTACTCCGGCGGCGCGCCGATCCCGCCGGCGACCGTCGTGCGGTTCCAGGAGCGGTTCGGCGTCTATATCCACAACGGCTACGGGATGACCGAGACGACGTCCGCCGTCATCGCCGTGCCGCCGGGGACCAGGGCGCCCGTCCACCCGGCGAGCGGAACGCTGTCCATCGGCAAGCCGCTGCCGGGCCTCACCGCGCGGGTCGTGGACCTGCATGGCAATCCCGTCCCCGACGGGGAGCAGGGCGAGCTGGAGCTGAGCGGGCCGCAGATCGTGCCCGGGTACTGGGGCAAGCCCGAGGCCACCGAGCGGACGATGCCGGGCGGCCTGCTCCGCACCGGTGACGTCGCCGTCATCGACGAGGAGGGCTGGGTCTACCTCGTGGACCGGCTCAAGGACCAGATCAACGTGTCCGGCTACAAGGTCTGGCCGCGCGAGGTCGAGGACGCGCTGTACGAGCACCCCTCGGTGCTCGAAGCCGCGGTCGTCGGTCGGCCGGACGACTACCGGGGCGAGACGGTCGTCGCCTACGTCTCGCTCAAGACGGGCCTGAACGCCACCCAGGAGGAGCTGATCGCCTTCTCCCGCGACCGCCTGGCCGCCTACAAGTGCCCCCGGCGGGTCCACTTCGTCGCCGACCTGCCCAAGACCCAGAGCGGCAAGATCCGGCGCGCCGAACTCCGCGAGACCGGCGCCGCCGGGCCGTCCACCCCTGCGAAGGACTGATCCGTTGAACCAGAACAGCACCGGCCGGGACCGGTTCCGGGGCCGTGTCGCCGTCGTGACCGGCGCCAGCCGCGGCATCGGCCTGGCCGTCGCCGAACTGCTCGTGTCCGAGGGGGCACGGGTCTGCCTCACCGCGCGCAAGGCGGGACCGCTCGAAGAGGCCGCGGCCGCCCTCCCGCCGGGCAGCGTCGTCACGGTCGCCGGCAGGGCGGACGATCCCGAACACCGCCGCGAGGTCTTCGACACCGTCGCCCGCGAGTTCGGCGGGCTCGACGTCCTGGTGAACAACGCCGGGATCAACCCGGCCTACGGCCCCCTCACCGCGCTGGACCTCGACGTCGCCCGCAAGATCCTGGAGATCAACGTCCTCGGCACCCTCGCCTGGGTCCAGGACGCGGTGGCGCGCCGGGACCTGGGCTTCGCCGAACGCCGCGGGGCCGTCGTCAACCTCTCCTCCGTGACCGGGGAGACCCCGGCGCCCGGGATCGGGCTCTACGGGGTGAGCAAGGCCGCCGTGTCGCACCTGACCAGGACGCTGGCCGTCGAGCTCGGCCCGGAGATCCGCGTCAACGCCGTGGCGCCGGCCGTGGTCAAGACGCGGTTCGCCGAAGCCCTGTACGAGGGCAGGGAGGACGAGGTCGCCGGGGACTACCCCCTGAAGCGCCTCGGCCTCCCCGCCGACATCGCCTCCGCCGTGGCCTATCTGGCCTCGGACCAGGCCTCCTGGGTCACCGGTCACGTCCTCACCGTCGACGGCGGTCTGACGGCCGCCGGCGGCACCGCGTGAGAACCGCGCCCGCACGCGCGTCCGGACCCGAACCCCACCCCGTGCCCGCACCCGAAAGGACCGTCATGACCTTCAGCGATCTCCCTCCCGATGTGGAGGAACTGCGGGAGCGCACGCGCCGGTTCGTGCGCGAGACCGTCATCGGCGCGGAACCCGCGCCCGGCGAACGCCTCGACCCGGCCATCCGCGCGCGGCTGCAGGCGGCGGCGAAGGAGGCCGGCGTCTTCGCGCCGCACGTGCCGAAGGAGTACGGCGGGCAGGGCCTGGCCATCGAGCACTGGTCACCGATCCTCCAGGAGGCCGGCTACTCGCCGATCGGCCCCAGTGCGCTCAACTGCATGGCCCCCGACGAGGGGAACACGCACATGCTGAACCTGATCGGGACCGAGGAGCAGAAGGAGCGGTACCTCGCGCCCCTGGCCGCGGGAGAGATCCGGTCCTGCTTCGGCATGACCGAGCCCCATCCGGGAGCGGGTTCCGACCCGGCGGCGCTGCGGACCCGGGCCGTGCGCACCGACGGCGGCTGGATCCTCGACGGGCACAAGCGGTTCACCAGCGGCGCCGTCGGCGCCGGGTTCTGCATCGTGATGGCACGGACCCCGGCCGTGGACGGCGCCCCCGAGGGGGCCACCATGTTCGTGGTCGACATGGCGAACCCCGGCATCCGGGTCGGCGAGCCGATCCACACCGTCGACCGCGCCATCGACGGCGGCCACCCCCACCTGTACCTCGACGACTGCTTCGTCCCCGACGAGGCCGTGCTCGGCGAGGCCGGGCTCGGCTTCCGGTACGCCCAGGTGCGGCTCGGCCCGGCGCGCCTCACCCACTGCATGCGGTGGCTGGGCCTGGCGTGGCGGTCGCTGGACATCGCGCTCGACCGGGCCGGGCGGCGGGAGCTGTTCGGCGGTCCGCTCGACTCGCTCGGCCTGGCGCAGAACCTCATCGCCGAGTCGGTGATCGACATCGAGACGTCCGACGCGATCATCACCAAGACCGCGGCGCTGCTCCACAGCGATCCGAAGGCGGGCTCGGCGATGTCCTCGATCGCGAAGGTGCACTGCTCGGAGGCGATCCACCGGGTGATCGACCGCGCCGTCCAGATCTGCGGCGGGGACGGGGGCTCCGACGGCCTCCCGCTGGCCCAGTACCTCAACGAGGTCCGCCCGTTCCGCATCTACGACGGCTCCAACGAGACCCACCGGTGGGCCATCGCCCGCCGGGCCTCGGCCGGCCGAAAGGCCGAGGTCCGGGCCGGCGAGCCGTACCGGGGCGACGCGGTCGTCGGCCGGGACGGGGGCGCGTGATGCACACGGTCCCCGACGGGGTGGAGGTCGTCGCGAGCCGGGACGCGGCCCGGCACCTCGACAGCCCGCCCCTCCTGGTCGTCGACACGGTCACCGCCTTCCTCGACGCGCACGGCGTCGGGCACGGTCCGATCGCGTGGCGGCGCATCGGCGACGGCCAGTCCAACGTCACGTATCTGATCGAGCGCGGCGGCGACCGGGTCGTCCTCCGGCGCGGTCCGCGCCCGCCGCTGCCGAAGTCGACGCACGACATGGTCCGCGAGGCCCGCGTCCAGAGGATCCTCCGCGGGCACGGGGTGCCGGTGCCGGAGATCCTCGCCGTCTGCGAGGACGAGTCGCTCCTGGGCGTGCCGTTCTACCTGATGTCCCACCTCGACGGGACGGTCGTCACCGACACGGTCCCGGCCCGCCTCTCCCCGCTCGCGCAGCGCCGCGCCACCAGCGAGGCGGTCGTCGACGCCCTGGTCGCGCTGCACCGCATCGACGTGACCGAGGGGGAGCTCGCCTCCCTGGGGTCCCCCGACGGATACCTCCGCCGCCAGGTCGAGCGCTTCAGCGGGCTGTGGGAGGTCAACGCCTCGCGCGGCCTCCCCGCGGTGGAGCGGATCGCGGACTGGCTCGGCCGCAACCTGCCGACGGGCGGGACGGCCTCGGTGGTCCACGGCGACTACCGCATGGGCAACCTCATGTTCGCCCCGGAGGCGCCCGCCCGGATCGTCGCGATCCTGGACTGGGAGATGGCCACGCTCGGCGATCCGCTGGCGGACCTGGGCTATCTGACCGCCACCTGGTCCGAGGCGGGCACGCCCTCCACTCCCCTGGAGCTGACACCGGTGACCCGGGCGCCCGGCTACCTCACCCGGCGCCGGCTGGCGGACCGCTACCGGTCCGGCACCGGCCTCGACCTCACCGCGCTCCCCTGGTACCAGACCCTCGCCCTGTGGAAGGCGGCGATCTTCTGCGAGGCGATCTACACCCGCTGGCGGCGCGGTGAGCGCCCGCACGACACGGACTTCGGTCCGTCCCTCGAAGCGGGCGTCCCCCGCCTGCTGAGCACGGCGGCCCAGTACGCCGGCCTGATCGCGACCCCCCGCGTCTGACGCCCGGCGACGTCCCGGCACCGCCCCACCCCTTCCCCCGCCCCACCCCTTCCCCACGTCCCACCCCACCCCTCGGCGCCGGACGCCACTCCGTCCTGCCCGGGCACAGCGAAGGAGCAGCCATGAGCGACGCGAAGACAGACCCCGGGGCGGCGACCGGGGAGGGGGACGGGACCGCGCCCACCCTGCGGTCGAGGCGCAAGTCCCTCTTCGCCAGCACGGTCGGCAACGTCCTGGAGTGGTACGAGTGGAGCGCCTACGCGGTGTTCGCGCCCTTCATCGCCACCGTCATGTTCCATCCGTCCGACCGGGTGTCGGCGCTGCTGTCGACGCTGGCCGTCTTCGCGGTCGGCTTCCTGATGCGCCCGCTGGGCGGCATCGTCTTCGGGCGGATCGCCGACCGGCGGGGCCGCAAGTTCGTGCTGGTCACCACCATGCTGATGATGGCCGGCGGCAGCCTCGTCATCGGCCTCATGCCCACCTACGCCTCGATCGGGGCCTGGGCCTCGCTGATCCTCCTGCTCGCCCGCATGGCGCAGGGGTTCGCCCACGGCGGCGAGTCCGCGACGGCCAACACCTACGTCGCGGAGATCGCGCCGAGCGAGAAGCGCGGCCTGTGGGGAAGCATCGTGTTCGTCGCGATCTTCGGCGGTTCGGCCCTCGCCTACTCGGTGGGCGGGGCGGTGACGTCCGTGCTGTCCGACGACGCCGTCGCCCGGTGGGGCTGGCGCGTGCCCTTCCTTCTCGGCGCCCTCCTCGCCCTCGCCGCCCTCTACCTGCGCCGGAGCATGGACGAGAGCGAGGTGTTCGCCGAGGAGAAGGCGGGCGACGACACCGGGCCGCTGCCCCGCCGGCAGGTGGTCCGCGCCGTCCTGCTCGTCATCACGATGACCTCGGGGATCACGGCCGCCCACTACACCTGGACCTCGTACGTGTCCACGTACGCCATCACCCGGACGGGGATGGACGCGGGTGTCGCCTACTGGTGTTCGGTCGCGGCGCAGTGCGTCGCCCTGGCCACCCTTCCGCTGTGGGGGCTCCTGTCCGACAGGATCGGGCGCCGTCCGATGATGATCGCGTTCGCGGTGCTGATGATCGCCCTGCAGATCCCGCTCACCGGTTTGATCGGCCCGGAGGGCTGGACGCTCCTGGTGGCGTCCTCGGTGGCGCTCGCCGTGGTGGCGGCCCCGGGGGCGCTCCTGTCGGCCACGATGGCGGAGAACTTCCCGACCCGGGTGCGCACCCAGGGCATCGGGTTCGCGTACTCGGTCTCCGTCGCCGTCTTCGGGGGGACCGCGCCGTATCTGAACCAGCTCTTCGTCGAGTGGGGCGCGGCCCGGCTCTCCAGCCTCTACATCATGCTGCTGTGCGCGTTCACGGGCGTCGCGTGCTACCTGATGCGGGAGACCAGGGGGATCCACCTGAAGGACGCCTGACACGGCTCGCGGCGGGGTGGGCGGCAGGGCGAAGCCGTCGCGCGGGACGGCCCGGCCGGTCAGCGCCTCCTGCCGAGGAGCGGGTGGGTCCGGGAGACGGCCTTGGCGATGAAGGCGAAGGAGCGGGAGGTGTGCGGGGCGTAGACGAGGCTCAGGGTGTCGGGCCTGGTGGGCTTGGAGAGGACCGGCTTGCGGTGGCTGAAGGTGTCGAAGGACGTCCTGCCGT
Organism: Streptomyces sp. NPDC086147; assembly: GCF_040702165.1. Taxonomy (NCBI): domain Bacteria; kingdom Bacillati; phylum Actinomycetota; class Actinomycetes; order Kitasatosporales; family Streptomycetaceae; genus Streptomyces; species Streptomyces sp. NPDC086147. The sequence continues at coordinate 694,147 of NZ_JBFBJO010000002.1, read as the reverse complement.
GGTAGGCGCCCGTGCCGGACTCCCCGACGCCGCCGAACGGCAGGTTCGGGACGCCGAGGTGGATCATCGGGGCGTTGTAGACGAGTCCGCCCGAGGAGGTCTGCGTGAGGAGGGCCCGCCGGGCCTTCCTGTCGCGGGTGAAGGCGTACAGGGAGAGGGGCTTGTCGCGGGCGTTGACGAAGTCGACGGCCTCGTGGACGTCGCGCACGGTCAGGACCGGCAGGATCGGGCCGAAGATCTCCTCGGTCATGACGGGGGCGCCGGACGGCACGTCGGTCAGCACGGTGGGGGCGATGTAGCGGTCCTCCGTGTCGCAGGCGCCTCCGGTGAGGAGCTCGCCCTCCGCCGTGAGGCCGGTCAGGCGCCGGAAGTGGCGGTCGTTGACGATGCGTCCGTAGTCGGAGCTGGTGCGGGGGTCGGGGCCGAACATCCGGTGGACGGCCTTCGGCAGCGCGTCCAGGAGGGAGTCGCGGGCGGTCCGTGTGACGAGGACGTAGTCGGGGGCGACGCAGGTCTGGCCGGCGTTGGTGAACTTGCCCCAGGCCAGCCGGCGCGCGGTGACGGCCATGTCGGCGGTCTCGTCGACGAAGACGGGCGACTTGCCGCCGAGTTCGAGGGTGACGGGGGTCAGGTTCTTCGCCGCGGCGGCGGCCACGACGCGCCCGACCGTGCCGTTGCCGGTGTAGAAGATGTGGTCGAAGCGCTGCGCGAGCAGCAGGGTCGTCTCCTCCACCGCTCCTTCGACGACGGCGACGGCCTCCACGTAGCGGGGCAGGAGGTCGGCGAGCAGGGCGCTGGTGGCCGGGGCGAGTTCGCTGGGTTTGACGACGGCCGCGTTGCCGGCGGCCAGGGCGCCGACCAGCGGGTTCAGCGTGAGGGTCACCGGATAGTTCCAGGGCGCGATGATCAGGCAGACGCCGAGGGGCTCGGGGTGGATGCGGGCCGTCGCCGGTTTGATGTTCAGGGGGACGGAGACCCGCCGGGGCCTCATCCAGCGGTCCAGGTGGCGCAGGGCGTGCTCGATCTCGGCCAGGACTCCGCCGATCTCGGTGAGGTGCGACTCGGTGCGCCCCTTGCGCAGGTCGTCGTAGAGGGCTTCCTCGATGGCCGGGGTGTGGTCCCGGAGGAGGCGGCGCAGGGCGTGGAGCCGGCGCCGGCGCCCGGCCGCGGGCCGGGTGACGCCCGAGTCGAAGACGGCCCGGAGGTGTGCGACGGTCTCCGCGATGTCCTGTTCCTGCCGGGCCACGGACGCGGCGGCGGTTCCGGTCATGGGTACGCGTGCCTTCCAGGTGGTTCCGGTGGTGTCGTGCCGGATCGTGGGTGGCGGCCTTCCATGGGGGACTCTCGTGACGGGTCGTGGGTGGTGACCTCCCGTGCGGGTGCTCTCGGACGGGTCGTGAGCGGCGGCCTCCCGTGCGGGGACTCTCGTGCCGGATCGTGGTCAGCGGGTCTTCGCCGCCGCGGTGACGTCGGCGACGATGCGTTCGGCGAGGCGTTCGGAAGAGGGCGGGTTCTGCCCGGTGTACAGGTTGCGGTCGACGACCACGTACGGCCGCAGGGGCAGCCGGGCCTTGGAGTACTGCGCGCCGCTCTCCCGCAGCCGGTCCTCAAGCAGCCAGATCGCCCTGCGGCCGAAGCTGTTGAACTTCTCCTCCAGGTTCGACAGGCCCGTCATCCGGTAGCCGGTGAAGGGCCAGGACCCGTCCTCGTTCTTCGCCGCGAACGCCGCCGCCGGCGCGTGGCACAGCAGCGCCAGCGGCTTGCCCGAGGCCAGGACGCGGGTGAGCAGCGCGCCGGAGACCGGGTCGACCGACAGGTCCTCCATCGGGCCGTGTCCGCCCGGGTAGAAGACCACGTCGAAGTCGTCCGGATCGATCTCCTCCAGCGGCCGGGGGCTGTTCAGCTCGCCCCGGATCATCTCCAGGTACGCGGCCACCTCGCGCAGCTTCGAGGGCCACCCGGCGGTCTTGGACATGCTCAGCCGGTCCAGCGTCGGCACCTTCCCGCCCGGCGTCGCGATCGTGATCTCCCACCCGGCCCCGGAGAAGATCTTGTGCGGCATCGCCAGTTCCTCGCCCCAGAAACCCGACGGATGCACCTCCCCGTCCCGCAACGTCCACCGATCGGCCGCCGACACCACGAACAGCACCCTGGTCACCACGGACCCTCCTCCTGCCGAAACCGGTTCACCGGCGTTCCGACGGGCGCGTCGACCGGGACGCGCCGCGCGGGGCTCACTCCATCATCCGCCCGGGGCGGGACGCGGGCGACCGGGCTTCCCCGTCGGCGGCCCTACGTCCCCGGCGCCGTGCGCCCCGCAGCCCCGCCCGTCTCCGTCCCGGAAGGTCCCGCGTCCGCGGCGCGGCGCTGCCGCAGCACCGCCGCGAGCATGGTGACGAGGACGCCGACGACCGCCCAGGCCGACAGCACCAGCAGGGCGGACGTCATGCCGTTGCCGTGGAAGTAGGAGACCGAGCGGGCCGCCCAGGTGCCCGCGCCCGGTGGCAGGGCAGGGCCGATCGCCTGCCAGAACGGTGGCAGCATCGGCGCGGGGAAGGCGCCGCCCGCGCTCGGGTTGCCCAGGATGACGACGAGCAGGATCGCCAGGCCGATGCCGATGACGCCGAAGAGGCCCTGGAGGGCGAGCGTCGCGGCGCCGACGGCGAAGATGAGCAGCGCGCCCAGCCCCCACAGCGCCCAGACGCTGCCCGGCAGGGCGTCCAGGACCGGCCCGACGATGATCGCGCCGCCGAGTCCGCCGGCGAGCGCGACCAGCGTCATCGTGCCCAGGCGGGTCGCCGCGCGGGTCGGGTTGGCCGGGCGGGCGCCGGCGCTGATCGCGAGGATCGAGGCGCACAGGTAGGCGCCGACGCACCAGCCGATGACCAGGTAGAACGACGACAGGCCGTTGAAGTCGTGCGGGGAGGCCGGGGCCACGTCGACCGTGCGGACGGTGCGCCCCTGGGCCTTGTCCACGGTGGCGATGAGCGTGCCCAGCGCGAGGGACAGGGCCCTGCCGCCGCCGGAGGCGACGAGCAGCGTGTCGGTGGTGCCGGCCGGGTTCACCACCAGCGCCCCGTAGAGGTCCCGGTTCACGATCTGCTCCCGGGCCGTCCGCTCGTCGGGCAGCGCGCGCGGGTCCAGCGGCGAGCCCGGCAGCCCGTCCAGGCGGTCCACCGTCTGCCCGGCCACGGCCTGCGGCGCCACCACGCCGAAGGACACGTCCTTGAGCCTGGGCTCGTGGAGGGCTCCCACGTAGGAGGCGACGAACAGCAGTTGGAGGGCGATCACCCCGATCACCAGCAGGGTGGCCCGTGGAGTGACGGCGTCCTTCACCTCGGACAAGGTGCTCTGTCTCATGGTGTCCACGGTCCGGGAGGAGAGGCCCCCGCGCAGGCGGGAAGCACCCGAACGGCTGTCGACACGCCGGGGGACGTGCCGGGGCCCCACCGGTGGCCGGGCGCGGGCCGCCCGTCCGCGACGCGGCCCACACCCTTCAATGTTTGCACCGATTACATACATGCCCTAATGTGAGTAGTGCAAACATCGTAGGCGATCGAGTGATCACGAAGGAAGAGAGAATCCGTATGACCAGCGAGCTGTTCTCACCGCTGCCCCTGCGCTCCGGGCAGGTGCTGAAGAACCGGATCGCGAAGGCGGCCATGGAGGAGAACATGGCCGGTGACGGCCAGCTCCCCGACGAGCAGCTGTTCACGCTGTACCGGAGCTGGGCCGCCGGCGGCACCGGGCTGCTGATCACCGGCAACGTCATGGTCCACGCCGAGGCGCTGACCGGCCCCGCCGGCGTCGTGCTCGACGAACACGCCCCACTGGCGCCGTTCACCGAGTGGGCGAAGGCCGCCAAGTCCGGGGGCGGCGCGATATGGATGCAGATCAACCACCCCGGCCGCCAGGTGGCCTCCGACATGCCCGGCGTGGTGTGGGGCCCGTCCGACATCGGCGTCAGCCTGGGCAGGCACAGCGGCCGCTTCGGCCGCCCGACCGCCATGACCCCGCGGCAGATCGAGGAGACCGTCACGCGGTACGCCGTGACCGCGCGACGCGCCGAAGAGGCCGGCTTCGACGGCGTCGAGGTCCACGCCGCCCACGGCTACCTGCTGTCGCAGTTCCTCTCCCCCCTGGTCAACAAGCGCACCGACCAGTGGGGCGGGTCCCTGGAGAACCGCGCCCGGATGCTGCTCGACATCGTCCGCGCGGTCCGGGCCTCCGTCTCCCCCTCCTTCGCGGTCGCGGTCAAGCTCAACTCCGCCGACTTCCAGCGCGGCGGCTTCGACGCCGACGACGCCCGCCAGGTCATCGGGATGCTCGAACCCCTCGGCGTCGACCTGGTCGAGCTCTCCGGCGGCAGCTACGAGAGCCCGGCCATGACCGGCCGCTCCACCGACACCCGTACGCAGGCGCGCGAGGCGTACTTCCTCGACCTGGCGAAGGATCTCGTCGGGACGAGCCCGCTGCCCCTGATGCTCACCGGCGGCATCACCAAGCGCGCGACGGCGGAGCGGGTCCTCGACAGCGGCGTGGCGGTCGTCGGCATGGGCACCGCCCTCGCCGTCACCCCCGACCTGCCCGACCGCTGGCACCGGAGCCGCGAGGCCGACCGCCCCATGCGGCCGGTGAACTGGTCCGACAAGGCCCTCGCCTCCGCCGCGAGCATGGCCCAGGTCCGCCACCAGATGCGCCGCCTCGCCCGGGGCAGCGGCACCAGGCCCGGCACCCACCCGGTGATCGCCCTGATCTCCGAACAGCGCAAGCAGCGCAAGGCCCTGCGGAGCTACCGCACGTGGCTGGCCAAGCCCCGGGGCGCGGCCTGAGCGGTCCCGCCCACGGAAACAGGGCCGGCGGGGACGGCGGAAGGGAGGCGGCGGGCAGGACGGCCCGCCGATCGTCCCGGTTTCCTCTTCCCTCTCGATCACCTAGGATGTATGCGGCGTTCACATTAGGGAGAAAGTGTGATCACCATGGACATTGAGGATGTGCGATCCATGCCCCAGCCCGGCACCTATCACCACGGCGACCTGCGCGCCGCCTGCCTGCGCGCCGCGCGCGAACTCCTGGAGGAGGACGGCAGCGCGGGACTCTCGCTGCGCGCGGTCGCCCGGCGGGCCGGGGTGTCGGCCACCGCTCCCTACCGCCACTACGCCGACCGCGACGCGCTCGTCTCCGCCGTGGCCGCCGAGGGGTACCGCGAACTGGCCGGACACCTGGCCGAGGCCCACCCCGCGCCCTCGACGCCCGACGAACTCGCCGCGGTGGCCGTCGCCTACGTGCGGTTCGCACTGGAGCACCCGGCCCTGTTCCGGGCGATGTTCGCCGAGCCCTGCGACCCGACGAGCGAGGAGCGGGTCGCCGCGACCGCCGCCATCTCCGAGTACGTCCGCGGGATCGTGCGCGCCACCTTCCCCGGCGTGGACGCGGACGCCCTGTCGACCACGGTGTGGGCCCTCGTCCACGGGCTCGCCTTCCTGCACCTCGACGGCAAGCTCGACACCTCCACGCCCGAGGCCGTCGCCGCCCAGGTCGACGGCGCCGTCCACGCGCTGTTCCACGCCTCCCCGGCGATGTCCCGGACCGCGGAGACCGCGCGGACGCCCGGCTAGCCCCCTCGACACCGGCACCGTTGCGGATCGACGTCGTCCCGGACCCGTGCGCCCGGTCCGGCGTCAGCGGTGGTCCGCGGCGAACCGCTCCACGATCCGCTCCAGGCCGCCCACCAGCAGGTCGACGAGTTCGGGCCCGGTGACGACCTCGTCGGTGGCGCCGAGGGCCATCTCCTCGGCCATGGCCGGCCAGCCCCGTACGGCGAGCCGGTGCAGGGGCGTGGGGACGTGGACGCCGGCGGCCTCCAGAACGCGGTCGGTCAGCACCTCGCGGTTCTCCTCGAAGACCTCCAGGACCAGTTCGTCGCCGCCCGCCGCGGCCCGTACGACGGCCACGTAGTTGCTCCTGCGGCGCTGGACGAAGGAGACGAAGCCGTCGACGATCCCCCGGACCCGCTCCGTCGGCGTGCCCTCCTCCGGCGCCTCCGCGTGCGTCAGCAGCCGGCGACCGCCCGCCCGGACCACGGCGACGTAGTGGTCGCGCTTGCTCGGGAAGTAGTGGAAGAGCAGGCCCCGGGAGATGCCGGCCTCGGCGGCCACCTCGTCGACGGACATCTCGTGGATGGGACGGGTGGTGAGCAGACGCAGTCCGATGTCGATCAGCTGCGCCCGGCGTTCCTCCGGCTTCAGCCGCACACGGGTCGGCGCGGTCCTCGCGGTCACGGTCACCCACCCTGGGCCGCTGAGCATTGCTCGACAAGGCGCCGCCTACCCCTGCTCGTCGCCGCCGAGGGGTTCGCGGCGCAGGCGCCTGGAGCGCAGGACCAGGAGCATCTCGAACCGGCGGTCGGGGTCGTCGAGCACGTCGCCCCACAGTTCGCGGATCTGCCGCAGGCGGTAGCGGGCCGTCTGGGGGTGCACGCCCAGACGGTGGGCGACCTCCGGGGCCCCGCCGGAGGTCTCGATCCAGGCGAGCAGCGTGTCGGCGAGACGTCTCGCCTGGGCGGGGGCGACGTCGTTCAGGGGCGTCAGGCAGCGCGCGGCCGCCGCGTCCATGAGCTCCTGGGAGGGCAGCAGGAGCAGTTCCTCCACGCGGTCCGTGCAGTGGTGCAGTCCGCCGTGGGACAGGAGGCCGTCCTCGATCAGCCGGACGGCGGTCTCCGCCCAGCGCAAGGACTCCACGGCGGCGGCGAGCGGCACCGTCGGCCCGATCGCGCCGGACCAGCCGGCCGTGGCCCGGCGGACGTGGTCGGCACGGCCGGCGACGCCCGGGTCGGGGACGACCACGCGGGGCTGTTCGCTCTCCATGTCGAGGAGGACGCCCCGGCCGAGCGCGGGGGCGACCGCCTCGCGGGCGGGCCGGATCAGCACGCCGATCGCGACGGTCTCCGGCAGCTCCCAGCCGATGCGGGCGGCGCGCTCCCCGAGGGCCTGGGCGGGGTCGGAGTGCCGGCCCGACAGCAGCCGGTCGATCAGCCTCCGCTGGAGGCGCAGGCGCTCGCCCTCCTGTCGGGCCGCCGCCTCGGCGTAGCCGCGCACCGACTGCTCGACCAGGCCGTCCAGGTACTTGAAGCCGGCCTCGGCGAGTTCGTACATGGCGGGCGCCGCGATGTCGACCTGCTGGCCGATCTCGGCGAACCGCCGCCAGGCGAGCCGGACGCCGAGGCGGTAGACGGCCTGGAGTGAGTCGAGGCTGCGTCCTCTCAGACCCTCCACCCGGCCGAACTCCTGGAAGACCTCGTCGGGCACGCGCGAGTCGGCCTCCCCGGACAGGAGCTGCTGGACGAAGCCCTCGATGGCGCGCCGGATGCCGACGAGGGACTTCGGTTCGCCGGACTCGGGCTCCACGGGGCGCTGCCGGGGGAAGTCGTGGCGGATCGCGCGGAGGATCTCCCCCGCCAGGTCCGCCGACTCGGACAGCACGATGGCGGCGAACCGGTCCACCTTCGGTTGGGGGACATCGCCCCAGACGAGTCGGGTCATCGGCTCGCCGGGGCCGTGTCATAGGTGACCAGCGGCACGTTCGGCTGCTCCGGTACGGCGTCGAGCACGGCCACGATCCCGAAGGCGGCGCCCACGGCCAGCACCGCGGCGATCACGACGGTTCCCGTTGCGGCGATCAGTCTGCTCATTGTGTCGGGTCAGCTCCTCGTTGGAGACGCCCTACCCCGGCCCCCACAGCCGACGCACAGTGTCAGCAGGACATTGACATCTCGTCAAGTGCTGCCTAGCGTCATCGGCCACAAGGGCTTGACCGGGTCCTGAGGTCCGTGCGTCTCCGTGCGAGTTGTCCCCACCAGGAGTCCCGGATGCGCCGTACCGCCTCACCATTGTCCCTGATCCTGCTCGGAGCAGGGGTTTTCCTGCTGGTCCTCGCGCCGCTGCTGACGAGCCACGTCCTGCCGGAGGCCAAGCGCACTCCGCTCGACGTCGACACGACGACCGTCTTCACGGGCACCGGCAGCTATTTCGACACCAAGCGGCTCAAGACCGTGCGCGAACAGCCCCTCACCGTCACGCGGCAGGTCCGCGGCGACGTCGCCGAGGGCGTGAAGAGCGGGAACGCCGTGTGGGACGTGTCCACGTCGGTGGACATCGACGCCACGCTGCCGGCCTCCGACACCCGGGACTCCCTCCAGTGGACCCTGGAGCGGTGGGTGACGGACCGGCGCACGAACGAGCCGGCGCACTGCTGCGGCGAGTCGCCCGTCTTCGACGGCGAGGCCTACCTGAAGTTCCCCTTCGACGTCGAGAAGCGCGACCACCGCTGGTGGGACGGCACGCTCGGCGCCGTCGTACCGCTCCGCTACGAGGGTCCCGGCACGGTGCAGGGGCACGAGGGGCTGCGCTTCACCGGCAGCGTCCCGCCCACCCGCACCGGGGTGCGCCAGGTGCCGGGCAAGCTGGTGGGCCTGCCGAACCGGCCGCAGGTCCTCGCCGAGGAGTGGTACGCCAACGGCGGGATCGAGCTGGTCGTGGACCGGCCCACCGGGCGGATCCTCTACGCGGCGATCGGGCCCCGGAAGACCCTGCGCGCGCCCGAGTCCGACAAGGACGCCGTCGTGCTGCTGGACAGCGGGAAGCTCGCCTTCACCGAGGCCACGCAGCGGCAGCAGGTACGGCTCGCGGCGGCGGACGGCGGCAAGCTGCGGCTGCTCGGCAGCACCCTTCCCGTGGGGGCGGGCGTGCTCGGAGCGGTGCTCACGCTGATCGGCGGGATTCTGGTGGCGCGGGGGCGAATTGCCCCAACCGCGCGCGGCTGACGCTCACTTGGCGACGCATCGCCCCGTCTGAGCGGCGGCCAAGTTGTCATACCGGTGAGTAGCCCTGCGTCGATCACCTGTCGAAGACTGACGTCCCCAACCAAGCACGACCTCATCCCGGTCACCCCTGCCCGCCCCCGTTCCCCTCCTTTCCCCTTCCTTCCCACCGCCGTCCCACCCCTGTCCCACACCCGTCCCGGCCTTGTCCCCACCCCGGCCTTTCCCCGGGCCCCGTCCCCACCCCCGTCACGCCTTCCGCCTTCCCGAACGAGTTGGAGCGCGCATGCCCCAGCACGTCCCTTCCCCACCGCTCGCGCCGGTCCCGCCGCCTCCCCACCAGCCCATGGTCGGGACCGTCCAGCCCCGCGCCCGCCGGAGCGAACCGCCCCGGCGCATCGCCTTCCTCGCCCACCGCGGCCTGGGCAACCCCGCCGCGGGCGGTTCGGAAGTCCTCATCGACCAGATCGCCTCCGGACTGACCGGGTTCGGTCACGACGTGACGCTGCTGTGCGGAGGCACCGCGGCGCGACGCCCCTACCGCGTGGTGTCCGCCGGGGGCCCGCTCGGGCACTTCGCCGGCGCCCGGTCCGCCTTCGCCCGGCACGTCGGGTCGTGCGACCTGCTCGTCGAGGTGTGCAACGGCATGCCCTACCTGTCGCCGCTGTGGCACGACGGCCCGACCGTGTGCCTGGTCAACCACGTGCACACCGACCTGTGGGGGATGCGTTTCCCCCGGCCCGTCGCCCGTACGGGACGGCTGCTCGAACACTGGGCGCTCGCCCGGGCCCACCGGGGCAACCTCCTGGTCGCCGTGTCCCCCTCCACCGAGGAGGCGCTCCGCGCGATCGGGGTGCCGCCGGAGCGGATCCGCGTCGTGCACAACGGCGTCCACGAACCCGCGCCGCGGACCTCCCGGTCGGCGACCCCGGTCTTCGTCGCGCTCGGCCGGCTCGTCGACTACAAGCGCATCGACCTCCTGCTGCGCCTGTGGGAACGGGTCCGGCCGGTGACCGGCGGCCGGCTCGTCGTCGTCGGCGACGGGCCGGAGCGCGAGCGGCTCGAACGACTGGCGGGCGCCGGCGTCGAGTTCACCGGTCAGGTGTCCGAGGAGGAGAAGCACCGGCTGCTGTGCGAGGCGTGGCTGCTGCTGCACCCCGCGGCCGTCGAGGGCTGGGGGCTCGTCGTGACCGAGGCGGGCGCGCGCGGCACGCCGACCGTCGGGTTCGACGTGCCGGGGCTGCGCGACTCCGTCCGGGACGGTGTCACCGGCGTCCTGGCGCGCGGCGAGTCGTCCTTCGCCGCCGCCTGGTGCACGCTCGCCCTCGACGCCCCGGGCCGGGAGGCCATGGGCGAGGCCGCGGCCCGGCACGCCGCCGCGTTCCGGTGGAGCGGCACGGTGCGCCGCTTCCGCGCCATCGCGACGGAAGCGGCGGAGCGCGCCCGGCCGCGCGGCCGGGGCGGGCCGGCGGAAGGCGCGCGCACGTGAGGGACCCGTCGTTCCGCCGTTCCCTGGCGCTCTTCCGGGCCTTCCTGCGCGAGCAGGACGACCCGCACACCGCGTACGAACTCCTGGCGAGGGACGCCGCCGACCAGATCGAGCGCCACGTCCGGCTGGACGGCAGGATCGTCCTGGACGTCGGCGGCGGGCGCGGCTACTTCGCGAGGGAGTTCCGGCGGCGGGGCGCCCACAGCTACCTGTTCGAACCCGACCTCGCCGAACTGGCGCCCGGTCAGAGGTCCGGGGCCGTCGTCGCGGACGGCTATCTGCTGCCGCTGGCCGACGGCACGGCCGACGTCTGCTTCTCGTCCAACGTCCTGGAGCACGTGCGCGATCCCGGCACGTTCCTCAGCGAGCTGGTGCGGGTCACCCGGCCCGGCGGCCTGATCTACGTCTCGTTCACCAACTGGCTCTCGCCGTGGGGCGGCCACGAGTGGGCGCCCTGGCACTACCTGGGCGCCGAGCGGGCGCGGGCCCGCTACGAGCGGCGCACCGGCCGGGCCGCCAAGCACCGGCTGGGCGAGAACCTGTTCGTGATCGGCGTCGGCCCGACCCTGCGCCGCGTCAGGGAACGGGACGACGTCGAGATCGTCTCCGCGCGCTCGCGCTACTGGCCCGTCCTCCCCGGGGCCGTCACCCGGGTGCCGGTGCTCCGCGAGTTCGCGACGTGGAACCTCCTCCTCCTACTCCGGCGGTGCCCATGACCACCACGCTCCACGCCCGTCCGCCGGCCCCGCCCGGCCCCGAGACCGGCACGGCGCCGGCTCCGCCGCCGAAGGCGTCCCGGCGCTGGCTGCTGGGCTTCTGGGCGGCGGTCCTCCTCGCCTTCCTGGCGGTCTCACCGGGCCGGATGACGTTCGACACCAAGCTGGGCGTCGTCACCGACCCGTGGAAGTTCCTGAACGACCTGGGCCAGTTGTGGCACGACCGGGCCGGTTTCGGCGGCATCGCCGACCAGTACGTCGGCTACGTGATCCCGATGCTGCCCTTCCACGCCGCCGCCGACCTGGTGCGGCTGCCGGTCTGGCTGGCCGAACGGCTCTGGCTCTCGATCGTGGTCACCACCGCGTTCTGGGGCGCCCTGCGCCTGGCCGAACGGCTCGGCGTCGGCGCGCACGGCCCGCGGCTCGTCGGCGCGGCCGCCTACGCGCTGTGGCCGACGTTCACGATCGTCGTCGGCTCCACGTCCGCCGCCGCCCTGCCCGGCGCGATGCTGCCGTGGGTCCTGCTGCCGCTCACCCGCCCGGACACGGGCCCGCGGCTGGCCGCGGCACGCTCCGCGCTGCTGATCCCGCTGATGGGCGGGGTGAACGCCGCGTCCACGCTGGCGTCGCTGCTGCCCGTCGGCCTGTACCTGCTGTCCCGGCCCCCGGGGCGCCGCAAGTGGGCCCTGATCGCGTGGTGGACGCCGTGCGTGGTCCTCGCGACGGCCTGGTGGATCGTCCCGCTGCTGCTCCTGGGGGCGTACGGGGAGAACTTCATGCCGTACGTGGAGACGTCCCGGACGACCACGGCGACGATGTCGGCGACCGAGGTGCTCCGCGGCGCGGGGAACTGGGTGGGCTACCTGAACTTCGGCGAGGCGTGGCTGCCCGCCGGCTGGACCGTCGCCGCGTCGGCGCTCGTGGTGGTCTGCTCGGCGCTCGCCGCGGCGCTCGGCCTGGCGGGCCTCGCCCGCCGGGACCTGCCGGAGCGGCGCTGGCTGGTGCTGACCGTCACCGTCACCGCCCTGATCACGCTCGCCGGGTACGGGGGCGCGTTCGGCGGCCCCTTCCACGCGACGGTGCGGGAGTGGCTGGACGGGCCGCTGGTGCCGTTCCGGAACGTCTACAAGTTCCAGACGGGCCTCGCCCTCGCGCTGGTCCTCGGCCTCGTGCACCTGACCGCCACGGGCCTGCCCCGCCCGCTGTCGGCCCGGGCCCGCCGCCTCGGACCCGTCGCGGTCGCCGCCCTCGTCCTGCCCGGCCTCGCCTGGCCGTACCTCAACGGGACGATCCTCCAGCCGGGGGCGTTCCGGAAGCTGCCCTCGCACTGGGAGGCCACCGCCGACTGGCTGGCCGAGCACGCGCCCGAGGACCGCGCCCTCGTCGTCCCGGCGACCGCGCACGGCATCCACACCTGGGGCTCGACGATCGACCAGCCCCTGGACGTCCTCGCCCGGTCCCCCTGGGCGCAGCGCGACTACGTGCCGTTCGGCACCCCCGGCAACCGGCGCGCCCTGGACGCCGTCGAGCAGGCCCTGGCGACCGGCGGCGAGGTCCCCGGCCTCGCCGCCTACCTGACCCGGGCGGGGCTGTACCACGTCGTCGTGCGCAACGACCTCGACCCCGACCAGCTCGGGCACGTGCCCACGGCGACGGTGAAACGGGCCCTGGAGGCCTCCGGGTACCGCCGGGTCACCGGCTTCGGCCCGCTCCTGACCGACGGCCGCATCCCCGACGACGCGCCGCTCCAGGTCGAGGGGCTCTATCCGCGCCAGCGCGCGGTCGAGATCTACGCGCCCCCGTCGGACACGCCGCGCCCCGGCCCCGCCCGGATGACGCCGGTGTCCGACCTGGCGGTGGTCAGCGGCGGGCCCGAGTCCCTGCTGCCCCTGTCGGCGTCGGGCGCCGTGACCGGCCGGCCGGCGGTCCTGGCCGGCGACGCCCACCCCGGCACGGACGCCCCGGCGCTCCACGCGGCCGGCGACGGGCTGCGCCGCGCCGACACCCGGTTCGGCCTGGTGAACTCCGGCACGTCCCACACGTACACCGCCGAGGAGCGCAACGCCGAACGGGCGGTCCAGGACCCGGGGGCGGAGCCGCGCCAGATCCTGCCCGTCTCCGGCGTGCGCCACCAGACCACCGCCGTCCTGCGGGGCGCGGAGTCGGTGACGGCCTCGTCGGTGGGCAACTGGCTGTTCCACCTCCCCCAGTACGACCCCGTCAACGCCTTCGACGGCAACCCGGACACCGCCTGGGCCGAGGGCTCCCCCGGTTCGCCCCGGGGCGAGTGGCTGCGGATCGCCTTCACCGGACCGACCCCGGTCCCCGGGAGCCTGGACCTCACCCCGCTGCCCGGCGGCGCGCTGCGCGCCGCGCCCACGTCGGTGCGGATCGAGACCGACCGCGGCAGCCGGGTCAGCCCGCTCCGCCCCGACGGCAGCACCCAGCGGGTCGCCGCGCCGGAGGGCGAGGCCACCTGGCTGAAGGTGACGGTCCTCGCGTCCCAGCAGGGCCGCCCGGGCCTGACCGGCGCCGGCTTCTCCGAGATCGCCGTCCCCGGCGTGCGGGTCACCCGGATGCTGCGGCTGCCGGACGACGCGCCGAGCGGGGTCACCGGCGCGGTGGCGTACTCGCTCAACCGCGGCAGCGACCCCGGCGGACTGTCCGTGGCGCCCGCCGAGGTGGGGCTGCACCGGGAGTTCACGGCGACCAGGCCGGGCGAGCACACCGTCAGGGCCTCCGCCCTGCCCGTACCGGGCAAGGAGCTCGACGACCTGCTGTTCGAACTCACCGGCAAGCGGGACAAGCTCGTGGTGGGCGCGGACTCGACCGCGCGGCTCGGCACGAACCTGAGCCCGCGCAACCTGACGGACGGCGACCTGACCACGGCGTGGGTCTCCGGCGACCGGCCCGTGCTCCGGCTGTCCTGGCCGGAGAAGACCTCCGTCGGCGAGATCGTCCTCGTCGCGTCCGGCGGTCTGGCGAGCCGGCCGGAGCAGATCCGGATCGGCTCTCCCGACGGGGCCGCGACCGCCTCGGTCGACGAGAACGGGGTCGCGCGGTTCTCCCCCGTCAAAACCGACCGGATGGACGTCACGATCTCCCGCGTCGCGCCGCTGACCCTGCACAACCCGGTGGCGGACGCGCAGTTGCAGCTTCCGGTGGGCCTGAGCGAGCTGCACGTCCCGGCGCTGGAGAAGTACCGCGCGCCGCAGCCCGACCCGGCGAAGCGGTTCGCGCTGCCGTGCGGGAAGGGCCCGGTCCTCTCGGTCGACGGCCGGTTCCTGGAGACCCGGGCCGAGGGCCGGGTGCGGGACCTGACGGAACGCCGTCCGATCGCCGTGTCCCTGTGCGCCGACGGCGGGCGGGTCTCCCTGGACCGCGGCACCCGCACCGTCGAGGCCGGGGACACCGGCCCCCTCGCGATCACCCGCGTCGACCTGACGGCAGGTGAGCCGCCGGCCGCCTCCGTCGCCGCCCCGAGGACCGTGGAGGCCGTGTCGGGCGACGGCGACCGGCACGTCCTGCGGGTGGGCGCCGGCGAGGCCTCGTACCTCCAGCTCCACGAGAACCACAACGCGGGCTGGAGGGCCGAGTTCGACGGGCGGGAACTGCGGCCGCTGCGCCTCGACGGCTGGCAGCAGGCCTGGCTCGTCCCCGCCGGAGAGGGCGGCTCGGTGACGCTGGTGTACGAACCCTCCCGCCTGTACGACACGGGGCTGGCCGTCGCCGGAGTGCTGCTCGTGGTGCTCGCCGGGCTCGCGCTCATCGGCCGGCGGCGGCGCTCCGCACCGGCGGAGGACGAGGCGGAGACGGAGCCGCCCGGCCCCGGCCTGCTGCTCGGCACGGTCGTGCTGACCCTGGTGGGCGTGGTGGTCGCGGGACCGCTCGCGGTGGTCGTGCCCGTCCTCGCCGTGGTCGCCCGGCTGCGTCCGGCCCTGCTCGGCCCCCTCGCCCTCGCGGCGATGACCGGGGCCGGGATCGTCGCCCTGACGGGCAGTGGCGAACCGACCGCCCTGGGCCGGGGGGCGTACGGATCCGCCGCCCAGGTCCTCGCCCTGGTCGCCCTGTTCGCGGCGCTCGTCACCGTACGCGGCGAACACTCGCCCCGGACCGGCGTCCACCGCGTCGGGACGACGCCCCGGCCGCCGTCCGGCGAGCGGGAGACGTCCGGACCGGCGGGCCGGGACGCCGGCGGGCCGTGGCCGCCCGACCGGCCGGGACGTCCCCGGGAAGGGGGACGCTGATGGCCGCCGGACAGCGGGCGGAGGTCTTCGGACCGGCCCAGGACCGCGAGCCGCCGCGCGTACCGTTCCCGGTCGCGGACGAGATCGCCCGGCACTGCGCCGACGCGCGCGAGCCGAACACCGTGCACATCGAGATCCACCTGCCGGGCCGGATCCGGCCGGACCGCCTGCGCGAGGCGTTCGGCCGGGCCCTGTTCCGGCACCCCCGGGCGCTGATGCGGGAGCGGCGGCGCGGACCGCTCGCACGTCACTACGAGTGGGAGCTGACCGACCGTCCCCACGGCGACGTGGTGCTCTTCCCGCCGTGCGCGCCCGGGGCCCTCGCCCGGGCCCGGGAGCGGGCCCTCGCCGTGGCCCCGTCGCTGCTCGCCGCGCCGCCGCTGCGCCTCGAAGTGGTCGAGGAGCCGGGGACCGACGGCTGCGTCCTGGTCCTCGCCGTGCACCACACGGCGCTCGACGGGCCGGCCTGTCTGCGGATCGTCGCGACCGCCGCGGAGATCTACGGCGGTCGCGCCGCCCCGCCGGTCGCCGCGCCGGCCCGCCCGCGGGCCGGGGGCCCCGCCCCGCGGCCGGCGGGTTCGCGGGCGGCGGTGGCGCGGGTCGCGCCGGGAAGCCCCGGGGACACGCCGGGGAACGCGATGCTGGTCACCGAACTGCCGGTGCCCCGGCGCGCCCCGGGCGCCCCGCACACCGTCAACGACCAGCTCATGGCCGCCACGGCGCTGACGGTCGCCGACTGGAACCGCCGGCGGGGAGCGCCCGAGCGGCCGCTGCGCATCACCATGCCCGTCGACGACCGGACCCGGGGGCCGGCGATGCCGATCGGCAACGGCACCCGGCTGGTGGAGGTCGGCTTCGCGCCCTCCGAGCTGGAGCCCGGAGCGGACGTCGGCGCCCTGCTGCGGATCACGGCCGGACGCACCCGCGCCCTCAAGGCGCTCGCCCGGCCGCCACTGGGGCGCGGGGCCGCGCTGCTCACCTCGCCGGTCCTCCCGGTCGCCGCCCGGGCGGCCCTGACGCGGGGCGTGCGGCGGCTCGCGGCCCCGTGGATCTCGACGACGCTGCTCAGCAACCTCGGCCGGATCCCCTACCCGCTCGACTTCGGCGACGCGGGCCGGGCCGGGGCGGTCTGGGTGTCGGCCCCGGCCGCGATGCCGCGCGGCCTGACGTTCACCACGGCGTCGACGGGCGGCCGGCTCCACCTGGTGCTGCGCTGGTCCCGGACGCTCCTGGGCGACGAGGACGGCCGCCTGCTGGGCCGGATGTTCGCCGACCGGCTCGCGACGACCGATGCGGAGGCCCTGTGAGCGGCCCGAACGAGGTGACGTCCGGCGGGAGGGCACGCGCAGGCGGGACGGACGGCGAAAAACCGCCCGGCGGTGGGGCGTTCGACGGAGCGGCGGCGCGGGCCGGCGGGCCGGCGGGGCTGCGGGACTTCTACGAGGACCCCGCCGTCCCCGTGGCCTCCGGCGACGCCCGGAGCCGGCAGCAGGCCCGTCTGCTGGCCGCCGCGCTCGACCGGCCCGGCGCGCTCGTCCTCGACGTCGGCTGCGGCGACGGCACCGCGGCGGCCGTCGCGGGGCCGATCCTCGCCGGGCACCGGATCGTGGGAGTCGACTGGTCCCACGACGCGCTGCGCCGCGCCGGACCGCGGATGTCCCACGTCGTGCGCGGCGAAGTGGACGGCGGCGGGCTGCCGTTCGCCGACGGGTGCGCGGACGCCGTGCTGTTCAGCGAGGTCGTCGAGCACCTCGTCGACCCCGACCGGGCCATGGACGAGCTGCGGCGCGTCCTGCGCCCGGGCGGCCATCTGATGCTCTCCACCCCCAACCTCGCGGCCTGGTACAACCGCGCGCTGCTGCTGGCCGGCCGGCAGCCGGTGTTCTCGGAGGTGAGCCTCCGGGGCATCCACGGACGGCCCGGCACGGAAGTGGTGGGCCATCTGCGCCTGTTCACGGCACGGGCGCTCCGCTCGTTCCTGCGGTCGTCCGGCTTCGAGGACGTGCGCGTCTCCGCCGCGCCGTTCCACGGCGTGCCGCGCGGACTGCGGCTGATCGACCGCGCCGCGTGCGCGGTGCCCTCGGCGGCGTCCATCCTCCTCGCGCACGCCCGGCGCAGGTAGCGCCCGTGTGGTGGGGTGTGGGCGCGGCGCTGGTCGCCAACGTCCTCTACAGCGTCGGCTTCGTCCTGGAGAAGCGGGCGCTGGGCGCGCTGCCCGCGCTCTCCGCCGGGCGGCCGGTGCGGGTGGTCGTCACGCTGGCGACCAGCCCGTTGTGGCTGGCCGGTTCACTGGCCCTCGCCGCCGGCTTCGCCGCCCAGCTGGTCGTCTACCGGACGCTGCCGATCGCCGCGGCGCAGGGCATCTTCGTGTCCGGCCTCGTCCTGCTCCTGCTCCTGTCGTCCGCCGTCCTCGGCGAGCGGCCCACGGGCCGGGAGCGCCACGCGCTCGGCGCGGTGCTCGTGGCGCTCCTCATGGTCGTGGCGTCGGTGCGCGAGGAGGGCGAGGTCGTGGGCGCGGAGGCGCCGTGGGGCCTGGTCCTCCTGGTGTCCGTGCCGACGCTCGTCACGGGAGTGGCGCTCTACGCGCAGGTCGAGCGGCGGGCGCGGCGGCGCCACCGGGTGCCGACCACCGGCATCGGGTACGGCGTGGCCGTGGGGCTGCTGTACGGCGTCAGCTCGCTCGCCGTCAAAGGGGCGGCGGGCCGGCTCACGGGCGACGGGGCGGGCGGGGTGGCGCGCGCCCTGCTCGGCTCGCCCTACCCGTATCTGCTGCTGTTCACCGCCGGTGCCGGGCTCGTCATGTCGCAGACCGCGCTCCAGCGGTGCCGCGCGTCCCTGATCGTGCCCGTCTGCACGACGGTGACGGCCCTGTTCACGGCGGTGGTGGGGACGCCGGTCTTCGGGGAGCGCCTCCCGGACGACCCGCTGCCGCTGTTCCTCCGCGTGGCGGGAACGGCGCTGGCCCTGTCGGTGCTGCTCGCCATGCCCCGCCACGACCCCCCGCCCCCGGCCGGCGACACGGCCGTACCACCGCGTGCGGCGGACCGCCGGACCCGGTCCTTCATCCCGGCGAACGACGAGGATTCCCATGGACACCGACGAGACCCTGCTGCGCATCCTGGCCTGCCCCCTCGACAAGGGCCCGCTCACCCTGCCCGCCGGCCGGGACGCGCTCTATAACCCCCGGCTGCGCCTGCGCTACCCGATCGTGGACGGCATTCCGCAGCTCCTCCCGTCCTCCGGCCTCCGCGTCTCCGCCGAGGAGCACGAGCGGTACGCGGGTCCGGCGGAGGCCTGAACGACGCCGGGAGGGCACGGTGGTCCACCGTGCCCTCCCGGTCCACGAGGCCCTCCCCCCGGCTCAGCCGCGCGGTTCGTCCGGAGCGTCGGCGGTGTCTCCGGCGGCGGGGACGGGCGGAGCCGTCGGCCGGAGCTTCAGCCAGACGAGGAAGAAGAGCCCGAGGGCGAGCATGCCCAGGCCCGTCCAGAGGTTGATGTTGACGCCGACGGCCTTCTTCAGGTCGGCGTCGTCGGCGGTGACGCCCGCGAGGGTCACGATCACGCCGTAGAGGGTGAACAGGCCGCCGATGATGCGCCGGATGTCGAAGAGCCGGGCGGCCGTGGCGGACTTCCGCTCCAGCTCGGAGACTTCGTGGTGCAGTTCGGACATGGTGGGTGCCTCCGGGCGTTCAGAAGGAGTACGGCAGGTAGCAGAGGGCGGCCAGGACGACGGCCCCCCAGCCGAGGAGGGCGGGGCGCCGGTACCAGGCGTCGTCGCCGTCGGAGGGCGCCTCGTCCATGCCGGGCGACCTCGTCCCGTACACGAGCCCGGCCAGTTCGGCCTCCGGCTTGGGGGCGGTGAAGAGCGTGACGACGACCATCACCACCGCGCCGGCGACGAAGCCGACGATGGCCGAGACGAAGTTGGCGCCCTGGTCGGTGGGGATGCCGATGACGCCCTGCTTGTAGATGACGAAGTAGTTGACCATCGCGGCCGCCGTGCCCGCGATCAGGCCCCAGAAGCCGGACTTGACCGAGGCGCGCTTCCAGAACATGCCGATGATGAAGACGACGAACATCGGCACGTTGAAGAAGGAGAACAGGGTCTGGAGGTACCCCATGATGTTGGAGAAGCTGGCGGCGAGGAACGCGGTGCCGATGGAGGCGAGGACGCCGAGGGCGGTGACCAGGCGTCCGAAGCGCAGGTAGTAGCCGTCCTCGCGGTCCTTCACCACGTACTTGGCCCAGATGTCGGCGGTGAAGACGGTGTTGAACGACGACACGTTCGCGGCCATGCCGGCCATGAAGGCGGCGAGCAGGCCGGTGACGGCGATGCCGAGCACGCCGTTGGGCAGCAGCTCCTGCATGAGCAGCGGGATGGCGTCGTTGTAGGTGAGGCCGGAGCCGTGCGTGCCGATCTTCGGCACCAGGACGGCGGCGACCAGGCCGGGGATCATCACCACGAAGACGATGAAGATCTTGGGGAACGCGGCGATGAGCGGGGTGCGCCTGGCCGCCGACAGGTTCTTGGCGGACAGGGCGCGCTGGACCTCGGCGAAGTTGGTGGTCCAGTAGCCGAAGGAGAGGACGAAGCCGAGGCCGAGGACGATGGTCAGCCAGTTGGCGCCGAGCGGGTTGGCGTCGCCGATGCCGGTGCCGCCCCAGGCGGACAGGAAGTCGGCGCCGTGCTCCTTCTCCAGGGAGGAGGTCAGGCCGTCCCAGCCGCCGACCCGCTTGAGGCCGAGGATCGTGAGCGGTATGAGCGCGGCGAGGATCACGAAGAACTGCAGGACCTCGTTGTAGATCGCCGAGGAGAGGCCGCCGACGGTGATGTACGCCAGGACGAAGAACCCGGCGACGACGATGGAGACCCACTGCGGCCAGCCGAGGAGCGCCTCCACGACGATCGACAGGGCGTAGAGGTTGACGCCCGCGATGAGGATGGCGGCGAAGGCGAAGAGGACCGAGCTCAGCAGGTGCGCGGGCCGGTCGAAGCGCTGGAGCAGGAACTCGGGGACCGAGCGGACCTTGGAGCCGTAGTAGAAGGGCATCATCACCAGGCCGAGGAAGACCATGGCGGGGATGGCGCCGATCCAGTACCAGTGGACGACGGCCACGCCGTACTGGGCTCCGGTCGCCGCCATGCCGAGGATCTCGGTGGCTCCCAGGTTGGCGGCGACGAACGCGAGCCCGGTGACCCAGGCCGGGAGCGACCGGCCCGAGAGGAAGAAGTCGAGGCTGGTTCTCACACTCGCCCGGGCGGCGAAGCCGATGCCCAGGACCACGACGAAGTAGATCGCCAGGATCGAGTAGTCGAGCCAGTTGGTGGGGAGCCGCAGCTCCGCGGCCAGGTGCATGGGGTACTCACTTCGTCGCCCGAAAGGAACAGGCGCGAACCTACGCACGAAACGACAAGAAGTGAACAGTGCCTTTGATTATTTTTGATTGATCGTGATCGAACGTGGTGGAAATTTCCGACAAAAGGTTAGGCAGGGGACGGCTGAGCCGAGGGCGGGCACGGCCGCGGCGCGCAGGGCGCCGCGGCCGCCGTGGAGCGTCCCTGCTGGACCGTCGTGGAGGCGTACTGGTCGCAGAGGACGGGGGCCGCGGCGGCGGGCGGCGCGGCCGTCACGAGCGAGCCGAGGAGCGTCGCGAGGAGCGCGAACACGGCTGCCCACAGGGGTGTGCGGCGGCCGGTGCGGGACGGTGCCTGGGGTGGCATGCGGGTCACCTTTCGAAGGAGGTTCGGAGGGGTTTCGGGGGTCAGAGGCGCTGGAGGACCCAGAGCTGGGGCTGGAGGCCGTTGCAGGTCCACTGCCGGACGTCCGCGCCGGGCAGTCGCGAACCCCGGGCCACGTCGAGGCACTGGCCGCTCGCCCGGGAGACGAGGCGGTAGGCTCCGCGCCCGGCGTTGACCAGGCGCCAGTCCTGGGCGGACTGGGCGTTGCAGTACCACTGGCGGACGTTCGCGCCGGGGACGGTGGAGCCGTTCTCCAGGTCGAGGCAGTGGCCGCTGTTGCGGCCGGTGAGCGTGGAGTGGCCGCCGCCCCGGGCGCGCAGCGTCCAGGCCTGCGGGCCGAGGCCGTTGCAGGTCCGCTGCCGGACGTCGGCGCCCGCCTCGCGGCCGTCCGCGGCCACGTCGAGGCAGTGGCCGCTGTTGGCGTTGACCAGGCGGTACGCGGCGCCGTCGGCCACCCCGGCCGCGTCGCCGGTCCCGACGGCGGAGCCGGTGGCGGCGTACGGCCGGCAGTCCGGGCCCGACCAGTCGGTCGCGATCTCCAGGAACCGGCTGCCGTCGGCCGACGGGACGAGGGGCGAGCTGTAGTTCCGGCAGTGGTCGACCCCGGGGGCGTCGACCCGGACCGGCGCCTCGATCTCGTACCAGGGACCGGTGCCGTTCTCGGTGTTGGCGAGGACGGTGCGGCCGCTGTCGGCGGCGGGGCCGCCGTCGCGGTTCAGCAGGCGCTGGGCGACGAGGAGGAAGCGTCCGTGGGGGGCACCGTCGGGCGAGGGGGCCCAGGCGAGGGTGGGCGCGGCGCGGAGGTAGCGGCCGTCCACCGTCTCGGGGCGGCCGCCGAGGGCGCGCGGGTCGCCCCAGTTCCAGCCGTCGGCCGAGGAGCGCAGGTACACCGCGCACTGATACGGGCCGCCGGGGCCGCAGATCTCGTACGACATGAGGAAGGAGCCGCCCGGCAGCCGGCACACCACGGGCATGCCGGGACGGTCCTCGAACCGGACGGAGGCGATGGTGGAGCGGTGGTCGCGCCAGGTCACGCCGTCGTAGCTGCGGGCGGCGGCGAGCTTCTGGCTGTGCGCGGGGTCGGTCTCGTCGGCGTAGTGGCAGACGAGGGCGCCGTCGGCGGCGACCGAGAACTCCGGCTCCCACAGGCCGCCGGTGGTGCCGGCGACCGCGCAGGAGGAGAGGTACGACCAGCTGCGGCCGGTGTCGTTGCTGCGCCAGATCCGCAGCGCCATGCGGCGGTCGGCCTCGCCCTGTCCGGCGGAGGAGGCCCAGAGCAGCGCGCCCGGCGGCAACGCGACCACCTGCCGCGGGAGTTCGAAGAGGGTGGCGCAGCACAGGCCCTGCCCGCCGGTGGACTCGGGGTCGGCGATCCGGCCGACCTGGCGGAAACTCGCGCCGTTGTCGGTGCTCTCGTGGACGAGGCCGACGCCGTTGCCGCCTTCGAAGGAGACGACGCTCGCGAGGATCCGCCCGTTGGCGGAGCCGGAGGCGGCGAGGCGGACGGCCCGGGGGTAGAGCCCGGTGCCGGAGCCGAGCGGGGTGCCGGTCGCGGCGGCGGCGAGGGGGTGCGCGGCGGGTGCGGGTCCTTCGGCCGGGCTCACGCTTCCGGCCCGGGCGGGGCCGCCGGTGAGCAGTGCGAGCGCGAGGACGAGCGCGAGGGCGAGGGGGGCGGGTATGTGGGGCGGCCGGGACAAGAGGTCTTCCTTTCCGGGCGTCCGGAAACGGGGTGGCGGGGGCGGGGCGGCGGGGACGGGGAAGGGACCCGGGCGGGGCCGCCGGTGTGGGGGGCGCGGCCCCGGCCCGGGCGGGGGTGGTGCGGTCAGCCGCCATAGACGCGGAACTCGTACAGCGAGATGCCGTACGGGGTGGCGCGGCTCTGGCCCAGGACGCGGACGTAGCGACCGGTGCCGTTCACGGTGAGGGTGTCGGTGCCCCCGTCACCGGTCGTGGTGGCGTACAGGTCGGTCCAGGTGGAGAAGTCGGGGCTGTTCGACACCTGGACGCGGTAGCCCTTGGCGTACGCCGCCTCCCAGTCGAGGACGACGCGGCTGACGGTGCGGCTCGCGCCGAGGTCGACGTTGATCCACTGGTTGTCCTGGAAGGCGCTTCCCCAGCGGGTGGTGGCGTTGCCGTCGACCGCCCGGTCGGGGTTGTTGCCCGCCTCGGTGGAGGACGCCCAGGCGTTCTTCCCCTGGGACAGCAGGGTGCCGCCGCTGGTGTCGTCCGCCGTGGAGAGCTGGAGCGGGGCGGAGGCGGCGGAGGTGTTGCCCGCCGCGTCGCGCGCCCGGACGGTGTAGGTGTGGGCGGTGGACGGGGTCAGGCCGGTGTCGGTGTACCCGGTGCCGGTGACGGAGGCGACCTGGGTGCCGTCGCGGAACACCAGGTAGGCGCTGACGCCGGTGTTGTCGGTGGAGGCGTCCCAGGCGAGGGTGACGCTCGTGGTGGTCCGTCCGGTGCCGCGCGGGTTGCCCGGCACGGACGGCGGGGTGGTGTCGGCGCCGCCGCCCGCCTGGGTGGTGACGGACAGGGCGGTGGAGGCGGCAGAGACGTTGCCGGCCGCGTCGCGGGCGCGCACGGTGTAGGCGTAGGCGGTGTTCGCCGTCAGGCCCGTGTCCGTGTACGAGGTCGTGGCCGAGGTCCCGACCCTGGTGGTGCCCCGGTAGACGTCGTACCCGGTCACGCCCACGTTGTCGGTCGAGGGCGTCCAGGACAGGCTCACGCTCGTGGACGTCTTCGCCGGTGCGGTGAGGGTGGCGGGGGCGGTCGGGGCCTGGGTGTCGCCGCCCGGGTCGCCGCCGCCGTACAGGTCGGCGAGGCTGATGCCGGTGGTACTGCCGGCGCCGCCGAGCCTCACCTGGTGGTCGAGGCCGACGAACTTGCCGCCGCTCTGCCACAGCGCGGGCTTGAGCAGGGCGTACTTGGCCTCGTCCCAGGTGGCCCAGTCGTTGAGCAGCAGACCGCCGGTGTCACCGGAGTTGGGGTTGAGGCACCAGAACGTCTGGTGGATCCGGTTCTCCGCGATGAGGTCGCGCAGGGCGGTCATCCACTTCTGGTTGGGGCCGTTGTCGAGGAAGCCGCCCCACTCGCCGATGAGCAGCGGAGCGGTGTTCTCCTTGTGCAGGTAGAGCCAGTTGGGGTCCCAGACGTCGCGCTCCAGGGTGGTGCGGTTCCAGTCGCCCTGGAACCAGGGCTGCTGGAAGACGAGCGGCCCGTAGTCGTGCGGGGAGTAGACGAGCTGGGAGTTGCCCGCGCCGAGGTTCACCGGGTGGTCGCGGACGCCGCGCAGGTTTCCGCCCCACCAGTT
The DNA here is from genome assembly GCF_040702165.1 of Streptomyces sp. NPDC086147. Taxonomy (NCBI): domain Bacteria; kingdom Bacillati; phylum Actinomycetota; class Actinomycetes; order Kitasatosporales; family Streptomycetaceae; genus Streptomyces; species Streptomyces sp. NPDC086147. The sequence continues at coordinate 669,830 of NZ_JBFBJO010000002.1, read as the reverse complement.
GAAGTGGTAGTCGGCCTCGGCCTGGGAGGACCAGGACTTGCCCGCCCGGGGATAGATCTCGATGCCCTCGCACAGCACCAGGACCTTGGGGTTGACGGCCAGGATGCGCTTGCCGGCCGTCTCGCAGGCGTACTTGAAGTTGTCCTGGTCGGTGGAGCCGTCCCACTTGGCGCGCGGGCTCTCGTTCTGCTTGCCGTGCGGTTCGTTCTTGACGTCCATCGCGACGATGGTGTCGTTGTCCTTGTAGCGGGCCGTCACCCACTCCCAGGCGGAGTAGAACTGCTCGCTCGTGATCGTGCCCTTCCACCACACCGGGTGGATGTGGCCGGAGTTGTCGGCCTCGGCGCTGTGCACGTCGAGCAGGACCTTGATGCCGTACCGCTCGCACAGGGCGAGCCAGTGGTCGAAGACCTGGAGGGTGGTGAGGTCCTTCAGCTCCGGGTTGGCGTAGGTGTTGACGCCGCTGGGGACGGCGGCCCGGCCGTTCTTCCACTCCAGGAGGAGCTGGGTGGAGACGGGCACGCGGACGATGTTGATGCCGCGGTCGGCCATGGACTTGGTGAGGGTGGTGATGTTCCCGGACCACAGGCCGTGGAAGACCCGCTCGGTGGCGTTGAAGCCGAACCAGTTGGTGCCGGTCAGCCAGACCTTGTCGCCGTTCTCGTCGACGATCTGGTTGCCCCGGGTGTGCAGCCAGTCCTTGGCGGGGACGGCCGCGGGTGCCGCGGCGGCGGTGGGGGGAGGTACGGGGGACGGCGGTCCGGCGGCGTGGGCCGCGAGCCCGCCGGAGGCGACGGCCGCGGCCATCACGCTCGCCACGGCCACGGCGCGGATCGCGGCGCCGCGGCGTCTGCTGAACAGGTTCACGCGTGTTCCCTTTCGTACGGCGGTCGGCGGGTGCGGGAGCGGATTCGTTCGGAAGTGGGGGGAGATGGGAGCGCTCCCATACCGTGACGGTTACATGCCAACGAGGGGTGTGGGAAGCGGCGTGCACGGATGCGCGGCTTTTCGACGTTCCTACCGGCAGGAAACGGGGGCGATTTCGCGCCACACCGGAGTGCGCGCCGAGGACGTACGGTCCGGGAGCCCGTCACCGCATCCACGGACCGGTCCGGGGGCGAAGTGAGGGGCGGACGGACGAGCACGGAGAAGGTGGGCCCATGAACGACGTACCGGCCGGTCCGAAGGAGTCCGTGTGGGACTACCCGCGGCCCCCGGCCCTGGTGGACGACGGCCGCCGGGTGACGGTCACGGTGGGTTCCGAGGTGGTGGCGGACACCCGCGCGGGCCTGAGGGTCCTGGAGACGAGCCACCCCCCGGTCTTCTACCTGCCCCGGGAGGACGTGCGCACGGAGTTCCTCCGGCCGGGGGCGGGCCGGAGCCACTGCGAGTGGAAGGGCGCGGCGTCGTACTGGGACGTCATCGTCGGGGAGGACGTGGTCCCCCGGGCCGCCTGGAGCTACGAGCGGCCCCTCGATCCGTACGAGGCCCTGCGCGGACACCTGGCCTTCTACCCGTCCCTGGTCCGCTGCGCGGTCGACGGCGAGGTGGTGACTGCCCAGGAGGGCGACTTCTACGGCGGCTGGATCACGCACGAGATCGAGGGGCCCTTCAAGGGCGGGCCGGGCACCTGGGGCTGGTGAGGGGCGCGGGGGCCGGGCGGGAAGCGGCCGGGCGCGACCGCCACGACACGGCCCCGCCGCGGCGGAGGTCCGGCGGCGACGCCCCCTTCCGACCGCCCGCCGCCCCGTACCGTACGGGCCCGCTCAGGCGGGCGGCGCGGTGCTGCCCCTGACCACGAGCCGGGTCGCGAGTTCCAGGCGGAGGTTCTCGACGTGTTCGCCGTCGATGATCCGGAGCAGGGTGTTCGCCGCCATCGCCGCCATGTCGAACAGCGGCTGGCGCACGGTGGTGAGCGCCGGGTGCGTCCAGCGGGCGACGGGCAGGTCGTCGAAGCCGACGACGCTCACGCCCTCGGGGATCCGGCGCCCCCGGGACCGCAGTTCCTCGAAGGCGCCGAGCGCCTGGAGGTCGCTGGCGGCGAAGATCGCCGTGGGCGGCTCCTCCCCCGCCGCCGCCAGGGCGTCGAGCAGCCGGGCCGTCTCGCGCCGTCCCGAGGCGTCGTTGAAGTCTCCGTGCGGGACGAAGCCCGCCGGTACGGGGAGTTCGGCCCGTTCCATGGTGGCCCGGTAGCCGTCGGCGCGGGCCCGGATGCACAACAGCTGCCGGGGCCCGGCCGGATGGGCGATGCGGGTGTGGCCGAGTTCGATGAGGTGCTCGGTGGCGCCGACGGTGGGGACGAGGGCGTCGTCCCAGGTGAGGTGGAGGTAGTGCCGGAGCGTGGTGTTGTAGTAGTGCAGCAGGCCCGCCGTCCTGAGCGGCGAGTCGGGGCGGGCGTCGAGGCGGGCGGAGAAGTCGAAGCCGGTGGCCTGTCGACGGCGGGCCAGGAGGCTCTGCCCGTGGGTGGAGCCGGGGGACTGGCCCCCGTACAGGCGCAGTCCGCCGTGGACGGGCTCGATCCACTCGGGGTCGGGGTGGCGGCGGAGGGTGGACCACGGGGGCACCGGGCGGACCTCGGCGCCGGGGCCGACGGTCGACAGCGGCAGCGGGGCGGGGGCGGGCCCGGACACGGGGGCGGGTACGACGGTGCGGGGCAGCGCGTCGCCGCCCGGCAGCGGAGGCTCGCCCGCGAGGCGCAGCCAGCCGTCGGCGGTCCGCTCGACGCGCTGGAGGGCGGTCTCGCGGCCGAGGACGCACGCGCCGCGCGGGGTGAGGGGGCGGGCGGTCAGATGGGCGAGGTACCAGTAGCCGCCGGGCGTCTTGACGAGGCTGCCGTGGCCCGCCTTCTGCAGCGGTGCATCGGGGTGGTGCCGGGAGGTGAGGAGGGGGCCGGCGGGATCGGCCTCGCACGGTCCGGTGAGTGCGCGGGCGCGGGCGACGGTGACGGCGTGGTTCCAGGAGGTGCCGCCCTCGGCGGTGAGCAGGTAGTACCAGCCGTCGCGGCGGTAGAGGTGCGGGCCCTGGGTGTGGGTGAGTTCGGTGCCGGTGAAGACGCGGTGGACGGGGCCGGTGGCGGCGCCCCGCGCGCGGTCCCACTCCTGGAGCAGGATGCCGGCGAAGGGGTGCCGGCCGGGCCGGTGATCCCACTCCATCCACAGGGCCCAGCTCCGGCCGTCGCCGTCGGGTCCGTCGTCGTGGAAGAGGGAGGGGTCGAAGCCGTGCGACGGGAAGGGGACCGGGGCGGGCCAGGGCCCGGCGAGGTCGGGGGCCGTGGTCACCCGGTTGCGGACGTCCTTGAAGGCGCCGGCGAGGCCGGTGACGTCGCTGTAGACGAGGTGGAAGGGGACGTCGGCGTACGAGAGGCAGGGCGACCACACGCCGCCGGAGTCCGGCCGGCCCGCCAGGTCGAGCAGGCGCGGCTCCTGGAGCAGGCCGCCGAGGGCCACCAGTGCACGAGGTCGCGGGAGTGGTGCACGGCGACGCCGGGGAGCCACTCGAAGGTGGAGGTGGCGATGTAGTAGTCGTCGCCGATGCGCAGGATCGACGGGTCGGGGTGGAAGCCGGGCAGGACGGGGTTGACGAGGGCGGGCCCGGGAGGGGCCCCGTCCCGCCCGCCGGAGGACGGCTGCGGCGCGGGGTCCGTGCGGTCCCGGCCGGGTGGTGCGGTGGGCGCGACGGTCACGGTTCTCCTGCTTTCGGGGAGTCGGAAGCGGTCGGCCTCGGGCCTTCGGGGTGCCGGAGCCGGCTGGCCCCCGGGCATTCGAAGTGCCGGGGCCGGTCAGCCCTTGACGGCGCCGGCCATCACGCCGGAGGCGATCCGGCGGGCGAGGACGGTGAAGGCGACCAGGACGGGGAGGGCCGAGACGACGACGGCGAGCATCAGGGTGTAGTCCGTGTAGTAGCCGGCGGCGATCTGGACGGTGCCGTTCTCCGGGGGAGCGCGATCAGCGGCCAGAAGCAGTCGTTCCAGGCGAACATGAAGGTGAACATGCCGAGCACGGTGGCCGTGGTGCGGAGGCCGGGGACGACGACGTGCCAGTAGGTGCGCGGGAGGCCCGCACCGTCCACCCGGGCCGCTTCAGCGAGTTCGTCGGGGACGTTCTCCTCGACGGCCTGGCGCATCCAGAAGACGTCGACGGCCGAGACCAGGGCGGGCACGATGAGCGCGGAGAGCTTCCCGTACATGCCGATGCCGGTGACCGGGATGTAGAGCGGGCAGACGAGCAAGGCGTCGCGGCCCCGGAAGCGGAGTTCGGCGAAGGCGAAGCCGGCGAGCGAGGACAGCAGGACGTTGGAGACGGCGGACGCGTGGCCGGCGTCGTTGTTGATGAAGCCGCACTCGTAGAGCATCAGGGTCGGCGTCTGGAACTGGTGCTCGGCGCCGCCCTCGGCGTTGCCCTGCTGGTCGAAGAGGAACGGCTCGGCGAAGAGCTGGAGTCCGCCGATGGTCGAGATGACGACGTGAAGCGGCTCTTCTCCCTCATGAACTACCAGGGCCCGATCCCCGACCTGCCCGGCCGGCACGACCTGCGGGGAGTGATCCGCTCGGTCGTCCGCGTCAACCTCGACTTCCGCTACGGCTGGGACGGGATCGACGACGGCGGCTTCGACTTCCCGCCGGACACCACGTGGTTCGTCGACGGCCGGCTCTCCCGGTACGGGGTGGCGAAGGCGTCCTTCTGCCAGGGCCTCACCGCGAACGGCTTCACCGCGCGCTGCCGCTGAGGGCCTGGAAGGGTGGCCGGCCGGAGCCGGCGGGCGGCCCGGGACCGATCCGCTTCCCGCCCCGCATCTCATGTCCGCACACGTGACAGGTCACGGCGGGATCCTCGCACGCACCGCAGGGGACCGTGGCACCGTACGACGCCACGGTCCCCTGCGGTGCGTACCGACCGGCCCCGGGGCCGTGGCCGACCCGGCGCCGCGACGGACAGGCCCTAGACCGCGTACGAGCGCACGAGACGGGCGAGTTGCCGGCCTGTCGCCCTCAAGGGTTCCTCGCTGCGGTCGACCTGGGCCGTGACCTCGGCGCCCTCCAGGGCGCAGACGACGGTGACCGCCAGCTCCCGGGCGTCCTGGGCGGGAAATCCGCAGCGCAGCAGCTTGTCGTGGACCAGCTGCTCCCAGCTCCGCAGCGCGTCGGCGCACGCCCGCTGGATCTCCGAGCCGGTCCCGAGCGTCTCCAGGGCCGCCGCCGTGACCGGGCAGCCCTCGATCCAGTCCGACTCGCTCAGCTCGTGGGCGAGTTGCCGGGCGCAGGCCTCCACCGCCTCCGCCGGGTCCTCCTCGCCGTCCAGCGCCTCCCGCAGGAGCGTCCCGAACTCCTCGGCGCCGTGCTCGATCGCGGCCACCCCGACGGCCTCCTTGCCGCCCGGGAAGAAGTGGTAGACGGAGCCGAGGGTGGCCTGCGCCTCCTGGGCGATCTGCTTGATTCCCGTACCGACGTAGCCCTGCCGCTGCAGGAGGCGTGCTGCTGCGACGACGATCCGGTCCCGCGTGTTGGTCTGCATGCGGGCAGCGTACCGGCCCACTGGATAGATCGTTCGTTCTAGTGCTGTGGTACGTTCTCGCCACGCTCTGGATAGAGCGATCGTTCTAGCGAAGGATGGAGATCTACCATGAGCGACACCAAGCAGTCGGTGACCGTCATCGGCCTCGGCCCCATGGGGCGGGCCATGGCCGGCGCCTTCCTCGACCACGGATACGAGGTCACCGTCTGGAACCGCACCGTGTCGCGCGCGGACGCCCTGGTCGCACGGGGGGCGGTGCTCGCGCCGACCGTGGAGGAGGCCCTCGCCTCCCACGAGTTGGTGGTCCTCAGCCTCACGGACCACGACGCCGTGTACGCCGTGCTCGGACCCGCCGAGGCCGCGCTGACCGGCCGGAGCCTGGTGAACCTCGGTTCGGACACACCGGAGAAGGCCCGGGCCATGGCCCGCTGGGCGGCCGAGCGGGGTGCCGTCCAGCTGACCGGCGGCGTCACCGTGCCGCCCTCCGGGATCGGCCGGGCCGAATCGTCGGTCTTCTACAGCGGCCCTCGTCAGGTCTTCGACCGGCACCGGCCCGCCCTCGAAGTCATCACCGGGCGGACCGACCACCTGGGAGAGGACCCGGGGCTCGCCGCGCTCATGTACCAGATCGGCATGGTCATGTTCTGGCCCGCCATGCTGGGCTACTGGCAGGCCGTGGCCCTCGCCGGGGCCAACGGCCTGAAGGCGGCGGACATCCTGCCGCACGCCGTGGAGACCGCCAACTCGCTGCCCGACTTCTTCTCCTTCTACGCCGAGCGCATCGACGCCGGCCGGCACACCGGCGACGTGGACCGCCTGGCCATGGGGATGGCCAGCGCCGAGCACGTCCTGCACACCAGCGCGGACGCGGAGGTCAGCACCACGCTCCCGGCCGCGGTCGTCGAACTCTTCCGACGCGGCATGGACACCGGCCGTGCCGCGGACAGCTTCTCCGCCCTGGTGGAGCTGATGGCGAAACCGTAGGGGCCGCGGCCTCCCGGACGGCCACGTCGGTACGATCGACCCGCCTCGCGACCGCGAGGACCGCCACGCCCGAGGAGAGACCACGGCTGTGGGACCTCGTCGTGGCGGCCGTGCCGTCGTACCGGGCCTATCAGGAGGCGACCGGCCGCGAGATCCCGGTGGTGGTCGTCGACCGCACGCACTGACCCTCCGCGGCGGCCTCCGGCCGGGCCGAACGGCCCGGGGCGCGCCGCCGCTCCCGCGAAACCCGGTGGCCGCCGGGCCGGAGCGCCTGTCAGGCTCCGACCCGTGGAGATACTCGACGTACTGACCGGCATGGCGAGGACGGGCCGGCTGGGCCCGGTGTCCGGCGGAGCCGCCTGGAGCGACGTGACCGCGGCACTCGGCGAGCCCAGGGACATGGGAACGACGGGCGCGGACGGCGAGCGGCCCGTGGGGCTCAGGCCGTCTGCGGTCCCATCAGCCGGACGAGGAGGTCGTCGAGGCTGACCAGTCCGGTGAGGGTCCCCTCGTCGTCGCGCACGACGGCGAGGGAGGAGCGGCGGCGGCGCAGTTGTTCGACTGCCTCGGAGACCGTGGTGCCGGTGGTCAGTTCGGGTACGGGGCGGGCGAGGTCGCGGGCGGTGAGGGCCCGGCCGCGGGTGCGGGCGACCAGGGCGTCGCGGGCGTGGACCGAGCCGAGGAACCGGTCGCCGTCGCGGACCAGGAGGCGCGAGCGGCCCGCCTCGGAGGCCCGGGCCAGGAGGGCGTCCAGGTCGGCGCCGGCCGGGACCGTGACGATGTCGGCGGTCGGGGTCTGCAGGCGCGCCACCGGTGTCTGGGGCTCGACGAGGGAGCGGGTGATGAGCTGGGAGTCGGTCTTGTTGATCAGTCCCAGCCGCTCGGACTCCACGACGAGGTGGGTGAGCTGTTCGCGGTTGTGGACGGCGGTCAGCTCGTCGCGGGGCTGGACGCGGCACAGGCGCACGAGCGCGTTGCTGACCTTGTTGAGGAGCCAGATCAGCGGGCGCACGGTCTTGACCAGGGCCCTGAAGGGCGGGGTGAGGAGTATGGCCGAGCGCTCGGGGTGGGCGATGGCCCAGGACTTGGGGGCCATCTCCCCGACGACCATGTGGAGGAAGACCACGACGATCATGGCGACGGCGAAGGAGATCCCGTAGCTGAGGGTCGCGGGCAGGCCCAGCCCGACCAGCAGCGGGTCGAGTTCGTGGGAGACGGCCGGCTTGGAGATCGCGCCGAGGCCGAGGGTGCACAGGGTGATGCCGAGCTGGGCGCCGGCGAGCATCAGGGACAGTTCGCGCATGCCGGCGAGCGCCGCCCCGGCCCCGCGCTGCCCCTCGGCGACGGCCTTCTCGATGCGGTGGCGCTTGGCCGCGACGAGGGCGAACTCGGCGGCGACGAAGAATCCGCTGCCGATCAGCAGCAGGACGGTGACGAGAAGTGCCATGGGGAAGCTCATGCCCGGGCCTCCTCGGCCTGCTCGGTGCGGACCCTCTCGATGCGGACGTGCTCGGGGACGTGGCGGTCGAGGCTGAGGACCTCGATCCGCACGTCGTCCACGGTGAGCCGGTCCCCGATGGTCGGGAAGCGGCCGAGGCGGTCGATGATCAGGCCGGCCACGGTGTCGTAGTCGTCCTCCTCGGGCAGGGCGATGCCGGTGGCCTGCTCGATCTCGTCGAGGCGCCGGCCCGCGTCCACCCGCCAGCCCTCGCCGTCCGGAGCGGCCACGGCGACGATCCTGTCGTTCTCGTCGGCGATGTCGCCGATGAGTTCCTCGGCGATGTCCTCGTAGGTGACGACGCCGGCGACGCCGCCGTGCTCGTCGAGGACGACGGCGAACTCGTCGTCGCGCTCGCGCATCTGCGCCACCGCCCTCGGCAGCGGCAGCGTGTCGGGCAGCAGGAGCGGGCGGCGGGCGGCCTCGCCCGCGGTGGTGGTGCCGAAGGTGGTGCTGGGCAGGCGCATCAGCTCGTTCACGCCCAGGACGCCGGTGATGTCGTCGGGGTGGTCGCCGAGGACCGGGTAGTTGGAGTGGCCGTGCCGGGCGATCAGCTCCACGGCTTCGTCGAGGGTGGCGTCCTTGCGTACGAAGACGGCGTCGGCGCGCGGCACCATGACCTCGGCCATGGTGCGCTCGGAGAACTCCAGGGCGTGGTCGAGCAGCTCGGCGGTGGCGGGCGGCAGCTCGCCCTGTTCGTGGGACTCGCCGATCAGATGGCTCAGCTCCTCCAGTGTCGCGCCGTGGTGCAGCTCCTCGACCGGCTCGATGCCGACCTTGCGCAGCAGCTTGTTGGCGGCGCCGTCGAAGACGTGGACGACCGGGCCCACGATCCTCAGGTAGAGGAGGGTGGAGGGAGCCAGCGACTTGGCCAGCCGCTCGGGCACCGCCAGCGCCAGGTTCTTCGGCGCGAGTTCGCCCAGGACCATCTGCAGGACGGTGGCCAGGACGAAGGCGAGGACGACGGAGATCGCGGAGACCGCGCCACCGGACAGGCCCGTGCCCTCCAGGAGGGGCCTGAGGAGCGCGGAGACGGACGGTTCGGCGAGGAAGCCGACGACCAGGCCGGTGACGGTGATGCCGAGCTGCGCGCCGGAGAGCATGAACGAGAGGCGTTCGAGGACCTTCAGCGCGCGGGCCGCCCGCTTGTCCCCGGCTTCGGCCTCCCGGGCGAGCGCGAGGCGGTCGGCGGCGACGTAGGCGAACTCCTGGGCGACGAAGTAGCCGGTGCCGACGGTCAGCACGAGGACGGCCGACAGGCCGAGAGCGGCGTTCATCGGCCACCGCCCCCGGGCGCGTGGGGGCGGGTCGTTCTGGCGGACAAGGAGGTGCTCCTTCTGGGGAGGGTGGTCGGAACCCGAGTATCCGCGGGTACGTGAGGAGGGCGCGGGATCACACGGCGACGGGACGGCGGGTACCGGGAGGCTCACCCATCGCGGGTCGCTCACTCCTTCTCGTTCCGGAGGGGAAATGATCGCGGAAGCACGCGGATCTTCTACATCACTGTAAAGGAAAGGCAAACGGCCATCGAGGACCAGGGGCGGGTCACCCGGTCGGGCAACCGGCGTGTCGGGAACGCCGGGCCGGATTCCTGACGCAGGGAAGGAGAGCGCCTCCGGCGAGGCGCCCCTCCCTGTTCTTCTGCTCTCCGACCGCGACCCGCGCCCTGCGACTCGCGAGCGAAGCACGGAGCCGCACCCGTGCGCGCAGGCGGTCGAACGCCGATAATTTCGCCATGCCGCGCACACACGAGGCACACCCTCTCGATCCCGCCCCGCCCCGGCCCGACCCGGCCCGACCCGGCCCGATCCGGCCCGATCCGCAAGAACCCTGTCCAGAGACTCGCCCGTCCACCTCACCAGGAGGTACCCATGAGGATGCTGATCAACGTCCCGGAGACCGTCGTCGCCGACGCGTTGCGCGGGATGGCCGCCGCGCATCCCGAGCTGACCGTGGACGTGGAGCGGCGGGTCGTGGTGCGGCGGGACGCGCCCGTGGCGGGGAAGGTGGCGCTGGTGTCCGGCGGCGGGTCCGGGCACGAGCCGTTGCACGGCGGGTTCGTGGGGCCCGGCATGCTCGCCGCCGCATGCCCCGGTGAGGTCTTCACGTCCCCGGTCCCGGATCAGATGGTGCGGGCCGCCGCCGCGGTCGACAGTGGTGCCGGGGTGCTGTTCGTCGTCAAGAACTACACCGGGGACGTGCTGAACTTCGAGATGGCGGCAGAGCTGGCCGAGGACGAGGGGATCCAGGTCGCCAAGGTGCTCGTGAACGACGACGTGGCGGTGAGGGACAGCCTCCACACGGCGGGGCGGCGCGGTACCGGGGCCACGCTGTTCGTGGAGAAGATCGCCGGGGCCGCCGCCGAGGAGGGGGCCCCGCTGGAGCGCGTGGAGTCGATCGCCCGCCGGGTGAACGAGCGGTCCCGCTCCTTCGGGGTGGCCCTGAGCGCCTGCGCCACCCCCGCCAAGGGCGGCCCCACCTTCGACCTCCCGGACGGGGAGCTGGAGTTGGGCGTCGGCATCCACGGCGAGCCGGGCCGCGAGCGGCGGGCCATGATGACCTCGCGGGAGATCGCGGACTTCACCGTCGACGCCGTCCTGGAGGACCTGCGCCCGTCCGGTCCGGTCCTCGCCCTGGTGAACGGGATGGGCGCGACCCCGCTCCTGGAGCTGTACGGCTTCAACGCCGAGGTGCAGCGGGTGCTCACCGAGCGCGGGGTGCCGGTGGCCCGGACGCTGGTGGGGAACTACGTGACCTCGCTCGACATGGCGGGCTGCTCGGTGACCCTGTGCGAGGCGGACGAGGAGCTGCTGCGCCTGTGGGACGCGCCCGTACGGACCCCCGCCCTGCGCTGGGGACTGTGAGGCGGAGGGTGGAGCGACGGACGACGGCACGGGAGTGGGAGACGGCATGACGGAGACCTACGGCGCGGAGTTCCTGACGCGCTGGCTGGCGGCGGTGGCCGGGAGCGTCGGCCGCGAGGCGGACCGGCTCACCGAGCTGGACTCGGCGATCGGCGACGCCGACCACGGCGCCAATCTGAAGCGGGGGTTCGCCGCCGTGGCCGAGACCCTGGCGAAGGAGCCGCCCGGGACGCCCGGCGCGGTCCTCACCACCGCCGGACGGCAGCTGATCTCCACGGTGGGCGGCGCGTCCGGACCGCTGTACGGGACGCTCCTCCGGCGCGCGGGGAAGGCCCTCGGCGACGACGGGCGGGTCGGCCGGGAGCGGCTCGCGGAGGCGCTCGGCGCCGGTGTGGAGGCCGTGTCGCAGCTGGGCGGGGCCCAGGTGGGCGACAAGACGATGCTGGACGCGCTCGTACCGGCCGTGGAGGCGCTGCGGGAGTCGTTCGCGGCGGCCCGCGCCGCCGCCGACGAGGGCGCCGTCGCGACCGTGCCCCTGCGGGCGCGCAAGGGCAGGGCGAGTTATCTGGGCGAGCGGTCGATCGGGCACCAGGACCCGGGGGCGGCCTCGTCGGCCCTGCTGTTCGCGGCGCTCGCCGAGACGGCGGCCGCGGAAGAGGCCGTGGAAGGGGAGGAGGCATGAGCCCGTCGGAAGCGGACGGCGCGGCGCCCGTCGGCGTGGTGCTCGTCTCGCACAGCGCGTCGGTCGCCTCGGCGGTGGCCGAGCTGGCCCTGGGGCTCGCGGGCGGCGAGGGGCCGCCCCTGGTGCTCCCGGCGGGCGGGACCCCGGACGGCGGTCTGGGGACGAGCTCCGAGCTGATCGGCGCGGCGGCGAGGGCCGTCGACCGGGGTGCCGGAGTGGCGCTCCTGGCCGACCTGGGCAGCGCCGTGCTCACCGTGAAGGCGATGCTGGCCGAGGGTGACGAGCTGCCCGGGGGCTCCCGCCTGGTGGACGCGCCCTTCGTCGAGGGCGCGGTCGCCGCGGTGGTGACGGCGAGCGCGGGCGGGGACCTCGACGCGGTGGTGGCCGCGGCCTCGGAGGCGTACTCCTACCGGAAGGCGTGAGCCCCGGCGGGGATGCGGGCCCGGGGGCCAAGGGTCCCGGGGCCCTAAGATCCAGGGATCCTAAGATCCCGGGGCCCTAAGATCCCAGGGGCCCGCGCTCCCGCCCGGGTGCCTCCGCCCCTCCCCCGCCCTGCCACCGCACATCTGTTACCGAGTAGTAGACATCACGCCCCGATTCTTCTGCAACTAGTTGCAGAACCCGCAGGGGTCCCCTACAACAGGGGGTGACGATCCTGCGCGAGGAGGCGCCCTCATGACCCCGTACCCGCATCTGCTGAGCCCGCTCGACCTCGGGTTCACCACCCTGCCCAACCGGGTGATCATGGGCTCGATGCACGTCGGTCTGGAGGAGGCCGAGCACGGGTTCGAGCGCATGGCCGCCTTCTACGCCGAGCGCGCCCGCGGCGGCGTGGGCCTGATCGTCACCGGTGGCATCGCGCCCAACGAGGCCGGCCGGCCCTGGGACGGCGGGGCCAAGCTCACCACCGCCGAGGAGGTCGCCGAGCACCGGCTCATCACCGACGCCGTGCACCGGGAGGGCGGCCGGATCGCGATGCAGATCCTGCACTTCGGCCGGTACGCGTACCACCCCGCCCTGGTCGCGCCCAGCGCCCTCAAGGCCCCCATCAGTCCCTTCCCGCCGAACGAGCTGACCGACGCCGAGGTCGAGCAGACCGTCGAGGACTACGTCCGCTGCGCCGAGCTCGCCCGGGAGGCCGGGTACGACGGCGTCGAGGTGATGGGCTCCGAGGGCTACCTCGTCAACGAGTTCATCGCCGCCGCGACCAACCGGCGCACCGACCGCTGGGGCGGCTCGTACGAGAACCGCGTCCGCTTCCCGCTGGAGATCGTCCGCCGGATCCGCGAGCGGGTCGGCGAGGACTTCATCCTCGTCTACCGCCTCTCGATGCTGGACCTCGTCCCCGGCGGCTCCACCCTGGAGGAGGTCGTCCGGCTGGCCAAGGAGATCGAGGCCGCCGGCGCCACCATCATCAACACCGGCATCGGCTGGCACGAGGCGCGCATCCCCACCATCGCCACCTCCGTGCCGCGCGGCGCCTACACCTGGGTGACGAAGAGGCTGATGGGCGAGGTCTCCGTCCCGCTCGTCACCAGCAACCGCATCAACACCCCCGAGGTCGCCGAGGAGATCCTCGCCGACGGGCGCGCCGACCTGGTCTCCCTGGCCCGCCCGTTCCTGGCCGACCCGGACTTCGTCGCCAAGGCCACGGCCGGCCGTGCCGACACCATCAACACCTGCATCGGCTGCAACCAGGCCTGCCTGGACCACACCTTCAGCCTGAAGATCACCTCCTGCCTGGTCAACCCGCGCGCCTGCCACGAGACCGAGCTCGTCCTCTCCCCCACCCGCCGCGCCAAGCGGATCGCGGTGGTCGGCGCGGGCCCGGCCGGGCTCGCCTGCGCGGTGTCGGCGGCCGAACGCGGCCACGCCGTCACCCTCTTCGACGCCGCCGCCGAGATCGGCGGCCAGCTCAACGTCGCCAAGCGGGTGCCGGGCAAGGACGAGTTCGACGAGACGCTGCGCTACTTCCGCGTCCAGCTCGACGAGCGCGGTGTCGAGGTGCGCCTGAACACCCCGGTCGCGGCGTCCGACCTGGACGGCTACGACGAGGTCGTGGTCGCCACCGGCGTCTCCCCGCGCACCCCCGCCATCGAGGGCGTGGACCACCCGAGCGTCGTCAGCTACCTGGACGTGCTGCGGGACGGCGCGCCGGTCGGCGAGCGGGTCGCGGTCATCGGCGCCGGCGGCATCGGCTTCGACGTCGCGGAGTTCCTCACGGACGGCGGGGAGGGCGCGAGCCGGGACCCCGAGACGTACTTCCGCCAGTGGGGCGTGGACACCTCGTACGAGAACCGGGGCGGGCTGCGGACGCCCGAGCGGAACGCTCCCCCGCGCCAGGTGCACCTGCTCCAGCGCAAGGAGAGCAAGGTCGGCGCGGGGCTGGGCAAGACGACCGGGTGGATCCACCGCACCGAGCTCAAGCACCGCGGCGTGGCCATGGTGGCGGGCGTGACGTACGACCGGATCGACGACGAGGGCCTGCACGTCACGATCGGCGGCGAGGCGCGGCTGCTCCCGGTCGACACGGTCGTGCTCTGCGCGGGCCAGGAGCCACGGCGGGACCTGTACGAGGAGCTGGTGGCCGCAGGCCGCACCGCGCACCTCATCGGCGGCGCGGACGTCGCAGCCGAGCTGGACGCCAAGCGGGCCGTCGACCAGGGCACCCGGCTCGCCGCCGCCCTGTGACCGCCGCGCGGTGACCACCCCCGCCGCGCCCGTCGCGACCGTCGTGACCGCCCCGGTCACGGCGGTCGCGGCGGACCCCCGAACCTAGGATGCGAGCATGTCCCTCCCGCACGCGATCCTCACCGCGCTGCTCGAGAAGCCGTCCTCCGGCCTCGAACTGACGCGCCGCTTCGACAAGTCGATCGGATACTTCTGGTCGGCCACGCACCAGCAGATCTACCGCGAGCTGGGAAGGCTGGAGCAGGCGGGGCACATCCGCGCCCTGCCCGCCCCGGTGCCCGTCCGGGGGCAGCGGAAGGAGTACGAGGTGCTGCCCGCGGGCCGCGCCGAGCTGGGCGACTGGGTCGCCAGGCCCGAGGACCCCAAGCCGATGCGGTCGTCCCTGCTGCTGCGGATGCGGGCGGCCGCGATGGTCGGCGCGACCGGGCTCAGGGCCGAGCTGGAGCGCCACCTCGCCCTGCACCGGGAGCAGTTGGAGGAGTACCTCGCGATCGAGGTCAAGGACTTCCCGGACGAGCGGCGGAGCGCCGAGCCGGACCGGCTGCGCCATCTCGTCCTACACGGCGGGATCGATCTGGAGCGCTTCTGGGTGGAATGGCTGACCGACGCCCTTACGGAACTGGATCGGGAGGGGTAGCCCCGGCGGTCGGGGGCCGGTGCCGGGCGATACTGGGGGCTGCCGGTTCCACGACACGAAAGGGCTGGTATGGCCGACGACTTGGGGCACCGTACGACACGTCACGCGGTGGTCATCGGGGGAAGTCTCGCCGGGCTGCTCGCCGCGCGGGTCCTCGCCGAGCACGCGGAGAGGGTGACGGTCGTCGAGCGCGACCGCCTCCCCGGGGAGCCGGAGGCGAGGCCCGGCGTCCCGCAGGGCCGGCACCTCCACGTCCTCGTCGAGGGCGGACAGCGGGCGCTCGACGAACTGCTCCCCGGCTTCATGGACGAGCTGCGGGGACTCGGCGCGCCGAGGGTGGGCATGCCCGAGGACATGGTCCAGTGGCAGGACGGCAGGTGGTACCGCCGCACGTCCGCCGCCGTGCACTTCTACTCCGGCCCCCGCCCCCAGCTGGAGTGGCTGGTGCGGCGGCGGGTGCTCGCCGATCCGCGGATCGAACTGGTCGAGGGCGTCGAGACCGTGGGCCTGGCCGGCGACTCCTCGCGCGTGCGGGGCGTACGGCTGCGGGAGCGCGGCGCGGGGGCCGGCGGGGAGACCCGTACCCTGGCGGCCGATCTCGTGGTGGACGCCTCCGGGCGGTCCACGAAGGCCGCGGACTGGCTGACCGGCATCGGCGCGGAGGCGCCGCACGAGGAGACCCTCGACACGGGTCTGGCGTACGCCACCCGGGTCTACGGGTCCCCGGCTGGCGGCCCGGACACGGACGCCCTCGGCTACTACGTCGTGCCGAACCCCTCACAGCCGTACGGCGGTGTGGTGCTGCCGCTCGGCGACGGGCGGCACCTGGTCACCCTCTCGGGGCTGCGCGGCGACGAACCGCCCACCGAGGAGGGCGCGTTCGAGGAGTACGCCAAGCGGCTGCCGCACCCGGTGATCAGCGACTGGCTGGCCCGGACGGAGCCGGAGTCACCGGTGTACGGCTTCCGGCAGACCGCCAACGTCCGGCGCCGGTACGACCGTCCGGGGCGCCGCCCGGCGGGCTTCCTCGCCACCGGTGACGCGCTGTGCGCCTTCAACCCGATCTACGGGCAGGGGATGGCGGTCGCCGCGCTCGACGCGGTCGCGCTGCGCCGGGCGCTCGCGGACTCCGGGCGGACGCCGACGACCCGGGTGGTGCAGCGGGCGCTCCTGGACGCCTCGCGGCAGGCCTGGGACATCTCGGCGGGGTCCGACCGGAAGATGCCCGGCGCGACCGGTGACGCGGTGCGCTCCGGGACGCTGGACCGGGCGGTCGGCTGGTACCTGGACCGGGTGCTCGGCCGGGTCTCGGGCGACCCGGTGGTGGGGACGCCGTTCCGCGCGGCGATCGCCCTGACCGGTCCGCTGACGGCCCTGTTCGCCCCGTCGGTGGCCCGGGCGGTGCTCTTCGGGCCGCCCTTCGAGACGCCCGCCGAACCGCCGCTGCGGCGCGACGCGTAGGCCTTCCCGGTGAGGCCCCCGGGTGCCCGGGCCGACGGCGGCCGCCGTCCGGTTCAGGCGACGGGGGCCGCCGCGATCATGCCGGCGGCGATGGCCGCGCCGAGCGCCGCGTAGTCGTCGGCGTTCTGGTGGGCGTAGGCGAGGGCGAAGTCGGCGACGGCGCGGTCGAAGACGTCCGAGCCGCCGAGGTAGGCGGCGATGGCGACGCGGTCCCCGGAGCGGGCGTGGGCGCGGGCCAGGGCCCGGCCGCAGAGCCGCGCGTAGTCCCGCAGGGTGGCCGGGGACATGGTCTCCACCTCGGCCGAGCCCTTCATGTCGCGCAGTTGGCGCCAGTAGAAGTGGCGCTGTTCGGGGCCGGTCATCCAGCCGAGGAAGATGTCGCCGGCGGCCTGGACGATCCGCTGGCCGCAGACGACCCGCTGTCCCTGGTGGGGGTAGGCGGTCGGTGCCAGGTACTCCTCCAGGACGGAGTGGCCGGCCTCCTTGATCTGGAGGATGAGCGGGTCGCCCTCGTCGCGGCCTTCGAGGAGGAGGACGAAGCAGCGGGTGCCGACGCTGCCGACCCCGACGACCTTGCGGGCGGCGTCGAGGAAGCGGTAGCGGTCGAGGAGGAGCCGCCGTTCCTCGGCGAGGGAGCTGCGGTAGTCGCTGAAGACCTTGCCGAGGGTGATCCGGTCGATGTCCGTGGTGCGTTCGAGGAGCGGCGGGTCTTCGACGAGGTGCCGGTGCCCGGTCGCGTCCGCCTCGGTGAGCTTGGCGAACGCCTGGAGACTGGTGCGCCGGCGGGCGCGGGCGAGCCGGTTCTCCAGGCGGGCGCGGTCGCTGCGGTGGACCAGGGCCAGGAGGTCGTCGGCGGCGATCCGCTCGTACCAGACGTCGAGTTCCCCGAGGCCGGCGAGGCGGCGCATGGACGTGCGGTACGACTCGACGGCGACGAGGGCGGCGCGGCGGGCCTTGGGCCGGGTGCCGCCGTTCTGGAGGGCGGCGACGGTGATGCTCGCGGCGAGCCGCTTCACGTCCCATTCGAAGGGCCCGGGGAGGGTCTCGTCGAAGTCGTTCACGTCGAAGAGGAGCGTCCGTTCGGGTGAGGCGTAGACGCCGAAGTTGAGGAGGTGGGCGTCGCCGCAGAGCTGGACGGTGAGTCCGGTGTCGGGCTGGGCGCCGAGGTCGGCGGCCATGACGGCGGCGGCGCCGCGCAGGAACGCGAAGGGGGAGGCCACCATCCTGCCGTACCGGAGGGGGACGAGGTCGGGCAGCCGGTCCTGGGCCTGGCGCTCCAGGACGCCCAGCGGATCGGGGCGCTGGGAGCTGGGTATCCAGCGGCCGTGGGAGGATCGGGAGACGTGCTTGCGGGCCTCCCTGCCCCGTGCGGCGCGCTCCGACGACGTCGTCATCCGGCCTCACCCGCCTCCTCCGCCGGGGCGGACTCGCCCCCGTCACCTGGAACCTCATTACAAGGCGCAACGCGCGTTTCGGCCACTCTTTCCGCCGGGACTGGCAAAATGGTTTAGACCAATGATAGGAATTGATCACCCATACGGCCCATGCGGTCACGCTGAGCAAAGAGAGGGTTGATCATGGCCGAGCCCGATTCCGGGGCGGCGGCGGAAGTGCCGCTCTACCTCCGGGTCGCCGCCGCCCTGCGTGAGGATCTCGCCCAGCGGCGCATCTCCCCCGGCAGCCGGCTCCCTTCGGAGCGTTCGCTGTCCCAGCGATACCACGTCAACCGGCAGACCGTGCGGAGCGCGCTCCAGCTCCTGCGCGACGAGGGGCTCGTCGTCACCGACCGGCGCGGCACCTTCGCCGCGGGGCCGGGGGCGGAGGCCGGTGCCGAGGAGCCCGGACCCGCCCCGAGGGTCCACCGGCCGAGCTTTCCCGGCGGGCCCCGCGCGGCGGGAACGCTGGTGCGGGCCTCGCTCGCCTGGGAGCCGGCGCCCGTCCCGCTCGCCCCGCGCCTCCTGCTCGCCCCCGGCGAACCGACGCTCGTCCACCGGCACGCGGTGCTCGATCCGCGGGGAGCGGCGCTCCAGCGGGCGGTGTCGTGGTTCTCCCGGCCGGCGCTCGCCGAGATCCCCCAGCTGGCCCGCTACCGGCGGGGCCGGGACCACCGGCAGCAGCCCGATCTGCGGCTCCTCTACCACTGGATGCACCAGGCGGGGCTGCGGGTCGTCCACCGGGAGTCGGTGGGCGTCCCCGCCGACCCCGGGACGGCGGCCGGCGGCACGGCCCGACTGCTGGTCCACCGGGTGGTCAGCGACCAGCACGGGCGCGCCCTGGAGATCACCGACATCGATGTCGCGGCCCGCTCGGCCGCCTGGACCTACGAGTTCAGCGCCTGAGGACGCGGACACGGGGACGCCCGGGCGGCGACGGGCCGGCCCGGGCGTTCCCGTGCGAAGCTTTCCGTACGAGACCCCGGTGCCCGGCCGGCGGATCGGGGCGGGGCCCCGGGACCTGTCCGGCGGATCGGGATCCGGTGGGTCCTAGACGATCCCCTCCGCGATGTCCGCCTCCTCGCGGGCCGTGCCGTACGCGGTCGGCGTGCCGTACGAGCGGCGGGCGACGTACCACCAGACGCTGGCCAGGACGAGGACGACGGCGAGGGCGATGACGGCGTAGTTCATGGTGTCGACCGTCACCGGCGACTTCTGCGGCAGGCAGAAGAGGACGGTCACCAGGGCCACCCAGACGACGGCGGTCCAGCCGATCGGCCTGCTCCAGCGGCCCAGGCTCCACGGGCCGGGGGTGAACCGCTTCCCGGCGCGCAGCCGCAGGTAGATCGGGATGGCGTAGGCGGGCGTGATGCCGATGACGTTGATGGCGGTCACCGCGCCGTAGGCGGTGGCCGAGTACAGCGAGGGCACGGCGATGAGCGCGGCCACGCCGACCGAGAGCCAGACGGCCGGGACGGGGGTCTGGGTGCGGGTGCTGACCTTGCGCCAGAGCGCCGAGCCGGGAAGGGCGTTGTCCCGGCTGAAGGCGAAGACCATCCGGCTCGCCGCGGCCACCTCGGCGTTGCCGCAGAAGAGCTGGGCGACGATCACGATGAGCAGCAGGGCGGTGGCCCCGCCGGTGCCGAGCGCGTCCAGGAGGATCTGGGCGGGCGGGACGCCGGTGGCGCTGTTCTGCGTGGCGGCGTAGTCCTGGATCGCGAAGGTCAGTCCGGCGAGCAGGGCGAAGCCGGCGATCCAGGAGACCCAGATGGCCCGCACGATGCCCTTGGCGGCGGCGACGGAGGCGTTCGAGGTCTCCTCGGAGAGGTGGGCCGAGGCGTCGTAGCCGCTGAAGGTGTACTGGGCCAGGAGTAGGCCGATCGCGGCGACGTAGAAGGGGTTGGCCCAGCCGGTGTCGTTGACGAACTCGGTGAAGACGAACTCGGCGGACTGGTGGCGGTCCGGGACGATCGCGAGGGCGCCGACGATGACGGCGACACCGGCCAGGTGCCACCAGACGCTGACGGAGTTCAGGACGCTGACCAGGCGGACGCCGAAGAGGTTCAGGACGGCGTGGAGCAGCAGGATGGCCAGGAAGATGAGGAAGGTCGAGCCGGCCGTGGGCTG
Organism: Streptomyces sp. NPDC086147; assembly: GCF_040702165.1. Lineage (NCBI taxonomy): Bacteria > Bacillati > Actinomycetota > Actinomycetes > Kitasatosporales > Streptomycetaceae > Streptomyces > Streptomyces sp. NPDC086147. The sequence continues at coordinate 649,943 of NZ_JBFBJO010000002.1, read as the reverse complement.
GAAGCCCCACTGGAGGTTGAGGAAGGCCCCGGTGAAGAGGGCGGCGCCGTAGTCGATTCCGGCGATGGCGCCGAGCAGGCCGAGGAGGTTCAGCCAGCCGGTGTACCAGCCCCAGCGGCGTCCGCCGAGCCGGTCGGCCATGTAGTAGAGGGCGCCGGAGGTGGGGTAGGCGCTGGTGACCTCGGCGAGGGCGAGGCCGACGCAGAGGACGAAGAGGCCGACGCCCGCCCAGCCCCACAGCATGACGGCGGGGCCGCCGGTCCCCAGGCCGAAGCCGTAGAGGGTCATGCAGCCGGAGAGGACCGAGATGACCGAGAAGCTGATCGCGAAGTTGCCGAAGCCGCCCATGCGGCGGGCGAGGACGGGCTGGTAGCCGAGCTCTCTCAGCCGCTCCTCCTCGTCCTGGACGGGCGGTGGCTTGCGTATCGCGTCGGTCGGGGCGTCGGTGCGGGCCATGGTTCCTCCGGGGACGGAAAACGGGTACGGGGGTGAGCGGAAGGGCGGGCGCGGGCCGGGGCGTCAGTCGCCGAGACAGCGGGCGCGGGCCCGCAGGAAGAACTCCTCGGCGAGGACGCGGTCGTCCGGGCGGGCGGTCCGGTCGGCCCACGGCAGCGTCGTGTAGTACGGCCCGAGCGCCTCGAAGACCCGGGTGGCGTCGGTGAAGCGGAGGGCGCCGAAGAGGGCGTGCGCCAGGTGGTTGAGGTCGAGCAGGGAGGCCTCGTCGACGGCGCAGAAGAAGAACCAGGTATCCAGGGCCCGCTGGGCGTCGCGCACGGCGTCCTCGGCGACCCAGTGCAGGTCGAGGGCGCGCTCGTGGCCGCGCTCGCGCCGGTAGCGCTCGACGCGCACGTAGAGCGGAAGGGCGTGCAGGGCGGAGCCGACGGGCGCGGAGGAGGCGGCCCAGTGGGAGTAGTTGACGGCTTCGGAGAGCGGTCCGGAGCGCCGGGCGTAGACGAACTGGAGCATGCGGTGGTGCGCCTCGCGGTTGTACGGGTGGCGCTTCTCCGACTCGGCGAGCAGGCCCCAGGGGCCGGGCGGCAGCATGGGGGCGGGCGGGGCGACCCGGTGCTCGGCCAGGTGCTGGGGGCCGTCGAGGGCGGCGAGGGCGAGCAGTCCGATCCAGGGCACCGGATCGGCGGGCGAGCGGTCGACCGCCTCGTGGCAGGCGGCCCTGGCCTCCTGCCACAGCTGCCCGGCGCGGGCGTGGCCGGAGCGGTGGGCGCGTACGGCCCGCTCGACGGCGACGCGGCTGTGCATCACGGCCGCGGCGGGGCTCCCGGGCTCCTCGTCGCGCCAGGTGCGGACGACGTCGGTGCCGGCGGCGACGGCAGCGAGGACCTGGGTGCGCCGGGTCCAGGCACCCCAGTCGGAGGTCTCTTCGAGCAGTCGGGCCATGGCCACCCAGCGGCCGGTGCGTAAGTCCTGGAGTGCCTGGCGCAGGGCGTGGTCGTGGCCCGCCGGGTGGTAGACGGGCCGGAAGCCTTGGCCGGCCATCAGGGGGCGGGGCGTGGTGTGGGCGGCATGGTTCCTCGGTGGATGGGGAGGGGTGGTCAGCCCCGTGGACGGTGTCCCGGCCGTTGATCGGCGATCACTATAGAGCGCTCTGGACCAGCCCGGTCCACTTTCTTTCTCCACGGCAACTATTAAGACAACGACTGAATTTGACTTACTGTCAGGTAGGGCGGTGGACCTGACGGGGTCGCCCGGCGGCGCTTGACGGAGCCCTCCGGCGGCGGCACCCTGACCCTTTTCGGTGAGCGGACGATCACCGAACGGGACTATTGACAGGAGCGGCAGGATGACGGGCGGCCCGGTACTCGCCGTCGATCAGGGCACGTCGGGCACGAAGGCCCTCGTCCTGTGTCCGGAACGCGGTGTCCTCGGCAGCGGCACGGCACCGGTCCGGCCCCGGTACCTGCCGGGCGGCCTGGTCGAGGTCGACCCGCGCGAGCTGTACGACTCCGTGGTCGCCGCGGGACGGGCGGCGCTCGCCGAGGCGGGCGCACCGGTCGTCGCCGTGGGCCTCGCCAACCAGGGCGAGACCGTGCTCGCCTGGGACCCCGCCACCGGCGCACCGCTCACCGACGCGCTCGTCTGGCAGGACCGCAGGGCCGCCGGGATCTGCGCGGAACTCGCGCCGCGCGCGGAGGAGCTGCGCCGTCTGACCGGCCTCCCGGTGGACCCCTACTTCGCCGCGCCGAAGATGGCCTGGATCCGCCGCCACGCCACCGGCGCGGGCGCCGTCACCACCAGTGACGCCTGGCTCGTCCACCGGCTCACCGGCGCCTTCGTCACCGACGCGGCGACCGCCGGGCGCACCGGGCTCCTCGACCTCGACACGGTCTCCTGGTCGCGGACCGCCCTCGACCTGTACGGACTCGGCGGCGAGCCGCTGCCCCGGGTGGTGGACTGCGACGCACCCGTGGGCACCACGACCGCCTTCGGCCCGCCGCTCCCCCTCACCGGCCTCCTGGTGGACCAGCAGGCGGCGCTGCTCGCGCAGAGCGCCGACGACCCGGCCGCCGCCAAGTGCACGTACGGCACGGGGGCCTTCCTGCTCGCGCAGACCGGTCCCGAGCCGCTGCGGGCCGCCTCGGGCCTGGTGGGCTGTGTCGCCTGGCGGCTCGGCGGCCGGGTCACCCACTGCCTGGACGGCCAGGTGTACACGGTGGCGTCGGCCGTCCGCTGGCTCACCGACCTCGGCGTGATCGCCGGGGCCGGCGACCTCGACGCGGTCGGCGGCGCCGTCCCGGACAGCGGCGGCGTCACGTTCGTCCCCGCGTTCGCGGGGCTCGCCGCGCCCTGGTGGCGGGGGGACGTGCGCGGCTCGCTCACCGGCCTCGGCCTGGACACGGGCCCCGGGCAGCTGGTCCGGGCCCTGTGCGAGGGCATCGCCGCCCAGGTCGTGGAGCTCGCCTCGGCCGCGGCGGCGGACCGGGGCACGCCGCTGACCTCGCTGCGCGCCGACGGCGGCCTGACCCGGAGCGCGCTCCTCATGCAGACCCAGGCGGACCTGCTGCAACGGCCCGTCGAGGTCTCCGCCCTGCCCGACGCCACGGCCCTCGGGGCCGGCGCGGTCGCCCGCCTGGGCCGCTACCCGGGGCTCGCGCTCCGGGAGGCGGTACCGGAGTGGAAGCCGTCGGCGGTGTACGAGCCCCGGATCTCCGCCGCCGAGGCGGAGGAGCGCCTCGCGCGGTTCCGTACGGAGGTGGCGGCGCTGCTGGAACGGCCGGGGGCGGCGGAAGGCGACGGAGCCGGGACCGGATGAGGGGCGCGACGGAGGCGGTGACCCCCGGGGAGGTCACCCGGTCGGGCCCCCTTCCCTCCGGCGGGGACGCCGTTCCCTCCGGCGGGGACGCCGTGTACGACGTCGTGGTCGTCGGAGCCGGGGTCGTCGGGGCCGCGATCGCCCGCGCGCTCGCCCGCCACCCGCTGCGGGTCGCCCTCGTGGAGGCCGCGAACGACGTGGGCGACGGCACGTCCAAGGCCAACACGGCCATCCTGCACACCGGTTTCGACGCCGTGCCCGGCACCCTGGAGGCGCGGCTCGTCCGCGAGGGACACCGGCTGTTCACCGCGTACGCGCGGGAGACCGGCATCCCCGTGGAACCGCTCGGCGCCCTGCTCGTCGCCCGGGACGAGCAGCAGCGCGCCGCGCTCCCCGGGCTCGCCGGGAAGGCCGGGCGCAACGGCCACCACGGCACCCGGATCGTCGACGCCGACGAACTGGCCGCACGTGAGCCCCACGTGAGTCCCGGCGCGCTCGCCGCGCTCGACGTGCCGGGCGAGTCGATCGTCTGTCCGTGGACGACCGTCCTCGCGTACGCCACGCAGGCCGTCCGCTCCGGGGCGGACCTGCACCTGAACTGCCGGGTGGAGGAGGTGCGTCCGGGCGATCCGCACCACCGGCTCGTCACCCGGCGCGGCACGCTCCGGACCCGTCACCTCGTCAACGCCTGCGGACTGCACGCCGACGCCTTCGACGCCCTGGTCGGACGCGAGGACTTCACCGTCACCCCGCGCCGGGGCCAGCTGCTCGTCTTCGACAAGTTCGCCCGCGACCTGGTCCGGCACATCCTGCTCCCCGTGCCCGGCCCGCTCGGCAAGGGCGTGCTCGTCTCCCCCACCGTGTACGGGAACGTCATGCTCGGGCCCACCGCCGAGGACCTCGACGACAAGACCGCGACCGGCACGACCGCCGAGGGGATCGCCGGCCTCCTCGAACAGGGCGGCCGGGTGCTCCCCGCGCTGCTCGACGAGGAGGTCACGGCCGTCTACGCGGGGCTGCGGGCCGCCACCGGCCGGGAGGACTACCGGATCGCCGCGCACCCCGCCCTGCGGTACGTGACGGCGGGCGGCATCCGCTCCACGGGGCTCAGCGCCTCCCTGGCGATCGCGGAGCACGTGCTCGGCCTGCTGGCCGACTGCGGACTCGACCCGGGACCGGAGCGGCCGCTCGCCCCGGTCCGCGTGCCGAACCTCGGCGAGGCCTTCCCCCGGCCGTACCGGGACGCCGGACTCATCGCCCGGGATCCCGACTTCGGGGCGATCGTCTGCCACTGCGAGCGGGTCACCCGGGGCGAGATCCGGGCCGCGCTCGCCTCGACGATCCCGCCGGGCGGCCTCGACGGGCTGCGGCGCAGGACCCGCGCCCGGGGCGGCCGCTGCCAGGGCACCTTCTGCGGCGCGGAGGTGCGGGCGCTGTTCGAGGGGGCGCGGTCATCGAGGAGGAAGGACGGAGGGGGCGGCCGGTGAACCGTACGGTCGACGTGCTCGTCGTGGGCGCGGGACCCGCCGGGCTCGCCGCCGCCGCCCGGCTCGCGGCGGCGGGCGCGGGCCGCGTCGAGGTCCTGGAGCGGGAACCGGCCGCGGGCGGGGTCCCGCGCCACTGCGCGCGCCCGGGGTTCGGGGCGGACGCGCGGGGACGGCCCCTGGACGGTCCCGGCTACGCGCGGCGCGCGGTGCGTGAGGCGGTGCGGGCCGGGGCCGTCGTCCGGACCGGCGTCTCGGCCACGGGCTGGGCCGGACCGCTCGCCCTGGACGTCACCTCGCCCGCCGGGCTCGAACGGATCGGGGCGCGCGCGGTGGTCCTCGCCACCGGGGCGCGCGAACGGCCCCGCAGCGCCCGGCTCGTTCCCGGGACACGGCCCGCCGGGGTGCTGACCACGGGCGAACTCCAGCGGACGGTGGCGCTGCTCGGGGCGCGACCGGAGCACGTGGGCCGACGGGCGGTGGTCGTCGGGGACGGTCCGGTGGCCCGGAACGCGGTGTGGACGCTGCGCTCGGCGGGCGTGGAGGTGGCGGCGGTCGTCACCGAACTGCCCGTTTCCACCACCGCGTTCGGTGCCGTGCCCGTGCTCACCGGCACGGTCGTGACGGAGCTGCTCGGGCGCGGCCGGCTGACGGGGGTCGCGGTCCGGGGGCGGGACGGCCGGGCGTCCGTCCTGCGGTGCGACACGGTGGTCCTCACCGGCGACTGGATCCCCGACCACGAACTCGCCCGCGCCCGCGGGCTGCCGCTCGCGCCGGGCACGCGGGGCCCGGTGACCGACGGCGCCCTCCGCACCGCCGCTCCCGGGGTCTTCGCGGCCGGCGGCCTCCTGCACGGCGGGGAACCGGCCCCGGCCGCCGCCGCCGAGGGCCGGGCGGCGGCCGACGCGGTGCTCGACCACCTCGGCGGCGCTCCCCGGACCGTGGGCACGGCTCCGGTCACGGCGGCGGGGCCGTTGCGGTGGGTGACGCCCGGTCTCCTGGGCGTGGAGGCCACGGCCCTGCTCGTACGGCCCGAGCGGCGTCTCGTACGGCCGGTCCTGACCGTCGCGCAGGACGGTGTGCGGCTGCGGCGGGAGCGGCTGCGCGGAACGCTGGTGCCGTGGCGTTCCGTACGGCTCGGGCCCGGCTGGACGCGCGGAGCGGACCCGGCGGGCGGACCCGTGACGGTCGAAGCGGAGGAGTAGGGAGGAGAGCGACGGGGGCGCGAGGCTCCGGCGGACACGCGCCGGGGCACACCGTCACGGGTGGTTCGGCGGGCTGCGCGGGCGGGGGCCTTCGGAGACACTGGGCCCCATGCCGGTCAAACGCAGCGCGGGTCTCCTGGTCTTCCGCCGGACGGCGGACGGTGGCGTCGAAGTCCTCATCGGCCATATGGGCGGGCCCCTCTGGAAGTCCCGCGAGGAGGGTGCCTGGTCGATCCCCAAGGGGGAGTACGGGCCCGACGAGGCGCCCGGCGCGGCGGCCCGCCGGGAGTTCCGGGAGGAGCTGGGCCTCGCCGCCCCCGAGGGCGACTGGATCGACCTCGGGGAGAGCCGGCAGCGCAACGGGAAGCTCGTCACCGTCTGGGCCGTCGAGGGCGACCTGGATCCGGAGCGGATCGTGCCGGGCACCTTCACCCTGGAGTGGCCGCCCCGCTCCGGCCGCCTGGAGGAGTTCCCGGAGATCGACCGGGTCGGCTGGTTCGCCCCGGAGGCGGCGGCTCCGCTGCTCGTCGTGGGGCAGCAGGCCTTCCTGGAACGGCTGGCCGCCCGGCTCGGCGGGCGGGGCTGAGCCGGATTGTCAGAGGCGTGCGAGAAGGTGGTGGGAGCCGAACTGTCGAGAGGGAGCCCGACATGACCACGATCACCGCCGACGAGCGCGCGGCGGCCCAGGCGTATCTGCGGCTGCTCGAATCCACCCGGGCCGTGCTGACGGATCCGCGCCTCGCCCCGTACGCGGGGGCGATGCTCACCCGTCCGATGGCGGAGGCCGACGAGGCGCTCCGCACGGCCGGCCTCGCCGGGAACGAGGACCGGCTGCTGCGCGTCGTCTCCTCGCTGCGGTCCTTCTCCCCGACGGCGTGGGGCCGGGCGGGCTGAGGCCCCCGCCGGGCGGTCAGCGGGTCAGGCGGACCGGGAGCGTCCGGACGCTGTTGCCGACGAAGCCGGCGTGGCGGGCCAGGCCGTCCTCCGGGACGACCGGGTCCAGGTCGGGGAAGCGGGTGAAGAGCGCCTCCAGGGCGGTCGTGGCCTCCAGGCGGGCGAGCGGGGCGCCCAGGCAGTAGTGGGGGCCGTGGCCGAGGGAGAGGTGTTTGACCGTCGGGGTGCGGGTGACGTCGAAGCGGTCGGCGTCCGGGCCGTGTGCCTTCGTGTCGCGGCCCGCCGCCGAGTACCCGGCCAGGACGGGGGTGCCCCGGGGGACGAGGGTGCCGTCGACGGTGAGGTCGCGGGTCGGGTAGCGGAACGGGAAGTAGCTGACCGGGCTGTCCCAGCGGAGGGTCTCCTCCACCACGTCCGCCCAGGTCGCGCGGCCCGCGAGGACCAGGGCGAGCTGGTCGCGGTGGGCGCAGAGCGCGCGGACCGCGTTGGTGATCAGGTTCAGGGTGGTCTCGTGGCCCGCGACGATCATCAGGAGCAGCGTGCCGATGAGTTCGGGCCCGCTGAGCCGGTCGCCGTCCTCGTCGTGGGCGGCGATGAGGGCGCTGGTGAGGTCGTCGCCGGGGGCGGCGGCCTTGGCGGTGACGACGGAGCCCAGGAGTTCGACGAGTTCCCGGTTGGCGGCGACGGCCCGCGCGGGCTCGGTGTCGGTGGCGACGACCAGGCTGGAAAGGCGGTGCAGCCGGTCCTGGTGGGCCGGGTCGACGCCGAAGAGTTCGCAGATGACGCCGAGCGGCAGCGGCAGCGCGTAGTGCCGGCGCAGGTCGGCGACACCGTCCCCGGCCGCGGCGGCCGCGGCGAGTCCGTCGAGGAGTCCGGCGGTGACCGCCTCGACGCGCGGGCGGAGCTCCTCGACCCGGCGGGCGGTGAAGGCGCTGCTGACCAGGGCGCGCAGCCGGCGGTGGTCGGCGCCGTCCGCGGTGGTCATGCCGGGCACGGTGGCGAAGGTGCGCAGCGGCCAGCCCTCGGGTATGCGGCCCTCGGCGAGGGCGGTGAAGTGCCGGGCGCCCTTGGCGACGTCGGGGTGGGAGAGGAACTCGCGCAGCGCGTCGTGGCCCAGTACCGCCATGCCCTCGACCTCGCCGGGCAGCACCACCGGGACCACGGCGCCCCCGGCGAGCAGTCGCGCGTTGTCCGCGTGCGGGCAGCCGCCCGCCGGGTCCATGCGGTACGGCGGGCGTCCGGAGCCGGTGGCGGGGGCATCGGGGTGCGGTGTGTTCACGTTCACGGAAGGGGCTCCTGTCTGCGGATGTCTGCGGAGACGGGCCGGTGCGGCACGCGAGCGGTCAGATCCTACGGCCAACCGTGCCGATTCCGCGGGGAGTTGTCCGGCGCGGCAGGGCGTCCGGCGAAGCGCACGGCCGGGTGGGGCGGCAGGCCGGGGCTCGGGGACCCCGTACGGAACGGCGGTGCTCCGGTACGGCGGTGAGGGGGCGTCACCCGTGGTCCCCGCGCGCCCGGACCACCCGGTCGGCTCACGACTCGCCGCCGTACGCCACACCCCCTCCCCCGGTCGGCGCACTTCGATCTGCGGGTTCGTCACCTCCTCCCTACGGTGGCCGAATGATCGTCACGTCAGCTGTCCGTCACGCTGCCGCCGGTTCCGCGGCCCTGCTGTTCGTGCTGCCCGTTCCGGCGGCCGTCGCCTCCCCCGCCCCCACGGTCTCGTCCGTCTCCTCCATCCCGTCCGCTCCTTCCGTCTTCCGGGCCTCCGCCGTCGGGGAGCCGACCCCGCCGGTGCGCCGCTACGTCGACCCGGCCCGGCTCGACCAGCGGGGCGTGCAGGTGCAGCCGCTGGCGGGCGCGCCCCGGCTGCCCTCGGCCTCCGCCCTGTCGTGGGTGGTCGCGGACGCGTCCACGGGCGAGGTGCTCGCCGCGCGGGACGCGCACCGGAAGCTGCCGCCGGCCAGCACGCTCAAGGCGCTGTTCGCCCTCACCGCGCTCCCCCACCACGACCCCTCCGATCAGCACACCGTGGCCGATTCCGAGCTGACCGGCATCGGCGCGGGCAGCAGCCTGGTCGGGATCAAGGAGGGGTACACGTACAAGGTCTCGGACCTGTGGAACGGCGTCTTCCTCAGTTCCGGGAACGACGCGGTGCACGTGCTCGCCGCGATGAACGGCGGCTGGGACTCGATGGCCCGGAAGATGCAGGAGAAGGCCCGCTCGCTGGGCGCGAACGACACCCACGTGGTCTCCCCGGACGGCTACGACGCCCCGGGGCAGGTGTCCTCCGCGTACGACCTGGCGGTCTTCGGGCGGGCCGGGCTCCAGGATCCCGCGTTCACCCGCTACTGCTCGACGCGGTATGCGGACTTCCCGGCGGGCTCGTGGTCGTACGGGATCGCCAACACCAACCGGCTCCTGACCGGGGAGAACGGGGTGGACCGCTATCCCGGGCTCATCGGCATCAAGAACGGCTACACGAGCAACGCGGGCAACACGCTGGTCTCCGCGGCCAAGCGGGGCGACCGGACGCTCGTCGTGTCGGTGATGAACCCGCAGGAGGGCGGCGGGTTCGCCGTGTACGAGGAGGCGCGGTCGCTGCTCGACTGGGGCTTCGAGGCGGCGGGGAGCGTCCAGCCGGTGGGTTCGCTGCTGCCGGAGCGCCCGAAGGCCGAGGCGGACGCCCGGGCCGTGGCGGCGGCCCGGGACGGACGGGGCGGTGCCGGGCCGGAGACGGCGCCCCGGGCGGGAACCGCGTCCGCCGAGGCCTCCGGGACGAAGGACGCGCGGCCGGAGGAGACGGGGACGAAGGGCGTGGGAACGAAGGAAGCGGGGACGAAGGACGCCCCCGTGGAGGGCACCCCGGCGCGGAGCGCTCCGGCGTCGGGCTCCTCCGCGCAGGAGGCCCCGGTACGGGGCGCTTCGGCGGAGGACGGCCCCGCGCAGGGCGCACCGGCGAAGGACGGCCGGGCCGGGGACGCCCCCGACGAGGCCTCGGCGGCCTCGGACGCGTCGGCCGGTCTCCCGCTGGGCCTGATCGGCGCGGCCTGCGCGGCGGCGCTCGCCCTGTGGCTGTGGCGGCGCCGGGCGGGCGCCGGCGGCTCCGCGCGGGGGTGAGGGGCGGACGCGCGGCGCCGCCGGGACGCCGGGCCGTACGCCCCGGCCCGGTCGGCGCCGCGCCCCGCACCCCGGTCAGGCGCCGACGTACTCCGCGAGGTGCTCCCCCGTGAGGGTGGAACGGGCGGCGACCAGGTCGGCGGGCGTGCCCTCGAAGACGATCAGGCCGCCGTCGTGGCCGGCGCCGGGACCGAGGTCGATGATCCAGTCGGCGTGCGCCATGACCGCCTGGTGGTGCTCCACGACGATGACGGACTTGCCGGAGTCCACGAGCCGGTCGAGCAGGCCGAGGAGCTGCTCGACGTCGGCGAGGTGGAGGCCGGTGGTCGGCTCGTCGAGGACGTAGATCCCGCCCTTCTCGCCCATGTGGGTGGCCAGCTTCAGCCGCTGCCGCTCGCCGCCGGAGAGCGTGGTGAGCGGCTGGCCGAGGGTCAGGTAGCCGAGGCCGACGTCGGTGAGCCGGGCCAGGATCCGCTGCGCGGCCGGGGTGGCGGCCTCGCCGGAGCCGAAGAACTCCTCGGCCTCGGTCACGGACATCGCGAGGACCTCGCTGATGTCCCGGCCGCCGAGCAGGTATTCGAGCACGGAGGCCTGGAACCGCTTGCCCTCGCAGTCCTCGCAGGTGGAGGAGGTGCCGGCCATCATGCCGAGGTCGGTGTAGATGACGCCGGCGCCGTTGCAGGTGGGGCAGGCGCCCTCGGAGTTGGCGCTGAAGAGGGCCGGCTTGACGCCGTTGGCCTTGGCGAAGGCCTTGCGGATCGGGTCGAGCAGACCGGTGTACGTGGCGGGGTTGCTGCGCCGGGAGCCGCGGATCGGGCTCTGGTCGACGGAGATCACGTCCTCTCCGGCGGGGAGCGAGCCGTGGACGAGGGAGCTCTTGCCGGAGCCCGCGACGCCGGTGACGACGGTGAGGACCCCGAGGGGGACGTCGACGTCGACGTCGCGCAGGTTGTGCGCGGACGCGCCGCGGATCTCCAGGGCTCCGGTGGGCTCGCGCACCGCGTCCTTGAGGGAGGCGCGGTCGTCGAGGTGGCGGCCGGTGACGGTGCCGGAGGCGCGCAGGCCCTCGACGGTGCCCTCGAAGCAGACGGTGCCGCCGGCCGTGCCGGCGCCGGGGCCGAGGTCCACGACGTGGTCGGCGATCGCGATCGCCTCCGGCTTGTGCTCGACGACGAGGACCGTGTTGCCCTTGTCGCGGAGCTGGATCAGGAGGTCGTTCATCCGCCGGATGTCGTGGGGGTGCAGGCCGACGGTGGGCTCGTCGAAGACGTAGGTGACGTCGGTGAGCGAGGAGCCGAGGTGGCGGATCATCTTGACGCGCTGCGCCTCGCCGCCCGAGAGGGTGCCCGCGGGGCGGTCGAGGGAGAGGTAGCCGAGGCCGATCTCCACGAACGAGTCGAGGGTGAGCTGGAGCGCGGTGAGCAGCGGGGCCACCGAGGGCTCGTCGAGGCCGCGGACCCAGGCGGCCAGGTCGCTGATCTGCATCGCGCAGGCGTCGGCGATGCTGATCTTCCCGATCTTCGAGGCGCGGGCGCCCTCGGCGAGCCGGGTGCCGTCGCACTCGGGGCAGGTGGTGAAGGTGACGGCCCGCTCCACGAACGCCCGGATGTGGGGCTGCATGCCCTCCTTGTCCTTGGCCAGGAAGGACTTCTGGATGCGGGGGACCAGACCTTCGTAGGTCATGTTGATGCCCGCGATCTTCATCCGGGTCGGCTCGTGGTGGAGGAAGGCGTCCAGTTCCCTCTTCGTGTACGAGCGGATCGGCTTGGCCGGGTCGACGAGGCCGGACTCGGTGTAGAGGCGGTAGTTCCAGCCGCCGGTGGTGTAGCCGGGGATGGTGAGCGCGCCCTCGTCGAGGGACTTGGAGTCGTCGTAGAGCTGGGTGAGGTCGATGTCGGAGACCGTGCCCCGGCCCTCGCAGCGCGTACACATGCCGCCGGTGCGCTCGAAGGTCGCCTTGACGGCCTTCTTGGCGCCCTTCTCGACGGTGATCGCGCCGCTCGCCCGCACGGAGGGGACGTTGAAGGAGTACGCGCCCGGCGGGCCGATGTGGGGCTTGCCGAGCCGGCTGAAGAGGATGCGGAGCATCGCGTTGGCGTCGGTGGCGGTGCCGACGGTGGAGCGCGGGTCGGCGCCGAGGCGCTGCTGGTCGACGATGATCGCGGTGGTGAGGCCTTCGAGGACGTCGACCTCGGGCCGGGCGAGGGTCGGCATGAAGCCCTGGACGAAGGAGCTGTAGGTCTCGTTGATCAGCCGCTGGGACTCGGCGGCGACCGTGTCGAAGACGAGGGAGCTCTTGCCCGAGCCCGAGACGCCGGTGAAGACCGTGAGGCGGCGCTTCGGGATCTCGATGCTGACGTCCTTGAGGTTGTTCTCGCGCGCGCCGTGCACACGGATCAGGTCGTGCCGGTCGGCGGCGTGCGGCACGGACGTCTGCTCGTCCGACCTGGTGGCCTTGCTCATCGTGTCTCCAGCTGTCGCGCGGGGCCGAAAGGGTGGTCCATCGCGTCCGGCCCGCCCTCGGCGGGTGTCGCGATGCCCATGACCGTCACGCTAACGGCGGCACGGTGGTGACGCTTCTCTATTCCTGATCTCTTCCGGCGGTGTGCGAGGGATCAGGCGCCGGGCAGGCCCTCAAGGGTCGGCCGGGCCGGGGCGCGGTTCCCGGTCACGTACCGCTCGGCGGCGCGGGCCGCCGCGCGGGCGCTGCGCTCCCCCATCAGGACGCAGAGGGTGTACGCCGTGTCCTCGAAGCGCCGGCGGGCCGACAGGTCGCACGGCCGGGCGAGCACGGTCCGCTCCTGGGCGCGGTAGTGCCGGAGCAACCGGTCGACCGTGTTCCTGTCGGGCAGCAGCATGGCGTCCTCCTGTTCCTGCGTCGCTCCATACTGGCGGCCGTCGGGCACGCCCGCGACCCGCGCGGACACGGTGCGTGACGGAGGAGGAGGGCGCGGGGGTGCCGGGGTCCGGGGAATGTGCTCCCCGGACCCGTTCCCGGGCCGTCAGCGCGGGGCGGCCGACCAGTCGACGATGCGGATCCCCGCGCCCGCCGCCTCGCGGCCCCGGCAGTGGGAGCGGTGACGGCGCAGGACCGCGTCGATGTCGAGGTGGCGGGCGAACTCGGGTCGTGCGGCGAGGCGTTGGGCGTAGGCCCAGAGGGCCGGGTGGGCGGCGACCCGGTCCATGGCGGCGGCGTCCAGGTGCCAGCGGTGGACGGTGTCGAGCTGCACGAGGGCGACCCAGACGTGGATGTCGGCGAGGGTCGGCGCGTCGCCGAGGACGTACGGGTGGTGGGCGAGGCGTTGCTCCAGGGAGCCGAGCGCGGCGAAGAGGACGCCGAGGGGCTCGTGGTGGGCGGCCTCGTCGTCGAGTCCGAGTTCGCCGGCCCGCTGGGCGGCCCGGTTAACGCTCCGCTCGCACAGCTCGGCCACGGCGTCGATCTCGGCGCGGTGCTCCTCGGGCAGCAGGTCGGGGCCGTCGCCGCGGAAGCGCAGGGCGAGGTCCCGGAGGATGTCGGGGACGTGGGTGGTGACGATCCGGCCGGTCCAGCCGTCGCTGAGGACGGGCGCGGAGGCGGGGCCGTCGTAGAGGTGGGCGCTGGCCTCGTACAGCGGGCGGAGGGCCGCGTACCCGCCGTCGGGAGCGTCGGGGGTGTCGGGCAGGACCGTGAGCGGGAGGGTGTCGTCGAGTCCGAGCAGGCCGTGGGCGAGGGCGATGCTCAGACAGTCGGGACTGGACGGTGCGACGTGGAGGCGGTAGCGGTGCGGCACGGCGTAGTGGCCGCTGCGCACGTCGCGGCCGATGCGGCCGCGGAAGGCGGGCACGGCGGAGGCGGGCAGCAGCGAGGACGGGACGACGGACATGCTTCTCCCTTGAGGGTGCTCGGTGCCGGGTCGGGGCGGCGCACGGCGGCAGCGGTCGACGGCACGACGACGACGGCCGAACGGGGCCCGGGACGGCGGAGGTACGTGCAGGAGGAGGCGGGCGGACCGCGGCGGAGGGGGCCCGGCGGGCGGAGGCGGCGCGGGCCCGTCCGGGAGGCGGCGGCGACTACGCGGCGCTGCAGACCCGCAGCAGATCGATGTGGCGGCGGGACGTCAAGGGCAGGGAGCGCGGGAGGGGCGCGGCGGATGCGGTGTCCCTCCGGCCGGTGCGTCCCATGGTTTCCTACCCGTTCGCTCGGTTTTCCCGTCCCTGAGTGTCCGGCCGGTCACGGGCCGCGTCAAGGGTGCGGTACGACCCGTCTCACGGCGCGGTACGCGCGTCCCACGACGAGCGGCGCGGCCGGTGGAACGGCGCGTCCCGCGGGCGGGCGGATCCGTCCCGACCGTACGGAATAATGCGCGCATGCGCATTTCAGCCAGGGCCGACTACGCGGTGCGTGCCGCCCTCCAGCTCGCCGCCGCCCGGGACGCGGGCCCGCTGAAGGCCGAGGCCATCGCGGAGGACCAGGGCATCTCGCACAAGTTCCTGGAGGGCATCCTCGGGGACATGCGCAAGGGCGGTCTGGTGCAGAGCCAGCGCGGCGGCAACGGCGGGTACTGGCTGGCCAGGCCCGCCGAGACGATCTCGGTCGCGGAGGTCATCCGCTGCGTGGACGGCCCGCTGGTCTCCGTGCGCGGGGAGCGGCCGCCGGAGCTGTCGTACACGGGCCCGGCCGAGTCGCTCCTGACGCTGTGGATCGCGCTGCGGGCGGGGGTCCGCGAGGTGCTCGGGGTCTCGCTCGCGGAGGTGGCGGCGGCGGAGCTGCCGGCCGGGATCGTCGCGCTCGCCGACGACCCGGAGGCCTGGACCAACCCCTGACCCGCCCCGGCACCGCCCCGTCCCGCCGGGCCAACCCGGCGCGACCCGCGCCCACTTGGCCGCATCTCACCGATCAAGACGAGCTTGTCCAGCCTGCGGACGCCCCTTGGGGAGCGGCGACCACCTCTGCCACTATCCCTACTATTCCAGTGGGGATACTAGGGATCATGTGAGGTGACGTGAGTACGCCGAGGAAATCGCCGAAGAGACCAGCTGTGCGCACCGCCTCCGCACCGGCCGGACGGGCCGTCGACCGGCCCGCCGACGACGAGATCTGGCCCCGCGTCACCCGGGAGCTCGCCGACGACCTCGCCGTGGACGCCCTGGCGAGGGACCGGGCCGGCAAGGCGCCCTTCGACGAGGTCGCCCGGCTCCAGGAGGCGGGCCTGCCCGCCCTCCTCACGGCGCCGGGCCCGTCCCGGCGGGGCGCCGACCTGCGGGCCGCGTGCGCGGTCGTACGGGAGATCTCCGCCGCCGACAGCTCCGTGGGCGAACTCCTCGCCCACCACTACGCGCTGTCCTGGAGCAGCCGCTTCTTCGGCCCGGCGCACGAGGCCCACGCCCTCCGCACCGCGTCCGCGCCGGAGGACCGGGACCCGGCGGCGGAGAGCCCGGACCCCACGACGGGGACGGACGCCGCCCACCGGCCGGACGCCGCACATCGCCGCCCGCTCGCCCTCGACGTGTGTACGGCCGAGGAGCGCTGGCTGCTCGCCGGAGGCGTCGAACCGCCGCGCACCGCGACCGGGCCCGGCCTCGCGCTCACCCCCGCTGAGGGCAGCGGCGGCGGCTGGATCCTGGACGGGCGCCGCGCCTTCGCGTCCGGCGTCACGGTGGCCGACCGGCTCGTCGTCGGTGCCCGCCCCGGCGGCACCGGCGACCTCCTGGTCGTCCTGGTGGACCCGGCGCATCCGGGGGTGTTCACCGACGCGGGCACGGACCGGGTCGGGCAGCGCCTGGCCGGCGCGGGCACCGTCACCTTCGACCACGTCCCCGTACCGCCCGAGCACGTCCTCGGCGTCCTCCCGCACGACGAGCACGCCGTCGCCCCGTTCACCACCCTCGCCCCGCTCGCCCTGCGGCTGCTCCTCACCCAGGTCGGACTCGGCGTCGCCGAGGGGGCGCTGGCCGAGGCCCGGGACATCAGCCGCGCCGACCAGGCCGGCCCGGCCCCGGCCGGCGGCGCGGGCGGCCCGGTGGCGGCGGACGGCGCCGCCCCGGTCGGGTCCGGGGACGACCCGTACCTCCTCCTCGCCTACGGGGAACTGGCGACCGCCGCGCACGCCGCCGCCGCGGTGGTGGAGCGGGCCACGGACGCCCTCTCCCGCGGCCTGCACACCGAGTGGTCGCTGACCCTGGAGGAGCGTGCCGACATCTCCGTCCTGGTCGCGGCGGCCGAGACCGTCACCGGCCGGGCGGCCGTCCACATCACCACCCGGATCCTCGAACTCGTCGACGGCACGGCGGGCGCCGACTCCCGGGGCGGCGGGCCGGGGTTCGACCGCTTCTGGCGCAACGCCCGGGCGCTCACCGCCCCGACGCGGGCGGACCACCGGCTCCGGGACATCGGGGACCACTACCTCAACGGCACCCACGCGCGGCTCACCCTGCTGGCCTGATCCGGACCGGTCCTGAGCCCCCGTCAGGCGTAAAACCGCATGTCGGGACGTACGGCCCTGCCGTCGGGCGGCCGTCGGGCCCAAGCTGGAGGGGAGAGGGTCCGCCGACCGGGCGGACCCGGCACCGCAACAGACGGAGGCAGCCCGATGAGTCGTGAGATCGTCGCAGGAGTGGACGGTTCCCCGGAGAGTCTCGCTGCGGCGGACTGGGCCGCCCGCGAGGCCCTGCACCGGGGCCTCCCGCTACGGCTCGCGCACGCCTGGCGCTGGGAGCCCCTCGATCTCCCCCTGGTCCAGGACCCCGAGGCCCAGGGGCGGGCCGCGCACGCGGTCCTGCGCGAGGCCGAGGCGGAGATCGCCCGCCGCCACCCGGACCTGGAGCTCTCGGCCGAGGTGCTGCCCGACACCCCGGTCGCCGCGCTGCTCGGCACCGAGGAGCGGGCCGAGATGCTCGTCATCGGCTCGCGCGGCCACGGCCCCGTCGCCGGGTTCCTGCTCGGCTCGTACGGGCAGCAGATCATCGCCGCCGCCACCCGCCCCGTGGTGGCCGTCCGGTCCCGGGACGGCGAAGGGGCCGAGCCGCCCGCCGGGGCCGTGCTCGTCGGCCAGCTCGGCGGCCCGGAGGACAGCGCCGCCGCACTCGGCTTCGCCTTCGCGACCGCCGCCGCGCGCGGGGCGGCCGTGCGGGCCGTGCGGGCGTGGAGCCTGCCGGCCCTCTACGCGTACAGCCCGGCCTCGATGCGGCTCGCCGACGAGGCCGGCGGGCTCGTCCCGTACGAGGAGAAGTCGCTGCGCGAGGCGCTCGCCCCCTGGCGGGAGAAGTACCCGGAGGTCCGGGTCGAGGAGCACGTCGAACTGGGCAGCGCGGGACAGGTGCTGCTCTCCCAGTCGGGGGCCGCGCAGCTCCTCGTGGTCGGGCGGCGAGCCAAGCGCGGGGCCGTCGGGCCGCGGATCGGCTCCGTGGCACACGCGGCACTCCATCTGGCGCCCTGTCCGGTGGCGGTCGTTCCGCAGGGCTGAAAGGCTTCGGGACGAGCTGACGCGCCGGGTTGACGAGGAGTGTCGGGACGGCCGGGGCCGGAAAGGGTTGTCACCGTTGCCCCGGCGGCTCTCCCCCGGGGCCGGCCGTCCGGCGACCCCGGCGAGAGAGCGGAGCACCATGCGGTACCACGTCCGTCCCCGACCCTCCGACCGGCCCGCGCGGGCGGGCGGCCGACCTCGCGGGAGAGGCGGAGCGCGGCGGCGCCCGGGTCTCCTCACGGCCGTCGCCGTCGCGGGGGCGGCGGCCGTCGCGCTCGCGGCGGCGGCGGGGACGTACCCGGCCCCGGCGGTGGCCATCGCCTCCCCCGCGCCCGTACGGGCCGAGCCGGAACCGGAGTTCCGGCCGGGACAGCTCCGCACGCGGGTGCGGGAGCAGCGTCCCGTCCTGAGCGCCGGGAGCGGGGCGGCGGGTGCCGGGAGGGCCGAGCGGTACGCCGGGGAGGTCGTCGCCCTCGTCAACGCCGAGCGCGCGGAGGCCGGTTGCCGGTCGCTCCGCTCCGAGAAGCGGTTGCGGGCGGCGGCCCGGGGACACGCCGACGACATGGCCGCCCGCGACTACTACGCGCACTCCGGTCCGGAGGGCCGGGACGGGGGCGACCGGATGACGAGCGCCGGCTACGCGTGGTCGACCTGGGGGGAGAACATCCACCGCGGGCCGAAGAGTCCGGCGCGGGCCGTGGCGGACTGGATGGAGAGCCCCGGCCACCGGGCGAACATCCTCAACTGCGCCTTCCAGGACATCGGCGTCGGCGTGAACCTGGGCTCCGGCGGCCCCTGGTGGGTGCAGAACTTCGGCGCCCGGCGCTGATCGGGCCGTCCGGTCGAGCGTCGTGACGTCCGGCCGGACGGCCGACCGTCCGGGCGGCTGTCATTCCCGCCCGGGCGCGGGCGCGGCCAGCTTCTGCACCCAGATCGTGCCCCGGGGCCCCGGCACCGACGCCACGCCGGTGTCCCGGTAGCGGCAGTCGAGCATGTTCTCCTCGTGCATCGAGCCGTCGCGCCAGTCTTCGACGACCTCCTCCGGGCCGGTCGCGCCCCTGGCGAGGTTCTCGGCCCAGGCGCTCCAGTCGTAGCCCTCGGCGCTGATCCGCGCGTCCGCGAAGTCGCCCTCCGGGCTGCTGTGCCCGTAGTAGCCCCGCGCGACCATGTCGCGGGCGTAGGCGCGGGCCGCCGCGACAAGCCGGGGATCGGTGCGCAGCGGGGCGCAACCCTCCTCCGCGCGCAGCCGGTTGACGAGACCGGTCACCCGCTCCCCGGAGGTGGGCGGCGGGGGGGGCGGGGTGGTGCGGCGGGGCGTCGGGGTGGTGGTCGTCGGTACGGGGACGGGGGCGGTGGTCGTCGGGGCCGGGGTCGGTGTCGGGGCCGGGGTCGGTGTCGGGGTCGTGGTGGTCGGGGCGGGTGTCGCCGGGGGCGCGGCGAGGGGCCGCTCGGGCCGTACGCGCGCCTCCGGCTCGGAGGGCACGAGGAGGGCGACGGCCCCGAGCACGGCGACGGCGGCGACCCCGGCGACGACCGTCCCGCGCCCGGGGGCCCACCGGCCGGCGGGCTCTCCGCCGCCACCGGGCCGTACGGCGGAACCGTCCACGGGCGCGGCGGTCCCTCCGTCCGGAGCGGTCCCGGGCGCGGCGGCCTCCCCGTCCGGGCCGTGTCCGGAGCCGGCGGGCTCCCCGTGCCCCGCGAGTTCCGTGTCCGGCCACCCGTCCGCCGTCGTCGCGGCGAGGCCGAGCGGGGGCACGAGTCCGATCCCGGCGAGCAGGCCCTCGACGGGGGCGAGGCCCCGGCGGCCCGTCACCCGGTGCGTACAGGCGTCGCAGGCGCGCAGGTGGCGGGCGATCCGCTTGCGCCAGAGCGGGGACGGCCGGCCGTCCCAGGGGCCGAGGATCTCCGTCAGCTCCGGGCACGGCGGCAGGGCGTCCAGGGCGCGGACCACCGCCCGGCCGGTCTCCAGGCGCTCCTTCATGCGCTGGACCCGCACGGCGGCGTGCTGCGGGGGGACGCCGAGGCCCTCGGCGAGTTCGGCGCGGGTCAGTTCGCCGGCGGCCTCCAGCCACCACAGGGAGAGGAGTTCGCGGTCGTCTCCGTCGAGCCAGCGGGTGGCGCGGGCGACGTCGCGGCGCTGCCCGGAGAGGCCGAGGCGGAGGACGGTGAGTTCGGTGAAGTCGCCGGTCGGGTCGGCGAGGTCCACGGCGTGGTCGAGGCCCGGTACGGGGGCCTGTCGGCGCTCGTGCCAGCGGCGGCGTATCCCGTTCATCGCTATGGCGACGATCCAGGACCGGAACCTGGCGGGGTCGCGGAGGCCCGGCAGGCCGTCGAGGGCGCGGACCATCGTCTCCTGGACGATGTCGTCCGTGTCGGCGTGGCCGTCGAGCGCGCGGCCGACGACGTTGTGGACGAGCGGCAGGTAGGCGCGGACCAGTTCGTCCCTGGCGCGGACGTCACCGGCCCTGGCCGCCTCCACCAGGGCGGTGGTGCGGCGCTCGTCGCTGTGCATGGGTCTGCTCCCTCGTCCCGGGTCCGTGTTCCCCGTCTTTCGGAGACCCGTGGGCGCGGGAGGGATAACACTTCTCGCGGTGACGGATGTGTGTCGTGTCCGGGTGCTCGTGGTGCTCGGGCACCGGTGGTGTCCGTCCGGGTGCGGACGGTGCTCGGGTGCCGGTGGTGCTCGGGGGGTTCGGTGCCCGGGCGGCCGGTCCTACACCAGGGGCCCGGGCAGTCTCGGGACCGTGGCCCCGTTTCCCTCCCGGACGGCCTCCACGACGGCGTCGTGGAGATCCCGGCTCTCCTCCTCCGTTGCGCAGGGGACGGGACTGCCCGACATGGTGAACCAGTCGGACGCGCCGCTGTACTGCACGGCCACACGTGCTTCGCGCTCGGTCCAGGTGGTGTGCACGGTCAGATCGCCCGTGACGGTCCCGGCCTCGTCGGTCAGCACCCCACCTCGCCCGGTGTAGACACCGGTGGTCGTCCAAGATGCCCAACTCATCCATCCAGGTTCACACCCGGATGCCGTATGCGCCACCGACGGGACCGCCCCGGCCGGAGGAGTTTCCGGCCGGGGCGGTACGGGGCCGCGCGCCGGATCAGGCGAGGGACGCGAGGGCCTCGTTGAGGGTGGCGGACGGACGCATCACGGCCGCGGCCTTGGCCGGGTCGGGCTGGTAGTAGCCGCCGATCTCGGCCGGGGAGCCCTGGACGGCGATCAGCTCGTCGACGATCTTCCCCTCGTCGGCCGCGAGCTTCTCGGCGAACGGGGCGAAGGCCTTGGCGAGCTCCGCGTCCTCGGTCTGGGCGGCCAGCTCCTGGGCCCAGTACAGGGCCAGGTAGAAGTGGCTGCCGCGGTTGTCGATGCCGCCGAGGCGACGGGTCGGCGACTTGTCCTCGTTGAGGAAGGTGCCGGTGGCGCGGTCGAGGGTGTCGGCGAGGACCTGGGCGCGGGTGTTGCCCGTGGTGGTCGCGAGGTGCTCGAAGGAGGCGGCCAGGGCGAAGAACTCGCCGAGGCTGTCCCAGCGGAGGTAGTTCTCCTTGACGAGCTGCTGGACGTGCTTCGGGGCGGAGCCGCCGGCGCCGGTCTCGAAGAGGCCGCCGCCCGCCATCAGCGGGACGACCGACAGCATCTTGGCGCTGGTGCCCAGCTCCAGGATGGGGAAGAGGTCGGTCAGGTAGTCGCGCAGGACGTTGCCGGTGACCGAGATGGTGTCCTCGCCGCGGCGGATGCGCTCCAGGGAGAACGCGGTCGCCTCGACCGGGGAAAGGATCTTGATCTCCAGGCCCTCGGTGTCGTGCTGCGGGAGGTACTCGTTGACCTTGGCGATCAGCTGGGCGTCGTGGGCGCGGTTCTCGTCGAGCCAGAAGACGGCCGGGGAGCCGGTGGCGCGGGCGCGGGTGACGGCGAGCTTGACCCAGTCCTGGATGGGCAGGTCCTTGGTCTGGCAGGCGCGGAAGATGTCGCCCTCGGCGACCTCCTGCTCCAGGACGGTGTCGCCCGCGGAGTTCACCAGGCGCACGGTGCCGGCCTGGGCGATCTCGAAGGTCTTGTCGTGGGAGCCGTACTCCTCGGCCTTCTGCGCCATGAGGCCGACGTTCGGTACGGAGCCCATGGTCGACGGGTCGAAGGCGCCGTGGGCGCGGCAGTCCTCGATGACGGCCTGGTAGACGCCGGAGTAGCTGTGGTCCGGCAGGACGGCGAGGGTGTCGGCCTCCTGGCCGTCCGGGCCCCACATGTGGCCGGAGGTGCGGATCATGGCCGGCATCGAGGCGTCGACGATGACGTCGGACGGCACGTGCAGGTTGGTGATGCCCTTGTCGGAGTCGACCATCGCGAGGGCGGGGCCCTCGGCGAGCTCGGCCTCGAAGGAGGCCTTGATCTCGGCGCCCAGGTGCGGGACGCCGTCCAGGCCGTTGAGGATCGAGCCGAGGCCGTCGTTCGGGGAGAGCCCGGCGGCGACGAGGGCCTCGCCGTACTTGGCGAAGGTGGCCGGGAAGAAGGCGCGCACGACGTGGCCGAAGACGATGGGGTCGGAGACCTTCATCATGGTGGCCTTGAGGTGCACGGAGAAGAGCACGCCCTCGGCCTTGGCGCGGGCGACCTGCTCGCTCAGGAAGGTGCGCAGGGCGGCGGCGCGCATGACGGCGGCGTCGACGACCTCGCCGGCGACGACCTTCAGCGGCTCGCGGAGCTCGCTGACGGTGCCGTCGGCGGCGGTGAACTCGAAGCGGAGGGTGTCGTCGGCGTCGATGACGACGGACTTCTCCGTGGAGGCGAAGTCGTTTTCGCCCATGGTGGCGACGTTGGTCCTGGACTCGGGGGTCCAGGCGCCCATGCGGTGCGGGTGGGCCTTGGCGTAGTTCTTCACCGAGGCCGGCGCGCGGCGGTCGGAGTTGCCCTCGCGCAGGACCGGGTTGACGGCCGAGCCCTTGATCTTGTCGTAGCGGGCGCGGATCTCGCGCTCCTCGTCGGTCTTCGGGTCGTCCGGGTAGGCCGGGAGGGCGTAGCCCTGGGCCTGGAGCTCGGCGACGGCCGCCTTGAGCTGCGGGATGGACGCCGAGACGTTCGGCAGCTTGATGATGTTGGCCCCGGGCGTCTTGGCCAGCTCGCCCAGCTCGGAGAGGGCGTCGGCGATGCGCTGGCCCTCCTCCAGGTACTCCGGGAAGACGGCGATGATGCGGCCCGCGAGGGAGATGTCCCGCGTCTCGACCGTGACTCCGGCCTGCGAGGCGTACGCCTGGACCACGGGCAGGAACGAGTACGTCGCCAGGGCAGGCGCCTCGTCGGTGTGGGTGTAGATGATGGTCGAGTCAGTCACCAGGGTGCTCCGCTCCACGTCTGCGTATGCGAGATTGCTCGACATCAAGATATCTCGTGATCGCGGTCCTCGGTAAAGGGCCCCACGAGCTCCTCGTCCTCCGGGGCCCCCTCGGCCTCGGCGAAGGGGCCGCCGAGCCGGTACGGGGGCGGGGGGCCGTCCACGTCGACGTGGCGGAGCAGGAGGAGCAGGACGATTCCGGCGGCGGCGGTCGCGCCGGCGGCGAGGGCCTGTCCGCAGCGGTGGGCGAGCCGGAGCTCGGCCGGATCGTAGGGGGCGGTGGCGGGCAGGGCGAGGGTGTCGCCGAGCAGCCAGATCCCGGCGGCGAGGCCGCCGGCCGCGACGAGGACGAGCGGGACGAGCACCAGGAGGGCCGCCGGGGCGGGCAGACGCCGGGGCGCGGGGCGCACTTCGCCCTTGCGGGCCCGGAGGGCGAGGACCCCGCAGAAGACGGCGAGGACGAGGAGGGCGGCGGCGATGACGTCGCCGGGCCGGTGCCGGCCGTCGGCCAGGGTGTGCGCGCCGACGGCGGCGGCCCAGAGGGTGGCGGCGCCGACGGCGGGGGCGCGCAGCCGGTGGGGGACGACGAGGGCCAGGCCGAGGGCGACGCCCAGGGCGAGGGCGGTCTGGGCGCTGGGGAAGCCGCTGGGCAGGAGGGCGGCGGCGCCGGTGGCGCGGGGGCGGGGCGCGTACAGCCGGAGCAGTCCGGTGAGGGCGAGGGCGGTGACGACTCCGCCGGCGGCGAGGCCGGTGAGGACGTACCGCCTGCCTATGAGGCCGACGGCGAGGAGGAGGACGCAGCCGAGGCCCAGGGAGAGGGTGGTGAGCCCGGCGAGGGAGGGGTGGTCGCGGAGCAGGGTGGCGGCGGCGGTGTCGGCGCGCCGGCCGGTCGTGGCGGCGTCGCCCCAGCGGCGGCCGGTCGCGGTGAGGACGAGCCCCGCGTAGACGACCGTGAGCAGGAGGACGGCCCCGAGGCAGCCGCGCCGGGCCCGGGTGCGGACGCGGGTGGTGAACGAGTCGGCGGCCTCGCCCGCGATGGCGGCGTACCACCAGGTGTCACCGGCCCTGAGCGGCCTCGGGGAGCCGCCGGTGCGGGGCCTGTCGTAGGAAGCCATGCCCCGATTCGAACCCACGCCCGGCCGCCCCGCCCGCTGGGCTCGTCCGAACGACACGCCGGGCGCCGGGGCGGGGGCGGGAACCGGGCGGGCGGTCCGCGCGTCTGCCCCGGAGACCGTACGCGCACTCCGGGGGGAGACGTCTCACATGTCGATGCCGCGCAGAATCGGAATCGGGCTGCTGGTCCTGATCGCGTTCGGGTTCCTGGCGCCGAACGGCTGGTACGTCCTGGGCGCGGTCGTGATCGCCCTGGTGATCGCGGGGTTCGTGGCCTTCGAGGCGATGAGCGAGTCGCACCGTTCGCACCGCCCCGACGGACGCCGGTTCCGGCCGGGCCGGGGCGGGGACGGCCGCTGGATCGTCCACGACGAGGACCGGGGCCCCCGCCCCTGACGGGCGGGAGGGGCCGTCTCAGCGCTCCCGGCGCGGGTGCCGGGAGCGGACCACGAGGACCAGGGCGCAGAGGAAGCCGGGGACGGCGAGGACGCCGATCCCGTTCCTCAGGGCGGGGTCGTCCGGGAACGCCGAGAGCGCCAGGACCGCGAGCGCGCCCGCCATCACCAGCTGGGCCCGGCCGAAGAGGCCGATCCGGTGGACGTGCCGGCGCTGTGTGGGAAGCAGCCATCTG
Organism: Streptomyces sp. NPDC086147; assembly: GCF_040702165.1. Lineage (NCBI taxonomy): Bacteria > Bacillati > Actinomycetota > Actinomycetes > Kitasatosporales > Streptomycetaceae > Streptomyces > Streptomyces sp. NPDC086147. The sequence continues at coordinate 625,462 of NZ_JBFBJO010000002.1, read as the reverse complement.
GCGCGGAGGGCGGCCGTGCCGCCGGCGGCGAGCAGCAGGGCGAGGATCCCGGAGGGAAGCGCGAGGTACGCGAACTGCCAGGACACGGTCCACCCCCTGTGGTTCCGGCACCGTGCCGGGTCGGCGCGATCATGTCACAGGGGGTGCGGGGCCGGTCAGGAGGAGGCGCGGACCACCAGTTCGGTGGGGAGCAGCCGGCGGGGCTGGTCGTCGGGGGCGCTGGGCGAGGCGATCTCCTGGAGGAGCAGGCGGGCCATGGCGCGGCCCATCTCCTCGATGGGCTGGCGCACGCTGGTGAGCGGCGGGTCCATGTGCCGGGCGACGGCCGAGTCGTCGACGCCGACGAGGGCGACGTCCTCGGGTACCCGGCGGCCCGCCTCGCGCAGGACGGCCCGCGCGCCCGCCGCCATCACGTCGGAGGCGGCGAAGACGGCGTCCAGGTCGGGCCGCCGGTCCAGGAGTTCCCGCATGGCCCGGCGGCCGCCCTCCTCGGTGAAGTCGCCGTTCGCGACGAGGCTTTCGTCGGCCGCGAGCCCCGCCTCGGCGAGGCCCTCGCGGTAGCCGTCGAGGCGGCAGCGGGCCACGTACATGTCGAGGGGGCCGGTGACGGTGGCGACGGCGCGCCGGCCGCGCGCGGCGAGGTGGGCGACGGCGGTCCGGCCGGCGCCGGTGTTGTCGGAGTCGACGAAGGCGACGCTCTCGTCCCTGGAGCGGCGGCCGTTGAGGACGGCGGGCAGGCCGAGGGCGCGGACCTGGTCGGGCAGCGGGTCGTCCCCGTGCACGGAGACGAGGAGGACGCCGTCGACGCGCTGGGCGGCGAGGTACTGCTCGAAGCGCTGCCGCTCCTGTTCGCTGCGGATCAGGGTGAGGAGCAACTGCTTGTCGGCGTCGGCGAGTTCGGCGCTGACGCCGCGGATGATGTCGAGGAAGTACGGCTCGGCGAAGAGTCGCGCCTCGGTCTCGGGGACGACCAGGGCGACGGCGTCGGTGCGGCTGCCGGCGAGGGCGCGGGCGGCCCGGTTGGGGACGTAGCCGAGTTCGGCGACGGCCCGTTCGACGGCGGCCTTGGCCTGTTCGCTGACCTTCGGGGAGCCGTTGATGACCCGGGAGACCGTGCCGCGGCCGACTCCGGCCCGCGCGGCGACCTCCTCCAGGGTGGGCCTGCCGGTCTGCCGCCCGCTCACCGCCATGTGCCGCTCCTCCCCGTCGGGCCGCCGCCCCCACCTGCGTCGCCCGCGAACCTATCAGGCGCGGCGGGGCGCTCCCGGGGCGCGGCAAAGGGCCCCGGGCCCCCGCGCGGAGCCCGGGAGCGGTCCGGGCGCGACGTTCCGTACCCCTCCGGCAGCCCTCCGTATTGCCGCAGGTCAAACCGACCTTATGTGCATAAGACACTCTTTCGGCGTACCGTCATGGGGTTCCCCTTCCTCTTCGACGCCCCGGGAGAGCGCGTGCCCCGCTCCAGGACCGACCACGACCCGACGCCCCGCGAGGGGCGCCGTCCGCGTCTCCGGACGGCCGCGATCGCGACAGGTGTGGTCGCGGTGGCCGCCGGCGGCCTGTACGGTGCGGGCCTGCTCGCCACGGGGGACGACATATCCGCCGGCACCCGGGTCTCCGGCATCGACATCGGCGGCATGAGCCGCTCCCAGGCAGAGGCGAGACTCGCCGCCGAGGCCCCGGCCGAGTGGAAGGCGCCGATCCCCGTGCGGGTCGGCGACCTCGCGTCGGCCGTGGACCCGGCCGCCGCCGGGCTGAGCGTGGACGTGGCGAAGACCGCCGAGCTGGCGGCCGACCCCTCCCGCGACCCCGTCACCGTCGTCCGGCGCCTCTTCTCCGCCGGCGAGCGCGACATCCGGCCGGTCTTCGCGTACGACGAGGCCAAGGCGAAGGCCACCGTGGCCGACCTGGCGAAGCGGAACGACCGCGCGGTCCGCGAGGGCTCCGTCGCCTTCCGCGGCGGGAAGGCCGTCGCGACCCAGCCGGTCACGGGCCGGAAGCTGGACACCGACCGGTCCGTCGAGTCGCTCCGCTCGGCCTACCCGGCCGCCACGGGCGCGTCGCCGGTCGCCCTCCCCGTCGCCCTGACCGAGCCGAAGCTGCCCGCCGCCGAGGTGAACCGCTTCCTCGACACGTACGCGAAGCCCGCCCTCTCCGGCCCCGTGACGCTCACGGCGGGGAGCGAGCGCCTGCGGATCTCCCCGGCCACGCTGAGCGACCACCTCACCGTGAAGAACGACGACGGGCACCTCAGCGGGGTCCTCGACGCGGACGCGCTGCTGCGCGACCCGGACGTGGCGCGGCCGCTCGCCTCGCTGACGAACGCGCCGACGCAGTCGACCCTCGGCGTGCGGAACGGCAAGGTCGTCGTGGAGTCGGAGGGCCGGTCGGGCCACGAGGTGACCGCGAAGGCCCTCGGCGACGCCGTCCGCCCGCTGCTCGCGAAGACCGGCGACGCGGCCCGTACGGCCCCGGTGGCCACCAAGGTGACCAAGCCCGACCTGACCTCCGACTCGCTGGCCCGCCTCGGCATCACCGAGCAGATGTCGTCGTTCACGGTGAGCTTCCCCTCGGCCCCGTACCGGACGACGAACATCGGCCGGGCCGCCGAGCTGATCAACGGTTCGCTCGTGCAGCCCGGCGCGGTGTGGAGCTTCAACAGGACGGTCGGCGAGCGCACCCCGGACAACGGCTTCGTCGACGGCACGATGATCCTCGACGGCCAGTACCGGTCCGCGCCCGGCGGCGGCGTGTCCGCCATGGCCACCACCGTCTTCAACGCCATGTTCTTCGCCGGGGTGAAGCCCGTCGAGTACGGCGCCCACTCCTTCTACATCGAGCGCTACCCGGCCGGCCGCGAGGCGACCGTCGCCTGGGGCAGCCTGGACCTGAAGTTCCGCAACGACACGGGCAAGCCGATCTACATCAAGGCGAGCGCGACGGACTCCTCGGTGACGGTGAGCTTCCTCGGGACGAAGAAGTACGACTCGGTGGAGGCGGTCGCCGGTCCGCGCACCAACCTCACGCAGCCCGTGAAGCGCGAGGGCACGGGCAAGGCCTGTGTGCCGCAGCCGCCCCTGGAGGGCTTCGACATCTCGGTGGACCGGGTGTTCAAGAACGGCGGCGCCGAGGTCAAGCGGGAGACCTTCAAGACCCACTACACCCCGCGCGACGAGGTGACCTGCACGGTGGACGGCGGGGAGACCCCCGAGAAGGTCCCGGCGAAGACTCCGCAGGAGATCGCCGACGGGCGCTGACGCGCGCCTCCGGAAGGGTGTCTTCCCGTCCGGCCCGGGCATCACTTCGGAGCGCGGCCCGCAGGGGTCCGCCGGAAGCGCCCCGGGGCACCCCGGACGGGGCGCGCCCTTCCGGACGGACGCCCGATCCCCGACGGGCCGCCCGATCCGTCGGAGGCCCGCCTTGGCACAGCGCACCGACCCCTGCGAGCGGCTGCTCGGCGACGCCGTGCGCGCGGGCGTCGTCCCCGGCGCCGTCTGGGCCGCGGGCGACGCCCGCACCACCCTGTCGGCCGGAGCCGTCGGCGTCCTCGACCCGGCGGACCCCGCCGGGCCGACGCGCCCCGACACGCTCTTCGACGTCGCGAGCCTCACCAAGGTCCTCGCCGTCTGGGCCGTGACCGGCACCCTCGTCGACGCGGGCAAGCTCGACCCGTCCGCCCCGCTCGGCTCGTACTGGCCGGAGGCGGCCGGCCGGCCGCTCGCCGGGGCCACGGCCCACCACCTCCTCACCCACACGGCGGGCCTGCCGCTGCGCGCCAACCTGCGACACCTGTACGGCTCCGATCCGCAGGACGTGCGGGACGGGGTGCTGTCCGAGCCGCTGCGGCACCGGCCCGGGGAGGCCGTCGCGTACACCGACCGGGCGGCCCTGGTCCTCGGCTACCTCGCCGAGCACCTCACCGGGCTGCCCCTCCCCCGGCTCGCCGGGGAGCGGGTCTGGACGCCCCTCGGCATGACGGAGACCCGGTACGGACCGCTGCCCGCCGCCCTGAGGCAGCGGTGCGCGCCGACGGAGTACGACGAGGAGAGCGGCGTCCGGCTCAGGGGCACCGTCCACGACTTCTCGACCCGGCTCCTCGGCGGCGCCTGCGGCATCGCGGGCGTCTTCACCACCGCCGGCGACACCGGCCGCTTCCTGCGCCACCTCCTCGACCCGGCGCCCGGCACCTTCTCGGCAGGGTGGACCGCCGCCTCGCTGCGCGTGCGCACCGGCCGCCTCGACCCGCCGCGCGGGCTCTTCTGGCACCCGGCGCCGGGCACGGGCCCGGCGGACGACGTCTGGGCCCACTTCGGCTTCACCGGCACGGGTCTCTGGGTCTCGCCCGCGCGAGGCCGCTGGGCCGTCCTGCTGACCAACCGGCTCTGCCTCACCCGCGATCCCGGCCCGCTGGCCCGGGTCAGGGACGCCTTCCGGACCCTGGTCTTCCCCTGACGGGCCGCCCCTCCCCCGCCCGGCCCGCGGAACGGGACGGAGCCCCCGGGGCGCAAGGGGGCCGCAAGGGGCCCTCGTCACACCCGGGACCCCTTGATCGATCGAACGGGCCGGGGGTTACCATATGAGCGCCGCCTAGCTCGAAAGATAAACTTGTGACTGTCAATGACGACTCGTTCACCAGCTGGAAGAACCGCGAGGAGATCGCGGAGTCGATGATCCCGATCATCGGGAAGCTGCACCGGGAGCAGGACGTCACCGTCCTCCTCCACAGCCGCTCCCTGGTGAACAAGTCGGTGGTCAGCATCCTCAAGACCCACCGCTTCGCCCGGCAGATAGCCGGCGAGGAGCTGTCGGTCACCGAGACGCTCCCCTTCCTCCAGACGCTCACCACCCTCGACCTGGGCCCGTCCCAGATCGACATCGGCATGCTGGCCGCCGACTACAAGACCGACGACCGCGGTCTGTCGGTGGCGGAGTTCACCGCCGAGGCCGTCGCCGGCGCCACCGGTGAGAACAAGATCGAGCGCCGCGACGGACGCGACGTCGTCCTCTACGGCTTCGGCCGCATCGGCCGCCTCGTCGCCCGCCTCCTCATCGAGAAGGCCGGTTCGGGCAACGGCCTGCGGCTGCGCGCGATCGTCGTGCGCGGCGGTGGCGAGCAGGACCTCGTGAAGCGCGCCTCGCTGCTGCGCCGCGACTCCATCCACGGCCAGTTCCAGGGCACGATCACGGTCGACGAGGAGAACAGCTCCATCGTCGCCAACGGCAACACGATCAAGGTGATCTACGCCAACGACCCCTCCGAGGTCGACTACACGGCGTACGGCATCGAGAACGCCATCCTGATCGACAACACGGGCAAGTGGCGCGACCGCGCGGGCCTCTCCACGCACCTGCGCCCCGGCATCGACAAGGTCGTCCTGACCGCGCCCGGCAAGGGCGACGTGCCGAACATCGTGCACGGCGTCAACCACGACACGGTCAAGCCGGACGAGCGGATCCTGTCCTGCGCCTCCTGCACCACCAACGCGATCGTCCCGCCGCTGAAGGCGATGGACGACGAGTACGGCGTGCTGCGCGGCCACGTGGAGACCGTCCACTCGTTCACCAACGACCAGAACCTCCTGGACAACTACCACAAGGCCGACCGCCGCGGCCGTTCCGCGCCGCTCAACATGGTGATCACCGAGACCGGTGCCGCCTCGGCCGTCGCCAAGGCGCTGCCGGAGCTGAAGGCCCCGATCACCGGCAGCTCGATCCGCGTCCCCGTCCCGGACGTCTCGATCGCGATCCTGAGCCTGCGCCTGGGCCGCGAGACCACCCGTGACGAGGTCCTGGAGTACCTGCGCGACGTCTCGCTGCACTCGCCGCTGAAGCGCCAGATCGACTTCACCACGGCCCCCGACGCCGTCTCGATGGACTTCGTGGGCTCGCGCCACGCGTCGATCGTCGACGCCGGCGCGACCAAGGTCGACGGCGACAACGCGATCCTGTACCTGTGGTACGACAACGAGTTCGGCTACTCGTGCCAGGTCATCCGGGTCGTCCAGCACGTCTCCGGCGTGGAGTACCCGACCTTCCCGTCGCCGGCGGTCTGATCCCCGCGACGCCCGACGACGTGCCGCGCCCTTCCCCGGGGGCGCGGCGCGCCGCCGTTCCCGGGGCGGCGAACCGGACGGGCGGTCGCCGGCGTCCCTCCCGCCATGGAGACGTTCATGCACGGGACGCGCCAGCTGCTGCGCTTCGCGGTCCTGGAGGTGCGCTGCTGCGCCTTCGCCGTCGCGCTCGTCGGCGGGATCGCTGCCTCGACGCTGCTGCCGGAACTGCCGATCGCCCGCTACGACCTGCTCCTCCTGTACGGCATCGGGCTCACGCTCCTCGCGTGGCGGGTCGGCTGGGACACCGGCCGGGACGTCGCCGTGATCGCCGGCTGCCATGCCATCGGCCTGCTCTTCGAGCTGGTCAAAGTGCGGATGGGTTCGTGGAGCTACCCGGAGGAGGCGCTGACGAAGTTCGGCGGCGTCCCCCTGTACGGCGGGTTCCTGTACGCGGCCGTGGGCAGTTACGTGTGCCGGGCCTGGCACCTGTTCGACCTGCGGCTCACGGGCTACCGGCCCCGGGTCACGGCGGTCCTCGCCGGCGCCGTGTACGTGAACTTCTTCAGCCACCACTGGCTGCCCGACGCCCGCTGGGCGCTGGCCGCCCTGCTGCTCGTCGCCACGGCGGGCACCTGGGTGCGGTTCCGGGTCGGGGCCCGGGACCACCGGATGCCGCTGGCCCTGTCGTTCGTCCTGATCGGCTTCTTCCTGTGGGTGGCGGAGAACGCGGCCACGTACGTCGGAGCCTGGAGCTACCCGCACCAGCTCGGAGGCTGGCAGCCCGTGCCCCTCACCAAGTTCGGCGCGTGGGCGCTGCTCATCAGCGTCACCTTCGTCCTGGTGGCCGGCGGGGGCCGGGGCGGTGGCCGGGAGGACGGCCGGAGCGGCGGCAGGAGCGGGGGCCGGGACGGTGATCGGGGCGGTGGCCGGAAATTTGTTCTCGGCGGCTCCGGGTGAGAAATTCGTGGGTTTCCCGCACGGGCGCCGACGACGTGCTACAGTCGACGTCAGTTGCAGTTGTGGTTCCCAAATACTTACAAGTGCCTTCGACGATTCGACATCGTCAGGCACTTGATTTGTTTTCGGTGCAGTTTCCGGACGGGGCAATCATCACGGCGACTCCGGGATCCGCACAGTGCGGCTCCCAGGGCTACGCCCCGAAAAGGAGATATGACATGGCTACTGGCACCGTGAAGTGGTTCAACTCGGAAAAGGGCTTCGGCTTCATCGAGCAGGAGGGTGGCGGCCCGGACGTGTTCGCCCACTACTCCAACATCGCCACCTCCGGCTTCCGTGAGCTCCAGGAAGGCCAGAAGGTGACCTTCGACGTCACGCAGGGCCAGAAGGGCCCCCAGGCGGAGAACATCCTCCCCGCCTGACGTTGACACGTCCGACGCGGCCGGTGCCCTCACCCGTGTGGTGAGGGCACCGGCCCGTCGCGTTTTCCGGATTCCCCACGGGCCGGAGGCCGTTTCCCGCTCCCGTGGCGCGTCCGGATCCGCACGCATCACCCCTCATACGGCATCGCACGGCATTTCGGTACGTCGCGGCAATTCACGGGTCAACCGCCCGTCGTGAATTCCTCGGAACGCACCGTTTCCAGGAAGGTCACATGAACGACACGCCCCGTACGGACGACACGCGGAAGGCCGAATGCGCGCCGTCCCCGATACCGGCCACCGGCTTCGCCGAGCTCGGCCTGCCCGCCGAGGTGCTCCGGGTGCTCGGCCGTCTGGGCGTCGACGAGCCGTTCCCGATCCAGGCCGCCACCGTGCCCGACGCCCTCGCGGGCCGCGACGTCCTCGGACGCGGGCGGACCGGGTCCGGCAAGACGCTCGCCTTCGGCCTTCCGCTGCTCGTGCGGACCGCCGGACGCCGCGCCGAGACGCGCAGGCCGCTCGCCCTGGTCCTGGTGCCCACGCGGGAGCTGGCCCAGCAGGTCACCGACGCGCTCACCCCGTACGCCACCGCGCTGGGACTGCGCCTGGCGACCGTGGTCGGCGGCATGTCGATCGGCCGGCAGGCGGGCGCGCTGCGCGACGGGGCCGAGGTCCTGGTCGCGACGCCGGGCCGCCTCATGGACCTCGTGGAGCGCAAGGACTGCCGGCTCGACCGGGTGGCGGTCACCGTCCTCGACGAGGCCGACCAGATGGCCGACCTGGGCTTCATGCCGCAGGTCACCGAACTCCTCGACCAGGTGCGCGCCGAGGGCCAGCGGATGCTGTTCTCGGCCACGCTCGACCGGAACGTCGACCTGCTCGTCGAGCGCTACCTCACCGACCCGGTCGTGCACTCGGTCGACCCGTCGGCCGCCGCCGTCTCCACCATGGAGCACCACGTGCTCCATGTGCACGGTGCCGACAAGTTCGCCACCGCCACGGAGATCGCGGCCCGCGACGGGCGCGTGATCATGTTCCTGGACACCAAGCACGCCGTGGACCGCTTCACCAAGCACCTCCTCGGCAGTGGCGTACGGGCCGCGGCGCTGCACGGCGGCAAGTCCCAGCCGCTGCGGACCCGCACCCTGGACCGCTTCAGGAGCGGCGAGGTGCCGGTCCTGGTCGCCACCAACGTGGCGGCGCGCGGCATCCACGTCGACGCGCTCGACCTCGTCGTCAACGTCGACCCGCCGGCCGACGGCAAGGACTACCTGCACCGCGGCGGACGCACCGCGCGCGCCGGCGAGTCCGGCGTCGTCGTCACCCTGGTCACCCCCGAGGAGCGCCGGGACGTGGCACGCGTCATGGCGGACGCGGGCATCCGGCCCCAGGTCACCCGGGTCCGCTCCGGCGAGGCCGAGCTGTCCCTCATCACCGGCGCCCGGAAGCCCTCGGGCGTCCCGGTCGACGGCAGCGCCCCGACCCAGGAGGGCGCCAAGCGCGGCGGCGCGGCCTTCCGTGGCATCGGCACGGTCCCGGGCCGTCCGGGCCGCGCCAAGAACGAGTCCCGCCGCGCCGCCGAGGCCCGCAAGACGGCCGAGGCCCGGCGGGCGGCGAAGGTCCGCAGGGGCGGCTGACCGGCCCGGAGCGGGCGGGGGCCGTCGACCGTCACCAGGACGTCGGACGGCTTCGGGTCGCGGTGGATCAGTCCGGCGCCGTGCACGGACCCCAGGGCCACGGCCGGGCGGTGGGCGAGGGCGCGGACCAAAGTCCCGGGCGACGATGCGGTACGGGCCGAGGGCGACCGGGTCCTCGGGCATCAGCCGTTCCACGGAAGAAACCTCCGGGTCGTGACGTTCTTCCTCACCGACGGGGGTCCGCGGCGCCGACCGGTGCCGCTCCGGACGGACCCGGGGACCGTTCCCGGACCGTATCGGATCCGCCCCGCGACCGCGCTCACGAAGGACGTCCCATGAAGATCGGTATCATCGGCGCCGGCAACATCGGCGGCAACCTCACCCGTCGTCTCACGGCCCTCGGTCACACCGTGTCCGTGGCCAACTCCCGCGGCCCCGAGACGCTCACCGCGCTCGCCGAGGAGACCGGGGCCACCCCGGTCCCCGTCACCGAGGCCGCCGACGGCGCCGAACTGGTCGTCGTGACCATCCCCCTGAAGAACCTCCCCGACCTCCCCGACGACGTGCTCGCCGGCGCCGCCGAGGGCTTCGTCCTCGTCGACACCAACAACTACTACCCCCGGGAGCGCGACGGGCGGATCGCCGCCATCGAGGACGAGGGCCTGACCGAGAGCCGGTGGACGGAGCGGCAGTTGGGCCACCCGGTCGTCAAGGCGTTCAACGGCACCTACGCCCAGGACATCCTCGACCGTCCGCGTCCGGCCGGCGACCCCGAGCGGATCGCCCTGCCGATCGCCGGTGACGACGAGGCCGCCAAGGACACCGTCCGCGCCCTCGTCGACGAACTCGGCTTCGACACGGTCGACGCCGGCGGCATCGACGACTCCTGGCGGCAGCAGCCCGACACCCCGGTGTACGGGCTCCGCGCGGATGCCGACGCCGTGACGAAGGCCCTCGCCGAGGCCTCTCCCGAGCGTCCCGCCTCCTTCCGGGGCTGAGCGCACGGGCCCCGCCCGGCCCGGAGGACCGCGCGTCCCCGGGCCGGACCCCTCATGAACCCTCCGGGGCGAAGGACAGCATGCGGGCCTTGTGCCGGGCGTCGTCGCCGTCGACGTGGGACGGCGTGATGACGATGCGGCCGCGCGCGTGGGCCAGCTTTCCCGCGAGCATGCCGGACTCCGCGGAGCGGGCCGGCGCGGGGTGGCGCAGCACCTGCTCCTTCGTGTCCGCGCCGCCCGGTCCGAGCCGGATGACCCCGCCGGGGCGGCCCGACCGGGGCACCTCGTAGACGAGCGCCCGCGCGCCCTCCTCCGCGGCGATCGGGTGGAGGAGGTCTCCCTCGCCGGCCTTCACGCCCCAGAGGAGCTTCCCGGTGCCGAGGTCGTAGGCGCCGACCCGCTCGGTCCCGCCCAGGTACACGGCCCGCCGGTCGACCAGGGTGCCCGGGCAGTTCTGGACGCCCTCGCCCGCGTCCCCCGAGTCGGCGCAGTACTCGAAGCCCTTCTCCCTGGCGTCGATGGTGGTGCGGAGTGCTCCGCCGGGTCCGAGGGAGACGACCCGCCAGTTCTTGGCGCGTTCCTCGGCGTGGAGGGTGGTGAGGACGGCCGGGTCGGTGGAGAGCACCTTGCCGATCTGCCAGCCCTGCTGGGTCCGGTGGCGCCAGAGCACCTTGCCGGTGGACGGGTCGATCTCCCTGACCTGCCCGTACGTCTTGCTCCGGTCCACGCCGATCGCGCAGTCGGAGACGACCAGGAGCCGGGCGCCGCCCGCCACGTCGTCCGGATAGCACTTGCCGGGGTTCTCCACGGGGATGTCGTAGAGCTCGGCCCCGTCGGCCACGCGGTACGCGGTGGCCTTCAGGCTCCGGGCGATCGCGAGGACGCCGCCGCTGATGGCGGTGTGGACGATGATCGTGTCGTCCCCGGAGCCCGTCTCGGTCAGCTCCTTGTCCCAGCCGACCTTCCCCGTCCGCAGGTCGATCATCCGGAGCTGGTTGCAGCGGTTGCCGTTCTCGGCCTGGCTGCTCTTGTAGACCACGACGACCTTGCCGTCGGGGGTCGGGTGGACCGGCGTCTCGCAGACGGGGGCGGGCAGCGGCAGGCTCCACACCTCGGCGCCGTCGGAGAGGCGGTGGGCGACGACCTTCCGGTACACGGCCTGGACGACGGTGTCGCCGACGATCCACAGGTCGTGGAGCCAGACGGTCCGGCGGGGCAGGTCGGCGCGGTCGTCGACGATCCACCCCGTGGCGTCCCCCGGCGCCCGCCCGGCGTTGATCTCCTCGGTCGTGGGGATCCGCTCGGGCACGGGGGTGCGGACGGCGGGGGTACGGGGGGTGGCCGGCGTCCCGGAGGGGGTCGCCGTTCCCGTCGCCACCGGCGGCGCGTCCGCTCGGCCCTGCCGGTCGCTCCGGACCGCGTACGCCCCGACGCCCGCCAGGAGCAGGAGGGCGACGATCCCGGCGATCACCGGTCCCCCGCCGAGGCGCCGGCGGCGGGCGGGCGCCGGGGGCGGGGTCGGGGTGTACCCCTCCGGGGCGTACGGGTTGTCGGGAACCCTCTGCTGCGGCGGGCGTTGCCCGTACCAGGGCTGCGGCGGGCGTTGCCCGTACCAGGGCTGCGGCGGGCGCTCCATCGGTCCTTCCCCTTCTTCGTGTTCTTCGCGTTCTTCGCGTTCTTCGCGTGGCACGTTCTGCGCGCTGCGTGTTCTTCGCGCCGGCCCGGCTCGGTGCGCATCCGGCCCGAGACCGTCGAACAGCCGCTGGGACGCGGGGCGGACGCGCGAGGGGCGGACGGGCGCGCCTCGCGGACCGTTTCGGCCAGATCGGGCCCGGCGCGCGGCGCGGCGGCCCGGTGCCCCGACGGCCGCGGGGCGGCAGCCGACACTGCCGCCCCGCCCTGTGCGTCGTCACCCGGCACCTCCGCCCCCCGTCGATGCGTGGGTACCCGACACAACTCGGCCAACCCTGTCGCCCGGCGTTGCAAGGGCGATGAAATCCTGTTGAAGAAAGGCTCTTGGAGAACTGCGCGGGCACGGGGCGCACGGAGAACACGGGGACGGCGAAGTGGACGAGCGGGCAGCGGGGCCGGGCGGGGTCCCGGCCGGTGCGGGGGAACACCTGCGGATCGACCTGCTCGGGTCCGTCCGGGCCCGGCGCGGCGACAGACGGATCGCCCTCGGTCCGGTGCGCAGGCAGGCGGTCCTCGCCGCCCTGGTCCTGCGCGCGCCGGCCTTCGTGACGTACGAACGCCTCCTCGACGACGTCTGGGGCGCCGAGCCCCCCGGCACCGGCCACCGGGTCCTGCCGAGCTACGTCTACGCGCTGCGCAAGGCGCTCGACGAACCGGACGCCGGTCCCGGCGGGTCGGTGATCCTCGGCGGGCGCGGCGGCTACCGCTTCGTGCCCGAGGGGGCCGGGACCGATCTCGCCGAACTCGCCGAACGGACCGCCCACGCCCGGCGGTCGAAGGCCGCCGGCGACCTCGGGGCGGCGCTCGACCACGGCGGCCGGGCCCTGGAGCTGCTCCACGGCGAGCCCCTGCCGGGGCTGCCGGGGCCCCTCGCCGGGAGCGAGCGGCAGCGCCTCGCCCGGCAGCGGCGCGCGCTGCTCCAGGACCGGGCGGAGTGCCTCGTCCTGCTCGGGCGTCACGCGGAGGCCCTGGACGGCCTCATGGCGGCGCCGCCGGCCCCGCCGCACGACGAGCCGCTCGCCGCCCTGCGGATGCGCGCGCTGTACGGCAGCGGCCGGCAGGCCGAGGCGCTCGCCGTCTACGGGGAGACGCGGCGCCTGCTCCTCGACGAACTGGGCGTGGAGCCCGGCGAGGAGCTGCGCCGGGTGCACCAGGCCGTCCTGCGGCGGGACGACCGACTGCTGCTCGGCCGGGCGACGGCCGGTTCGGATGCCGGTGCCGGTACTGGTTCCGTCGCCGGCACCGATGCCGGACGCCGCCCCGCCGTCGAGGTCGTCTCCGGCGACGACGGCGGTGCCGAAAGCGCTTCCCGCCTCTCCGGCGGTGCCGACGTCGAGCACCACCTCGCCGACGGCCCCGCTCCCCCGGGCGTCCCCCGCCCCCGGCACGGCGAGCGCCCCGGGCAGCCGGACCGGACCGGCGGGTCCGACCGGACCCGCCGTCCCCGGCGGCACCGCAACGAACTCCCGGGCGACACCGCCTGTCTGATCGGGCGTGAGGCCGAACTCGCCCTGCTCACCGCGCCGGTGTCCCCGGGAGCGGTGTCCGTGGTGACCGTCGACGGCACGGCGGGGGTCGGCAAGACGGCCCTGGTGGTGCGGGCCGCCTGGGCGCTGGCCGACGCCCACCCCGACGGCTGTCTGTTCGTGGACCTGCACGCGCACGGCGCCGCCCACGAGACCGTCGACCCGCGGCGGGCCTTGCGCCGGCTGCTGCGCGCGGTCCGCGACCAGGGGCACGGGGTCCCCGACGCGCCGCACGGCGCCGGGGACGGGGACGACCCGGACGACCTGACGGAGTTGGTCACGGCCTGGCGGGCCGCCACGAGCGGGCTGAGACTGCTGCTCGTCGTGGACGACGCCCGCAGCGCCGAGCAGGTGCGTCCGCTGCTGCCCGCCGGGCCCGGGAGCCGGGTCCTCGTCGCGGGCCGGCAGCGGCTGCCCGGCCTGGACGCCGACGCGCGGCTCACCGTGGAGCCCCTGGACACAGGGGTCGCGGTCGGGCTGCTCCGCGAGCTCCTCGGCACGGACAGGGCGGACCGCGAGCCCGAGGCGGCCCGCGAACTCGCCCGCCGCTGCGGCGGACTGCCCCTGGCGCTGCGCATCGCGAGCGCCCGGCTGCAGAACCGCCCGTCGTGGACCCTGGCCTTCCTGGCCGGGCGGCTGTCCGACGACGCGCGCGGCCTCGGCGAGCTGCGGGCCGAGGACCGCAGCGTGGAGGCCGCCTTCCGGATGTCGTACGACCAGCTGGCGCCCGGACTGCGGCGCGGGTTCCGGGCGGTGGGCCTGGCCCCGACGGCGCGCTTCGACGACCTCGTGCTCGCCGTCGTCCTCGGCCGTTCCCGGGAGTACGCCGAAGGGGTCCTGGAGGACCTGGTCGACGCGAGCCTGGTGCAGCAGCCGCACCCCGGCCGCTACCGGCTGCACGATCTCGTACGGGCGCACGCGCGGCAGCTCGCCGCGGAGGCGCCCGAGGAGGCCGCCGCGGACCGGGACGCCGTGCTGCGGCTCTACACGGCCGCCGGGCGGCTCGCCGCCGACTGGGGTCCGGACGCGTTCCCCACCGGGCCCGAGGGCGCCGGCGGCGCTCCGTTCGCGGACTGGCGGGAGGCGGCCGCGTGGCTGGGCGCGGCGGGCGGGGAACTGGTGGACGTGGTGGCCTACGCGGTCGCCGCCGGGGAGTTCGACCACGCCTGCTGGATCGCCGAGGCCCTGGCCGACCACCTGGCCGGGCAGGGGCACCACCACGAGTGCCGGACCGCCCTGGAGCTCGCCCTGTCCTGCGCGGACCGGGCCGCCGACCGGCGGATGCCCGCCGCGCTGCGCAACTGCATGGGGTTCCTCGAAGTGCACCGGGGACGGTTCCGGCAGGCGTACTCCTGGTTCGAGGAGGCGCTGCGGCACGGCGCCGGCCACGGCGACCCCCGGGACCGCGTGCGGGCCGTGGCCGGCATGGGGGTCTCGGAGTGGACGCTGGGCCGCGTCGAGGAGGGCACCGTCCGGCTGGAGGAGGCGGTGGAGCGGGCGGTCGGGCTCGGCGACGACTGGCTGGCCGGGATCGTGACCTGCAACCTCGGCGCGATCCGCCACCGGCAGGGGCGGTACGAGGAGGCCCTGGAGTTCTACGCCACCGCCCTGGCGCTCGCCGAGAAGGGCGGGCGGCCCCGGACGATCGCCGCCGGCCTGTGCTTCGTCGCCGAGGCCCAACTGGCCCTCGGCCGGACCGCGGAGGCCGTCGGGCTGCTGCGGCGGGCGGCCGGCCTGGCCCGTGAGGTCGAGGACCCGCCGCTGCGGGCGGCGACCCTCTCGCGGCTCGCCGCCGCCGAGCACGTCCAGGGCCGGCTGGGTCCGGCCGTCGACACCCACCACGAGGCCCTGTCGGCGTTGACCCGGCACACCAGTACGTGGCTGGAGATGCAGGTCCGCGTCCGGCTCGGCGGCACCTACGCGGCCGCCGGTCGGCACGCCGAGGCCCGCCGGGAGTTCGAGGCCGTCCTCGCGCTGCCCGGGGCGGACGACCACCCCCAGGAGTACGCCCTGGCCCGCGCCGGTCTGGCCGGCGCGGTACCGCCCCCGGGGGAACGCTTCTGACGGCACGACGGCCCGGGGCCGTGCGGGCCCCCGCGCACCGAACACCGCGAGCGGTACGCGGGGGCCTCCGGTCGACCCGGGGCGGCGAGAGCCACTCCTCCGCACCGGGGAGGCCGACGCGAGTCAGTCAAGCAGTCCCCGGCCCGTCGGGACGATTGGACCGGAACACAGAAAACGGCCTTCTCGCGGGGTGGGGACACAGTGGATCATCCAAGAGGATTGTGAGCCGATGAGGCTCACATCTGCCAGGCTATTGAGCGGTTTCCTCTCGCCTGTGCGGTCGGTCTGTCCGGCCGTCAGAGGGTGACGATCGTCGTCTCGGTCGCCTTGATGCCGGTCCAGACGGGCACGCCGTCGGCGAGGCCGAGTTCGGCGGCGGCCTGGGGGGTGATCTCGGCGACGAGGTCGGGCGCCCCGTCGGAGGTGACGAGGACGCGGAGGCGGCTGCCGCTGGCAGTGATCTCGCGCACCGTGCCGGGCCAGACGTTGCGGGGGCTGCCGGCGGGCCTCTCGCGGTGCAGGGACACCGCCTCGGGCGCGACGATCGCGAGCGCCGGGGTGCCGGGCGGCGGGGGCTCGGCGGCGACCAGGGTGCCGCCGCCGTCGAGGGCGAGGCCGTCGGGGGTGGCGGTGCCGGGCCAGGCGTTGCGGCCGAGCATCCGGGCGACCCAGGGCGACCGGGGGTGGCGGGTGACCTCCGCCGGGGTGTCGTCCTGGAGGGCCCGGCCGTCCTGGAGGACGAGGACGCGGTCGGCGAGGGAGACGGCCTCGACCGGGTCGTGGGTGACGACGAGGCAGACGCCGCCGAAGCCGGCGAGGTGGGTGCGCAGGGTGTGCCGGACGTGGGCGCGGGTGGTCTGGTCGAGGGCGGCGAGGGGTTCGTCGAGGACGAGGAGCCGGGGGCGGGCGGCGAGCGCCCGGGCGAGGGCGACCCGCTGGGCCTGGCCGCCGGAGAGCTGCGCGGGCTTGCGGTGTCCCAGGTGGCCGACGCCGAGGCGGTCGAGCCAGTTCTGCGCCTCGCGGCGGGCCTCGGAGCGTGCGACGCCCTGGGCGCGCAGGCCGTAGGCGGTGTTGGCGAGGGCCGACATGTGCGGGAAGAGCGCGCCGTCCTGCGGCACCCACGCGACGTGGCGGCGGTGCGGGGGGAGGGCGGTGACGTCCTCGTCGCCGAGCCGGAGGTCCGCGCGGGCGCGCGGGGTGAGGCCCAGGAGGGCGCGGAGCAGGGTGGTCTTGCCGGCGCCGTTGGGGCCGACGACGGCGATGGTGGTGCCGGGTCCGGCGTCCAGGGTGAGCCGGGTGAAGCCGGTGACGTCGGCGTGCAGGGCCCAGCGTCCGCCGGGCGGGGCGCTCTCCGCCGTGACCGGCCCCGTCGCGGCCGGTCGTCCCGAGGCCGGTACCGCCGCGGCCGGCTCCCCCTCGGTCCGTTCCCCCTCGGTCCGTCCCCCCGTGGTCGGGCCCCCCGTCGTCGGTTCCTCCGTGGGGGCGGGGCGGCGCCTCCCGTCCGCCGGGGTGCCGGTCCAGCGTCCGCGCAGGGCGATGAGGACGCCCATGGCGATGGCCAGGAGCAGGAGGGAGACGGAGGTGGCGGCCTCGGGTTCCTCCTGGAGCAGCAGGTAGACCTGGAGCGGAAGGGTCTGGGTCGTCCCGGGCAGGTTTCCGGCGAAGGTGATCGTGGCGCCGAACTCGCCGAGGGCCCGCGCCCAGGTGAGCGCCGCGCCCGCGAGGACCCCGGGCGCCACCATCGGGAGCGTGACGGTGAAGAAGACGCGGACCGGCGAGGCCCCGAGGGACGCCGCCGTCTCCTCGTACCGGGGCCGCAGGCCGCCGAGCGCGCCCTCCAGGCTGATGACGAGGAACGGCATGGCGACGAACGTCGCCGCGACCACCGCGCCGGAGGTGTGGAACGGCAGGGTGATGCCGAAGGTGCCCTCCAGCCACGGCCCGAGCAGTCCGCGCCGGCCGAAGGCCAGGAGCAGCGCGACGCCGCCGACGGTCGGCGGCAGCACCATCGGCAGCAGCACGAGCGAGCGGACGAGCGCCTTGCCGGGGAAGGAGACCCGCGCGAGCAGCCAGGCGAGGGGGACGCCGAGGAGCAGCGAGAGGCCGAGGGCCCAGAAGGAGACGAGGAGCGACAGCTTCAGCGCCTCGACGGTCCCCGGCGCGGTCAGGTGGCCGCCGAGCTCGCCCCACTCGGTCCGTACGAGGATGCCGATCAGGGGCAGTGCCAGGAAGGCCACCGCCGCCAGCGCGGGCAGCACGAGGGCGAGGGGCGGCCGGGGGCTCCCGGGACGCCTCGCGGAGACGCGCATGCCTGATCGTTTCATCGTCTGTCCCGGAGAGGTGGGGGTGGAGCGGAGGGGCTGCCCGGTCCCCCGTCGCGGGCAGCCCCTCCCGATCGTGGACGATCCCGTACGTTACGGCTTCTGGAAGCCGGCGTCCTGGAGGAGCTTCTGCCCCTCCGGCGAGGACAGCCAGGCGACGAACGCGGCGGCGGCCTCGGCGTTCTTCGACTCCTTCAGCGTGGCCGCCGGGTACTGCGCGACGGCGTTCTGGTCGTCGGGGATCTCGACGGCGTCGACCTTGTCCTTCGCGCTCTCGGCGTCGGTCTTGTAGACGAGGCCGGCGTCGGCCTCGCCCAGCTGGACCTTGCTGAGCACGGCGCGCACGTTGGGCTCCTGGGAGACCGGCTTCACCGCGATCTTCTGCTTGTCGAGGATCTGCTTGCTGTACTTGCCGGCCGGGACCTCGGGGGCGGCGAGGACGACCTTGAGCTTGGTGTCCGCGAGGTCCTTCAGGTCGTCGACCTTGTGGGGGTTGCCCTCGCCGGTGGCGATGACGAGACGGTTCTTCGCGATGACCGCCGGGGCGCCGGTGTCGGCCTTCACCTTGTCCATGCTCTTGGTGTCGGCGGTCACCAGGACGTCGGCGGGCGAGCCCTGGGAGACCTGGGCGACGAGCTCCTGCGACCCCGCGAAGGAGAAGGTGAGCTTCGTACCGGGGTGGGACTTCTCGTACGCGGCGCCGGCCGTCTTGAACACGTCGGTCAGGGACGCGGCGGCGAGCACGGTGAGGTTCGCCGCGGGGGCGCCGGTCGCGGAGCCGGAGGCGGTGGCCGTGGAGCCGCCGGTGTCCTTCTTGCCGTCGTCGCTCGAACAGGCCGCAAGCGGGACGAGCAGGGCGGCGGTGAGGGCGCCGGCGGCGGCACGGCGTCCGGTGAGGGTGAGGGACATGAGGGTCTGGACTCCTTGGAGACGGATCGGAAGTGCGGGGAAGAGGCCGGCCGCGCCGACGGCCGAGGTGTTCCGGTGGTGCGTGAGGGGTGGTCAGGTGCGGTCGATGTGCACGCTGGTCGACTTCACGCGGGCGGTGGCCTGCATGCCGACTTCGAGGCCCAGTTCCTCCACGGCCTCCCGGGTCAGGAGGGAGACGAGCCGGTGCGGCCCTGCCTGGATGTCGACCTGGGCCGCGACGTCGCCGAGCTTGATCGCCGTGACGATGCCCGGGAAGGCGTTGCGCGCCGACGTGTACGACGCGTCCTCGTCGTCGCCCTGCGCGATCTCCACGGAGAACGCCGCGAGCGACTTCCCGTCGATGACGCGCCGCCCGCTCTCGTCGCGGTGGGTGGCGACCCGGCCCGCGTCCGCCCAGCGGCGCGCGGTGTCCGGGCTGACGCCCAGCAGACGCGCGGCCTGCCCGATGGTGTAGGACTGCATATGCGACACCGTAGGCCGTGCTTACTCTCATCTGCAAGAAAGTCATGGGACTCTCCATCGCGGATGAGAGGAGGGTGGTAGGAACCGACGAGAGGGGCCGCCCTCCGGTCTCACGCCTCGGACGGAAGGCCTCCGGTGAGCCGCGGGGGGCCGATCCAGATGCCCGTGACGGCGCTGACGTAGCGGGCTCCGCAGCGGTCGGACGGGACGACGAGCTGCGGGCCGGCCCCGTCGAGGTCCCGGTCGTCCATCCGGGTCGCGAGGAGGACGGGGGCGTCGCCGAAGTCGGCGTCGATCTCCGCCCACGACAGGAGCGCGTGGTGCCCGTCGCCGCCGCTCACGGCGACCAGGAAGCGGGCGCGCTCCTTGCGGCGCGCGGGGTCGAAGCGGGGCAGCGCCCCGGCGACGACCTCCCTCAGGAGGGGCCCGGCGAAGGTGTGGTGCTGGGGTCCGGCGGTGGCGCAGTCGAAGACGACGTCGGCCCGGTGCTGCTCCCAGCCCCGGCGCAGGTCGGCGACGGCGAGCACGGCGGGGCGGGCCACGTCCCCCCGGAGCGCGAAGGAGCCGGCGGGGACGAGGACGGGAGCGGGGACGGAGGTGGGGACAGGGGTGGGAACGGGGACGGGAGCGAGTGCGGATACGGGTGCGGTGGCGGGTGTCGGGTGGGGTGCGGCGTTCGGTCGGCTCATCGTCGGTCCCCTCACGGCGGTCGGTGCGGCGGCTGCGCGCAGTGATACCCGACCGGTGAAACGGAGAACCGTGATTGCCACGGAAACAAGGCATAGAGGCCTGTATTTGTGGGCTTCCTACGAGTCTTCGCCTCGCCGTTGCCCGGCCTTTCGGCCGACGCCCCGGGCCTGCCGGTCGAGGGCGAGCCAGACGCGGTCGCGGGTCACCGGCAGTTCGGTGAAGCGGATGCCCGTGGCGTCCCGCAGGGCGTTGGCGAAGGCGGGGGCGACCGGGTTGAAGGGGCTCTCGCTCATTGACTTGGCGCCGAGGGGGCCGATGGCGTCGTTCGTCTCCGTGAAGTGGACCTCGGTACGGGGCACGTCGGCGTACTGGGGAAGCCGGTAGCGGCGGAACGCGGCCGTGGTGACCTCGCCGCGCCCGTCGACGCGCACGGTTTCGAAGAGGGTGGCGCCGAGGGCCTGGGCGACCCCGCCCTCGACCTGGCCCCGGCACTGCATCGGGTTCATGACCTTGCCGGCGTCGGCCGCGTGGACGCTGCGCAGGATGCGGACCTCCCCTGAGCCGGGGTCGACGGCGATCCGGAACCACTGGGCGTTGAAGGCGACCGAGCGCGGCGAGCCGCCCCAGTGCCCGTCCGCCGCCAGCTCCTCCGCGGCGCCGCGCGCGTGCCCCGCCTCGTACAGCTCCTTCAGGGTCACCGTACGGCCCGCGCAGTCGACGGACTCGGCGCCGAGCACGCACAGGTGCCGGGCGACGCCGGTGTGCCGGGCGGCGAGGGTGCGGAGGCGTTCGGCGAGCGAGGTCGCGGCGAGCAGCACGGCCTTGCCGGCGACGACGGTGCCGGCGGAGCCGAAGGCGCCGGTGTCGTGGCGTACGACGTCGGTGTCGGACTGGCGGACCGTGAGCCGGTCCTCGGTGGTGTTCAGGGCGCCGGCGGTGATCTGCTGGTGGACGGTGGTGGTGCCGTTGCCGAACTCGGCCGTGCCGACCGCGATGTCGTACGTCCCGTCCTCCAGGAGCGAGACGCGGGCGTCGGCGTAGTGGCCGCCGGGCGGGCCGGTGGCGATCATCGCCATGCCCGTGCCCTGCCCGACGAGCCAGCCCTCGGGGGCGTCCTCGGCGCTGCGGTCCTCGGCGAGGGCGTTCCGCACGACGGAGAGGCACTGGTCCAGTCCGTACGAGGCGATGTGGAGGTCCTCCTCCTCGCCGATCGGGCTGTGCATGCCCTCCCCCGGGCCGATGACGTTCTTCTCCCGGAAGACGAGCGGGTCCATGCCGAGGCGGCGGGCGAGCTCGTCCATCACCGACTCGACGGCGAAGGTGACCTGGCCGAGGCCGTAGCCGCGGAAGGCGCCCGCCGGGACGACGTTGGTGTAGACGGAGTAGGCGTCGACCTTCTTGTGCGGGGCGCGGTAGACGGCGAAGGACTCGCCGACGCTGTGGAACATGACGGCCGGGCCGTGGTTGCCGTACGCGCCGGTGTTGGACACCACCCTCATCCGCACGGCGGTGAGGGTGCCGTCCCGGCGCGCCCCGGCCTTGACGCCGATGGTGAAGGGGTGCCGGGTGGTGGCGCCGTAGAACTGCTCGGCCCGGGTGTACTCCAGCTTGACCGGCCGGCGCAGCTTCAGGGCGGCGAGGGTGACGACGTCCTCGGTGAGCATCTCCTGCTTGCCGCCGAAGCCGCCGCCGACCCGGCCCGCGACCACCCGCACCTCGTCCTCCGGCAGGCCGTACAGCGCGCACAGGGCCCGCCGGGTCAGGAACGGGGTCTGGGTGGAGGAGCGGACGGTGAGGCGTTCGCCCGTGCCGTCCTCCTTGGGCTCGAAGTACGCGACGCAGCCGTGGGTCTCCAGACTTGCGTGCTGGACCCGCTGGGTGCGGAACGTCTCCTCGTACACGACGTCCGCCTCCGCGAAGCCGTCCTCGACGCAGCCGATCTCGCCGTGGACCTCGCCCGCGACGTTGTTCTCGACCCGGGCGATGCGCTCCTGCGCCCCCTTGCCCGCGTGGAGGACGGGGGCGCCGGGGCGCATGGCCTCCTCCGGGTCGGTCACGTGCGGCAGTTCCTCGTACGTGACCTCGATCCGGCGGCAGCCCTCCTCGGCGGCCCCCTCGCCGTCGGCGACGACGGCGGCGACCCGCTGGCCGACGTACCGGACGACGTCGTCCAGGACGCGGGTGTCGTCGGGGTCCTCGGTGGGGTGCTCGTGCCGGGCGGAGGAGTAGAGCGTCCCGGGCGCGTCCTCGTGGGTGAGGACGGCGACCACGCCGGGGACGCGCAGCGCGGCGGCGGTGTCGATCGCGACGATCCGGGCGTGCGGGTGCGGGGAGCGCAGCAGCTTCATGTGCAGCAGGCCCGGGACCTCGACGTCGAAGGTATAGCGGGCGGTGCCGGTGACGACCCGGGGCCGGCGGGGGCGCCGACGTTGCGGCCCACCGCCTTGCCCGCGCACGGGCGTTCGGTGTGCTTCACGCCCCGTACGGCGTCCTCGATCGCCCGGTAGCCCGTGCAGCGGCAGATGTTGCCCTTGAAGGCGCGGGGCAGGTCGTCGAGCTTGCCGTCGTCGTGCGGGGTGTCCCGCTCGGCCTCCAGGGCGGCGGTGGTCATGAGGAACCCGGCGGTGCAGAAGCCGCACTGGTAGCCCTGCGCGTCGAGGAACCTCCGCTGTACGGGGTGGAGTTCGCCGTCCGGCGAGGCGAGCCCCTCGACGGTCGTGACGGCGCGGCCCTCCGCCCGTACCGCCGGGTACAGGCAGCTGTGGACCGGTTCGCCGTCGACGTGGACGGTGCAGGCGCCGCAGTCCCCGGCGTCGCAGCCCTTCTTCACACCGAACCAGCCGCGCTCGCGGAGGTAGGTGCGCAGACACTGGCCGGCGCGCGGCTCGGTGTCGAACGGACGCCCGTTGACGTGGAGTTCGAAGCTCATCGGGTGCCTTCCTGAGGGACGTCGGATGCGGTCAGCTCGCGGCGGACCTCCTCGGCGAGGCGCAGGCCCATGTGCCGCCGCCATTCGGGCAGTCCGTGGATGTCGTCGAACCACTCCCCGGGGGCCACCGCGGAGTCGATCGCCGCGCGGAGCCGTCCGGCGGTGGGCGGCAGCGGGAACCAGAACCGGAACGGGCGGGTGGTGGCCGCGGTCACCGTGACCGTCAGCGAGCCGTCCACCGGATCGAGGGTCCCGATCACCAGGGCCCCGGACCGGCCGAGCCCGTACAGGGACGCCTGCCGGAAGGCGGTACGGCACGCGAGGGCCCGCGCGGGCAGCGTGACCGAGCGCAGCAGTTCGCCCTCCGCGAGGTCCTTGACGCCCGCGCCCCGAATGAATTCGGCCACCTTCACCTCGCGCGTGGAGCCGTCCTGCGCCTGGAGGAGGCAGCTTCCGTCGAGGGCGGCGGTGAGCGAGATCATCGGCCCGGCCGGGAGGCCGTTGCACAGGTTCCCGCCGACGGTGGCCATGTTCCAGATCTTGAACGAGGCGAGGAAGGCCCGGCAGCACTGCTCGAAGAGCGGGGCGGCGGGAGCGTCGAGGAGGCGCCGTCCGAAGCGGGAGAGCTGGGTGATCGTGCAGGTCGCCGCGATCTCCAGCGAGCCGTCCCGGTGGCGCGCGAGCGGCTCCCAGCCCATCCGGCCCAGGTCGACGAGGCGGCGCAGGTGCGGCTGCGGCTCGGAGAGCAGATAGGTCCCGCCGCCCAGCCACGCGTCCCCGGGGCGCCAGGGCTCGCGCAGACGCGCGTCCCTCACGTCCGTGATCGTGTTCAGATCCATTCCGCCCCGCCTTCCGACCGATGTCTTCAGGCCAGTGAAGCCCGGGGGCGAGGCGGGGCACGACTGGACGGGAACCCGGAAATCGTCCGTCTCCCGGACCTCCGCCCTGGATGATCCACCAGGAGCTGTTCTCCGCCCGGAGCCGTGCATCTACGATGCATCGACTCGCATTCGCCTCGTGAATGTGAGCGCGGGCCCGTCCCGCGACCGCGCAAGGAGCCTCGTATGCACGTCGACCACCTCCTCCGGCTCGACCGGCTGGACCTCTCCCTCGTCTGGGGCGACGAGGCGCTGCTCGGCCAGGAGATCTCCGGGGTGACCGCGACCGACCTGGAGGACCCGGAGCGCTTCCTCCAGCCGGGCGAGGTCGTGCTGAGCGGGCTGGTGTGGTGGAGCCCGGACGGCGCGCCGGCCAGGACCGACCGCTTCGTGTCGGCCCTGCGCCGGTCGGGGGCCGTGGCACTGCTCGCCGGCGAGGAGACCCACGGGCACGTGCCGCGCGAGCTGGTCGACGCGTGCCGCAGGCACCGCGTCGCCCTGGTCGCCGTGCCCCCGCACACCAGCTTCCGGGCCGTCACCGAAGCCGTCTACCTGCGCCAGTGGGGCGAGCTCAACCGGTACCCCACCGGCCATCACGCCCTGCCGGAGAACGTCCGCCTGGACCTCGACCGGGCCCTGGAGGGCGGTGCGACGACCGGCGAGCTGCTCGACCGGGCCTTCGCCCACCTCGGCACGCCCGCCTGCCACCTGCTCACCGCCAGCGGCCGGACCGTGGCCCGCACCGGCGGTACGGCGGAGCTTTTGGCCCGGGAGGCCGCGGAGGTCCTGCGGGACGGGCGGGGCACGACGCTGCGCGTCGAGGCGGAGGGCACGGACTTCGACGCCTGGCACCTGCACCTGCCGGAGGAGGGGCGGGTGCCCCCGAGGGTCCTCCAGGAGATGTCCGAGCTCCTCGGCCGGCACCGGCGCCGCCGGGACCGGCACCGGGCGGCGCGCGGCCCCGCCGCCGCCCGGCTGGTGGAGGCGATCGGCGCCGCGCGCGCCGACACCGAGCGGCTGCGGAGCGCGCTGGCCTCCTGCGGCCTGGCGGACCGGGCCGCGTACACGGTGGTCGTCGCGGCCCTGGAACCGGACGGGAACGGCGGTGCCGACGGGGTCGCCGGGCTCACCGAGGCGCTCGGCCACCTGCCGTCCGTCGCGTTCGCCGTCGCTCCGGGCGCCGGCGACGAGGCGACGGCCGTCCTCGCCCACGAGGGGGGCGCGGCGGACGGCGCGACGGACGACACGGCGGCGCGGCTGCGCGAGGTGTGGCCGCTGATCCGGGCCTGCCGGCCGGAGAGCACCTGGCGGGTCGGCCTGAGCCTGCCCGCCACCGCCCCCGCGGAGCTGAACACCGCGCTGGCGCAGGCCCGTTACGCCCTGGCGGCGACTCCCGCCGCGCCGTCGCCGCCCTCGTCGGCCCCGTGCGTCGCCGGGCTCCGCGACCTCGACGGGCTGGCCCTGCTCCTCGCCGGCGTCCCCGCCGACGTGCGGGACGTCTACCGCACGACGGTCCTCGGTCCCCTGATCGGCGCCGGACGGGGGTCGGGGACCATGCTCCTGGAGACCCTGGAGGCCTTCCTCGCGCACGACTGCTCCTGGACGAGGACCGCCGAGGCCCTGCACATCCACGTCAACACGGTCCACTACCGCGTCGAGCGCATCGAGTCCCTCACCGGCCGGGACCTGTCCCGCCTCGACGACCGGGTGGACCTGTACGCCGCCCTCCTCTGCCGCTGAACCGGTCCCGGCCGTAGCAGGTCGGCACAGGTCGACGCGCGCCCCGCCCGTGGCGGTTCAGCGCAGGTCGACATGGACGTTGGTCGACTTCACCCGGGTGGTGACCGTGACCCCGACCTCGAGGCCCAGTTCCTCGACGGCCTCGCGGGTCACGAGGGACACCAGCCGGTGCGGACCCGACTGCACCTCCACCTGCGCGGCCACGTCGTCGACCCGTACCCCGGTCACGATCCCCACGAAGGAGTTCCGCACCGAGGTCGACACGTCGTCCTCCGGGACGGCGTGCAGCCCGGCCCCGCGCTCCCGGGCGAAGGCGGCCAGGGCCGCGCCCTCGATCACCCGCCGGCCGGCCCCGTCGCGCTCCACGGCCGGCCTGCCCCCGTCCGCCCACCGGCGAACGGTCTCCGAACTCACTCCGAGCAGCCGCGCGGCCTGCCCCATGCTGTACGACGGCATCCCCGCACTCTAGGGGGTGCCGGACGGATCACGGCCGCACCCGCGTCGTCCACCGGGTGCCGGCGGGTGCTCACGCCGCCCCGGCTCCCGTCGTGCGTCCGGTGTAACGTCCCGTGCCCGGGGGGCGTGATCGCCCGGAAACCGGGGCTTCCTACGGTCGTGGGGGTGGGAGACCTCCCACCCGGGAGGACGACGACGAGGGGTGCCGATGGAGCCGGAGGGCGGGACTTCGCGAACGGTCTGCTCGTACTGCGGGGTCGGCTGCGGCATCGTCCTCGACGTCGCGCGCGACCCGGCGACCGGGCTGCGGCGGGTCGTGAAGGCGTCCGGCGACAAGGCGCACCCGGCCAACTCCGGACGGCTGTGCACGAAGGGGGCCACGAGCGCCGACATGACGGCGGCCCCGGGCCGGATCGGGAAGGCGCTGGTCCGGGCGGAGCGCGGCGGCGAGCCGGTCGAGACGGACGTGGACGCCGCCGTCGAGGCGGTCGGGGGGCGGCTGCGCGCGATCCTGGACGAGCACGGACCCGACGCGCTGTCCTTCTACGTCTCCGGGCAGATGTCGCTGGAGGCGCAGTACCTGGCGAACAAGCTGGCCAAGGGCTTCGTCCGCACCCACCAGATCGAGTCGAACTCCCGGCTGTGCATGGCGTCGGCCGGTTCCGGCTACAAGCTGTCGCTCGGCGCGGACGGGCCGCCCGGCTCGTACCGGGACCTCGACCACGCGGACGTGTTCCTCGTGATCGGCTCCAACATGGCGGACTGCCATCCGATCCTCTTCCTGCGGATGATGGACCGGGTGAAGTCGGCCGGGGCGAAGCTGATCGTCGTCGACCCCCGGCGCAACGCCACCGCCGACAAGGCGGACCTCTTCCTGCCGATCCGGCCGGGCACCGATCTCGCCCTGCTCAACGGACTGCTGCACCTCCTCGTCGAGAACGGGCACGTCGACGAGGAGTTCGTCGCGGAGTTCACGGAGGGCTGGGAGGAGATGCCCGCCTTCCTCTCCGACTACCCGCCCGCGAAGGTCGCCGGGATCACCGGACTCCCCGAGGCGGACATCCGGGAGGCCGCGCGGTGGATCGGCGAGGCCGGGGCGTGGACGAGCTGCTGGACCATGGGGCTCAACCAGTCCACGCACGGCACCTGGAACACCAACGCGCTCGTCAACCTGCACCTCGCGACCGGCGCGATCTGCCGTCCGGGCGCCGGTCCCTTCTCGCTCACCGGCCAGCCCAACGCCATGGGCGGCCGGGAGATGGGCTACATGGGGCCGGGGCTGCCCGGCCAGCGGTCGGTGCTCGTCGACGCCGACCGCGCCTTCGTCGAGGAGCTGTGGAACGTCCCCGAGGGGACGCTGCGGACCGAGGCGGGGCGCGGCACGGTCGAGATGTTCGAGCGGATGGCGGCCGGGGACATCAAGGCATGCTGGATCATCTGCACCAACCCGGTCGCCTCGGTCGCCAACCGCAGGACCGTCATCGACGCCCTGGAGGCCGCCGAACTCGTCGTCACCCAGGACGTGTTCGCCGAGACCGAGACCAACGCGTACGCGGACGTGGTGCTGCCGGCCACGCTGTGGGCGGAGTCCGACGGCGTCATGGTCAACTCCGAGCGGAACCTCACCCTCGTCCAGGGGGTCGTCGACCCGCCCGGGCAGGCCCTGCCCGACTGGCAGCTGATCGCCCGGGTCGCCTGCGCGATGGGCTTCGCCGAGGGCTTCACGTACGTCTCCGCCGAGGAGGTGTTCGAGGAGCTCAAGCGGGCGTGGAACCCGGGGACCGGCTGGGACCTGCGCGGCGTGACGTACGAGAGGCTGCGCGCCACCCCCGTCCAGTGGCCGGCCGCGGCCCTCGACGGCCCCGACCGCAACCCGGTCCGGTACGTGAACGACGGCGTCAGCCAGACGCTCCTGGAGCGCGAGGACGGCACCCGGCCCCGGCTGGCCTTCCCGACGGCGAGCGGGCGCGCCCGGTTCTTCGCGCGCCCGCACCTGCCGGCGGCGGAACTGCCCGACGACTCCTATCCGTTCGTCCTCAACACCGGACGCCTCCAGCACCAGTGGCACACGCTGACCAAGACCGGCAAGGTCGCCAAGCTCGCGAAGCTGAACCCCGGTCCCTTCGTCGAGATCCATCCCGAGGACGCGGCGGCGCTCGGCATCGCCGAGGGCGACGGCGTGGAGATCGCCTCGCGGCGCGGGCGCGCCGTCCTGCCCGCCGTGGTCACCGACCGGGTCCTGCCCGGGAACTGCTTCGCCCCCTTCCACTGGAACGACCTGTTCGGGGAGTACCTCGGCATCAACGCCGTCACCAACGACGCCGTCGACCCGATCTCCTTCCAGCCCGAGTTCAAGGTGTGCGCGGTGACCCTCGCGAAGACGGCCGCCCCCGTGCCCGTCCCCGTCGCCGTGCCCGTCGCCCACCCGGAGGAGGAGCGGGCGCGGGAGGCGGGACGGGAGCCGGACGGAGGGGCCGTGCCCGCGCTCGCCGCCCTTTTCGGCGTCGCGGACCTCGCCCCTCCCCCGTTCACCGAGCCGGAGCGCCACTACCTCGCGGGCTTCCTCGCCGGACTCGCCGGGCCCGCCGGAGCGCCCGCCGACGGCCGGGTGCCGGTCCTCCCGGCGTCCGCGCCCTTCGCGCCGGAGCGCGGGCTCTGGGTCGACGGGGTGCTCGCCGGGGCGTTCTCGCGCGCCGCCGCACCGGCTCCGGCCCCGTCCGACGGCCCGGCGGAGGACGGACAGCGGGCCGTCCCCGCGCGCCGCCTGCTGGTCCTGTGGGCCTCCCAGACCGGCACGGCCGAGGAGTTCGCCGTCACCGCCGCCGGCCGGCTCGCCGAGGCCGGGCACTCCCCGGCCCTCCTCCCGATGGAGGGCGCGGACCTCGGGGGGATCGGTCCCGACGCGGACCTGCTGGTGGTGACCAGTACGTTCGGGGACGGCGACGCCCCGGACAACGGAACGGCCTTCTGGCAGGCGCTGGCCGCCCCCGACGCCCCGCGCCTCGACGGCGTCCGCTTCGCCGTCCTGGCCTTCGGCGACTCCGGCTACGCCGACTTCTGCGGCCACGGCCGACGGGTCGACGAGCGCCTCGCCGCGCTCGGCGCCACCCGCCTCCACCCCCGTACCGACTGCGAACCCGACCACGAGGAGGGCTCCGGAGCCTGGCTCGCGGCGCTCCTGCCGCTGCTCGCCGCCCCGGCCCCCGGGTCGGCCCCGGTGCCGTCCCCCTCCCCGGCCCGTGCTCCCGTCCCCGCCGGGCGGGTCGCGGACTCCGGGGCGGCGCGGCCCCCGGCGTACACGAAGGCCTCCCCGTTCGCCACGCTCCTCGTCGGCAACCGGCTGCTGAGCCTGCCCGGTTCGCAGAAGGAGGTGCGGCGGTTCGCCTTCGACACCCGGGGCGGCGAGCTCGCGTACGAGGCGGGCGACGCGCTCGGGGTGTGGCCGGTGAACGGCACGGGTCCGGTCGCCGAGTGGCTGGCGCTCACGGGGCTCGACCCCGACGAGCCGGTCGACGCGGGCGGCGCCGGGCCCCTCCCGCTGGCCGAGGCCCTGCGGACCCGTCTCGACGTCACGCGCGTCACCCCGGACCTGCTGAGGTTCGTGGCCGAGCGCTCCGGGAGCCACGACCTCAGGCGGCTGCTGCGCCCCGGCAACAAGGACGAGCTGGCGAAGTGGGGGTGGGGGCTCCAGATGGCCGACGTGATCGGCGGCTTCCCCGTCCGCGCCTCCGCCGCCGAGTGGACCGGGGTCCTCAAGCGCCTCCAGCCGCGCCTGTACTCGATATCCTCCAGCCCGCTGGCCCACCCGGGCGAGGTCCGGCTCACCGTCTCCGTCGTGCGCTACACCAACGACCGCGGCCGGGACCGCACCGGCGTGTGCTCCGCCTACCTGGCCGACCACGCCGACGACGGCCCCGTCCAGGTCTTCGTGCAGCGCTCCCCGCACTTCCGGCCGCCGGCCGACTCCGCCACGCCCATGATCATGGTCGGCCCCGGAACGGGCGTGGCCCCCTTCGTCGGCTTCCTGGAGGAGCGCCGGGCCCGGGGCCACACCGGCCGCAACTGGCTGTTCTTCGGCGAGCAGCGCGAGGCCACCGACTTCTACTACCGCGAGGAGCTGGAGGAACGGCTCGCCTCCGGCCATCTGCACCGGCTCGACACCGCCTTCTCCCGCGACCGGCGCAACAAGGTCTACGTCCAGGACCGCATGCGCGAGCACGGCTCCGTCCTCTGGTCCTGGCTGCGGGACGGCGCGCACTTCTACGTCTGCGGCGACGCCGCCCGCATGGCCAAGGACGTCGACCGGACCCTGCGCGAACTCGTCGCCCGGCACGGCGGGATGGGCGACGAGGAGGCGGCCGCCTACGTCGAGCGGATGGCCGTGGACCGGCGGTACGTCCGCGACGTGTACTGAGGCGGGGCGGGGCTCAGCCCGCGGTGATCCGCAGGACGCCGGTGACCGTGCCCTGGAGGTAGGCGCCGTCCGGGGCGACGGTGCCGGCCATCTGGAGCGTGTCGTACAGGGATCCGACGCCGACCTGCTTGGAGCGGGTGACGCGGCCGGTCTCCGGGTCGATCTGGACGTAGCGGTACGGGTCGAGGATGCCCGTCCCCCTGGTCCCGGGGATGAGCGGGTCGCGCAGGACGGTGTGCAGGGTGTTCGTGGCGGTGGACAGCTTCGGTACGGCCGCCGAGCGCAGGGTGTTGTCCCAGACCGTGGCGCAGCCGGTGCCGTCGGGGCGGATGTCGACCCGGGTCAGGCCGCCGGCGAAGTCCGCCGAGGAGGGGACGGACGGGCCCGCGCCGTCCGGGAGCGCCGGGTACGGGTAGCCGTAGGTGCCGGCGACGAAGACGCTGTCGCCCGCGCCGATCGGCGAGTTCTCGCTGCCGGGGCCGCCGGCGGCCTGGAGGACGGGGATCGAGCAGACCTCGGCACCGCCGGCCGTGCGGTACACCTTGAGGCGGACGGTGGTGTCGGCGTTGTCGACGATCGCGACGTAGTCGGTGCCGGTCTTCGGGCCGAGGAAGGTCGGGGTGGAGCCGCTGCCCCAGCTCAGCAGGCCGGGCTTGCGGGCCCGGCCCCGGTCGTACGCCTGCCGCCAGGCGATCGTCGGGGTGCCGTCGGCGTCCGCGGTGAGCAGGTAGGTGGCGTGGGTGCTGGTGACGGCGGTGCCCTCGGGGGCGGTGGAGATGCTGTTGGCGACGCGCTCGCCGGCGGGCAGGCGCAGGGTGGTGACCCGTCCGGTCCGGTCGTCGGCGAGGCCGACCACGCCGTTGCCGGTGGCGAACCAGACGCGTCCCTGCCAGTCCGGCGAGAGGCCGGTGACCGCGTCGTCGGCGGGGACGGCGGAGGCGAGGGAGAGGCTCCGGTCGACGGAGAGGTGCCACTTCCCCGAGGCGTCCTTGCGGTGGGCGACGCGCAGGAGGCTGCGGCTGCCGTCCACGACGACGAGCCGGTCCTCGTCGTCGAGGTAGGCGTAGACGCCGCCGAGGAGCGAGCCCTTGGTGAGCTGGAGGCTGGTGAGGGAGGAGCCGTCGGCCGGGTTCAGCAGGTGGACGGTCGGGACCTGGCCGAAGATCGGGGTGCACAGGACGACCGGGTGGCCGTCGGAGCCGACGAGGACGGTGGGGCAGGCGGAGGCGAGGGCCACCCGCTTCGACGCGAGGGCACCCGCGCCGGGGCCCGCCAGCGGGGTGGTGTCCGAGGAGCCGGTGTCCCCGTGCATGGTGGCGGTCCCGTCGGGGCCCGCGTACGGGTTGTGCGGCGGTACCGGGGCGAAGTCGGCCGTGGGCGCGGCTCCGGCGGGGACGGCGGTGGCCGCGAGGGCGAGGGCGGAGAACAGCGCGGCGACCAGGGGCCTGCGGCGGGCGCGGGGGCGCGCGGACGGGACGGGCATGGCGGGGACGGGATCCTTCCGGGAGGGGGTGCGGGGCGGGTGCGTACGCGGGCGCGGAGGAGACCCGTACGGGCGGAGTGGTGCGTACGGGCGGGGCGGCGGGCACGGGTGGGCGGACCCCGCGGTCGGCGCTCCCGGGATCGCCGGGAGGGCAGGGGACCGGTGGGGTCGGTGGGGCTGATGGGGCCAATGAGGGTGATGAGGCTGAGGGGATCAGCGAGGCCGATGAGTCCTGTGGGGCCGACCGGGCGTTACGCGGCCGGGACCCGGCTCCGGCGGACGGAGGCGCGCCGGGGGCGACGGGCGGCGGCCGAACGGGTGTCCCGAAAACGGCGGCGGGCGGCGGCCTCGGTCGTGCAGAACCTCTGCCGGAGTCAGCGCCCGCTACAGAGGGCGCCGGACGTACGCGCGAGGTCGACGTGGCGTCGTCGCGTGAGGGTCGTCCGGCTGCTCTTCATGCACATGATCGAACCAGGTGCCCGTCGGCGGGGTCAAGGCGCACCGGCCGCCGTTCCACGGAGTGGGACGGCGGGGCGGGCGGGCTCTCACCTCGGCGTCACCACCGGCCGCCGAAGCCCCGTCCGGGTCCGCGCCGGTGTCGGTGCCGGTGTCGCCCGGGCCTCCGTTCCGCGGGGTCGAAGAGGTTCACCGCCAGGGCCGCCGTGACGAGGCCCGCCGCCAGGAGCAGGCCGTGCGGGACGAGCCCTCCGACGACGACGGCGGCGAGGGCGAGGGTCATGGCCGGCCAGGCCAGGCCGCGCCGGTGCTCGCGGGGGCGCCGGGGGCGGCCTTCGCGCGGGCCGCGGGCGAAGCGGGGGTCGTCGCGCCACAGGACGGCCTCCAGGTCGGCGGTCCGCTCCTCGTCGGAGTCGTCCATGGTGTCCTCACTCCTCTCGGTGGCCCGGCGGGGCGCCGGTCAGGCCAGGACGAAGTAGCGCAGCCAGACGTACAGGCCCGCGAGGGCGGTGGTGGCGGCGGTGACGACCAGGCCGTACCTGCTGAACTGCCAGAAGGAGATGGGGTGGCCCGCGCGTTCGGCGATGCCGACGGTGACGACGTTGGCGGAGGAGGCGATGATCGTGGCGTTGCCGGCGAGGTCCGCGCCCAGGGCGAAGGACCACCAGAGCATGCCGGCCCGTTCGGTGCCGCCGGAGGACTCGACGATCTGGGAGACGACCGGGCTGACCGAGGCGACGAAGGGGATGTTGTCGATGACGGCGGAGGGCACCACCGAGCCGAAGAGCAGGGCCATCGAGGTGCCGAACAGCTTCCCCTCGGTGGCCCGGGCCGCCGCCTCCCCGATGTCGGTGACGACCCCGGTCCGCACCATGGCGCCGACCATCACGAAGAGCCCGGCGAAGAACGCCAGCGTCTGCCACTCCACGTCCGCCACCACCTTCTCGGGCTTCAGCCGGGAGACGGCGAGCAGGATCAGCCCTCCGCTGATGGCCACGACGGAGGGTTCCAGGTGCAGGGCGGTGTGCAGGACGAAGCAGACCATCACCAGGCCGATGACGACGCCGCTGACGACGAGGAGCCGCTTGTCGGTGATCGCGTCCCGCTCGCGCATCGCCATGACCCGTTCGGCCCGTTCCGGGTCGTACGAGAAGGAGCTCCGGAACATCCAGCGGGCCATCAGCGCGAACACCAGGATCAGGAAGGTGGTGACGGGGGCCATGTGGAGCAGGAAGTCGTTGAAGGAGAGGCCGGCCCGCGAGCCGATCATGATGTTGGGCGGGTCGCCGATCAGGGTGGCGGCGCCCCCGATGTTGCAGGCCATGACCTCGGCGATCAGGTACGGCACGACGGGGAGGCCGAGCTTGCCGCAGACCGCGATCGTGACCGGGGCGATGAGGAGGACGGTGGTGACGTTGTCCAGCCACGCCGACAGGACGGCGGTGGTGAGGATGAGGAGCACCATGAGGCGGTACGGGCGCCCCCGTGAGCGTTTCGCGGCCCAGATGGCGACGAACTCGAACACGCCGGTGCGTTTGAGGACGGAGACGATCAGCATCATGCCGAGGAGCAGGAAGAGGACGTTCCAGTCGATGCCCGTGTGCTCGGAGAAGAAGGCGTCCTCCGGACTGGTCGCCCCGATGAGCAGCATCGCGACCGCGCCGCCGAGGGCCGCGGCGACCCGGTGGACCCATTCCGTGGCGATCAGTACGTAGACGGCCGCGAACACCGCGACGGTCGCCCACGTGGTCACGCTCACGGCGGACCCGCCGGGTGGGGACGGCGGCCGGGTTCGGGCGGGGTCTCCGGAGCGGTGCGGGGGCTCCGTGGTCTCCAGAAGGGAGGTGTCATGGGCGCGGACTCCGTTCGTGCCATGGCCCGGAA
Organism: Streptomyces sp. NPDC086147; assembly: GCF_040702165.1. Taxonomy (NCBI): domain Bacteria; kingdom Bacillati; phylum Actinomycetota; class Actinomycetes; order Kitasatosporales; family Streptomycetaceae; genus Streptomyces; species Streptomyces sp. NPDC086147. The sequence goes on along the minus strand of NZ_JBFBJO010000002.1, from coordinate 591,473 downwards.
GACCGGCGCCACCGGCCGGACCCGCACTCCGTGCGCCCCGCCCCGCGCACCGACGCGGCGACCGGGTCGCCGGGCGATCCTCCACCCCACCATCCCCCGGGGCACCGTCCGCCCACATCGGGGCCGACACCCATTTCCGCCCGTCGCACGCGGTTCCGGCCGCCGTCGCCAGAAGTGTCCGGCATGCCCGTTTCAAGGGGCGTGTTCGCGGCAAGTCGCCCGGCATGATGCAGATCGGCTACACGATGATGACCGAGCAGGCCGGGCCCCGTGAGCTGGTGGGGCACGTGGTCGAGGCGGAGCGCGTCGGATTCGACTTCTCCGTGATCTCGGACCACTCCTTCCCGTGGCTGGACTCGCAGGGCCACGCCCCGTACGCGTGGAGCGTCCTGGGTGCGGCGGCGCAGGCCACCTCCCGCATCCCGCTGATGACGTACGTGACCTGTCCGACCTTCCGCTACCACCCGGCGGTCGTGGCGCAGAAGGCGGCGACCGTGCAGTTGCTGTCGGAGGGCCGGTTCCGGCTCGGCCTCGGCTCGGGCGAGATCCTGAACGAGCACGTCGTCGGCGAGGGCTGGCCCTCGGCGGGCGTCCGCCTGGAGATGCTGGACGAGGCCGCCGGGATCATCCGCGACCTGTTCTCCGGCGAGTACGTGACCCACCGCGGGACCCACTTCCAGGTCGAGAACGCCAAGCTGTGGGACGTCCCCGACACTCCCCCGCCCATCGGGATCGCCGTGTCGGGCCCGCACTCCTGCAGGGTCGCCGGGCACCGGGCCGACCTGGTGATCGCCACGGAACCGAAGGGGGAGCTGCTCGACGCCTTCGACGAGCACGGCGGCGCGGGCAAGCCGCGCGTCGGCCAGATGCCGGTCTGCTACGACCCCGACCGGGACGCGGCGGTGGCGCGCGCCCACGACCAGTTCCGCTGGTCGCTGAGCGGCTGGGGCGTCAACTCCGAGCTTCCGCTGCCCTCCGGGTTCGCCCAGGCCACCGAGAACGTGCGGCCCGAGGACGTGGCGGAGAACATCCCGTGCGGCGACGACGTCGACGCGTTCGTGGAGGCCGCCCGCCCGTACGCCGAGGCCGGGTTCACCGAGCTGGCCCTCGTCCAGATCGGCGGCGGGCACCAGGAGCCGTTCTTCCGCTGGGCGGAGAAGGAACTGCTTCCGGCCCTGCGCGACCTCTGAGAACGCGCGAGGGCGGGGCACCGACCGTGAGCGAATGGATCTTCTCCGCGAGGGTATCCGCCGTTCCGAACGAACTGCCCCGTCTCCGACAGGAAGGGCGATCATGCTTCTCTCCTCTCTCCCCGCCGCCGCACCGCCTTCCCTCCTGGCGGCGGAAGGTTCCTCCTCACTCCTGCTGATCGTGGTCGGAGTGCTGGTGGCGGCCCTGCTGCTCGGCGCGTTCTGGTGGGGCTCCCGGCGGGTGGCCCGGCGGAAGCAGACCGCCGGAGTGGCGCAGCCCCCGGCGGCGGAGGCGAGGCGTGAGTCCTGGCAGCCGCCGGAGCAGTCCGAGCGGGACCGGGACCGCTGAGGTACGGGGCCGTGAAGAACCCGATACGGAACTCCGAGGAGGCGTCCGCGCCGGTGGACCGCGTGCCGCCGGCGTCCGGCGCCCCGTCCCGGGCGGGAGGTCGGCCGCTGTGACCCAGGTGACCCCTCCCGTCGGCGAGGACTTCGCCGCCCCGCCCGGGGACGTGCGGGCGGACACGCCGCGCGTCTACCGGCTCCCCGGGGTGTACGCGCCCCAGGGGGACACCGCGCTGCTGCTCGCGAACCTGGCGCGCGAGGAGTTCCGGCACGGCGCGCGGTCGCTCGACCTGTGCACCGGCACCGGTGTCGTCGCGGTCGCCTCCGCCCTGCGGGGCACGCGGGCCACCGCCGTGGACATCTCGCGCGCCGCCGTCACCACGGCCCGTCTCAACGCGCTGCGGCACCGCTGCCGGGTGCGGCTGTTCCGGGGCGACCTGGAGGCCCCGGTGGCGCACGAGCGCTTCGACCTGATCACCGTGAACCCGCCGTACGTGCCCTGCGAGGACCCCGCGCTGCCTGCGCGCGGCCCCCGGCGGGCCTGGGACGCGGGGACGGACGGGCGCCTCCTGCTCGACCGGGTCTGCGCCCGGGTGCCCCGTCTGCTCACCTCCGCCGGGACCCTGCTCGTCGTGCAGTCGTCGCTCTCCGGCGTCACCGCCACCCTGGACGGTCTGCGCCGGGCCGGGCTGCGCGCCCGGGTGGTCGACCGCCGCGTCCAGCCCTACGGCCCGGTGATGGCCTCCCGCGAGGACTGGTTCGCCGCCCGGGGGCTCGTCCCGCCCGGGACGCGCGCGGAGGACCTGGTGGTCATCCGCGCGTCCCGCGCGTGACCCCGGCCCCTCCCCCGCCGCACCGCCCGCGCATGGGCGCGGTCCGGCGGGGCAGCCGCGCAGCAGAGGAAACGAGACAGCCGATGGGTGGTGTGTGATGTCCCCTTCCCCGGACGTACGGCCCGGTGCCGTGCCCCCGGTGCGGACGGAAGGCCCCGCGCGGAGCGCGCCGCCCCTGGTCCGGCCCCTGGACGACGGGCCGATGCTCGTCGAGGGGCCGGTGGACGTCGTCATGCCCGACGGATCGGTGCGGCACTGCGAGCGGCCCGTGGTCGCCCTGTGCACGTGCCGGCGGAGCAAGCGGGCCCCGTTCTGCGACACCAGCCACCGTCACCGGCAGCGGCGCCCCCGCCCGGCGGCCGACTCCCCGGAGGACCCGACCTCATGACCGCCGCCCCGCAGACCGTCCGTACCGCCTCCGGCGCGCCCGGGGTCCCCGAGGCCCGCGGCGAGGTGTCGCGGGCGGTCCGGCGACGGCTGCTCGGCGACCCCGGGGCGCTGCCCGACGGCCCGGAGGTCGCGCGCTGCGATCCGTACGGCGAGGACCTCCAACTCGCCCTGCACCTCTGCTACGCCCTGCACTACCGGGGGTACGACGGGGTCCCCGAGACCCTCGAATGGGACCCGCACCTGCTCAGGACCCGCGCCCTCCTGGAGCACCGCTTCGAGAGCGCGCTGCGCCACGACTGCCGGCACCGCGGGGACGTGGACGAGGAGCTGGGCGCCCTCCTCGTGGAGCCCGCCGAGCCCACCGGCGTCTCCGCGTTCCTCGCCTCGCGGGGAGAGCGGTGGCAGGTGCGGGAGTACGCGGCGCTCCGCTCCGTGTCGCAGCTCCGGGAGGCCGACCCGTACCTCTGGGTGATCCCCCGGCTGCGCGGCCGCGCCAAGGCGGCGATGGTGGCGATCGAGTACGACGAGTTCGGCTGCGGGCGCGCCGACCGGATGCACGAGCGGCTCTACGCCGACCTCATGGTGGACCTGGGGCTCGACCCGGCGTACGGACGGTACGTGGACGCGGTGGGGGCCGAGACGCTGGCGGCCGTGAACCTGTCGACCTTCCTCGCCCTGCACCGGCGGCTGCGCGGCGCGCTGGTGGGGCACTTCGCCGTCGTCGAGGTGACCTCACCGCCGGCCGCCGCCCGGCTCGTCGAGGCGATGCGGCGGACGGGCGCGGGTCCGGCGGCGGAGCGGTACTACGACGAGCACGTGGAGGCCGACGCCGTCCACGAGCAGCTCGTGCGCCGGGAGGTCGTGGGCGGCCTCCTGGAGGACGAGCCGGACCTGGCGCCCGACGTCGCCCTCGGCATCGCGGCGACCGGCTTCCTGGAGGACCGGCTCGGCGCCCGCGTGCTGAACTCCTGGGAGGAGGGCCGGAGCGCGCTGCGGGCCCCGCTCGCTCCCGAAGGCCGCGAGGACCGCGAAGAGGCCGACGACAGCGAACGGATCGTGTCCGGGAGGTAGCGCCGTCCGCCCGGCGGGGCCCGGCCGGCGGGCCGGGTCCCGCCCTCCCTCAGCCGTGCTCCTCCCCCGCCGCCGTCACGGCGTCCGCCGCCGTGCTCCCTCCCGCGCCGGGCTCCGGCTCCCAGCGGAGCAGGTCGCCCGGCTGGCAGTCGAGGACCTCGCAGAGGGCGCCGAGGGTGGTGAAGCGCACCGCCTTGGCACGCCCGTTCTTCAGCACGGCGAGGTTGGCCGGGGTGATGCCCACGCGTTCCGCGAGTTCGCCCACGGACATCTTGCGCCGGGCCAGCATCACGTCGACGTCCACGACGATCGCCATCAGATCACCTCGGCGAGCTCGGCCCGCATCCGCTTCGCCTCGGCCTCGCGCTCGACGGCCTGGGCGAGGAGCATCCGCAGCACGAGCACGATCAGGGCCACGCCGAGGACCGCCAGGCTCGCCCCGCAGATCAGGAGCACCACGCCCGGGGCGGCGGCCTCGCCGGGCGCCAGGAGGACGGCGAACGCGAACACCAGGGCGGCGCCCGCGGCGAAGGCGCCGGTGACGACGTCCACGTACCGGAAGGCGCCGTGCGAGAACACCGTGCCGCGCCGCACCATCGTCACCAGCCGCCACACGCAGACCAGTACGGTCTGCGCGGTCAGCGCGCCCAGGACGACGAGCACGAGCACCGGTGTGCGGAGGTACGCGTACTCCGGCCTGAGCCCGTCCAGGTCGGCGGCCAGGAGCGGCACCATCACCGCCTCCACGAAGACCGAACCCGCGAGCAGTCCCGCGAGCACGGCCCGCAGGGCGAACACCGTCAGCTTCCCCATGACATCCCCTTCGATCGAAAACCGATAATAAGCTATCGATATTCGATAGGCACGGCAAGACGGGAGTACCGCGAGGGCGAAGGAGCGAAGGGGGCGGGGGTCAGGGCTCGCGGCGGAGGAGCAGGAGGGCGACGTCGTCGGTGCGGTGCGCGGGGTTCTTCACGTGCCGGATCAGGCCGTCCGCGAGCGCGTCCAGGTCCCCGGGCCGGGACCGCGCGAGGCGGCCGGACAGCTCCGCCGTGGCCGTGCCGATGTCGACGCCGGGCGCCTCGACGAGCCCGTCGGTGTAGAGGGCGAGGACGGAACCGGCCTCCCAGGGCACCTCCGCCGTGGCGTACTCGACGTCCGGGGCGATCCCGAGGAGGAGGCCCGGCGGGACCTCCAGGAGCCGGGTCCGGCCGTCGGGCGCGCGCAGGAGCGGCGGCGGATGGCCCGCCGTGGCGAGCCGCAGGCGGTGGCGGGCCAGGTCGAGTTCGACGATCAGACAGCTGGTGAAGCGGTCCGGGTCCAGGTCGTTCAGGAGCCGGTTGGTCCGGGCGAGGATGTCGCCGGGCGACGCGCCGGCCGTCGCGTGCGCGTGGACGGCGGTGCGCACCTGCCCCATGAGGGCGGCGGCGTTCGGATCGTGCCCCTGGACGTCGCCGATGACGGCGATGACGGTGTCGGGCGCGGCGCGGATGAGGTCGTAGAAGTCGCCGCCGACGTCCATGCCGTGGCCCGCCGGCAGATAGCGGGCGGCGACCCCGACGCCCGGGAGCGGGATCAGGCCGTGCGGGAGCAGGCTGGTCTGGAGGCTGTGGGCGAGGGAGTGCTTGGCGTCGTAGAGCCGGGCCCGGGCGAGTGCCTGGGCGATGAGGCCCGCCAGGGAGGTGAGCATGGCCCGCTCGGCCGCCGGGAAGGAACGCGGCCGGGCGTAGGAGAGGATCAGGGAGCCCACCGGGCGGCCCGAGGCGATCAGCGGCAGGAACGCCCAGGCGGAGCGGTCCTCGTAGCGCGGGGCGCGGGGGTGGGCGCGGTACAGGTCCTCGGGGCTGGTGAAGAAGACGGGGACGCCGGTGGCGAGGACCTGGGCGTCGGCGACCTCGGCCGTCAGGGGCGTGCCGTCGTACCGGTCCACGAACTCCTGGCGGTAGCCGCGGTGGCCGATGATGCGCAGCCTTCCCTCGTCCGCGCTCATCAGGACGAGGCCCTGCGGACCGAAGGCCGGCACGATCTGGTCGGCGACGAGCTCGACGACGTCGTGGACGCCGGCCGCCTCCGCCAGGGTCGCCGCCATGTGCATGAGGTGGTACACGGCCCCGGCGCCCACGGGCTCGGCGTGCCGGGGGGTCGGGGCCGGCCCCCCGGAGGGGACGGACGCCTCGAAGACCCCGGGCGAGGCCGAGGTCCCGTACGCGGCGGAGACACCGTGCGTGGCGAAGACGCCGTGTGCGGTGGAGACGCCGTGTGCGGTGGAGATTCCGGCCGGGGCCGGGGCCGGCGTCCCGGACGGGGCCGGGGTTTCGTGCGAGGTCGGGGTCCCATGCGGGACCGTCGCACCCGCCCCGGCCGCCCTCCCTTCCCCCTCCCCCTCCTCCTCGTCCGTCGCGGCGGGTCCCGCCACCCGGGTGATGTGGACGCTGATGCCGGTGGCGTCCGGGTACAGCTCGAACAGCAGCCGCGTCGCCGGCCGCCGCGCGACGGTGAAGGACATCGGCTGGCGGCTGACCACCGCCGCGCGGTAGCGGTCCTCGAAGACGGGGTCGTTCAGCCAGAGCAGCGCCTCCCACGGGCGCTTGCCCAGCAGCGCCGCCGCGCCTGCCTGGAGCAGCTCCGCGGCGGCGGTGTTGAGGAAGGTGAGGCGTCCGTCGAGGTCCATGGCGCAGCAGCCGACGGGCAGCCGTTCGGCGAAGCGGAGGGCGGACCGGGACAGGACGGGGTCGGCCTCCGGGGGCCGGTCCGGGTGCACGACGCGCGGTTCGGAGGGGTAGGACGCCGGTTCCCGTTCGGCCGCCCGGCGCAGCAGGCGGGCCGCCCGGCGGCCGAAGTCGTCGAGCGCCGCGCGCTCGTGCCCGTCGAGGTGGGGCGGGTGCCAGACCGGCCACAGCAGGACGGTCCCGCCCCGCACGGCGTCGTCGTCGGCGATCGGGGCGGCGGCCAGGAGGAAGTCGTACGGCAGCACGATGCCCAGGCGCGGGTAACGGCGGGCGATCTCCTGCTGACCTCCCAGCCACACGAGTTCGCGGTCGCGCATGGCGTCGACCACCGGGATCGGGGCGTCGGCCGGGATGCGGACCCAGGGGGCCGCGATCTCCTGGGAGACGCCCGACACCAGCGCAAGACGCAGCATGTCCTCGCCCGGGACCCGGAGGTACATCAGACCGACCGAGGCACCGGTGTCGCGCATCACGTCGGCGAGGACGGCCTCCAACCGTCCCGCGCCGAAGACGTCATCGGCGTCCGCGTCCGCCGGCTCTCCCATATCCGGACCCTACGCCGGGCCCGTCCGGGCCGCTCGACAGGACCGGCCCATCGGTGGACCGCGACGGGCGAGCCCCAAGGAAGCTGAACTTAGGTTAGGCTCAGCTAAGTCACGATCGAAGGGTGAGGGGGTGCGGGCACATCCGCTTTTCGTGTTCCTTCCGGAAGGTCGCGAACGATTCCACGGACGACGACACGAAACGGCGACCGGAACGAAACCCGGAGCGGGGGCACGGCCGAGGGCGCGAACGGCGCCGCGCACGGCGACCGGTCCCGCGACGGACCCCGTCCCCGAGACCGGAGGCGCGCGGGGCCGGGTCCCGTCGCGCGGCCCCCGTCCGGCGGGACGCCGCGAGACGTTCGCCGGGACGCACGGCCGGGGGCCCGCCCCGGCAACCCCGCGCCCCCACCCTGAAACGGCGTTCCGCGGCCCCCTCCCCGGGGCGGCGGCCCCCACACGTACGGAGAGACGGAAGAACATGACCGTAAGGGTCGCGGTGGCCGGTGCGAGTGGCTACGCGGGCGGGGAGCTCCTCCGCCTGCTGCTGTCGCATCCCGGCGTGGAGATCGGTGCGGTGACCGCGCACAGCAGCGCGGGCCGCACCCTCGGCTCGGTACAGCCGCAACTGGCGGAGCTCGCGGACCGGGTCCTCGGCGAGACCTCGGCGGCCGCCCTGCGCGGCCACGACGTGGTCTTCCTGGCCCTGCCGCACGGGCAGTCCGCCGCGTACGCGCGGGAGTTGGACCCCGGCACGCTGATCGTGGACTGCGGGGCGGACTTCCGCCTGCGCGACCCGGCGGCCTGGGAACGCTTCTACGGCTCCGAACACGCCGGGACCTGGCCGTACGGCCTCCCGGAACTCCCCGGTGCACGGGATGAGTTGAAGGGCTCGACGCGGATCGCCGTGCCCGGCTGCTATCCCACGGCGGTCACGCTCGCGCTGTTCCCCGCGCACGCGGCCCGGCTCGTGGAGCCGGAGGTCGTGGTCGTCGCGGCCAGCGGGACGTCGGGCGCCGGACGGGCCCTCAAACCGCACCTCCTCGGCGCCGAGGTGATGGGCTCCATGAGCCCGTACGGGGTCGGCGGCGGCCACCGGCACACCCCCGAACTCGTCCAGAACCTCTCCCTGGTGGCCGGCGAGCGCGTCACGGTGTCCTTCACCCCGACGCTCGCCCCGATGCCCCGGGGCATCCTCGCCACCTGCTCGGCACGGCTCCGCCCCGAGGCGCTCGCCGCGGGCCCGGAGGCGGTGCGCGAGGCCTACGAATCCGCCTACGCGGACGAGCCGTTCGTCCGGCTGCTGCCGCCCGGGCAGTGGCCCTCGACCGCAGCCGTCCTCGGGTCCAACACGGTCCAGGTGCAGATCGCCGTGGACCCGGACGCCGGGCGGCTGGTCTGCGTGAGCGCCGTCGACAACCTGACGAAGGGCACCGCGGGTGGCGCGGTGCAGAGCATGAATGTCGCCCTAGGCCTGCCGGAACGGCTGGGCCTGCCCACGAATGGAGTCACTCCGTGAGTGTGACCGCTGCACAGGGGTTCCTCGCCTGCGGCATCGCCGCCGGGATCAAGGAGTCCGGTGACCGCGATCTGGCCCTGGTGGTGAACCGGGGGCCGTCGCGCGCCGCCGCCGGCGTCTTCACCTCCAACCGCGTCCAGGCCGCGCCCGTGCGCTGGTCCCGGCGCGTCCTGGCCGACGGCCGGATATCCGCCGTCGTCCTCAACTCCGGCGGCGCCAACGCCTGTACGGGACAGGCCGGCGCCGTCGACACGCGCCTCACGGCCGAGCGGACGGCGGACGCGGTGGGCGTGGACCCGCACGAGGTCGCGGTCTGCTCCACCGGCCTGATCGGCGTGCGGCTGCCGATGGACCGCGTCCTCGCGGGCGTCGACGCCGCCGGGGAGCTGCTCTCGCCGGACGGCGGCGAGGACGCGGCCGTCGCGATCAGGACGACGGACTCGGTCCACAAGACCGCCTCGGTGACCCGGGACGGCTGGACGGTCGGCGGCATGGCGAAGGGCGCGGGCATGCTCGCCCCCGGGCTCGCGACCATGCTGGTCGTCCTCACCACCGACGCCGACGTGGACCCGGAGGCGCTCGACGAGGCGCTCCGCGCGGCGGTGCGCACCACCTTCGACCGGGTGGACTCGGACGGCTGCATGTCCACCAACGACACCGTCCTGCTGCTCGCCTCGGGCGCGTCCGGGACCGTCCCCGACCCGGCGGCCTTCGAGGAGGCCGTGCACGCGGTGTGCCTGGACCTGGCCGGGCAGCTCGTGGCGGACGCCGAGGGCGCCTCCAAGGAGATCGAGGTGAACGTCGTCGGCGCGGCCTCCGAGGAGGACGCCGTCGAGGTGGGGCGCTCCATCGCCCGCAACAACCTCCTCAAGTGCGCCCTGCACGGCGAGGACCCCAACTGGGGCCGGGTGCTCTCCGCGATCGGCACCACGGCGGCCGTCTTCGACCCGGACCGGCTCGACGTGGCGATCAACGGCGTCTGGGTGTGCCGGGACGGCGCGGCGGGCGAGTCCCGGGACAAGGTCAACCTGTCGGACCGGCGGATCACGATCACCGCCGACCTGCGCTCCGGCGACGCGTCGGCGGTCCTCTGGACCAACGACCTGACGGCCGAGTACGTCCACGAGAACAGCGCGTACAGCTCATGAGCGGACCCGGGACGACACGGACGGGGACGCTCCCCCACGCGCGGCCGGGCGAGGCCCCGGCCGAAACGGCCACCACGGCCACCACGGCCGCCGCGGCCGCCGGCACGGTCACCGCGGCCGCCGACCTGCCCTGGGCCGAGGAGCTCCGGGGCCGGACGGTCGTCGTCAAGTTCGGCGGCAACGCCATGGTGGACCCGGCGCTGCACCGGACCTTCGCGCAGGACGTCGTGGAGCTGTGGCACGCGGGCCTGCGGCCGGTCGTGGTGCACGGCGGCGGGCCGCAGATCAGCGCCATGCTCGACCGCCTCGACCTGGAGGTCCGCTTCGAGGCGGGCCTGCGGGTGACCACGCCCGAGACCATGGACGTGGTCCGCATGGTGCTGACCGGGCAGGTGCAGCGGGAGCTGGTCGGCGCCCTCAACGCCCACGGCCCGTTCGCCGTGGGCCTGTCGGGCGAGGACGCGCACACCATGACCGCCGTGCGGCGCCCCGCGTGGGTGGACGGCCGGTCCGTGGACATCGGTCTCGTCGGCGAGGTCGTGGCCGTGGAGACCGCCGCCGTGCGGGCCCTCCTGGAGGCGGGCCGCATCCCCGTCGTCTCGCCCGTCGCGCGGGGCGAGGACGGCGAGGTCTACAACGTCAACGCCGACCTCGCGGCCTCCGCGCTCGCCGTGGCCCTCGGCGCGGACCGGCTGGTGGTCCTGACCGACGTCGAGGGGCTGTACGCGGACTGGCCGCACAGCACCGAGGTGGTGAGCCGGCTGACGGCAGGTGAGCTGGACGCGCTGCTCCCGGGCCTGGCGAGCGGCATGCTCCCGAAGATGGAGGGCTGCCTGCGCGCGGTCCGCGCGGGCGTCCGGGCGGCCCGGGTCGTCGACGGCCGGGTCCCGCACGCGCTCCTGGGCGGCGTCTTCGCCGCGGACGGGCCGGGCACCACCGTGGTCCCCGACCCCGAACCGGACGCCTCCCCCGCCCCCGTATCCGCTTCCCCGTCCGAGGAGGACGACGCGTGACCGCCGCCGACAGCACGAGAACCCTCACGGACCGCTGGCGCGCGGTCATGATGGACACGTACGGCACTCCCCCGCTGGCCCTGGTCCGGGGCGAGGGCAGCACCGTGGAGGACGAGTCGGGCCGTACGTACACCGACTTCACCGGCGGGATCGCGGTCAACACCCTGGGCCACGCCCATCCGGCCGTCGTCGCGGCCGTCCGGGAGCAGGCCGAGCGGCTCGGCCACGTGTCGAACCTGTTCGTCGCCGGGCCGCCGGTCGCCCTGGCCGAGGAGCTGCTCCGGCTCTTCGGCCGGCGGGGCAGGGTCTTCTTCGCGAACTCGGGCGCGGAGGCGCTCGAAGCGGCCTTCAAGATCGCCCGCCGGACGGGCCGTTCGCACGTGGTCGCCGCCGAGGGCGGGTTCCACGGGCGCACCATGGGGGCGCTGGCGCTCACCGGCCAGCCGGCGAAGCGCGAACCCTTCCTGCCGCTGCCCGGTGAGGTGACGCACGTCCCGTTCGGGGACGTCGAGGCGCTGCGCGCGGCCGTCACGGAGGAGACCGCCGCGGTCGTCCTCGAACCGGTCCAGGGCGAGGGCGGGGTCGTCCCCGCACCCGAGGGGTATCTGCGGGCCGCGCGGGAGATCACCCGGGCGACCGGCACGCTGCTCGTCCTGGACGAGGTGCAGACCGGGATCGGCCGGACCGGCCACTGGTTCGCCCACCAGGCGGACTGGGACGTGGACCCCGACGTGGTCACCCTCGCCAAGGGCCTGGGCGGCGGGCTCCCGATCGGCGCCGTGGTCGCCTTCGGCTCGGCGGCCGGACTCCTCGGGCCCGGTCAGCACGGCTCCACGTTCGGCGGCAACCCGATCGCGTGCGCGGCCGGGCTCGCCGTCCTGCGGACCGTCGAGGCCGAGGGACTGCTCACCCGGACCGTGCGGTCGGGCGAGCGGCTGCGCCGGGGGATCGAGGAGCTGAAGCACCCCGGCGTCGCCGAGGTGCGGGGCGCCGGCCTCCTGCTCGGCGTCGTGCTCGCCGAACCGCGGGCCGCCCTGGTCCAGCGGGCGGCCCAGGACGCCGGTTTCCTGGTCAACGCGGCGGGCCCGGCCACCGTGCGGCTCGCTCCCGCCCTGACGGTGACGGAGGAGCAGATCGACGCCCTGGTGGAGGCGCTGCCGGGGATCCTCGACGCCTGAGCACGACGGAGGGCGGGCCCGCCCGGGAAGCCGTTGCGGCTCCGGGCCCGCCCTCCGTCGTCCCGGGGCGCGGCTCAGAGCCTCTTCGTCCCCGTCGCCTCGCGGCCGTCCACGAAGGTCGCCACGACCTCGATGTCCCCGATCCGGGAGGTGTCGACGGCGTGCGGGTCGTCGCCGAGGACGACGAGGTCGGCGCGCTTGCCCGGGCTCAGGGTGCCCGCGCTGTCGTCCCACCGGCAGGCGTGGGCGCCGGCGACCGTGTAGGCGCGCAGGGCCTCGTCGACGGTGACCGCCTCGTCCGGGCCGATCGGGAGGCCGGAGAGGGAGGTGCGCTCGACCATGAACTGGACGGCCCGCAGCGGCGATCCGTCGGTGACGGGCCGGTCGGAGCTGCCGACCAGCGGGACGCCGTGGTCGAGGAAGCCGCGTCCCCGGTACATCCAGGGCGCCCGGTGCGGGCCCATGACCGTGGCGTAGTCGTCGCCGAAGTACCGCAGGAAGTTGGGCTGGACGACGGCGCTGAGGCCGAGCCGGGCGAAGCGCGGGAGCTGGTCGGGGCGGATCAGGCCGGCGTGTTCGATGCGGTGGCGGGCGTCGGGGCGGGGCCGCAGCTCCTGGGCCCGCTCCAGGGCGTCCAGGGCGAGGTCGGCGGCGCGGTCGCCGATGGCGTGGACGGCGAGCTGCCAGCCGGCGAGGTGCCCGTCCACGATGAGGGAGGCGAGGTGCTCGGGATCGGCCTGGAGCCGGCCGGTGCCGTCCGTGCCCTCGTACGGCTCGGTGAGCGCGGCCGTGCGGGCCATCATGCCGCCGTCGGTGTAGATCTTGAGGGCGCCGACGGACAGCCAGTCGTCGCCGAAGCCGGTGCGCAGGCCGAGGTCGAGGCCGCGGGGGATGCCGTCCCGTTCGTGGGCGCCGAGCGGCTTGAGGGTGTCGGCGCCCGGCATGAGCTGGACGCGCAGGGGCAGCCGCCCCCGGTCGCGCAGGAGTTGGTAGGCGCCGAGCTCGGCGGGGCTGTGGCCGAGCAGGCCGCCGCCGATGCCGGCCTCGGCGCAGGCGGTGACGCCCTCGGCGAGGCAGCCGCGCCCGGCGTGCTCGATGGCGTCGGCGAGTTCCTCCTGCGCGTACGGGAGGCGGAGCCGGCGCACGGCGCCCATCGCGCTCTCCACGAGGAGGCCGTGGTCGTGGGGGACGTCGGCGGGGAGCAGGTCGAGGACGGCGCTGTTGACGACGCAGGCGTGGCCGGAGGTGTGCATGAGGAAGATCCGGTGGCCTGCGGCGACCCGGTCGAGGTCGGCGGCGGTCAGGTGCCTGCCGAGGGGGCGCTGGTCGTAGTCCCCGACGTGGATCCACGCGCCGGGCGTGTTCTTGCGGGCGACCGCGTCCGCGACGACGGCGAGGGCGTCCTCGGTCCGCTCGACGCCGGCGAGGCTCGGCGAGCTCGCCTTGAGGCCGGTCCACGCCAGGTGGACGTGGCTGTCGATGAAGCCGGGCAGCACGGTGGCACCCTGGAGGTCGACGACCTCGCGCGCGGGCAGGCCGGTCACGGCCTCGTCCAGGCCGGCGATCCGGCCGTGCCAGACGCCGATGTCGTGGGCGACCGGGTGGTCGGGGTCCATGGTGAGGACGCGCGCGTTGGTGAACCTGGTGCACAGCATCATGGGCGGGTCCGTCCCTAGGGGGTTGTCTTCGAAGAGCCTCAGGGGGTCGTGGTGAGCACCGTGCCGCCGGTGCCCTCCGCCGTGTCGTACCGCCTGGGCGCCGCGGGCACCATGAGCGGGGTGCCGGTCTCGGGGTCGTCGATGATCCGGCAGGGCAGTCCGAAGACGTCCTCGACCAGTTCGGCGGTCATGACGGAGGCCGGGTCGCCCTGGGCGGCGATGACGCCGCCGGGGCGCATGACGACGAGGTGGGTGGCGTAGCGGCAGGCCTGGTTGAGGTCGTGCAGGACGGCCACGACGGTGTGCCCCTTGCGGGCGTGGAGCTCGGCGCACAGGTCGAGGACCTCGACCTGGTGGGCGATGTCGAGGAAGGTGGTGGGCTCGTCGAGGAGCAGGACGGAGGTCTGCTGCGCCAGGACCATGGAGAGCCAGACGCGCTGGCGCTGGCCGCCGCTGAGGTCGTCGACGGGCCGGTCGGCGAGGTCGAGGACGCCGGTCTGGCGCATGGCCTCGGCGACGGCCGCCTCGTCCTCGGCGGACCACTGCTTCAGGAGCCGCTGGTGCGGGTAGCGGCCGCGGGCGACGAGGTCGCCGACGGTGATGCCGCCGGGCGCGCTGGAGGTCTGCGGGAGCAGGCCGAGGCGGCGGGCGACCTCGCGGGAGCGGTACGAGGAGATGGCCGCGCCGTCGAGGTAGACCTGTCCGGCCTTGGGCGTGAGCATCCGGGCGAGGGCCGAGAGGAGGGTGGACTTGCCGCAGGCGTTGGGCCCGATGATCACCGTGAAGGAGTGGTCGGGGATGTCGACGCTGAGGGACGTGGCGACCGTCCGGCGGTCGTAGGAGAGGGTGAGGTCCTCGGCGCGCAGCCGGGGCCCGGAGGGGTTCTTGGCGGTCATGCGCGGCTCTTTCGCGACTCGGTGATCAGCAGCCAGATGAGATAGGTCCCGCCGAGGGCGCCGGTCGCCGTGCCGACGGGGAGGAGCGCGGGCGCGAAGGCCCGCTGGACGACGAGGTCGCTCAGGGCGAGCAGGACGGCGCCCATGAGGGCGGAGGACAGCAGGGCGGGCGCGGGCGATCCGGTGAGCCGGCGCACCACCTGGGGGGCGGCCAGGGCGATGAACCAGATGGGGCCGGTGACGGCGGTGGCGAACGCGGCGAGGGCGACGCCGACGACGAGGAGCGCCGTACGGGTGCGGCGGACGTTCACGCCGAGCGCGGTGGCGGTGAGGTCGCCCATCTCCACCATGGCGAGGCGGCGGGAGAGGAGGAGGGCCGGGGGGAGCAGGACGGCGAGGGCGAGGCCGACGGCGTTGGCGTGTGTCCACGTCCGGTTGCCGAGGCTGCCGATGAGCCACGCCTGGGCCTCCAGGGCCTCCTGGAAGGTGGCCCGGGTGATCAGGTACGAGTTGACGGCGAGGAGCAGGGCGCTGACGCCGACGCCGATGACGACGAGCCGGAACCCCTGGAGTCCGCGGCCGATCATGAGGAGGTGGACGGCGAGGGCGGTGGCGAGGCCGCCGGCGAGGGCGCCGAGGGCGATCTGGGTCATGCTGCCGTGCACGAGGACGATGACGACGAGGGCGCCGACGGCGGAGCCGTTGGTGAAGCCGATGATGTCGGGGCTGCCGAGGGGGTTGCGGGTGAGGCTCTGCAGGATCGCCCCGCTCACGGCGAGGGCGGCGCCGACGAACACCGCGGTCAGGACGCGGGGCATGCGGAGGGTGTTGACGACGAAGTCGGCGGCACCGGTGTCGTTGCCGGTGAGGGCGCGGAGGACCTCTCCGACGGTGAGCGGGAAGTCCCCGGTGGTGAGGGTGGTGCCGACGACCAGCACCAGGGCGGCGAGCAGCAGGAGGGTGACGGCGACGGTGCGGCCCCGCACGCGCAGGGAGACGGCGCCGCGGCCGACGCGGAGGACCCGGCCGCCGACGACGCGGGGCGCCGGGGCCTCGGCCTTTCGTGCCCCGGCCTCTCGTGCGAGGACGCTCACAGCATGACCAGCTTCCGTCGGCGGCAGAGCGCGATGAACAGGGGGGCGCCGATGAAGGCGGTGACGATGCCGACCTGCACCTCGCCGGGGGCGCCGAGGACGCGGCCGAGGACGTCCGACCCGATGAGCAGGACGGGCGCGAGGAGCATCGAGTACGTGAGGACCCAGCGCTGGTCGGGGCCGACGACGAAGCGGGCGATGTGCGGGACGGCCAGGCCCACGAAGCCGATCGGTCCGGCGGCGGCGGTGGCGGCCCCGCACAGCAGCATCACGGCGAGGGCGGCGAGGAGCCGGGTGCGGCCGACGTTCACGCCGAGGGCGCGGCCCACCTGGTCGCCCATGGCGAGGGCGTTGAGGGAGGGGGCGAGGAGGAGGGCGACGACCAGGCCGGTGGCGACGAACGGCAGGATCAGGAGGACGATGTCGTGGTAGCGGCCCGCGAGGGAGCCCACGGTCCAGAAGCGGAACTGGTCGAAGGCCTCCGGGTCGAACAGCAGCACGCCCCAGTTGAAGGCGTACAGGACGGCGGTGACGGCCGCTCCGGCGACGACGAGCCGGTCGGGGGTGGCGAGCTTGCGGCCGGAGGAGCCGAGGAGGTAGACGCCGACCGAGGCGGCGGCGGCTCCGGCGAGGGCGAACCAGACGTAGCCGAGGGGCGAGGCCACGCCGAGGAAGGCGATGGCGACGACGACGCCGGCGGAGGCGCCCAGGTTCACGCCGAGCAGTCCGGGGTCGGCGAGCGGATTGCGCGTCAGGGCCTGCATGAGGGCGCCGGACAGGCCGAGCGCCACTCCGACGAGGAGGCCGAGGAGGGTGCGGGGGACGCGGTAGTCGTGGACGATGACGGAGGCCTCGGACCCGTCGGGGTGCCACAGCAGTTCCCAGGTGGAGGCGAAGGGGATTCCCCGGGTGCCCACCCAGACGCTCAGCAGGGAGACGAGGAGCAGCGCTCCGAGCGTCACGAGGAGCCCCGCGCCGCGCAGGGCGACGGTGGCCGGGCGCACGGGGGGCACGGCGGGCCCGCCGGTCCTCCCCCCGGACGCCGTCTGGATTTCGACGGACAACGGCCACTCCCCCTGACGGCGGTTCGCGCCCCCGTCCGGCCGTGGGGCCCAAGCCGGGTGCGCCGCACGTGACTTGACGTGCCGAACAGGTCAACTTAGGCGAGCCTAACCGGATAGCCCCGGCGGGTCAACGCGATCTCCGGACCACCGGTCGCGCGCCCGCCCCCGGCACCCTGCGGTGTCTTGTTGACACCTCTTGGCAGCACCCCTCATTAAGGTAGCCTTACCTAACCATCTCTCTCTTCGTGGAGGCTCCGCATGCCCGCTGGAGGACCAACGGGGGGCCACGTCCTCCGGAGAGCGCTCGGCGACCAACGCCGCCGGGTCGGCGGGGCGTCGCTCCTCGCCATGGCCCACCAGGCGTGCGAGGCCCTCGTGCCGGTCGTCATCGGCCTGACCATCGACGAGGCCGTGGGGACCGGGTCCTCCGGGGCGCTGCTGCGCTGGCTGCTCGTCCTGGCCGGGCTCTTCCTCGTGCTCTCCACCTGCTACCGGATCTCGGCCCGGTTCGCCGAGGGGGCGGGCGAGAGCGCCGCGCACCGGATCCGGCAGGACCTCGCCGCCCGGGTGCTCGACCCGAGGGGCGGCGCCGATACCGGCCGGCTCCCGGGCGCGCTGACCGCCGTCGCGACCGGCGACGCCCGCCGGGTCGGCTCGGTCGCCTCCGCCCTGCCGTACGCGCTGTCCGCGCTCACCGGACTCGCCGTCAGCGCCGTGGCCCTGCTGCGCGTCTCCGTCCCGCTCGGTCTGCTCGTCCTCCTCGGCGTGCCGCCCCTGCTGTGGATCGGCCACCTCATCAGCCGGCCGCTGGAGCGGCGCAGCGAGGCCGAGCAGGAGCACGCCGCCCACGCCTCCGGCGTCGCCGCCGACCTGGTGGCGGGGCTGCGCGTCCTGAAGGGCATGGGCGCCGAGGGCGCGGCGGTCTCCCGCTACCGGGAGACCAGCCGGAGCTCCCTCGCCTCGGCACTGCGGGCGGCCAGCAGCCGGGCCTGGCACGACGGCGCCATCCTCGCCCTGACCGGCGTCTTCATCGCGGTGATCGGCCTGGTCGGCGCCCATCTGGCGATGCGCGGCACGATCAGCGTGGGCGACCTGGTGGCGGCCGTCGGCCTCGCCCAGTACCTCCTGGGGCCCTTCCAGCTCCTCACTTACGTCAACGGCGAGTTCGCCCAGGCCCGCGCCTCGGCCGACCGGATCGCCGAGGTCCTCGCCTCGCCCCCGGCCGTCGCCGCCGGGACGGTCCCGCTCCCCTCCCCCGTCGCCGGGCGGCTGCGGCTGCGCGGCCTGACCCACGGCGCGCTGCGCGGCCTCGACCTCGACGTGGCGCCCGGCAGCGTCGTCGGGGTGGTCTCCCGGGACCCGGCCGCCGCGAACGACCTGCTGCTCTGCCTGGGCCGCGAACGGGAGCCCGCCGGGGGGACCGTGGAACTCGACGGCGTACCGCTGGCCGACCTCGACCCCGGCGACGCCCGCCGGGCGATCCTGGTCGCCCACCACGACGCCGACCTGTTCGAGGACAGCCTCCTCGCCAACGTACGGGCCGGGGCGGGCGACGGCGCGCCGGACGTCGGTCCCGCGCTCGCCGCCGCCGCGGCGGACGACGTCGCCGACGCCCTGCCCGACGGCGTGCACACCGTCCTCGCCGAGCGGGGCCGCTCGCTCTCCGGCGGCCAGCGCCAGCGGGTCGCGCTCGCCCGCGCCCTGGCCGCCGACCCGCCGGTCCTGGTCGTCCACGACCCGACCACGGCCGTCGACACGGTCACCGAGGCCCGCATCGCCGCCCGGCTGCGGGAGCTGCGCCGGGGCCGCACCACCCTCCTGGTCACCACCAGCCCGGCCCTGCTCGCCGGAACCGACGTCGTGGTGATGCTCGACGAGGGGACGGTGGCCGCCGAGGGCAGCCACCCGGAGCTCGTCGCCTCCCACGAGACGTACCGCTCGGCGGTACTGGCATGACGGCCGGCCGCGACACGACCGCGCCGGACACCGGCGCGAAGGACGAGGACGAAGGACGCACGATGAGCGGATCCGGTACGCCCGGGAGCGCGCCCCTGCCCACCGCGACCGGCACGCCCGAGCGCGCCCTCCTGCCCACCGCGACCGGCGCGCAGACCCTCGCCGTCGTGCGCGGGCTGCTGCGCCGCCACCGGCTGCTCGCCGCGGCCTCGCTGACCGTCCTGGTCGCCGGCACCGGCATCGGACTGCTGACCGCCCCGCTGCTCGGCCGGATCGTGGACCTGGTCGTGGAGCGCAGCGGCACGGCCGCGCTGACCGTGCCGATGGTGCTGCTCCTCGTGGTGGCCGTGGCGCGGGGCGCGGCGACCGCCGTCGGCAAGTCGC
The DNA here is from genome assembly GCF_040702165.1 of Streptomyces sp. NPDC086147. Classification (NCBI taxonomy): domain Bacteria; kingdom Bacillati; phylum Actinomycetota; class Actinomycetes; order Kitasatosporales; family Streptomycetaceae; genus Streptomyces; species Streptomyces sp. NPDC086147. Next base: position 572,463 of record NZ_JBFBJO010000002.1, on the reverse strand, counting down.
TGGTCGCGCGGCTCGGCGAGACGGTCCTCGCGGACCTGCGGGAACGGTTCATCGCCCGGGCGCTGCGGCTGCCGCTCGAACGGGTCGAGAAGGCCGGCTCGGGCGACCTGACCGCCCGGGTGACGGGCGACGTCACGCTGATCGCGCGGGCGGTCCGGCAGGCCCTGCCCGAGTTCGCGAACGCCTTCCTCACCATCGCCCTGACCCTGGTGGGCCTCGCCGTCCTGGACTGGCGCTTCCTGCTCGCCGTCCTCGTCGCCGTCCCGGTGCACGTCCTCACCGTGCGCTGGTACATCCCGCGCGCCGCGCGGATCTACGCCGAGCACCGGATCGCGACCGGCGCCCTCCAGCACCAGCTGCTCGACAGCGTCGGGGGCGTGCGCACCGTACGGGCGTTCCGGCTCACCGGCCGCCACGCTGACCTGCTCGAAGGGCGTTCGGGCGCGGCCGTCGACCTGGCGGCGAGCGGCATGCGCCTGGTCTCCGGCTTCTTCTCCCGCCTGAACGCCGCCGAGTTCCTCGGCATGGCATCGATCCTGGTCACCGGCTTCCTCCTGGTCGACGCCGGGTCGGTGAGCATCGGCACGGCCACGGCGGCGGCGCTCTACTTCCACGGCCTGTTCAACCCGATCAACGCCGCGCTCTTCCTCATCGACGACGCCCAGTCCGCCGGGGCGAGCCTCGCCCGGCTCGTCGGCGTGTCGAGCCTGCCGGCGGAGCGGGAGCCCGAGGGCCGGTCCGCCGCGCCGGTGGACGGCTCGGTCAAGGTGACGGGTCTCGGCCACGCCTACGTGGACGGGCACCCGGTGCTCCACGAGGTCGACCTCGACGTGCGGTCCGGCGAGCGGGTGGCCCTGGTCGGCGCCAGCGGCGCGGGCAAGACCACGCTCGCCAAGCTGATCGCCGGCGTCCACGAGCCGGCGGCCGGCGCGATCGCCCTGGGCGGCGTGGACGCCCGCGAGCTGGGTCCCGCCGGGGTCCGGCGGGCCGTCACCCTGATCAGCCAGGAGGTCCACGTCTTCTCCGGTCCCCTCGCCGAGGACCTGCGCCTGGCCCGGCCCGGGGCGACGGACGAGGAGCTGCGCGCGGCCCTGGACCGCGTCGGCGCCCTGGAGTGGGCCGACGCGCTTCCCGAGGGCCTGGCGACGGTCGTGGGCGAGGGCGGTCACCGGCTCACGGTGACCCAGGCCCAGCACCTGGCCCTGGCCCGGCTCGTCCTCACGGACGCGCCCGTCGCCATTCTCGACGAGGCGACCGCCGACGCGGGCAGCGCGGGCGCCCGGATCCTGGAGACCGCCGCCCTGCGCGCCCTGGAGGGCCGCACGGGCCTGATGGTGGCCCACCGGCTGCCGCAGGCCGCCGCGGCGGACCGGATCGTCGTCCTCGACGGGGGCCGGGTCGTCGAGACCGGCACCCACGAGGACCTGGTCGCGGCGGGCGGGCACTACGCCGAGCTGTGGTCGGCCTGGTCCGACAGCCGCCGCGAACCGGCCGCCGTACGGAACTGACGGAAACGGGTGAAGGCCCCCTCCCGAAAGGGAGGGGGCCTTCACCCGTTTCCGTGGCTCAGCCCCGCCCTGCCGCCGGGCTCGCCGGGCGCAGGTCGGTCCAGTGGGTCTCCACGTACTCCACGCAGGCGTCCCGGGTGTCCTCGCCGAAGACGGTGCGCCAGCCGGCCGGCGCCTCCGTGAAGGACGGCCACAGCGAGTGCCGGCCCTCCTCGTCGGCCAGGACCAGGAAACGGCCCCGCGGATCCTCGAACGGGTTGGTGGTCATGCGTCGTCGCTCCTCGTGGACATGGCGGTGAACAGCTCCGAGAGCGGCTGCTCCGGGTCGGTGACCACGGCGCGCAGCAGGCCCTGGAGTTCGTCGGCGAGCCGCCGTGCCTTGGCGGCGCCGAACAGGTCGGTCGCGTGGATGAGGCCGCAGTGGACCGGGCCCTCGCCCAGCGGCTCGTAGAAGCTGAGGGTGAGCCGGGCCCGCGTGGAGCCGGTCGGCACGGCGTCGAGGGAGCCGACGCCGCCCTCCAGGCGGTCCAGGTCCGCCTGCTCGTGGTGGATCACCATGACCTGCGGGCCCTCCGGGGGCAGCCCGGCCGTGCGGGCCACCTCCTCGAAGGGGACCTCCTGGCGGTCGAGGGCGCTCAGGGTGGTCTCCCGGACCCGGGAGAGCAGCTCGGCGAAGGTGGGGTCCCCGGCCGTGTCGGTGCGCAGGACGAGCGTGTTGAAGAAGCAGCCCACGAGGTCCGCGAGCCGGTCGTCCGTGCGCCCCGCGACCATCGTGCCGAGCGGCAGGTCCGTGCCCGCGCCGTGGGCGGTGAGCAGGGCGGCCAGGGCGGAGTGCAGGACCATGAACATGCTGGTGCCGGTCGCCCGGGCCAGCTCGTCGACGGACGCGTGCAGCTTCTCGTCCAGGACGAAGCCGACGTGGCCCGCGCCGGGTCCGGAGGCGCGCGGGCCGTCGGCGGGGAGGGCGAGTTCGGCCGGCGCGTCCTCCAGGACCCGCCGCCAGTGGGCGAGCTGGCGGGCCGCCCTGCTGTCCGGGTCGCCGGGGTCGCCCAGGACCTCGCGGGCCCAGCGGGCGTAGTCCGTGTACGAGACGGGCAGCGGCTCCCAGTCGGGCGTCCGGCCCTCCGTACGGGCCGTGTAGGCGGACGTCAGGTCGCGGAAGAGCGGGACGACCGACCATTCGTCGACGGCCAGGTAGTGCAGGGTCAGGAGCAGCGACTGCCGTCCGTCGGGTCCGGTCAGGAGGTGGGCCCGCAGCGGTGCCTCGCGGTCCGGCGCGGGCGCTCCCCCGGCCAGCTCGCGCAGGCGGGCCTCCGGGTCGGCGCTCTCCTCCCGCACCAGGACGGGCGGTGCGGCGTCGACGAGGTGCAGGACGCCGTCGTGTTCGGCGAAGGCGGTGCGCAGCGGCTCGTGGCGGGCCGCCACATCGGCGAGCGCGGCCGCCAGGGCCTCCGCGTCCAGGCCGCCGGGCGAGCGGAGGACCAGGGCGTGGTCGAAGGCGGGGACTCGGCGGGAGGCGTCCCACTGGAGGCGCTGGACGGGCGCGGCGGGCCGGGGCCCCTCGGGGGCCGCGGCGGGCAGGAGCGCCGGGCGGGCCGCGGCGGCGCCCTTCAGCTTGGCCTCCAGACCGGCGACCGTGAGGGCGTCGAAGACGTCCCGGATGCTCAGCTCGACCCCGAACTCGGCCCGGATGCGGCCCAGGAGCCGCATCGAGGCCATGGAGTGGCCGCCGAGCGCGAAGAAGTTGTCGTGGACGCCGACCCGGTCGAGGCGGAGGATCTCGCGGAACAGTCCGGCGAGCCGCTCCTGCGTCTCGTTCGCCGGGCCGGTGTCGCCGGTCATGGCGGCCCAGTCCGGCGCGGGCAGCGCCTTGCGGTCGAGCTTGCCGTTGGGCGTGAGGGGCAGCGGTCCGTCGAGCGCGACGACGAGCGCCGGGACCATGTACTCCGGCAGGAGGCCGGCCGCGTGGGCGCGCAGCTCCTGCGGGTCGGGCTCCCGCTCCCCCGCCTCCGGCACGGCGTAGCCGACCAGGCGCACGATGTCGCCGTCGCGGTCGGGCACCACGGCGGCCTGGGCCACCGACGGGTGGGAGGCGAGCGCCGCCTCGATCTCGCCGAGTTCGATGCGGAAGCCCCGCACCTTCACCTGGGTGTCGACGCGGCCGAGGAAGTCGACGTTGCCGTCGGCGCGCCAGCGGGCGCGGTCGCCGGTGCGGTACATGCGGCTGCCGGGCGGGCCGTACGGGTCGGCCACGAACCGCTCCGAGGTCAGTCCGGGCTTGCCGAGGTAGCCGCGCGCGAGGCCGCGTCCGGAGACGTACAGCTCGCCCGCGACGCCGGGCGGGACCGGCCTGAGGTGCTCGTCGAGGACGTAGCAGCGGGTGTTGGGGTCGGGCCGGCCGATGGGGACCCGGCCGGACGGGCGGCCCGGGTGCTCGCGGGCGGGCCACAGGGTGGAGTTGACGGTCGCCTCGGTCAGCCCGTACGCGCAGATCAGGTGGGCGGTGGTGCCGAAGCGCTCGAAGAGGTCCGGCGGCACGGTCTCGGTGCCGACGAGGACGGTCGAGCCCCCGGGCAGGGCGCAGCCGGGCGGCAGGGCGGAGACGAGGGACGGCGGCAGGATCATGTGGGTGATCCGCTGGTCGGCGAGGAAGTCGGTGAGGGCGGGGCCCGCGACCCGGGCCTCGTCGGTGATCAGGACGAGCCGGCCGCCGTGGCAGAGGGCCATGGCCAGTTCGAAGACGAAGACGTCGAAGCCGACGGAGGCGAACTGCAGGACGCGGCTGTCGCGTTGCAGGCCCATCCGGTCGACGGCGGTGGCGACCAGGCTGGCGATCCCCTCGTGGGGGACGACGACGCCCTTGGGGCGGCCGGTGGAGCCGGAGGTGTAGATGACGTACGCGGCCGTGTCCAGGGCGGCGGGGCCGCCGCCGAGCGGGGCGTCCGGCAGGTCGCGCGGGGCGGCGGCGGTCGCCGGTTCGTCGAGCAGCAGCACCGGTACGCCCGGCACGTCGGGGATCTTGCCCGCGACCGGTTCGGTGCCGACGACGAGGGCCGTGCGGGAGTCCTCGATCATGTACGCGAGGCGGTCGGCCGGGTGGACGAGGTCGAGCGGCAGGAACGCGGCGCCCAGCTTCATGGCGGCGAGGACCGTGGCGACCGTGTCGACCGAGCGGGGCACGGCCACGCCGACCACGCTCTCGGGTCCGACGCCGCGGGCGGCCAGGAGGGCGGCGACGCGGTCGGCGCGGGCGTCGAGCTCGGCGTACGTCACGGAGCGGGAGCGCTCCACGACGGCGACCGCGTCGGGGCGTTCGGCGCGCCGCCGGGCGAAGAGGGCCGGGAAGGTCTCCTCGTCGACCTCGCGGGCCGTGGCGTTGAACTCCTCCAGGACCAGGTGCCGTTCGGCGCCGTCCAGGATCTCGGCCCGGGAGACGGGCCGTCCGGGGGCGGCGACCAGGGCCGCGACGAGGGTCTGGAGGCGTTCCCCGATCCGCTCGGCGGTCTCCCGGTCGAAGAGCTCCGTGGCGAACTCCAGGCGGCAGCCGAGGGAGCCGGGGCCGCCGTCGGCCGGGGTGTGCTCGGTGAAGGAGAACACCAGGTCGAACTTGGCCGAGCGGATGCGGAAGGGCAGGTAGTCGGCGGTCAGGCCGGGCAGTTCGAGGGCGTCGCCGGTGCGGGCGTGGTAGCCGACCATCACCTGGAAGAGGGGGTTGCGGGAGAGCGACCGGGTCGGGTTGAGCTTCTCCACCACCGCCTCGAAGGGCACGTCCGCGTGCGAGAACGCGGCGAGGTCGGTCTCCCTGACCCGGGCGAGGAGCTCGGTGAAGCTCGGGTCGCCGCTCAGGTCGGTGCGGAGCACCAGGGTGTTGACGAAGAAGCCGACGAGGTCGTCCAGGGCCTCGTCGCCCCGGCCCGCGATGGGCGCGCCGAGGGGGATGTCGGTGCCGGCGCCCAGGCGGTGGAGGAGGACGGCCACGGCGGCGTGCGCCACCATGAACATGCTGGCGCCGGTCTCCCGGGCGAGCCGCCGCAGGCCCTCGTGGACGTCGGCGTCGAAGACGACGTCCAGTTCGGCGCCGGTGAAGGCGGGGCGGGCCGGGCGCGGCCGGTCCGTGGGCAGCTCCAGTTCCTCGGGGGCGCCGTCCAGGGCCGTGCGCCAGTGCTCCAGCTGCCGGGCGGCCCGGCTGTCCGGGTCGGCGGGGTCGCCGAGGAGGCGCTGCTGCCACAGGGCGTAGTCGGCGTACTGGACGGGCAGCGGCTCCCACTCCGGTGCCGTGCCGGCGGTCCGGGCCGCGTAGGCGGTGGCGAGGTCGCGGAGCAAGGGGCGGTCGGACCACTCGTCGGTGGTGATGTGGTGGAGCAGCAGGACCGCGGCGTGGTCCTCGGGGCCGAGCTCCACGAGCGCGGCGCGCAGCGGGAGTTCGGCGGCGAGGTCGAAGGGCCGGTTGACGGCCGTGTCGACCAGGCCGGGCAGCGCGTCCTCGGTGGCGGTGAGCCGCTCGACGGCGGGCCGTGCCTCCCCGGCGGGCAGCACCCGCTGGAACACCCGGCCGTCGCGCTCCGCGAACACGGTGCGCAGGGCCTCGTGCCGGGCCGTGACGTCGGCCAGGGCGGCCTCCCAGGCGTCGGCGTCGAGGGGGCCGCGCAGCCGCAGGACCAGCGGGAAGTTGTAGGCGGCGGAGCCGGACTCGATCTTCTGGACGACCCAGAGGCGCTGCTGGGCGTGGGAGAGCGGCAGCTCGTCGGGGCGCTCGCCCGCGGTGAGGGCGGGCCGGGCGGGGCCCGCGGCGCGGTCGGCGCGCTCGATCAGCTCGGCGACCGTGGGGGCCTCGAACAGGTCGCGGATGGCGAGTTCGGCGGCGAGCGCGGTGCGGGCGCGGCTGACCAGGCGGGTGGCGAGGAGCGAGTGGCCGCCGAGGTCGAAGAAGTCGTCGTCGATGCCGACGGCCTCCCCGGGCAGTCCGAGGGCCTCGGCGAAGAGGTCCCGGAGGGTCTCCTCGCGCGGGGTGCGCGGGGCGCGGCCGGTTCCTCCGGCGCGGGCGGGGTCGGGGGCGGGCAGGGCGCGGACGTCGAGCTTGCCGTTGACGGTCAGCGGCAGGGTGTCCACGGCGGCGAGCGCGGCCGGGACCATGTAGTCGGGCAGGGCGGTCTTGAGGTGGGCGCGGAGCGCCTGCGGGTCGAGGGCGTCCTCCTCCGGCACGTAGTAGCCGACCAGCCGCTTGGTGCCGGTGTCGGTGTTGACGACGACCGCCGCGTGGGCGACCCCGGGGTGTGCGGACAGGGCCGTGGCGATCTCGCCGAGTTCGACGCGGTAGCCGCGGATCTTGACCTGGTCGTCGGTGCGGCCGAGGAAGTCGATCAGGCCGTCGGGCCGCTGCCGCACGAGGTCGCCGGTGCGGTACATCCGCTCGCCGGGCTCCCCGAAGGGGTCCGCGACGAAGCGCTCGGCGGTGAGGCCGGGGCGGTCGTGGTAGCCGCGGGCCAGGCCGGTGCCCGCGATGTACAGCTCGCCGGGGCAGCCCGGCGGGACCGGGCGGAGCATGGCGTCGAGGACGTGGGCGCGGGTGTTGCGGATGGGCCGGCCGACCGTGGGGGTCGCGCTGTCGGCCGTCGAGCCGCCGAGGGTGTTGATGGTGTACTCGGTCGGCCCGTACAGGTTGTAGCCGTAGCAGCCGTCGGTGTCCCGCAGCCGGTTCCACACCGTGTCGGAGACGGCCTCGCCGCCGAGCAGGACCAGGGCGGGCCGGTGCTTCCCGGCCGCCTCGTCCTGGTCGAGCAGGCCCTCCTCCACGAGGAGCTGGGCGTAGGTGGGGGTCACGTTGACGACGTCGACCCGGTGCCGGTCGCAGTAGGCGACCAGGGCCTCGGCGTCGCGGCGCAGCTCCTCGTCGCAGACGTGGACCTCGTGGCCCTCGACGAGCCAGAGCAGCTCCTCCCACGACATGTCGAAGGCGAAGGAGACGGTGTGCGCGATGCGCAGGCGCCGTCCGCCGGCCGAGGCGATGGCCGGGGCGAAGATCTCCTCCTGATGGTTGAGCTGCATGTTCGTCAGGCCCCGGTAGGGGGTGACGACGCCCTTGGGGCGGCCGGTGGAGCCGGAGGTGTAGATGACGTACGCCGGGTGTTCCAGGCGGTCCGGTACGTCGTGCGCGAACGCGGGCCGTTCGGCGTCGGTGACCGCGCCGCCGTCCAGGGCGTCCAGCTCGGCGGCCACGGCCGGGTCGTCCAGGAGGAGTCCGGGCGCGCCGGTGTCCAGGGCGGCGGCGACGGAGGCGGTGGAGACCAGGCAGAGCGGGCCGGTGTCCTCGACCATGAGGCGCAGCCGGTCGGCCGGGTGGTCGAGGTCGAGCGGCAGGTAGGCGGCGCCGGTGCGCAGGACGGCGAAGAGGGCGGCGACCATGTCGAGGGAGCGGGGCAGCGCGAGCGCCACGACCTTCTCGGGTCCGGCGCCCCGGGCGAGCAGCAGCCGGGCGATCCGGTTGACGCGCGCGTCGAGTGCGGCGTACGTGAGGGAGGTCTCGCCGAAGACCAGGGCGACGTCGTCGGGGGTGCGGGCGACCTGGGCCGCGAGCATGTCGGCGACGGTCTCGTTCGGCACGGGGTCGCGTCCGGCGGCGAGTCCGGCCGTCAGGGCGGCGCGCTCGGCCGGGAGCAGCAGGTCGACGGCGGCGGTGCGGACGGTGGCGGCACCGGGCCCGTCGAGGAGGTCCGCGAGCCGTTCCAGGACGGCCGTGAACCGGCCGAGGACCGTGGTGGCGGCCTCGGCGTCGAACAGGTCGGGGCGGGCCGCGAGGGTGACCCGGATCCGGGTGCCGGGGGTGACGATCAGGGTCAGCGGGAAGTGGGTGCCGTCGACGTTGGACACGCCGGTGATGCCGTGCCGGCGGCGGAGTTCGGCGGCCCGGTCCTCGCCGTCGGCGGAGCGCAGCACGAAGAGGGTGTCGAAGAGGCGGCGGTGGCCGGTCTCCCGCTGGAGGGTGCCGAGGCCGACGTACTCGTACGGCATGACGGCGGCCCGCTCGGTCTGGAGGCGGCGCAGCAGGCCGAGCAGCGGCTCGTCGGGGGCGAACGCGGTCCGGGCCGGGACGGTGTTGAGGAACATGCCGATGATGCCGGCGGCGTTCGGCAGGTCGGCGGGGCGGCCGGCGACCGCCGTGCCGAAGGCGACGTCGGGGCGGCCGGTGGTGGTGGAGAGGACCAGGCCCCAGGCGGCGTTGAGGACCGTGTTCGGGGTGAGGCCGTGGCGGCGGGCGGCGGCGCGCAGCCGGTCGCTCGTCCGCTCCGTCAGGACCGCGTCGAAGTCGGCCGGGATGACCGGGCCGGCGTCGCGGCCGGTCGGGGCGACCAGGGTCGGTTCGTCGAAGCCGGCGAGGGCACCGCGCCAGGCGTCGACGGCCTCGGCGGTGTCCTGGCCGTCCAGCCAGGCGAGGTAGTCGCGGTACGAGCCGGGGGCGGGCAGCCCGGTGGGGTCGCCGCCGTTCTCGTACAGGGTGAACAGCTCCTCCAGGAAGAGCCAGGCGGACCAGCCGTCCCACAGGATGAGGTGGTGGGTGACGACCAGCCGGTCGCGTCCTTCGGGGAGGCGGATCAGGTGGAGGCGGCAGAGCGGTGGGGCCGACAGGTCGAAGCGCCGCCGGCGGTCGGCCGCGAGGATCTCCTCCACGCGCGCGTGCCGCTCGTCGGCGGGCAGCGCGGACAGGTCGGTCTCGGTCAGCGGGACCTCGGCGCCGTCGACGACGAACTGGACGGGCCGGGGCAGGCCGTCGCCGGTGAACCCGGCGCGCAGCCCCTCGTTGCGGTCGAGGAGCGCCCGGCAGGCGGCGCGCAGCCGGTCGGCGTCGAGGCGGTGGTCGAGGTCCAGGGTCTCCTGCGACAGGTAGACGTCGAGGGCGTCCCCGGCGTCGTAGGTGGCGTGGAAGTACATGCCCTCCTGGAGCGGGGAGAGCGGCCAGACGTCGGCGACGGGCAGTCCCGCCGCGACCTCGGCGACGCGGGCGGTCTCCTCGTCGGTCAGCTCCAGGCCGCCGAGCGGGGCGGCCGGGGTCTGCGGCTCCTGCGGGGGCGCGGCGGCGGTGAGCTGGTCGAGGAGGGCCTTGAGGGCCGGGTCGACGGCCGCGCCCGCCAGGCTCTGCTGCGCGAGGACGGCCTGGAGCGCGGCGGCGGCCTGTCCGGCGTCGGTGGCGGAGACCGTGACGGCGGGGGCCCCGGTGCTCTCGCGGGGTTCGGGCTCGGGTTCGGCCGGTGCCGCCGCCGCGAGCGCGGCGGGGGTGCGGTGCCGGAACACGTCGCGCGGGCTGATCGTCAGTCCCCTCTCGCGGGCCCCGGTCGCGACGGCGATCGAGGTGAGGCTGTCGCCGCCGAGCACGAAGAAGTCGTCGTCGGCGCCGATGCCGGGAATGCCGAGGACGGCGGTGAAGACCTCGCACAGGGCGCGTTCGCGGGCGTCGCGGGGCGCGCGTCCGCCGGCCCGGGGGGCGGTGGACGGCGAGGGCAGGGCGTTCTGGTCGAGCTTGCCGCTGGGCGTCAGGGGCAGCGCGTCGAGGACGACGACGGCGCTGGGCACCAGGGGGGCGGGCAGGGCGCCGGCGAGGCCGTCGCGCAGGGCGTCGGCGTCCGGCGCGGGCGCGCCGGGGGCGGGCACCGCGTAGCCGACGAGGGCGCCGTCGCGGACGACCACGGCGGCGCGGGCCACGCCGGGCAGGCCGGCGAGGGCGGTCTCGATCTCGCCGAGTTCGACGCGGTTGCCCCGGATCTTGACCTGCCGGTCGGTGCGGCCGAGGTACTCGACGGCGCCGTCGGCCCGGCGGCGGACGAGGTCGCCGGTGCGGTACATGCGGCTGCCGGGCGCCCCGAAGGGGTCGGCGACGAACCGCTCGGCGGTCAGGGCGTGCCGCCCGTGGTAGCCGCGCGCCAGCTGGACCCCGGCGAGGTACAGCTCGCCGGGCACGCCGTCCGGGACGGGCCGCAGGAAGGAGTCGAGCACGTGCAGGCGGGTGTTCCAGACGGGCCGGCCGATCGGGACGGCGGGCCCGTCGGCGCCCTCGTACGGGAAGTGCGTGACGTCGACGGCGGCCTCGGTGGGCCCGTACAGGTTGTGCAGCGGTACGGGTCCCCGGCCGGGCCGGGAGGTCAGCTCCGCCCAGCGGCGGGCGTCGGGGCCGGTGAGCGCCTCGCCGCTGCAGAAGACCCGGCGCAGGGGCACCGCCCAGTCGGGGCCGCCGGGCGCGGCCTCCAGGGCCTGGACGAAGGCGGCCAGCATCGAGGGGACGAAGTGCAGGGTGGTGATCCGCTCGGCGCGGATCAGTTCGGCCAGGTAGCCGGGGTCGCGGTGGCCGTCGGGGCGGGCGAGGACGACGGCGGCGCCCTCGGTCAGGGCCCAGAAGAACTCCCACACGGACACGTCGAAGCTCGCCGGGGTCTTCTGGAGGACCCGGTCGTCGGCGGTCAGCCCGTACTCCCCCTGCATCCAGGCGAGGCGGTTGACGATCGCCCGGTGGGTGACGGCGACGCCCTTGGGGCGGCCGGTGGAGCCGGAGGTGTAGATCAGGTACGCGGGGTGGTCGGGGCCCGCGTCCGTGCGGGGCGCGTCGGGGGCCTCCTCCTCCCGGTCCACGAGGACGGCGTCGAGGCCCGGGACGCCGGGCAGCCGGCCGGCCGCTTCGGCGGTGGTGACGACCGTGCGCGCGCCGGAGTCGGCGAGCATGAACGCGACCCGGTCGGCGGGGTAGTCGAGGTCGAGGGGCAGATAGGCGGCGCCCGCCCTGTGGACGCCGAGGAGGGCGACCATCAGCTCGGCCGAGCGGGGCACCGCGACGGCGACGAACTCCTCGGGGCCGGCGCCCCGGGCCCGCAGCCGCCGGGCGAGGGCCTCGGCGCGGCGGTCGAGTTCCGCGTACGTGAGGGCGGCGCCCTCGTACACGACGGCGGGCGCGTCGGGGATCCGGGCGGCCCGCGCGGCGAAGAGGGACGCGAGGGTGGCGTCCGGGTCGGGGAGCGGGCGGTCGGTGGCGTTCAGCGCGGCGAGGCGCTCCTCCTCCCGGTCGGAGAGGAGTCCGACGCGGGCGGTCGGGCGGTCGGGGTCGGTGGCGAAGGCGCGCAGCAGCGCCTCGAAGCGGTGGGCGACGACGGCGACGGTCAGCCGGTCGAGGCGGGCCGGGTCGTGGGTGAAGCGGAGCGACAGGTGTCCGTCGCGGGGCTCGGCGACGAGCGCGAGCGGGTAGTGGACGGCGTCGAGCACCTCGGTGCCGGTGACCAGCGGGGTGGCGGCGGGCGGATCGGCCGGGTGGTTCTCGAACACCACGAGGGTGTCGAAGAGTTCGCCGCCGCCCGCGAGCCGCTGGATGTCGGCGAGGCCGAGGTGCTGGTGGTCGAGGAGCGCCGCGTGGTCGTCCTGGACGCGCCGCAGCAGCGCGGCGAGGGGTTCGCCGGCGCGCAGCCGGACCCGGACGGGGACGGTGTTGATGAAGAGGCCCACGGCCGCGTCCAGGCCCTCGACCTCGGTGGTGCGGCCGGAGACGGTGCTGCCGAAGACGACGTCCCGGGCGCCGGTCAGGCCGCCGAGGAGGAGGGCCCAGGCGCCGTTGAGGACGGTGCTCAGGGTGAGGCCCTCGCGCCGGGCGCGGGCGGTCAGTTCGTCGGTCAGGGCCTCGGGCAGGCGCACGTCGACGCGCTCGGTCCGGGTGCGGGGGGTGTCCGCGTCGCCGCCGGTGGCGGACGCGTCGGCGGCGGTCCCGGAGAGGGCGGGCAGCCGGGTCGGGCCCTCCAGGCCGGTCAGCGCCTCGCGCCAGGCGTCGCGGGCGGCGTCGCGGTCGCGCGTGGCCAGCCAGGCCAGGTAGGGGCGCGGGTCGGCGGGCTCGGGCAGGGTCTCCCCCGCGTACGCGGCGGTCAGTTCGCGCAGCAGGACCGTGACGGACCAGGCGTCGGCGACGATGTGGTGCAGGGTGAGCAGGAGCCGGTGGCGGTGTCCGTCGCGGACCAGGGTGGCGCGCAGCAGCGGCGGTTCGGCCGGGTCGAAGCCCCGGGCGCGGTCCTGCCGCAGGATCTCGTCCAGGCCGGTGCGGGCCGTGTCCGCCTCGTGCCACGGGAGGGTCGCGCGGTCCGCGAGCCGCTGGACGACCTCGCCGCCGGAGAGCTGGCGGAAGGAGGCGCGCAGCAGCGGGTGCCGGTCGAGGAGCAGTCGGAGGGCGTCGCGCAGCCGGTCCGGGTCGACGGGGTCCGCGAGGTCCAGGAGTTCCTGGACCACGTACAGGTCGTCGGCGTCCTCGTCGTACACCGCGTGGAAGAAGAAGCCCTCCTGGAGCGGTGAGACGGGCAGGGCGTCCTCGTCGAGGGCGACCGCCGGGAGCGGCGCGGGTCCGGTGGCGACGGGGGCGGCGTGCGCGGCGAGGGCCGCGACCGTGCGCAGCCGGAAGACGTCGCGCGGGGTGAGCGCGAGGCCGGCGGCGCGGGCGCGGTTGACGAGCTGGATCGCGACGATGCTGTCGCCGCCCAGTTCGAAGAAGCTGTCGTGGACGCCGACCGACGGCAGGCCGAGGACCTCGGCGAAGAGCGCGGCGAGCGCGGTCTCGTCGGGGGTGGTGGGCGCGTCGTCGCCGGCCATCGCGGTCCACCGGGGCTCGGGCAGGGCGCGGCGGTCGAGCTTGCCGTTCGGGGTGAGCGGCAGGGGGCCGTCGAGGCGGACGAGGGCGGAGGGGACCATGTGATCGGGGAGGGTCGCGGCGATCCGGGCGCGGGCCTCGGTGACGGCGGAGTCGGCGTCCGTGCCGGCCCCGGCCACGAGGTAGCCGACGAGGCGCTTGACGCCCCGGTGGTCGTCGCGGACGAGGACGGCGGCCTGGGCGATGCCGGGGCAGGCCATGAAGGCGCTCTCGACCTCGCCGGGTTCGACGCGGTGGCCGCGGATCTTGATCTGGCCGTCGGCGCGGCCGAGGAATTCGAGGTTGCCGTCGGCGCTCCAGCGGACCCGGTCGCCGGTGCGGTACATGCGGGCGCCGGGCTCGTCGGCGTACGGGTCGGCGACGAAGCGCTCCGAGGTGAGTCCGGGCCGGCCCAGGTAGCCGCGGGCGAGGCCGCGCCCGCCGACGTACAGCTCGCCCTCGGCGCCGACGGGGACGGGCCGCAGGGCCGAGTCGAGGACGTAGGCGCGGGTGTTGGGGTCGGGGCGGCCGATGGGGGCGGGGCCGGGCCGGTCGGCGTCGGCGAGCCAGAGGGTGGAGTTGACGGTGGCCTCGGTGAGGCCGTAGGCGACGACGACGCGGACGCGTCCGGCCCAGCGGGCGATGAGTTCGCCGGGCACGGCCTCCGTGCCGACGACGAGGACGGAGCCGTCGGGCAGGTCGCACTCCGGCGGCAGCGCGGAGACGAGGGAGGGCGGCAGGATCATGTGGGTGGCGCGGTGGCGGGCGATGTAGTCCGTGAGGGCCGGTCCGGCGACGCGGCGCTCGGTGGGGACGAGGATCACCCGGCCGCCGACGCACAGCGACATGACGAGGTCCCAGACGGTGACGTCGAAGCCGGCGGAGGCGAACTGCACGATCCGGCTGTCGGCGGTGACGCCGATGCGGTCGGTGGCGGTGGCGATCAGGCTGCCGACGCCGTCGTGGGAGACCACGACGCCCTTGGGGCGGCCGGTGGAGCCCGAGGTGTAGATGACGTACGCGGCCCCGTCGAGCGTCACGGGGACGGCGGGGTCGGAGGGGTCGAGGGCGGCGAGCCCGGCGGCCGTGGCCGGGTCGTCGAGCAGAACGCGGGCGACGCCCGGCGCGTCGGGCAGGGCGTCGGACAGCTCGCGGGTGGTGACGACCGTGCGCGCGCCGGCGTCCTCCAGCATGTAGGCGATGCGGTCCTGGGGGTGGTCGGCGTCCAGGGGCAGGTAGGCGGCGCCGGCCTTCATGACGGCGAGGAGGGCGACCACCAGGTCCGGGGAGCGGGGCAGGGCGACGGCGACGACGTCCTCGGGGCCCGCGCCCCGGGCGGTGAGGAGCCGGGCGAGGCGGTTCGCGGCGGCGTCCAGCTCGGCGTACGTCAGCTCCTCGTCCTCGCAGACGAGGGCGACGGCGTCGGGGGCGAGGCGGACCCGCTCGGCGAAGGCGGCGGGCCAGGTGGTCTCGGGGGCGGGCCGGGGCGCCGTGCCGAACGCGCCGAGCAGCCGGGCGCGTTCCTCCCCGGAGGTCAGCTCGATGTGTCCGACGGGCCGGTCGGGGTCCTCGGCGAGGGCGTCCAGGACGGCGAGGAAGCGCCGCCGGTGCTCGGCGAGGGCCGCTTCGTCGCAGACGTCGGCGTCCGCGTCGAGGTGGAGCCGGAGGCCGCCGCTCGCGCCGGGGTCCCCGAAGGTGAGGGTGAGGTCGCCGACCGGGCCGAGCCAGTGCGGGACGAACTCGGCCTCGGCGCCGTCGAAGCGGACCCCGTCGGGCTGGGGCAGGATGTTGACGGTGGGGCCGACGAGTTCCCGTACGCCGTCGGTCAGGCCTAGGTCCCTGGCGAGGTCCTCGGCGCGGTAGCGGCTGTGGGCGAGGAGGGCGGAGACGCCCGTGGCGACGTCGGCCAGGAGCCGGGCGGCGGTGGTGTCGGGGCGGACGGTGACGCGCAGCGGCAGGATGTTGGAGACCATGCCGGGGACGTCCCGCACGGCGGGGTCGCGGCGGGCGGTGACGGGGAGGCCGAGGACGAGGTCCTGTTCGCCGGTGGCGCGGTGCAGGTGGGCGGCGGTGGCGGCGAGCAGGAGCCGGGACAGCGGCACGCCGGCGCCGTCCGCGCGGGCGCTCAGCCGGGCGACGGTCGCGGGGTCGAGGAGGGTGGTGTCGCGGACGCGGCGGCGCATGGGGGCGGTGGCGCGCGGCAGGAGGCGGACCGGCTCGGGCCGGCCGGCCGTGCGCTCCCGCCAGTGGGCGCGGTCCGCCGCGTACTGCTCGGAGGAGGTGTACGCGGTGTCGGCGGCGACGAGCCGGGCGAGGGACCAGTCGGGGGCCGGGGCCGCGTCGCCGAGGGTGTGGAGGTCGCCGGCGCGGCGGCTGATCAGGGCGACGCCGGCGCCGTCGACGAGGAGGTGGTGGTAGCGCTGGTACCACCAGATCCGGTCGTCGGCGAGGCGGAGGAGGGCCTGGGCGAACAGCGGGCCGCCGACCGGGTCGGCGGGGCGGTCGCGGTCGGCCTCCATCCAGCGGTGGGCGGCCTCTTCGGGGTCGGCCTCGCCCCGCAGGTCGACGCGGGCCACGTCGACGGGGAAGCGGGTGGGGACCTGGCGCGGGGTGCCGTCGGCGTCGGTGATCCGGACGTGCAGGCTCTCCGCCTCCTCCACGGTCCGCCGGACGGCGGTCGCGAGGCGGTCGGGGTCGATGTCTCCGCGGAGTCTCAGGACGAAGGCGATGTTGTAGGCCGAGCCGTCCGGCTCGATCTGCTGGGCCAGCCAGATTCCGGACTGTCCGCCCGTGAGGGGGAGTCCGGCGGCGGTCGTCCGGTCCGACTCGACGTCAAACATCGTTCGAGGGTGCCTTTCCCTGGTGGTGCGTCGGTGGGTGGAGCGGGGTACGGCCGCCCGTCCGCACTCCGCCCGTCCGCCGGCCGGCCGTGGGGCCGGCGGCGGACGGGCGGAGGGGGGCGGAAGGGCCGTCGACGGCTACTTGACGGCCGTCAGGAGCGGCTCGATCTCGTCGATCGCGTAGGGGATCGAGAGGACCGTGTTGAAGGAGAAGGCGGCGCCGATGTCCGGGTCCTGGTAGGGCACGAACAGGTCGCGCTTCTCCTGGTTGACCTTCAGCTTCTTGTAGAGGGGCTCGGCCTTGATGCGGTCGTTGGCCTCGGTGCTGGAGGTGACCCAGACCAGGCGGTCGGCGTCGAGCACGTTCAGCTTCTCGGCGCTGAGCTCGGCGACGTTCCAGCCCGGCTTGGCGAGGGCGTCGATCTCGGGCTTCAGCTTGAAGCCGAGCTCGGAGAAGAAGATCGACTTGGGGTCGGTCTTGGTGAAGGCCGAGTACTTGCCGGCCTCGAAGCTGTCGGCCACGGTCAGGGCCTTGCCGGCCCACTCGGGGTGCTTCTCGCGGACGGCCTTGAAGCGGGCGTCGATGTCGGTGATCAGCTTCTCGGTCTCGGGGCCCTTGCCGAGCGCCTTGCCGATCTGGCGGGTCATGACCTGCCAGGGGGCGCCGTAGTCCGGGTGTTCCTTGGGCTGGGCGACGACCTTGGCGATCTTGGAGAGGGTGTCGTACTGCTCCTTCTTCATGCCCGAGTACTGCGCGACGATCAGGTCGGGCTTGAGCGCCGCGATCTTCTCGATGTTGTACTCGTCGCGCTCGCCGACGATCTGGGGCGGGGTCGAGCCCCACTTGTCCTTGGTCCACGGCCACTTGCCGTACGGCTGCTCCTTGAACCAGTCCACCGAGCCCACCGGCTTGACGCCCAGGGCGAGCACCGCGTCCTGGTCGGAGAGGCCGAGCGTGACGACCTTCTTCGGCTCGGCGTCGATCGTCGTGCTGCCGTACTTGTGCTCGACGGTCACCGGGAAGGCTCCGGCCGACGACGTGCTCGCGCTCGGCTCGCCCGACGGCTTGGCGCCCTCGGTCTTCTCCGTGCCGCCCCCACAGGCGGCCAGAGCGAGCGCGGCGACGGCGGCGACGGCCGCGCGGGGGACGTTTCTGACGAACCGCGTCAGAGCGGGGCGTGTGCCAGTGGACACGTGTGTTCCTTTCACGGGGACTTCACGGTGCTGCCGCGCACGCCCGGCGCGAGGCGCTGCCGGTGGTGCGCGGCGGTGTGGGGGGGTGGAGCGAGGAGGCCGCCCGGGTCGGTGCGATCCGTCCGGCGGGACGGGCGGTCAGGCGGTCAGGCGGCTCGTGCCGACGCCGCCGGCGACCGGGCGGACCGGATCGGAGGAGTCTCCCAGTCCCCGTTCGAGGATCGACTCCAGGATCTCGCCGACCCTGATCGCGGTGTTGGAGAGCAGGGACGACGTGATGCCGTGGGTGTGCTCGGTGCCGCCCTGGAGGTAGATGCCGCAGCGCAGCTCGGGGTCGGCGGCGACGCGGTAGTCGCGTTCGACGCGGACGCGGCCGAGTTCGTCGCGGCGGCAGCGGTCCGCGACTTCGCCGAGGAGGCCGAGGCCGTCGGCCTGCCGGTAGCCGGTGGCGAAGACCACGACGTCGGCCTCGATGACGCTGTCCTCGCCGGTGACGAGGTTGGCGACGGTGGCGCGGACGCCGTCCGGTCCCTCCTCGACCCCGGTCAGGCGGGACACGTTGATGAAGCGCAGCCGCTCGTTGCCGAGGACCTTCTCCTGGTACGCCTGGCGGTAGAGGTCGTCGATGAGGTCGATGTCCACCACGGAGTAGTTGGTGTTGCCGTGGTACTCCATCAGCTTGCGCTTGATGTCGTCGGGCGCCGTGTAGTACTCGTCGACCGCCGCGGGGTCGAAGATCCGGTTGGCGAAGCTGCTGTCGTCGGCGGGGCTGTAGCCGTAGCGCGAGAAGACGGCGCAGACCTCCGCGTCCGGGAAGCGGCGGTGGAGGTAGGCGACGTTCTCGGCGGCGCTCTGGCCGGCGCCGACGACCACGAAGCGGGCGGGGTCGGCGCCTTCGAGGCCGTCGACCTTGGCGAGGAGCTCGGAGTTGTGCCAGACGCGGTCGCCGCGCTCGACGCCCTCGGGCATGAGCGGGCGCAGTCCGGTGCCGACGACGAGGTTGCGGGCCCGGTGGACCACGGTCTCGGTGCCGGAGCGGGCCGTCACGTCCAGGTACTCGATCACGCCGTCGCGGACGACGGGTTCCACGGAGACGACCTCGTGGCCGTAGGAGACCATGTCGTCGACCTTGGCCGCCGCCCACTCGAAGTAGTCGTGGAACTCGACGCGCAGCGGGAAGAGGTTCTTGTGGTTGACGAAGTCGATCAACCGGCCCTTGCTCTGGAGGTAGCGCAGGAAGGTGTACTCGCTGCTCGGGTTCCGCAGGGTCACCAGGTCCTTGAGGAAGGAGACCTGCATGGTCGCGTCGTCGATGAGCATGCCGCGGTGCCAGCCGAAGCGGGGCTGCCGCTCGAAGAAGTGGGCGGTGACCGTGCTTTCTCTTCCGACGCTCGCGTTGTGCTCGCTGAGCGCGATCGCCATGGCCACGTTGGACGGCCCGAAGCCGATTCCTATGAGGTCGTGGATCAGCGGTGCGTCATCAGGAAGAGCCTGAGACATGTCACTCCCATCGTGCGGGACAGCCGCCTGTCAGGCGCACTGTCAGGCGTGGGGAAGGGCGGGGTCCGGACGCACCGGTGACGGGGGCGCCACCGATCCGAACTTAGGTAAAGCTAACCTGATCTGCCTGGACTGTCGACGGGACGAATCGGACATGAGCCATGCCGGCCCGGCCAACTGGCCGATAAAGGCACCCCGTTGCATCCTTAGGTTAGCCTTGCTTTACTTGCGAGTGATCCACCGCTCTCCCGAGGAGGAACTTGCCCATGCGGGTCGTCATGTTCGGCTATCAGACCTGGGGCCATCGCACCCTGCAGGCGCTCCTGGACTCCGAGCACGACGTGGTGACGGTGGTGACCCACCCTAAGAGCGAGCACGCCTACGAGAAGATCTGGAGCGACTCCGTCGCCGATCTGGCCGAGGAGCACGGCGTTCCCGTGGTCATCCGCAACCGGCCGGACGACGAGGAGCTGTTCCAGCTCCTCAAGGAGGCCGACCCGGACATCATCGTGGCCAACAACTGGCGCACCTGGATCCCGCCGCGCGTCTACACCCTGCCCCGGCACGGCACGCTGAACGTCCACGACTCGCTGCTGCCCAAGTACGCCGGCTTCTCACCCCTGATCTGGGCCCTCCTCAACGGCGAGACCGAAGTCGGCGTCACCGCCCACATGATGGACGAGGTGCTCGACGCCGGCGACATCGTGCTGCAGCGCGCGGTCGCGGTCGGGCCGAAGGACACGGCCACCGACCTCTTCCACAAGACCGTCGACCTCATCGCCCCGGTCACCGTCGGCGCGCTCGACCTGATCGCCTCGGGACACACGGACTTCACCCCGCAGGACCGGTCACAGGCCACCTTCTTCCACAAGCGGGCCGAGGAGGACGTCCGGATCGACTGGACCTGGCCCGCCGAGGTCCTGGAGCGGCTGGTCCGCGCCCAGTCCGCCCCGTACCCCAGCGCGTTCACCTTCCACCGGGGCGAGCGCCTCGAAGTCGTCTCCGCCGTCGTCTCCGAGGGCCGCTACGGCGGCACCCCCGGACGGATCTTCTACCGGGAGGGCGAGGGCGTGGTGATCGTCGCCGGCGCCGACGCCCGCACCGGCCGCAATCGCGGGCTCGCGATCACCCGCGTCCGCACCGCGGACGGCCGGGAACTGCCCGCCACGGAGTACTTCACCTCCATGGGCGGCTATCTGACCGCCCGCCCCTGACGGACGGTCACCGAGAACACCGGTCCGCCCCGGACGGTCCCGGGGCGGACCGGCATCGTAGAGCAAAACTAGGTTAGGCTCACCTAACCTCGATGGTCCGTGCGGCAGTTCGGGCCCGCTTACGGCATGTGGACAGCGAGGAACAGCGATGGAGCAACCGGTCTTCTCCGGCACCGCACACGACCCGAGCGGCGCGCGGTTCGCCGTCGTCGGCATATCGAACATGCCGACCGACTGGGCGCAGGTGCTCAAGGGCCTCGCGGGCGCCGACCTGACGCTCCTCACCGCCCCGCCCGCCACCGCCGTGGCCGGCGCCGCCGTCGTCGGGGCCGCGGACCCGGAGGCCGGCGCGGACCGTCCGGCCGCCGGGCCCCCGTCGATGAGCATGACCCCGCCCAGCGTGCTCGGCCTCAACGCGTACCTGATGTACGCGCTCGGCAAGGCCGCGCGGCGCAGACTCCAGGACCGGCTGACCTCACGGGGATTAAGGCTCTGGCACCTCACCGTGCTCGCCCTTCTCTCCGATCTGGGCCCCCAGATGAAGACCGTCCTCGCCGCGCGGCTCGACATGAACGCCAGCGACCTGGTGCGGATCGTCAACGACCTGGTCAAGACGGGGTACGTGGTCTGCGCCCGGGACCCGGAGGACCGGCGCCGGATCGTGGTGCGCCTGACCCCCGAGGGCGGGTCCGCCCTGGCCGAACTGGGCGCGGACATCGCCTCGGCCGACGACGACGTCCTCGCCCCCCTCGACGCCGAGGAGCGCCGGCTCCTCTCCTCGCTGCTGCGCCGCGTGCACACCCACCTGGAGGCGGGAGCGAGGACGGCCGCGCGCCCCTGACGCGGGGCGCGCGGCCGTCCGTACCCGGGTCCTCCCCGGAAGACCCGGGACCCGGTGGTCCTCAGCGGCGGCTGCGGACGAGCAGGTGGAGGAAGTACGGCGTGCCGATGACGGCCGTCATCATGCCGGCGCCGAGCTGGGCCGGTGCGATCACCGTCCGGCCCACCAGGTCCGCGGTGCAGACGAGCACTCCGCCCAGGAGCACCGCCACCGGGACCACGCGCGCGTGCCGGCGGCCCACCAGGGCGCGGGCGGCGTGCGGGGCGACGAGCCCGACGAAGCCGATCGTGCCGGCGGCGGCCACCGCGGTGGCGCTGAGCAGGACGCTCAGCACGAGGAAGCCCAGGCGCCCGCGGCCGAGGTCGAGCCCGAGGAGCCGGGGGGTGTCCTCGTCGAGCGAGACGAGGTCGAGCTCCGCGCGCCGCAGGACGGCGACGACCAGACCCGCCGTCAGGACCACGGCGAGGGGCACCGCGTCGGGGAAGGTCCGCCCGTAGGTGGAGCCCGACAGCCAGGTGAGCGCCTTCGCCGCGTTGAACGGGTCGGTGAGGACGATGAGCAGGCTGATGAGGGCGGCGCTCGCGGTGGCCGCACCGAAGCCGACGAGCACGAGCCGGTTCTGCTGGAACCCGCCGCGCGCGGCGAGTCCGAAGACCAGGACCGAGCTGACGGCGGCGCCCGCGAACGCGGCGCCGGCCACGCTCCACGAGTCGGCCAGCGGCACCGTGGTGACGAGGAGGACGGCGCCGAGCGCGGCGCCGTGGGAGACGCCGAGGATGCCGGGCTCCGCGA
The DNA here is from genome assembly GCF_040702165.1 of Streptomyces sp. NPDC086147. Classification (NCBI taxonomy): domain Bacteria; kingdom Bacillati; phylum Actinomycetota; class Actinomycetes; order Kitasatosporales; family Streptomycetaceae; genus Streptomyces; species Streptomyces sp. NPDC086147. The sequence goes on along the minus strand of NZ_JBFBJO010000002.1, from coordinate 550,936 downwards.
GCGGGTTGCGGGTGACGGCCTGGACGAGCGTGCCGGACAGGGCGAGGGCCGCGCCCGCGAGGAGCGCCGCGACGACCCGGGGCACCCGGGTGTCGAGCACGAAGGTGACGGTCCGGCCCGCCCGGCCCTGGGCCCAGTTCACGACGTCGCCCAGGAGCAGCTTGGAGTCGCCGAGCAGCACGCTCGCGACGACCAGGACGACGACCAGGACGACGAGCACTCCGGTGGTGACGAGGAAGGCGGTCCGGCTCCTGATGCGCAGCTTCTCGACCGGCGTGGCTCCGGCCGTGTCCTTGACCCTGACGGCCATGGCGATCAGGAAGACGGCGCCGACGAGGCTGGTGACGATGCCGGTCGGCACGGCGACGGCGACGTCCGCGGGGATGACGGCGCGCAGCAGCACGTCCGAGCCGAGGACGAGGGCGGCGCCGGTGAGGCCCGCGACCGGCAGGCCCACGCGGGAGCGGTGCAGCCGCTGGGCCCGGCGCGCCAGGCCGCGGACGAGCGCGGGGGCGCAGAGGCCGACGAAGCCGATCGGTCCGGCGAGCGTGACCGCGGCGGCCGAGAGGAGCGCGGCGAGGACGACGGCCGTGACCCGGGTGGAGCGGACGGGGACGCCGAGGCCGCGGGCCGCGTCGTCGCCGAGGGCCAGGGCGTCGACCCGGCGGGCGAGCAGGATCAGTCCGGCGAGGGCGGCGAGGGCGACGGGCGCCATCTGCAGGACGCCGTCGAAGCCGTTCTGCGAGATGCTGCCCTGGTTCCACTGGTAGAGGCCCTCGGTCTCCTTGGGGAAGAGCAGGAGCAGGCCCTCGGTGACGGCGGTGAGGCCGAGGGTGAGGGCGCTTCCGGCGAGGACGAGCCGGACGGTGCCCGCGCCGAGGCCGGAGAGGCCGAGGACGACGGCGGCCGCGGCCAGGCCGCCGGCGAAGGCGACCCCGGAGGTGGCGAAGAGCGGCAGCGAGACGCCGGTGACGGCGGCGAGGCCGAGCGACAGGTAGGAGCCGGCGTTGACCGCGAGGGTGTCCGGCGAGGCGATGACGTTGCGGCTGACGGCCTGGAGGGCGGAGCCCGCCATGCCGAGGGCGGCCCCGACGAGGAGTCCGGCGACGGCCCTGGGCAGCCGGGAGGCGATGACGACGGACGCGTCGGTGGGGTCGGCCCGGCCGGTGAGGGCCTTCCAGACCTCGGCGCCGCCGACGGCGGCGGTGCCCTGGGTGACGTCGACGAGGGCGAGGCCCGCCACTAGGAGGGCCAGTGCGGCCGTCACCGCGGCCGCGCTCCTCCGGGACGTGACCGTCGTCGGACGGGTGGAGGGGGTGGTTGCGGTGACGGCCATGGTGTTACTTCGTCAGCTCCCCGACGGCGGAGTCGATGTACTTGCCCATCGACTCGGGTCCGCCGAACATCCAGATGCCGTCGGGCAGGCGGTGGACGTTGCCCTTCTTGACGAACGGCAGGGAGGTCCAGACCTTGTCCTTGGTGAGGACGCCGCCGAACGGGGTGCTGCTCGGGTCCTGCTCGTTGGCGATGTACGCGAAGTGCACGTCGCCGAGCTTGGTGAGGCCTTCGACGTCGGTGCTGCCGAGACCGTAGGCCGGGTCGCCCTCGACGGTCCAGGCGTTCTTCAGGCCGAGCCGCTCGTTGACGGCGCCGATGAGCGAGCCGCTGGTGTAGGGCCGAATGGAGACCTGGTTGGAGACGAGGTAGCCGTCGGCGAAGGCGTACCGCGCACCGGCGAGACCGGCGGTGGCGAGCTTCTTCCTACCGTCCTCGATCCTGGTGTCGAAGTCTTTCTTGAGCTGGTCGGCCTTGGCGGTGGTGCCGGTGGCCCGGGCGATGAGGTCCAGGTTCTTCGTCATCTGCCCGATCGGGTCGGCCCCGTCGGCGGCCTTGAGCTCCAGGACGGGCGCGACCTTGCGCAGCTGCTTCACGACGGCCGGCTTCAGGTCGTTGGTGGCGACGATGAGGTCGGGCGCGAGGGCGGCGACGGTCTCCACGCTCGGCTCGCCGCGGGTGCCGATGTCCTTGGCGTCGTTCTTCAGCGGGACGGCGGTGTCCCACGCCTTGTAGCCCTTGACGTCCGCGACGCCGACGGGGGCGACGCCGAGGGAGATCAGGCTCTCGACGACGTTCCACTCGGTGCCGACGACCTTCTTGGCGGGGCCGTCGAGGACGACCTTGGCGCCGGTGGAGTCGGTGAGGGTGATGCTCTCGGCGGTCTTCTCCGCCTTCTTGTCCGCGGCGGGCTCGGTGGTGCCGCAGGCGGTCAGGGCGAGGGCCGCGACGGTGGCGGTGGCCGTGGTGAGGAGGAGGCGTCTCATGACGGAGTGGTGAGCCTTTCGCTTCGCGTGTGGTGCCGTCCGACGGCGCGCGTGCGCAGCCGGCCGGTCAGGGGGTCGGTGTCGACTTCGATGCGGATGCCGTACGTGTCGGTCAGCCGCTCCGCCGTCAGGACGTCCTGCGGGGAGCCGTCGGCGACGACCCGTCCCGCGTGGAGGAGCACGACCCGGTCGGCGACGGCGGCCGCCTGGTCGAGGTCGTGCAGGACGGCTCCGACGGCGATGCCGTGGTCGTCCGCCAGGTCGCGGACGAGGTCGAGGAGTTCGACCTGGTAGCGGAGGTCGAGGTAGGTGGTGGGTTCGTCCAGGAGCAGAACGCCGGTCTCCTGGGCGAGGCAGCTCGCGAGCCAGACGCGCTGGAGCTGTCCGCCGGAGAGGTGCTCGGCGCCCCGGTCGGCGAACTCGGCGACGCCCGTCAGGGCGAGGGCGCGGTCCACGGCGGCGCGGCCGTCCGGGTCGGCCTTCCCCCAGCGGCCCCGGTACGGGTAGCGGCCGAACTCGACCACGTCGCGCACGGTCAGGCCGCCGGGGGTGGGGCGCCCCTGGGTGAGCAGGGCGACGTGGCGCGAGAAGTCGCGGGGGGACAGCGCGAGGCCGTCGGTGGCGTCGTCGATGACGAGCGTGGCGGTCCGCGGCTTCTGGAGCCGCGAGATCGTCCGCAGGAGCGTCGACTTCCCGCTGCCGTTCGGGCCGACGAGGACGGTGACCTCACCGGGGCGCAGCGTCAGCGCAGCGTCGTGGACGACGTCGACGCCCTCGTAGGCCACGGTGACTCCCGTGGCCGCCAGTTCGTGACCGCGGGGACCACCGACCGCGGATCTCTCTTCTCCAGCTCGCACAGCCGTAGGTTAGCCTAACCTAAGTGTTAGGCGAAACGGGGGGTTGCGTCTGCGCGGACAAGAGGAAAATCCGCCAATCCGTCGGCCATCGGCGCACGGCGGGTAGGGGGCCGGAGAGGACTTCCCCCTTCCGGACGGAGCGGACCGACCGTGTGCACTGCCGAGGACTACCCCGCACGGGCCGCCGCCCGGGCGCGCACCCCCGCCGGCCTCGACGCGCGGCTCGTGCGGTGCCGGGCCTGCCCGCGCCTGGTGGACTGGCGGGAGGAGACCGCCCGCACCGGGCGCGCCGCGTTCCGGGGCCAGGAGTACTGGGGGCGCCCGGTGCCCGGCTTCGGCCCGCCGGACGCCGCCCTCCTGATCAGCGGCCTGGCGCCCGCCGCGCACGGCGGGAACCGCACCGGCCGGATGTTCACCGGCGACCGGGCCGGCGACCTGCTGTACGCGACGCTGTACGAACTCGGCCTGGCCTCGCGGGAGACGGTCACGGGCCTCGACGACGGCCTCGAACTGTACGGGGTGAGGGTCACGGCGCCGGTGCACTGCGCCCCACCCGACAACCGCCCCACACCCGGCGAGCGGGACGCCTGCCGCCCCTGGCTGGTCCGTGAGGCCCGGCTGCTGCGCCCGACGCTGCGCTCCGTCGTCGTCCTGGGCGGCTTCGGCTGGCAGGCGGCGCTGCCCGCCCTGGCCGAGGCCGGCTGGCTCCTGCCCCGGCCGCGCCCGAAGTTCGGGCACGGCGTGCGGACGGTCCTGGCCCCAGCCTCCCCCGGGGACCCTCCGCTCACGGTGTTCGGCAGCTACCACGTGAGCCAGCGGAACGTGTTCACCGGCCGGCTCACGCGGGAGATGCTGCGCGAGGTGCTCGCGGAGGCCGCCCGCACGGCCGGCCTCCCGGTGCCGGGGTGAAGGGCGTCACACGTCCTGGACCCGCCGGAACGGCCGGTCCGCCTCCAGCTCGAACGCGATCTCCAGCAGGGTCCGTTCGGCGCCGGGCCGCCCCGCGAACATGACGCCGACGGGCAGCCCGTCCTCCGTCGCGCCCACGGGCAGGGACAGCGACGGCGTGCCCACGACGTTGTCGATCGGCGTGAACGCGACGTACGCGAGGATCCGCTCGATCAGCGTCGGGTACGGGACGCCCGGGGCGAGGTGGCCGAGCCGGGGCGCGGGGTGGGCGAGGACCGGGGAGAGGACCAGGTCGAGGCCGCGGAAGGCCGCCGCGTACGCCTCCTTCGTGCGCCGCAGCCTGCGCAGGACGCCCGGGGTGCTCCGCCAGTTCTCCAGGTAGGCCGCGCGCAGGCCCCGGCTGAGGCCGTCCATGCGGTGCCGGTCGAAGTCGGCGCCGAGGGTGCGGCCCGTGGTGCCGAGGAGGAACGACAGGAAGCCCCAGTAGGTGAGGAAGTCGCCGGTGAAACGGGGGTCGACGGCGATCCGCACCGGCTCCACCGCGTGGCCGAGCCGTTCGAGCCGCGCCGCGGTCTCCTCGACGGCCGCCCGGGTCGCGTCGTCGGAGGTGACGCCGGTCGGCGAGTCGAGGAGGAAGCCGACGCGCAGCCGGCGCCCCGAGGGGCCCTCCACCAGGCCGAGGGGCGGCATCTTCGGGTTGCGCCAGTGCAGCTCGGCGGCGGCGAGGAAGGCGGCCGAGTCCCGTACGGAACGGCTGACGATCCCGTCGGAGACGATGTCGAGCGGGAGTTGGCGGCCCTGGGCGCTGGGCACGACCCGGCCCCGGCTCGGCTTGAGCCCGACGAGGCCGCAGCAGGCGGCCGGGATCCGGATGGAGCCGCCGCCGTCGTTGGCGTGCGCGATCGGCACCGCTCCGGCGGCCACGAGCGCCGCGCTGCCGCCCGAGGAGCCGCCCGCCGAGCGGTCGGTGTTCCAGGGGTTGCGGACGGGCTCGGCGCCCTCGTACTCCGTGGACGGGCTGAAGCCGAACTCGGGGAGCCTGGTCTTGCCGAGGACGGTGACGCCGCTGCTGAGGAACTGCCGGGTGAAGGCCGCGTGCCGGCGGGCGGGCCCCGGCGTGAAGGCGGCGCTGCCGTGGCCGGTGGGCAGCCCCCGGTAGTCGGTGTTGTCCTTGACGAAGGTGGGCACTCCGGCGAGGAGGCCCGTCCCCGGTCCGGGCAGCGGGTGTTCGGCGTGCGCCTGGACGGCGTGGAGCCGCCCCTCCACGGCCCGTACGCGCTCGGCCGCGTCCCGGGCCGCCTCGGCGGCGCTCACCTCGCCCCGCCGGATCGCCGCCGCGAGGCCCACCGCGTCGTGCTCCCCCAGGGCGTCGTCCCGGAAGGCGTGCACCGTGGTCCGTTCGTCGAAAGTCGTCACCGCTGCCCCAAGTCCCCGCGTGTGGTCGGTCGGACCCCATCATCGCGTACCCACGGGTAACAGGCGAGTCCCGGAAGGAAGGTGAGTTCTTTTCAACCATCCCGAAGGGCAAATAGTTAGGTTAGGCTAAGCTAACTGGATTTCACGCGACCGGCCCACGGCCGCCGCGGCAGGGAGGGAACAAGCCATGGGACTGCCGGCCATCGATTCCTACGCCATGCCCGACCGGTCGGACCTCCCCCGCTCCAGCGCCCCCTGGCGCATCGACCCGGAGCGCGCCGCCCTGCTCGTCCACGACATGCAGAACCACTTCGTCGGGCGCTTCCCGGCCCAGCAGCCGCCCGTCGTGGACCTCGTCGGCAACATCGTGGCGCTGCGCGAACTGGCCGGGGCCCTCGGCCTGCCCGTGGTCTTCAGCGCCGAGCCGACCGTGCAGCGCGGGCTCGCCGCGGACGTCTGGGGCCCGGCGATCGGCGACGGCCCCGGGGACGCCGCGATCATCGAGCCCCTCACCCCGCGCCCCGGCGAGCACCTGCTCCCCAACGCCCGGCAGAACGCCTTCCTCCGCAGCCACCTCGGCCGGCTGCTGCGCGAGGAGGGGCGCGACCAGCTCATCATCTGCGGGGTCTACGCCCACCTCGGGGTGCTGCTGACCGCCGCCGACGCCTTCATGAACGACATACAGCCCTTCGTCGTCGCCGACGCCGTGGCCGACTACTCCGCCGAGGAGCACGAGATGGCCCTGCGCTGGGCCGCGCGCAGCGGCGTGGTCTGTACGACCGACGACCTGCTGCGCGGCCTGCTCCTCGGCAGGAACCGGCGCGACGCGTGATGCGGGCGGCGCCCCCTCGGAAGGGGGCGCCGCCCGCCGGGCCTTCTAGGAGGCCGCGCGCTCCAGGACCCAGAGGCGGTGGTCCCAGCCGACGTCGGCGCGGGAGCGCACGGCGAGGCCCGCGGCCGCGGCGAGCGCCGCGACCTCCTCGGCGTCGCGCACCCCGGAGCCGAAGGCGCACTTGAGGCGCAGGTGGTGCAGGACCGCCTCCATGTCCTCGGGGTCGCCGGTCGCGACCTGCTCGACCAGGAGCAGGGTGCCGTCCTCAGCGAGCGAGGCGGCGGCCTCGGAGAGGGTGTGCGCCGCGTCCTCGTCGTCCTGCCACTCCAGCTGGCGTGACATCAGCAGGGTGCGCGTGCCGGCCGGTACGGCGCCGGAGCCGGCGACCAGGTCGATCCGCGGCAGCAGGTCCTCGTCGATGATCGCCTCGCGCAGCACCCGGAGCACCGAGGGCATGGCGACGATCCGCGCGCGCAGCTCCGGGAACTCCTTGACCAGGGTCTCGACGACGGTCGCGACGCCGTGGCCGGTGGCGGTCAGCTCGGTGACGGCCGACCAGTCGTGGGCGCGCAGCACGCCGGGGGCGATCCAGCGGGCCTCGTCCTCGACGGCGGCGCGGGCGGTGTCGGCGATCCGCGACTCCCGGGCCATCTCCTCGGTCAGGGTGCGCCCGGCGAGGGTGCGGTAGCCGGCCTTCCCGGTGCAGACGGTGTGCAGCAGACCGGAGAGGGAGGCGTCGAACGCGGCCTCGGCGCCCTCCAGGTGGTACTCCTCCGCCGAGTGGTCGTCCTCGACCAGTTCCTCGCTGATCGGGGTGAGGCTGTAGTTGCCCTCGCCGTCGGTGGCGAGCAGCTCGATCCCCACGAGGTAGTCCAGGAGGGCCTTGAGGGTGGCCGGGTGGGCCTCGGCGCTCCGGGCGATCCCGGCGGCGCTTCGCACGCCCCGGTCGACCAGGTCGAAGACGCCGAGGGTGACGGCGGTGCGGATGGCGTAGGGGGGCGCGAGGTCGGTGAGTTCGTGGAGGCGCTCGTGCGCGTCGTCCTCGTCCTCCTCCGTCACCACGGGGGCGTCGGGCAGCGCCTCGGCCGAGGCGGAGTCGGCGGGGACGGCGGGCGCGGTGCGGCGCCAGTATCCCGTGATGTGGGTCTGCTCGCGCGGGACCTGGCGCTCCGTCGCCAGGTGGCGGCGGATGCCCTTGAGGGTGACGGCCTCGCCGGCGACCCAGGCGAAGACGGTGCCGGGCAGCCAGTCGGCGGCGCGGACGGCCTGCTCCAGGAGGTCGGTGGTGCCGGCCGGGGCGCCGTTCCGGGAGAGCCAGACGATCTCGGCGTCGGCCTTGGTGGGCAGTTCCTGGCGGTGGCTGTCCTCGCCGACCTCGATGAAGACGCGGGCCTTGGTGCCCTCGGGCATCTCGGCGAGCCAGCGGCCGATGGCCGGCAGGGCGGTCTCGTCGCCGACGACGAGGATCCAGTCGGCGCCCTCGGGGTGGCTATGGGACATCTTCGGGCCGGCGATCCAGGCGCTGTCGCCCGGGGCGGCGTTCTCGGCCCAGGTGGAGGCGACGCCGCCGTCGTGGCGGACGAAGTCGAAGACGATCTCGCCCTTGTCGGCGTCGTGGCCGACCGGGGTGTAGTCCTTGGCGACGGGCCGCCCGTCCGACCAGTCGAGGCTGCTGACCTGCTGCCGGGGCAGGACGAGACGCCCGGTCTCGTCGGCGAAGAAGAACTTCACGTGGTCGTCGAAGCCCTCGGTGCGCAGGGCGGGGAGTTCCAGGCCGTCCTTGACGAAGGCGTCGAGCTGGGGCCCGCCGAGGGTGAGGCGGCGCATCCCGGGGGTGAGGTTCTCGGCGCGCAGCACGGTCAGCTCGCGCAGCACGATGGGGAAGGTGACGACCGAGCGGGGGCTGCGGGTGGGCATGGGTGCTGCTCCTTCGTGCGCGGCGCCGGGCGGGCGCCGCGGGACGGACCGGTGGGCCGGGCGGGCCGGTGGCGCGGTGCGCCCGGCCCACCCGGCCCGGGCGGGTGGTGAGGTGCTCCCCTGCGGGAGCGGGGGTCACTTGCCGGCGACGGCCCCGGCGAGGATCGGCGTCAGCTTCTCGACGATCCAGGGGGCGCTGAGGGCGTCCGGGTAGGCGACGGCGGAGGAGAGGGTGTTCTCCGAGGGGATGACCGCGTAGTGCTTGCCCTTGACGACCTGGAGGGACTGGAAGAGCTTGTTGCTCTCCAGCTCCTTGGCGCTGAGCAGGCCGTTGTCACCGAAGGGGTACGTCATGAGCAGGACGTCGGCCTCCAGCTCGTCCAGGTTCTCCAGGCTGACGGCGTTCTTGTCGGCCTTGTAGTTCTTGGCCTTGTCCGTCTTCTTGAAGCCGAGCTGCTCGAAGACGCCCGGGTCCTGGTCCGCGTAGGACATGAAGGTGATCTGCTCGGGGTGGACGACCGCGTAGGTGTACCTCTTGCCCTTGAACTCCGGGTGCGCGGCGGCCGCGTCGGCGGTGGCCTTCTCGTTGGCGGCGATGACCTTCTCGGCCTCGGCGGTCATGCCGAGCGCCTTGGCGGCGGTCTTCAGGCGCTCCTGCCAGGTGAGGGTGTCGGAGTGCGCCTTGTCGGTGAAGGTGACGACCGGGGCGATCGGCGCGAGCTTGGCGTAGTCGGTGTCCATCGACCAGGTGTTCATGCCGAGGATGACGTCCGGGGCCTCGGCGGCGATGGCCTCGTAGTCGGTGCCGTCGGTGTCGTCGTACTTCTTGAGCTTGCCGGCGCCGAGCTTGGTGAGGGCGCGCTGCTTGTACTCGGGGACGGGGCCGCCGTCCTCGGCGTCCGGGGTGATGACCGGGACGATGCCGAGGGCGAGGGCGATGTCGGTGTCGCCGTCGGAGACGGTGGCGACCTTGAGCGGCTTCTTCGCGACCTCCGTCTTGCCCCAGGCGTTGGGGAGGGTGACCGGGAAGGCGGCCTCGGCGGCGCCGGTGCTCGCGCCGGCGGACGGCTTGTCGCCGCCGGTCTTCTCGCCCTTGTCGTCCTTGCCGCCGCAGCCGGCGAGCAGGGCGGCGCACGCGACGGCGGCGAGGAGGGTACGGGCGGTGGAGCGCCGTGCGAACGGTCTGGCGGGGCGGTTCATGGTCAGTTCTCCTGCGAGTGGTGACGGCGGCCGAGGGGGAAGATCTGCGGCCTGGCGTTGTAGGGGTGGGGTACGACGACGCACGTGAGGCCGAAGACCTCGGCCACGGTCCGTTCGTCGAGGACCTCTTCGGGCGGGCCCTGCCGGATGACGCGTCCGTCGCGCATGGCGACGATCGTCGAGGCGTACAGGGCAGCCTGGTTGAGGTCGTGGGAGACGAGCACGATGGTCTTGCCCGTCTGTTCGTTGAGGTCCGCGAGGAGGTCCATGACCTCGATCTGGTGCGCGACGTCCAGGTAGGTGGTGGGTTCGTCGAGCAGCAGGGTGGGGGTGTCCTGGGCGAGGGCGAGGGCGATCCACACGCGCTGGCGCTGGCCGCCGGAGAGCTGGTCGACGGGGCGGTCGACGAGTTCGGCGGTGCCGGTGGCCCGGAGGGCCTCGGCGATGATCGCGTCCTCGCGCTCGTCGCGGCGGCGGCCGAACTGGCGGTGCGGGTGGCGGCCGCGCCAGACCAGGTCGCCGACGGTGATGCTCTCGGGGGCGACCGGGGACTGCGGCAGGACGCCGAGCCTGCGCGCCACCTCGCGGGTGGGCAGGCGGTGGATGTCGGCGCCTTCGAGGAGGACCGATCCGGCGGCCAGGGGCAGCAGTCGGGCGATGGACTTGAGGAGGGTGGACTTGCCGCAGGCGTTGGGGCCGACGAGGGCGGTGATGCGGCCCTTCTCGATCCGCAGGGACAGGTCCTCGATGACGGGCGTCTTCCCGTACCCGGCGCTGATGCCGCGGGCTTCGAGCTGGTGGGGCGCGGTGGCCTCGGGGCTCTCGGTCTGCGGGGTCACGGTGTGTGTCACGAGGCTCCCTGCCTGCGTCGAAGGATCAGCCAGACGAAGTAGGGGGCGCCGAGCAGCGCGGTGAGGACGCCGGTGGGCACCGGGCTGATCAGGGGTGCGTGCTGGGCGAGGACGTCGGCGCCGATGACGACGACGGCGCCGATGAGCGGGGCGAGGAGGGTGGAGCGTTCGGTGCCCACCAGGCGCACGGCGATGGGGCCGCTGATGAGGGAGACGAAGCCGATGGGGCCGACGACGCTGGTGGCGAGGGCCGCGGCGGCGGCGCCGAGGAGCAGGACGCCGACGCGGGAGGCGGTCACCCGGGTGCCGAGGCCGGAGGCGAAGTCGTCGCCCAGGGTGAGGGTGGCGAGGGGGCGGGCGAGGAAGAGCGCGGCGAACGCGCAGGCGCCGAAGCCGACGGCGAGGGTGGTGACGCCGTCCCAGTCGGCGGCGCTGGTGCTGCCGACCGTCCAGCGCATGGCGATGGCGATGCTCTGCTGGTCCGCCACGGTGAACAGGTAGTTGGTGTAGGCGGTGCAGACCGCGCTGAGCCCGATGCCGACGAGGACGAGGCGGTACGTGTCGATCCCGCCGCGCCAGCTGAGCGCCTGGACGGCGGCGACGAGGACGAAGGAGCCGATGACGGCGGCGACCGGGACGCCGAGGGTGAAGGCGGCGGGTGCGTAGAGCAGGGCGGTCGCGGCGCCGGCGCCGGCGCCGGCGGAGATGCCGACGATGTCGGGGGTGGCGAGCGGGTTGCGGATCAGCCGCTGGTAGAGCGAGCCGGCCAGGCCGAAGAGGGCTCCGGCGAGGAGTGCGGAGAGCGCCCTCGGCATCCGGAGCTGGAAGATCATGTAGTCGGCGAGGCCGTCCCGCAGGCCGAAGGCGGCGGGCAGGACGTCTGCGGGGTCGAGCCGGCCGATGCCGCCGAGCAGCACGGAGGCGGCGGTGAGTCCGAGCAGGGCGACGGTGAGCACGGCGGCGGTCACGGCGGCGCGGCGGTTGCGGGCGCGGCGGTCGGAGCGCAGGTGCGCGACGACGGCGGGCGTGGTCGGGGAGTCCGGCCGCGGGGGCCGGGTGTCGAGTGCGGTCATCACATCCGCACCAGGTCGCGGCGGCGGGCCAGCCAGACGAAGAAGGGGGTGCCGACGACGGCGGTCATGAGGCCCACCTGGACCTCGCCGTGGTCGAGGACCAGCCGGCCGGCCGTGTCGGCGCCGGTGAGGAGGACCGCGCCGACGGCCATGGAGACCGGCAGGGACCAGCGGTGGTCCGGTCCGACGAGGAGCCGGGCGCAGTGCGCGGCGACCAGGCCGACGAAGGCGACGGGGCCGACGGCGGCGGTGGCGGCGGCGCAGAGCAGGACGGCGACGGCCGTGGCGGTGAGGCGGGCGCGTTCGACGCGGACGCCGAGGGCGCGGGCGGTCTCGTCGCCGAGGCCGAGGATGTTGAGGGTGCGGCCCAGCGGCAGGGCGAGGAGCAGTCCGACGATCACGAAGGGCATGACCTGGCTGAGGACCTCGGCGCGGCCGGTGAGCTGGCCGACGGACCAGAAGCGGAGGTGGGCGAAGGCCTCCTTGTCGCGGACGACGAGGAGGGTGATGAGGGAGGACATCACGGCGGCCATGGCGACGCCGGCGAGGACGAGGCCGACGGCCGAACTCCCGGCGTCGGTGCGGGTCCCGATGAGGTAGACGAGGGTGGCGGCCACGGAGGAGCCGAGGAGGGCGAGCCAGAAGTAGCCGCCGGCGTCGGTGACGCCGAGGAACATGATGCCGAAGACGACGAACATCGAGGCGCCCTGTTCGACGCCGAGGATGCCCGGGTCCGCGAGGGGGTTGGCGGTGAGCGCCTGCATGACGAGACCGGCGGCGCCGAGCGCCGCGCCCACCGCGAGGCCGAGGAAGGTCCGGGGGATGCGCTCGGTCCACAGGACGTGGGTGTCGAACGCCTGGTCGCCGGGGTTGAGCAGGATCCGGACGACCTCCAGGGGCGAGATGTCCCGGGCGCCGAGCCCGATGCCCGCGACGAGGGTCACCACCACCGCCGTGACGGCGAGTACGGCGACGGCCGTGCCCCGGGAGGCCCGGGTGCGGACCGGGGGAACCCCCGGTTTCCGTTCCGGCACCGGGGGTTTCACCACCGACGGGGGCGGTTGTGTCATCTGTTGTCCTTGTTCTCACGGCTCGTACGGCGACTTAGGTTACCCTTGCCTAACCTTCGGGGATCCAACCCGGAGGCCGACCGATCACAACGAGGGGCCGGGGTGCGACCGGCCCCCCGACCCCGGGGGGGGTGGCCCTGATGGCCGACGGAAGAACGCGGACCACGGACGAGGACCTCATCACGGCGACGGGCCACCCGACGCACGTGCACGACTTCCACCAGCTCCTGTACGCACCCCTGGGGCGGATCGCCGTCACCACGCCGGACGGTGAGCACGAACTCACCTCGCCCCTGGCCCTGTGGCTCCCGGCGGGCACCCCGCACAGCGCCCGGTTCGACCCCGAATCCCTGGTCCTGGCCGAGCCGTTCGACTCCGTCGCGCACCGCCTGCCGTTCACCCGGACCACCGCAATCCGCCTCGACGACGCCGTGCGCCGGCAGTTGCTCGCCCGAACGCGCGGGGCGGGCGCGGATGCCGATGACGCGGCGCTGTTCGCCGCGCTGACCTGCACCCGGACCCGCCGGGACGTCCGGCTGCCGCTGCCCCGCCCGACCAGCGAGGCGGCGCGCGCCGTCGCCGGGACCCTGCTGCGCAGGCCCGACGACCAGCGCACCGCGACGGAGTGGGCCGAGAGCCTCTACGTCAGCTCGACGAGCCTGCGCCGGGCCTTCCGCGCCGAGACCGGACTCGCCTTCTCCGAGTGGCGGACCCGGGTGCGCCTCAACCACTCGCTGGAACTCCTGACCCAGGGGCACCAGGTCGGAGCGGTCGCCGCCAAGGTCGGCTTCACGAGCACGAACGGCTACATACTGGCGTTCCGGCGGCACTTCGGGCGCACTCCGGGCGCCTGGAGCAAGGAGTGCGCGGGGCGCTCGGCGGGGTGAAGGAAGGCAGGCCCACGGGCCTCCGCGCCGCCGGGAGGGGCCCCGGGGAGTGACTTGACAGTCACACACCTCTAGGAGATTTTAGGTAAGCCTTACCTAAACGCCCGCTTCCCGGGCGCCCCACCGACCCGAACCAACGGCCCTCCGCACGTCCGCCCCGCCGGGCGGTCGCACGCAGGGCCGCACCGGCGCGAGGAGAGACCCATGACCGCGACCAACCCCTTCGAGGACGACGACGCCCGCTACTACGTGCTCGTCAACTCCGAGAACCAGCACTCGCTCTGGCCGGCCTTCGCCGAGGTGCCGGACGGCTGGACCGTGGTGCACGGTGAGGACTCCCGGCAGGGCTGTGCCGCGTACACCGAGGAGCACTGGACGGACCTGCGTCCGGCGAGCCTCGCCGCCCGCTCCTGAGGCGGATCCGCACCCGCCGCCGCTCCCGGCCGGTCCCCCGGCCGGGAGCGGTCCGGTCCGGCCGCGTCACCCGACGGCGCGGACCAGGACCCGGGAGCCGCGCGCGGGGTCGAGCGAGGCCCGCCACGCGGGCGGCGCCTCCTCCTCACCGCCGACGGCGAACCCGTACCTCAGGAACAGCAGCCCGCTACCGGTGGTCGCCGTGAACACGCGGACGGCGCCCCGCGCGGCGGCCTCGCCGAGGGCGGCGTCGAGCAGCGCGGAGCCGACGCCCCGCCCCTGATGCCCGGGAGCGACGCAGAAGTTGTAGAGCACGACCGCCACCCGCCCCCGCGCGTCGGTACGGGTACGGAGCCCCACGCAGCCCGCGAGCCCCTCGCGCCCGGCCTCCACGACCAGGAAGTCCGCCGCGCGAAGGGCGAGTTCGGCGACCGTGCGCTCGCGCAGGGCCCCTTCGCGCACGAACGGCCGGGACAGCCGGTGGACCGCGCCGACGTCCTCGACCCCGGCGGTCCGGACGGCGACGGGGGCCGCCGGGAGCTCCGGGCGGGGCAGGGCAGTGCTCAACGTCTTCTCGCTCTCTGATGACTGACGACTCGACGGACCGCCGTGACACCACGGCACCCGTTTGACTACACGATAGTGAGTTAGGTAAGCCTTACCTAACTAATCTTGATCCATCGGACGGGAAGAAGAGGACCCACCCATGGCCAACACGGCCGGACAGCAGACCTTCGCCCTGGAGCGGCTCGTGCGCGACGTCGCCGACGTGCTCTACGTCGAGGCCGAGGAGGTCGACCCGGACGAGAGCCTGCTCGACCAGGGCCTCGACTCGATCCGGCTGATGGCCCTGGTGGAGACCTGGCGGGCCGACGGCGCCGAGGTCGGTTTCGTCGAACTCGCCGAGCGCCCCACCCTCCGCGACTGGGCCGCCCTCCTCGGACAGCCATTCGGAGCGTCCCGTGCGCGCCAGTGACCTCCTCATCGACATCGGCCCGCTGCGGACCAGCCGGGACTTCCGGGCGATCTTCATCGCCCGGATCGTGTCCCTCTTCGGTCTCGGCATGGCCATGGTGGCCCTCTCCAAGCAGGTCTACACCCTGACGGGATCCAGCTTCGGCGTCGCCGTCTCCAGCATGATCATGAGCGTCACCGTCCTGGCGGGCTCCCTCTGGGGCGGCTGGGCGGCCGACCGCATGGACCGGCGGAAGCTGATCCTGTGGGCCCGCGCCTCCGCCGCCCTCGCCTTCGCCGGCCTCGCGGCCAACGCCTTCACGCCCGACCCGCAGCTGTGGGCGATCTACCTGTGCGTCGCCTGGGACGGGCTCGCCACCGGGGTGAGCGTCACCGCCCTGATGGCCGTCGCCCCCACCCTGGTCCGCCCCGACCAGCTCCCCGCCGCCGGCGCCCTGATCTCCCTGACCGGCGAGATCGGCTCGGTCGCCGCCCCCTTCCTCGGCGGCGTGCTGCTCGCCCTGGCGGGCCCCGCACCGGTCTTCGCCTTCACCGCCCTCACCACCGGCGTCACCACCCTGCTGCTCCTCAGGCTGCGGCCGCTGCCGCCGTTCGAGGACGACGAGGACGACGACACCGAGGACTCGGGCTCGCCCCTCACGGCCTTCCGGTACGCGGTGCGCAACCGCGTCGTCGGCGGACTGCTCGCCCTCGGCGGGGTCAACGCGGTGTTCAACATGCCGGTGGTCCTCTTCCCCGAGATGATCGACAAGCGGTTCGGCGGCGGCGACGTCATGCTCGGCCTGCTCTACACCGCCCCGGCCATCGGCGCGATCGTCGTCTCCGCCACCAGCGGCTGGATCAGCCGCGCCGCCCGCCCCGGACGCCTGCTGCTCACCGCCGCGTTCGTCGGCGGCCTGGCCATCGTCGGCTTCGGCCTCAGCGGCAGCGTCGTCGTGGCCTTCGTGATGCTGGCCGTGGGCGGCGCCGCCGGCACGGTGTACGAGATCCTCGAGTACGCCCTCGTCCAGCACAACACCCCGGACCGGCTGCGCGGCCGCATGGTCAGCGTCCTCACCGCCCAGGGCACCACCGGCGGCGTCGTCGGAGACGGCGAGGTCGCCCTGGTGGCCAAGTGGTTCAGCCCGGCGGGCGCCGCCTTCGTGAACGGCGTGGTGTGCGCGGCGGCCGCCGTGGTCGTGGCCGTCGCCGTCCCCGGGCTGCGCAGGGCCACCCTCCCCCGCGAGGAGGAGGAGCACGAGGACGACGGCCCGCCCGGCGGCGGCGCCCCGGCCCCCGTCGGCGCGGCCGCCCCTTCCCTCGCGAAGCCCGTCCCCGCCGGGGACGCCCCGTCGGCCACCGGCTGACACCGACCGGGCGGGGCGCCGCCGGTGCCACCGGCCCGGCACCGCCCCGGCGCCCCGCCCTCCCTCCCCTCCCCCTCTCCGTCCCGTCCCGCGGCCGGCCCCGAGCCGCCGCGGGTGACCCCTGGAGCAAGATCCATGACCGAGCGTGCTCTGCGACGCCTCGCCCTGACCGGGGCCCAGACCGGAGTCTGGTACGGCCAGCGGCTCGACCCCGACTCCCCGGTCTACAACGTCGGGCAGTACGTCGCCGTCGACGGCGCGCTCGACACCGGCCTCTTCGCGACGGCCCTGCGCCGGGTCGTCGGGGAGTGCGAGGCGCTCACCGTCCGCTTCGAGGAGGACGAGAACGGGCAGCCCGCCCAGTTCCTCGCCGACGCGCCCCCGGCCGGGCCCGTCGTCGAGGTCGTGGACCACCTCGGCGCCCCGGACCCGGAGGCCGCCGCGCTCGCCGCGATGCGCGCCGACATGGCCGCGCCCGCCGACCCGGCCACCGCGCCGCTGTTCGGCTTCGCCCTGCACCGGGTCGCCCCGGACCGCACGCTCTGGTACCAGCGCGTCCACCACATCGCGCTCGACGCCTACGGCTTCTCGCTCCTGTCCCGCCGCACCGCCGAGGTCTACACGGCGCTCGCGAACGGCGAGGAGCCCGCCCCCTCGCCGTTCGGCCCGCTGTCCGCCGTCGTCGACGAGGAGGCCGCCTACCGGGACGGCGAGCGGTACGCCGCCGACCGCGCGTACTGGCTGGACCGGCTCGCGGACCGGGGCGACCACGAGCCGCTGGCCGGCGCCTCCTTCCCGGCCGCCCCCGACTTCCTGCGCGCCTCGGCCGCGCTCGACCCCGAGGCCACCGCCGGGGTGTTCGCGCTCGCCCGCGCCGCCAAGGCCACCTGGGCGGACGTCGTGACGGCCGCCTTCGCCGCCTTCCTGCACCGCTCGACCGGCGAGCGGGACGTCCTGCTCTCGCTGCCCGCGATGGCCCGCCTGGGCTCGGCCTCCCTCTCCGTCCCGGCGATGGTGGTCAACGTGCTGCCGCTGCGGGTCGCGGTCCGCCCGGACCTCCCCCTGGCCGAACTGGTCGCCGAGGTCGCCGCCGGCGTCCGCGACCTGCGCCGCCACCAGCGCTACCGCGCCGAGGACATCCGCCGAGACCTCGGCCTCGTCGGCCGCGACCGGGGCCCGCTCGGCCCGATGGTCAACGTCAAGGCCTTCGACAACGCCCTCGACTTCGCCGGCGCCCCCGGCACCGTGCACAACGTGGCCGCCGGACCGGTCGACGACCTCACCCTGGCCGTCCGCCACGACACGGCCGCCGGCCGGATCGCCTTCGAGCTCGACGCCAACCCGCTCGCCTACGACGCCGAGGGCCTGAACGCCCGCTGCGCCGAGTTCGTCCACTTCCTCACCGAGGCCGTGACCGCCGGCCCCGGCACCCCCGTGGGCCGCCCCGACCTCCTCGACGGCGCTCTCCTGGAGACGCTCGCCGGGCAGGCCGCCGCGACCGCCCGCGCGATCGCGCCCGGCACCGTCGTCGAGGCCTTCGCCGCCCAGGCGCGGGAGCACCCCGAGGCCGTCGCGCTCGTCGCGGGCGACGAGGAGCTCACGTACGCGGAACTCGACGCCCGCGTCGACCGGCTGGCCCGCCTCCTCGCCGCGCGCGGCGTCGGACCCGAGCGGTTCGTCGGCATCGCCCTGCCGCGCGGCGCCGACCTGATCGTGGCCCTGCTCGCCGTGCTCAGAGCCGGCGGCGCCTATCTGCCGCTCGACCTCGAATACCCGGCCGAACGCCTGGAGTTCATGGTCGAGGACGCCCGCCCGGTGTGCGTCCTCACCACCCTGGCCGCCGCGCCCGACGCCCCCGACGTGCCCGGCACCGAGACCCTCGTCCTGGACTCCCCCGACGCCCTGTCCGCCCTGGCGGATCTCGCCGACCCCACGGCCGAGCCCACTGCGGCCCTGCCTCTCCCGGACGGCGACCACCCGGCGTACGTCATCCACACCTCCGGCTCCACCGGCCGCCCCAAGGGCGTGGTGATCCCGCACTCCGCGCTCGCCAACTTCCTGCGCATGCAGGCCCACGAGCTGGCCATGGAGCCCGGCGACGGGCTCGTCGCCGTCACCACGGTCTCCTTCGACATCGCCGCCCTGGAGATCCACGTCCCGCTGATCAGCGGCGCGGCGGTGGTCCTCGCGGGCCGCGACACCGTCCGCGACCCGGCGGCGCTCGCCGCCCTGGTCGAGGCCCACCGGCCGACCGTGATGCAGGCGACGCCGTCGCTGTGGCACGCCCTCCTGGAGGAGGGCGCCCCGAGCGCGCTCGCCCGGACCAAGGTCCTCGTCGGCGGCGAGGCGCTGCCCGCCGCCCTCGCCGAACGCCTGGCCCGCACGGCCGCCTCGGTCACCAACGTGTACGGGCCGACCGAGGTGACCGTCTGGGCCACGTCCTCGGTTCTCTCCCCCGCGCACACCGGCGCCCCGGACATCGGCCTGCCGTTCTGGAACACCCGCGCCCACGTCCTCGACTCCGCGCTCCGCCCCGTCCCGCACGGCCGCCCCGGCGAGCTGTACCTGTCGGGCGACCAGCTCGCGCGCGGCTACCTCGGCCGCCCGGCGCTCACCTCCGAGCGGTTCACGGCCGACCCGTACGGCCCGGCCGGCTCCCGCATGTACCGCACCGGCGACCTGGTGCGCCGCCGCCCCGACGGCGTCATCGACTTCCTGGGCCGCGCCGACGACCAGGTGAAGGTGCGCGGCTTCCGCATCGAACTCGGCGAGATCGAGACCGCCCTGACGGACCGTCCGGAGGTGGACCGGGCCGTGGTCGTGGTCCGCGAGGACATACCCGGCTCCCCGCTCCTGGTCGGCTACGTCACCGGCGCGGGCGGCTCCGCCCCGGACGCGGCCGGGCTGCGCGCGGCCGTGGGCGAGCGCCTGCCCGCGCACATGGTGCCGTCGGCCGTGGTGGTCCTGGACTCCTTCCCGCTCACCGCCAACGGCAAGGTGGACCGGCGTTCGCTGCCCGCGCCCGACCTGGCCGGGTCCGCCGCGACCGCCGGCCGGACCCCTCGCGACGCCCGCGAGGAGATCGTCGCCGGGGCGTACGCGGACGTCCTGGAGCTGGCCTCGGCCGGCCCCGACGACGACTTCTTCGACCTCGGCGGGCACTCGCTGCTCGCCGCCCGCGTCGCCGCCCGGCTGCGCACCGCGCTCGGCGCCGACTGCGGCGTGCGGGACGTGTTCGAGGCCCGTACGCCCGCGGCCCTGGCCGAGCGGCTCGCCGCCCGCACCGCGTCGGGCGCCCGTCCGGCGCTCACCGCCGGGGAGCGGCCCGCGACGCTTCCGCTGTCCGACGCGCAGCACCGGCTCTGGTTCCTGCACCAGCTCGAAGGCCCCAGCGCCACGTACAACATCCCGTTCGTGGCCCGGTTCGGCACGCTCCTGGACCCCGCCGCCCTGGACGCGGCCCTCGGGGACGTGGTGGCCCGGCACGAGACGCTGCGCACGGTCTTCGCGGAGCACGACGGCGAGCCGTACCAGCGGATCCTGCCCCCGGCCGACGCCGGGGTGCGGCTGCGCGTGGAGGAGACCGCCCCGGACCGCGTCGACGCGGCCGTGGACGCGGCCCTCGGCCACCTCTTCGACCTGTCGGCCGAGGCCCCGGTGCGGGTCACCCTGGTCCGCGACGCCGAGCGCGGCGCCGACGCCCTGGTGGTGCTGCTCCACCACATCGCCAGCGACGAGTGGTCGATGGGCCCGTTCCTGAACGGCCTCGAACACGCCTACGCGGCCCGGCTCCGGGGCGAGGCCCCGGAGTTCGCCCCGCTGCCGGTGCAGTACGCCGACTTCGCGCTCTGGCAGCGCGAGGCCCTGGGCGACCCGGCCGACCCGGAGTCCCCCGCCGCCCGGCAGGCCGCGCACTGGCGCGAGGCGCTCGCCGGCCTTCCGGCCGAGGCGACCCCGCCCGCCGACCGGCCCCGGCCCGCCGAGCCCGACAACGCGGGCGGCATGGTGCACCACGAGGTGCCCGCCGCCCTCGCCTCCGGCATCCGCCGCCTGGCCCGCGAGTCCGGCACCAGCGTCTTCATGGTCGTCCACGCGGCCGTCGCCACCCTGCTCCACCGGCTCGGCGCGGGCGACGACATCCCGCTCGGCAGCCCGGTCGCGGGCCGGTCCGACCCGGCCCTGGACGGTCTCGTCGGCTTCTTCGTGAACACGGTGGTGCTGCGCGCCGACCTGTCCGGCGACCCGACGTTCGCCGCCCTCCTGGAGCGGGTGCGCGGCACCGACCTGGCCGCGCTCGACCACGCCGACCTGCCGTTCGACGCGGTGGTGGAGGCGGTCAACCCGGAGCGCTCCCTCACCCGGCACCCGCTCTTCCAGACCATGGTGTCGCACAGCACCGTCACCCAGGACGTGCGCGCCCTGTTCGGCCTGGACGCGGCCGTGGACCGCACCGACCCGGGCGTCACCAAGTTCGACCTCGACGTCACCTTCTCCGACAGCGCCCACGGCGACGAACTGGACCTGGAGGTCTTCTACTCGTCCGCCCTGTACGACCGGGCCACGGCCGACGCGTTCGCCGTCCGGCTGCTCGGCCTCCTGGAGCAGGCCGTCACGGACCCGGAGGCCCCGGTCTCCGCGTACGAGCTGCGCTCCGAGGAGGAGCGGGCGCTCCTGGAGCGGTGGAACGACACCGCCGTGGACCACCCGGACGCCACGGTCGTGGAGATCCTGGCCGAGCGCGTCGCGGCGACGCCCGACGCGACCGCCCTGGTCTGCGGCGAGGAGCGCCTCACCTTCGCCGAGCTCGACGACCGGGTCAACCGGCTCGCGCTGCTGCTCGCCGGGGAGGGCGTCGGCCCGGACGCCGTCGTGGCGCTCGCCGTGCCCCGCTCGGCCGAGTCCGTCGTCGCCGCCTTCGCCGTCCTCACGGCCGGCGGCGCCTACCTGCCGCTCGACCTGGACCACCCGGAGGAGCGCCTGGCGTACATGCTGGGCGACGCCGCGCCCGTCTGCGTCGTCACCACCCGGGCCGTGGACGGGCGGGTCCCGGACGCGAACGGCGCGGCCCGGCTCGTCCTGGACGACCCGGCGGTCCAGGACCGGCTGGCCGCCTCCGAGGGCCCGGCGCCCCGCGCGCCGCGGCCGGACGACCTGGCGTACGTCATCTACACCTCCGGCTCCACCGGCCGTCCCAAGGGCGTCGGCCTGCACCACGCCGGTCTGACGAACCTGTACCGGGACCACGAGCGGCAGCTCTACCGCCCGGTCGCGGAGCGCCTCGGGCGGCGCGTGCGGGCCCTGCACACCGCCTCGTTCTCCTTCGACTCCTCGTGGGAGCAGCTGCTATGGCTGATCGCGGGCCACGAGCTGCACGTCCTCGACGAGTACGGGCGCCGCGACGCGGACGCCGTCGTCGCCCACGTGCGGGAGGCGCGGATCGACGCGCTCGACGTCACCCCGTCGTACGGCCGCCACCTGCTCGACGCGGGCCTGCTCACCGGCGACCACCGGCCCCCGCTGTTCCTGCTCGGCGGCGAGGCCGTGCCGCCCGCCCTGTGGACGGAGCTGCGCGCGGTCCCCGGCGTGGAGACGGTCAACTACTACGGTCCCACCGAGTTCACGGTGGACGCCCTGGTCGCCCGGGTCACCGACTGCGAGTCCCCCGTGGTGGGCCGCCCGCTCGACAACACCCGGGCGCACGTCCTGGACGCCCGGCTGCGGCCGGTGCCGCCCGGCGTGCCCGGTGAGCTGTACCTCGCGGGCGTCCAGAACGCCCGCGGCTACCTGGGCCGTGCCGTGCTCACCTCCGAGCGGTTCACGGCCGACCCGTACGGCCCCGCCGGCTCCCGCATGTACCGCACGGGCGACCTGGCGCGCCGCCGCGCCGACGGCCTGATCGAGTTCCTCGGCCGCACCGACGACCAGGTCAAGATCCGCGGCTTCCGCGTCGAACTCGGTGAGATCGAGGCCGAGCTGACGGCCTGCGAGGGCGTCGCCTCGGCCGCCGTCCTGGTCCGCGAGGACGTCCCGGGCGTGCCGCGCCTGGTGGCGTACACGACCGGCGGCGCCGACCCGGACGCGGTGCGCCGCGAGGTCGCCGGGCGCCTGCCCGAGTACATGGTCCCGGCGGCGGTCGTCGCCCTGGACGTCCTGCCGGTGAACGTCAACGGCAAGCTGGACCGCACCGCCCTGCCCGCGCCCGCCGTGACGGCCGCCGCGCCGTCCCGCGCCCCGCGCGGCGAGACGGAGGAGCGCCTCGCGGAGGCGTTCGCGGAGGTCCTGGGCCTCGCGTCGGTCGGCGCCGAGGACGACTTCTTCGCGCTCGGCGGCCACTCCCTGCTCGCGACGCGCCTGGTGGCCCGGGTGCGGGCGGCGGGCCGCGCCTGCTCGGTGCGGGACGTGTTCGAGGCCCGTACGGTCGCGGCCCTCGCGGCCCGGCTCGCGGAGCGGACCGCCTCCGCGCGGCCCGCCCTCGCCCCCGCCGCACGACCCGAGCGGCTGCCGCTCTCGTACGCCCAGCGGCGCCTGTGGTTCCAGTACGACATGGACGGCGCGAGCTCCACGTACACCGTCCCGCTGGCCCTGCGGCTGCGGGAGCGGCCCGACGCCGACGCCCTGCGCGCCGCGTTCGGGGACCTGGTGGCGCGCCACGAGGTGCTGCGGACCGTGTTCGCGGAGGCCGACGGCGAGCCGTACCAGCGGATCCTGGCGCCCGGCGAGACCCGGGTGCCGTTCACGGTCCGCGAGGTGGCCCCGGAGGCGCTCGCGGACGCGGTGGAGGCGGCGGTCGCGGAGCCCCTGGGCCTGGAGGACGAACTCCCCCTGCGGGTCACGCTGTTCGGCGCGTCCGACGACGAGCACGTCCTCGTGGTGCTGCTGCACCACATCGCGACCGACGAGTGGTCCACCGGACCGCTCCTGACCGACCTGGACACCGCCTACACCGCCCGCCTCGCGGGCCGGACCCCCGAGTTCCCCGAACTCCCCGTCCAGTACGCCGACTACGCCCTCTGGCAGCGCGAGCTCCTGGGCGACGCGGCGGACGACTCCTCCCTGGCCGCCCGCCAGTCCGCCTTCTGGCGGGGTGCCCTCGCCGGGCTGCCGGAGGAGCTGGCGCTGCCCGCCGACCGGCCCCGGCCCGCCGTCCCGACCCACCGCGGCGACACCGTCACGGCCGAGCTCCCGGCCGACCTGGTGGCCCGGCTCGACCGGCTGGCGGCGGACTCCGGCGCGACGATGTTCATGGTGGTGCACGCGGCCGTCGCGGCCCTGCTCCACCGGCTCGGCGCCGGGGACGACATCCCCCTCGGCACCCCGGTCGCGGGACGCGGCGACAGCGCCCTCGACGGGCTCGTGGGCTTCTTCGTCAACACGGCCGTCCTGCGCACCGACCTGTCCGGCGACCCGTCCTTCACCGAGCTGCTCGACCGCGCCCGTACGGCGGGCCTCGCGGTCCTCGACCACGCCGACCTGCCCTTCGACGCCGTCGTGGAGGCGGTCGCCCCGGTCCGCTCGCTCGCCCGCCACCCGCTGTTCCAGACGATGGTGGCGTACGAGGGCGGCGGCCCGGACCTGTCCCGGCTGCTCGGCACGGACGCCGGGGAGTTCCCGGTGCGGGGCGGCGCGGCCAAGTTCGACCTGGAGATCCTGTTCCGGCGTACGCAGGACGCGGGCGGCGCCGGCATGACCTGCGGCGTGCGCTACGCGACCGACCTGTTCGAGCGCGCGGGCGCCGAACGCCTGACGGAGCGGCTCGTCCGCCTCCTGGACGCCGTGGCGGCCGCGCCCGACGCGCCCGTGTCCTCGGCCGCGCTGATGGACGGGGACGAGCGGCGACGGGTCCTGGAGGAGTGGAACGCGACCGACCGCGTCGTGGACGGTCCGCGCACCCTCGCGGACCTGGTCGCGGCGGGCGCCGAGAAGGCGGAGGGCCCCGCGCTGGTCTTCGAGGACGAGGAGCTGTCCCGCAGCGAGTTCGACGCACGCGTCAACCGGCTCGCCCGGCTGCTCATCGGCCGGGGCGTGGGACCGGAGTCGGTCGTCGCCGTGGCCCTGCCCCGCTCGCTCGACCTCCTTGTCGCCATCCACGCCGTCGTACGGGCCGGTGGCGCCTACCTGCCGCTCGACCTCACCCTGCCCGCCGACCGCCTCACCCACATGACGGACACCGCGCGTCCGCTGTGCGTCCTGACCGACCTTCCGTCGCTGGGCGCGCTGCCGGACGGCGTGGAGGCCGAGCCGGTGGTCCTGGACGCGCCCGAGGTGCGCGCGGAGCTGGACGGCCTGGCCGACGCCGTGATCACGGACGCGGACCGTTCGGCTCCGCTGCTGCCGCGCCACCCGGCGTACGTCATCTTCACCTCCGGCTCCACCGGACGCCCCAAGGGCGTCATGGTCGAGCACGAGGCCATCGTCAACCGTCTGGCCTGGATGGAGGACACGTACCGGCTGACCCCGTCCGACCGGGTCCTCCAGAAGACCCCGACGACGTTCGACGTCTCCGTCTGGGAGCTGTTCTGGCCGCTCGCCCAGGGCGTGCCGCTGGTCGTCGCCCGGCCCGAGGGGCACCGGGACCCGGAGTACCTCGCGGAGCTGATCCGCGAGCGGCGCGTCAGCGTGCTGCACTTCGTGCCGTCGATGTTCCAGGCGTTCCTGGACTCGGTGGACGTGGCGGACTGCCCGGGCCTGCGCCTGGTCGTGTGCAGCGGCGAGGCCCTGCCCACCGGCCTGGTGGACCGGTTCCACGCCTCCGCCGGGGGCCGCGCGGTCGCCCTGGAGAACCTCTACGGGCCCACCGAGGCCGCCGTCGACGTCACCGCCGCCACCGCCCTCCCGGGTGCCACCACGGCCTCGGCCTCCATCGGCTCCCCGGTCTGGAACACCCGCGTCCACGTCCTGGACGGGCGCCTCCAGCCGGTCCCGGTCGGCGTGCCCGGCGAGTTCTACCTCGCCGGAGTCCAGCTCGCCCGCGGCTACCTCTCCCGTCCCGACCTGACGGCGGAACGATTCGTCGCCGACCCGTACGGCCCCGCCGGCTCCCGCATGTACCGCACGGGCGACCTCGTCGTCCGCCACGCGGACGGCCGGATCCAGTACCTCGGCCGCACCGACGACCAGGTCAAGCTGCGCGGCCTGCGCATCGAGCTCGGCGAGATCGACGCAGTCGTGGCCTCCGCCCCCGGCGTGGCGCACGCGGTGACGCTGGTCCGCGAGGACCGGCCCGGCGTGCAGCGGCTCGTGGGGTACGTCGTCGCCGCCGGCGACGGGCCGGTCCCCGTGGACGCGGTGCGCGCCCACGCGGCCTCCCGCCTGCCGGAGTACATGGTCCCGAACGTGTTCCTGGAGATCCCGGCCGTTCCCCTCTCCCCCAACGGCAAGCTCGATCGCCGGGCCCTGCCCGTGCCGCCGGACGCCGTCGCCGGGCCCTCGCGGGCGCCGAGGGACGCGCGTGAGGAGATCCTGCTCGGGATCGTCGCGGCCGTGCTCGGTCTGGAGACGGCCGGGGTCGAGGACGACTTCTTCGACCTCGGCGGCCACTCCCTGCTCGCGGCCCGCGCGGCGAGCCGGATGCGGTCCGCGCTCGGCGTGGAGTGCTCGGTGCGGGACGTGTTCGAGGCGCGGACGGTCGCGGCGCTCGCGGCCCGGCTCGCGGAGCGGACCGCCTCCGCGCGGCCCGCCCTCGCCCCCGCCGTGCGGCCGGAGCGGCTGCCGCTCTCGTACGCCCAGCGGCGCCTGTGGCTCTTCGACAGCGTGCGGGGTCCGGGGACCGCGTACAACGTGCCCTTCGCGGTCCGTCTCGACGGGCCCGTGGACGCGGGTGCCGTGCGGGCCGCCGTGGAGGACGTGGTGGCGCGGCACGAGGTGCTGCGGACCGTGTTCGCGGAGGCCGACGGCGAGCCGTACCAGCGCATCCTGGCGTCCGGCGAGGCGCAGGTGCCGTTCGTGGTGCGCCGCGTCCGCGCCGACGTCCTGGCCGCCGAGGCGGAGGCCGCCTCCCGGCACGTCTTCGACCTGGCCCGGGAGATCCCGGTGCGGGTGACGCTGCTCAGCGCGTCCGACGAGGAGCACGTGCTGGTGGTGCTGCTGCACCACATCGCGACCGACGAGTGGTCCACCGGACCGCTCCTCACCGACCTGGACACCGCCTACGCGGCCCGTGCCGCCGGCCGGGCCCCCGAGTTCCCCGAACTCCCCGTCCAGTACGCCGACTACGCCCTCTGGCAGCGCGAACTCCTCGGTGACGCCGAGGATTCGGACTCGGCGGCGGCGCGCCAGGCCGCGTACTGGCGGGAGGCGCTGGCCGGGGTTCCGGAGGAGCTGGGGCTGTTCACCGACACCCCGCGTCCGGCGACGCCGACGCACGGCGGCGACGTGGTCCCGTTCGACGTGTCCGCCGCGACGGGCGCCGGGCTGGCCCGGATCGCCCGCGACTCCGGCGCGACGATGTTCATGGTGGTGCACGCGGCCGTCGCGGCCCTGCTCCACCGGCTCGGCGCCGGGGACGACATCCCCCTCGGCGCCCCGGTCTCCGGGCGCGGCGACGAGCAGCTCGACGGACTCGTGGGCTTCTTCCTGAACACGCTCGTGCTGCGCGCGGACGTGTCGGGCGAGCCGACGTTCGCCGAGCTGGTCGACCGGGTGCGGGACGCCGGGCTCGCGGGCTTCGCCCACGCCGACCTGCCGCTCGAAGCGGTGGCGGAGGCGGTGGGCGCGGCCCGCTCGCAGGCCCGCAACCCGCTGTTCCAGGCGATGGTGACCTACCACTCGGTGTCCACCGAGGTCTCCTCGCTCTTCGGGGTCGCGGCCCGCGAACTGCCGGTGGAGATCGGCGGGTCGAAGGTCGACCTGGAGTTCGCGTTCGGCGGCTCGGAGGACGACGGGCGGATCGAGGGCGGTCTGCGGTACGCGACCGACCTCTTCGGCCGGCCGGGCGCCGAGCGGCTCGTGGAGCGGCTCGTCCGCCTCCTGGACGCCGTGGCGGCCGACCCGGGCGCCCCGGTCTCCTCCCTGGACCTGATGGACGGGGACGAGCGGCACGCCCTGGAGGGGTGGAACGCGACCGACCGGGTCGTGGACGGCCCACGGACGCTGGCGGACCTGGTGGCGGCGGGCGCGGCGAAGGCCGAGGGTCCGGCGCTGGTCTTCGAGGACGAGGAGCTGTCCCGCAGCGAGTTCGACGCACGGGTCAACCGCCTCGCCCGGCTGCTCATCGGCCGGGGCGTGGGACCGGAGTCGGTCGTCGCCGTGGCCCTGCCCCGCTCGCTCGACCTGCTGATCGCGATCCACGCCGTCGTGCGGGCCGGTGGCGCCTACCTGCCGCTCGACCTCACCCTGCCCGCCGACCGCCTCGCCCACATGTGCGAGACGGCCCGGCCGGTCGCCGTCCTCACCGACGCGGCCTCGGCGCCGGACCTTCCGGCGGGGCTCGCGGCGGAGCGGATCGTGCTCGACTCGGCCGCCGTGGCGGCGGAGTGGACCGGCGCGGACGCGCACGCGGTGACGGACGCGGACCGCTCGGCTCCGCTGCTTCCCCGCCACCCGGCGTACGTCATCTTCACCTCCGGCTCCACCGGACGCCCCAAGGGCGTCATGGTCGAGCACGAGGCCATCGTCAACCGCCTCCAGTGGATGCAGGGCGCGTACGGGCTCACGCCCGCCGACCGGGTCCTCCAGAAGACGCCGACCACCTTCGACGTCTCCGTCTGGGAGCTGTTCTGGCCGGTGACGCAGGGCGTGCCGCTCGTCGTCGCGCGGCCGGACGGGCACAAGGACCCGGAGTACCTGGCCGAGGTGATCCGCGAACGGCGGGTCAGCGTGCTGCACTTCGTGCCGTCGATGCTGGCCGCGTTCGTCGCGGGGGTGGAGGTCGTGGACTGCCCGAGCCTGCGGCTCGTGGTGTGCAGCGGCGAGGCCCTGCCGACGGACCTGGTGGACCGGTTCCACTCCTCCGCCGGGGGCCGCGCGGTCGCCCTGGAGAACCTCTACGGGCCCACCGAGGCCGCGGTGGACGTCACCGCCGCCACCGCCCTCCCGGGCTCGACGGCGGCCTCGGCCTCCATCGGCTCCCCCGTGTGGAACACCCGCGTCCACGTCCTGGACCACCGGCTGCGGCCGGTACCGGTCGGCGTCCCCGGTGAGCTCTACCTCGCGGGCGTCCAGCTCGCCCGCGGCTACCTCTCCCGCCCCGACCTGACGGCGGAACGATTCGTCGCCGACCCGTACGGCCCCGCCGGCTCCCGCATGTACCGGACCGGTGACCTGGTCGTCCGCCACGACGACGGCCGGATCCAGTACCTCGGCCGCACCGACGACCAGGTCAAGCTGCGCGGCCTGCGGATCGAGCTGGGCGAGATCGACGCGGTGCTCTCCGGGGCTCCCGGGGTGGCCCGTGCCGTCTCGGTGGTCCGCGAGGACCGGCCGGGCGTGCGCAGGCTCGTCGCCTACGCCGTCCCGGCGGGCGACGGGCCGCTGGACCCGGACGCGCTGCGGGCGCACGCGGCGACGCGGCTCCCCGAGTACATGGTCCCGGCCGTGATCCTGGAGATCCCGTCCGTGCCGCTCTCCCCGAACGGCAAGCTGGACCGGCGCGCCCTGCCGGTGCCGCCGGAGCCCCGCCCCGCGACGGCACCGACGGCGGCCGTCCCGGCCGCCGCGTCCGAGACGCCTGCCGAGCTGCTCGCGCGGCTCATGGCCGAGGTCCTGGGGCTGCCCGCCGTGGGTCCCGACGACAACTTCTTCGAGCTGGGCGGCGACAGCATCGTCTCCATCCGGTACGTCAGCCAGGCCCGCAAGGCCGGGTTCACGGTGACGGCCCGTCAGGTGTTCCAGCACCCGACGCCGGCCGGTCTGGCGGCCGTCGCCGCGCCCGCCGCCCCGGCGGGCAAGGCGCCGGAGCGTCCGGCCGAGCAGGCGACGGGCCCGCTGGTCCTGCCTCCGGTGGCGCACTGGTTCGCGGGGCGCGGCGGCGCGTACCGCCGGTTCTGCCAGGCCCGTCTGGTGCTGCTGCCCGCCGGGGTGCGGCACGCGGACCTGGAGACCGCGCTCCAGGCGGTCCTGGACCGGCACGACGGTCTGCGGCAGGTGCTGACCGTGGCGCGGCCCGGGGTGTGGAGCGCCGAGGTCGCCCCGGTCGGCTCGCTGGAGGCGGCCTCGGTGCTGCGGACGGTGGACGCGGCCGGGCTCGACGCGGAGGCCCTGCGGGAGCTGGTCTCCCGCGAGTCGGACCGGGCGGCGGACGAGGTGGACCCGGAGTCCGGGCGGACCGTGCGGGCCGTGCGCTTCGACGCCGGTCCCGGCGAGCCGGGCAGGCTGCTGCTCGTCGCCCACCACCTGGTGGTGGACGAGGTGTCGTGGCAGATCCTGCTGCCGGACCTGCGGGCCGCGTGCGAGGCGGCGGCGGAGGGGCGGACGCCCGCCCTCGACGCCGTGCCGACGGCGCTGCGCACCTGGACGGCGGGGCTGCTCGCCGAGGCGCAGAGCGCGCGCCGGACCGCCGAGCTGGATCGGTGGCTCACCGAGTCCGCGACCGGCGGGCGGCTCCTGACGGACCGTGCCCTCGACCCGGCGCGGGACACGGTGGCGACCGCGCGGCGGCTCACCGTGCGGCTCTCCGCCGAGCGCACCGAACCGCTCCTGACCGCCGTGCCGCAGGCCTTCCACGGCACGGTCAACGACACGCTGCTCACCGCGCTCGCGCTCGCCGCGGGCGACTGGGCGGCCCGGCACGGGAAGCCGGCGAACGGCCTGACCGTGGAGCTGGAGGGCCACGGGCGGGAGCAGGACCTCGTCCCGGGCGCCGACCTGACCCGTACGGTCGGCTGGCTGACCGGCGTGTACCCGCTGCGGCTCACGGCGGACTCCTACGACGCGCGTGCGGTCGTGGGCGGGACGCAGGACGCGGGGGCGGCCCTGAAGGAGATCAAGGAGCGGATCCGCGGGGTCCCGGACGGCGGCGTCGGCGCCGGGCTGCTGCGGTACGCCAACGCCGCCACCGCCGGTCTGTTCGACCCGGAGGACCGCCCGGAGATCCTGTGGAACTACCTGGGCCGGCAGACCGCCGCCCGGCAGTCCGCGTGGGGCCCGGCCGAGGAGGCCGACGCGCTCGCCGTCGGCCCGGAGCCGGACGCCCCGCTCGCGTACCCCCTCCAGGTGGACGCGGAGGTGGAGCAGGGCCCGGACGGGCCGGAGCTGGCCGCCTCCTTCCTGTGGGCGGGCGACGCCCTGTCGCAGGACACGGTCGCGGCGCTCGCGGACGGCTGGACGGCCGCCCTCGACGCGCTCGCCGCCTGGGCCGCGGGCGGGGTCACCGCCGGCCACACCCCGTCCGACCTCGACCTGCTCGACCTCGACCAGAACCAGATCACCATGCTCGAAGAAATGTGGAGGGCCCAGCAGTGACGCAGGCTCGTATCGAGGACATGCTGCCGCTGTCCCCCCTTCAGCAGGGCATGCTGTTCCACTCCGTCTACGACGACGGGGCGGCCGACGTGTACACCGTGCAGGTGTCGGTGGCGCTCGCGGGCCCCGTCGATGCCGCCCGCCTGGAGCGGGCGGCCGCGGCGCTGCTGCGCCGGCACCCGAACCTGCGGGCCGGCTTCTGGCACGAGGGGGTGCCGCAGCCGGTGCAGTTCGTGCCGGCGGAGGTTCCCTTCGCACTGGAGCGGGTGGACCTGACGGAGACCGGCGGCGCGGGCTCGTCCGGCGCGTCGGGTGCTTCGGGTGCTTCGGGTGCTTCGGTGGAGGACCGGCTCGCCGGGCTGCGCCGGGCCGAGCTGGCCCGCCGCTTCCAGCTGCACCGGCCGCCGCTGCTGCGCCTGGTCCTCGCCCGGGTGGGCGAGGACGACCACCGCCTGGTGATCACGGTCCACCACATCCTGGTCGACGGCTGGTCGATGCCGCTGCTCGTGGGCGATCTGCTCGCCCTGTACGCGGCGGACGGGGACGCCTCGGGGCTGCCGCCGGTGCGCCCGTACCGCGCCTATCTGAAGTGGCTGAAGGAGCAGGACGCGCCGGCCGCCGAGGCCGCCTGGCGCGACGCGCTGGCCGGGGTCGAGGAGGCGACGCTGGTCGCGGAGCCCGACCCGGCGCGCACCCCGGTGCGGCCGGGCGTGCGGTCCCTGGAGCTGTCGGAGGAGGCCACCGCCCGTCTGACGGCGGCGGCCCGGCGCCTCGGCACCACGCCCAGCACCCTGATCCAGTGCGCCTGGGGCCTGCTCGTGGGCGGTCTGACGGGCCGTCGCGACGTGCTGTTCGGTCTGACCGTGTCGGGCCGTCCGGACGAGATACCCGGTGTCGAGTCGATGCTCGGCCTGTTCATCACGACCGTGCCGGTGCGGCTCTCGGTCCGCAACGAGGAGACCGTCGAGGGGCTGCTGCGCCGCTTCCGCGACGAGCAGAACGCCCTCCTGGCCCACCACCACCTGGGGCTGCGCCTCATCCGCAAGCAGAGCGACGCGGGCGAGCTGTTCGACACCCTCGTCGTCATCGAGAACTACCCGGTGGACCCGGCGGCGCGCGAGACCGTCGCCGCCGGGGTGCGGGTGACCGGGGTCGAGGCGGAGGACGCCACCCACTACCCGCTGACCCTCGCGGTGTCGCTGGACGAGCGGGCGCTGCTGCGCCTGGAGTACCGCCCGGACGTCTTCAACGACCGGCGCGCGGGTCTGATCGCGGACCGGCTGGCCCACGTCCTGGACCGGATCGCGGAGGAGCCCGGCACGGCGGTCGGGGCGCTGCCCCTGCTGCCGGAGGCCGAGTCGGCGCGGGTGCGCGGGAGCTGGCCGGGGACGGTGCGGGACGTGCCGGCGGGCACGGTCGCGGACGTGTTCGCGGAGCGGGCGGCCCGTACCCCCGACGAGGTCGCGGTGGTGTGCGGCGGGGAGTCGCTCACCTTCGCGGAGGTCGACGCGCGGGCCGCGCGGCTCGCGTCGCTGCTCGCCGGGCGGGGCGTGGGCCCCGAGTCGGTGGTGGCGCTCGCCGTGCCGCGCTCGGCGGAGACGGTCGTGGCGATCCTCGCCGTCCTGAAGGCAGGCGGCGCGTACCTGCCGCTGGACCTGGACTACCCGGCGGAGCGGCTCGGTCTGATGGTCGACGACGCGCGTCCGGTGTGCGTGGTGACCACCGCGCGCGGTCTGGAGCTGCTGCCGGAGGCCGGCGACGGTCCGGAGCGGATCGTCCTGGACGCGCCGGAGACGGCCGCCGCCCTGGCCGCGGCCCCGGCGGAGTTCACCTCCCCGGCCGTCGCGGACGGGCACCCGGCGTACGTCATCTACACGTCCGGCTCGACCGGTCGCCCCAAGGGCGTCGTCCTCACCCACGGCGGTCTGTCCAACCTGTACGCGAACCACGTCGCGGACGTCTTCGGTCCGGTGGTCGAGGCGACCGGCGGCCGAAGGCTGCGCGCCCTGCACACGGCGTCGTTCAGCTTCGACACCTCCTGGGAGCAGCTGTTCTGGCTGGTCGCCGGGCACGAGCTGCACGTCCTGGACGAGACGGGCCGCCGGGACGCCGAGTTCGTCGTGTCGTACGTGCGGGAGCACCGGATCGAGACGATGGACGTCACCCCGACGTACGCGCTCGGCCTGCTCGACCAGGGCCTCCTGGACCCGGCCGCGCACCGTCCGGCGCTGCTGCTGCTCGGCGGCGAGGCAGTGCCGGAGGCGCTGTGGTCGGCGGTGCGGACGGCGACCGGTGTGATGTCGGTGAACCTGTACGGCCCGACCGAGTACACGGTGGACGCGCTCGCGGCGGACCTGGCGGCCTCGGCCACCCCGGTGGTGGGCCGGCCGATCGGCAACACGCGCGCGTACCTCCTCGATTCGGCGCTGCGGCCGGTGCCGGCCGGGGCGACGGGCGAGCTGTACCTCGCGGGGCACGGCATCGCGCGCGGCTACCTGGGCCGGTTCGCGCTGACGGCGGAGCGGTTCGTGGCCGACCCGTACGGCGCCCCGGGGTCGCGGATGTACCGCACGGGCGACCTGGCGCGGCTGCGCGCCGACGGGGAGATCGAGTATCTGGGCCGGGCCGACGACCAGGTGAAGATCCGGGGCTTCCGGATCGAGCTGGGCGAGGTCGAGTCCGCGCTCGCGGCGGTCGGCGGGGTCGGCGCGGCGGCCGTGGTGGTCCGCGAGGACACGCCGGGGGTGAAGCGGCTTGTCGGCTATGTGACGGGCACGGCCGACCCGGTGGCGGTCCGCGAGGAGCTGGCCGTGAGCCTGCCGGACTACATGGTTCCGGCGGCGGTCGTGGTCCTGGACGCGCTGCCGTTCACGGTGAACGGCAAGCTGGACCGGGCGGCGCTGCCCGCGCCGGTGTTCGGCGGCTCCGAGGGGTCGCGGGCGCCGAGCGGGGAGCGCGAGGAGGCCCTGTGCCGGGTCTTCACCGACGTCCTGGGGCTCGCTTCGGTGGGCGTGGACGACGACTTCTTCGCCCTGGGCGGCGACAGCATCGTCTCCATCCAGCTGGTGACCCGGGCCCGCAAGGAGGGCCTGGTGCTCTCCCCGCGCGACGTGTTCGAGCGGCGGACGGTCGCGGCGCTCGCGCTCGCGGCCCGGACGCCGGAGAAGAAGGCGGCGGCCACGGCGGCGCCGGACGCGGACGCCCCGCTTGTGGAGCTCGACGCGTCCGGCCGGGCGGTCCTGGAGCAGGTGTTCCCGGGTGCCGAGGAGGTGCTGCCGCTGGCTCCGCTCCAGGAGGGCCTGTACTTCCACGCCCAGTACGACGACCGGGCGCTCGACGTCTACCTGATGCAGAACTTCGTGGAGCTGCGGCACGCCGTGGACACGGCCGCGCTGCGCTCGGCGTTCGACGCGATGCTGCGCCGCCACCCGAACCTGCGCTCGGCGTTCTGGCACGAGGGCCTGCCGGGCCCGGTGCAGGTGGTCCCGGCCGCGTGGGAACTGCCGTGGGAGGTCCGCGACCTGACGGGGCTCGACCGGGCCGCGCAGGACGAGGCGCAGCGGGAGTTCTCGCTGGCGGACGCGGCGACCCGGTTCGACCTGTCGGCGCCGCCGCTGATGCGCGTGACGCTGCTGAAGTTCGCCGAGGACCGCTGGATGCTGTGCGTGACGCAGCACCACATCCTCACCGACGGCTGGTCGGAGTCGCTGTTCTTCGAGGAGCTGTTCGCGCTGTACGGGGCGGGCGGGCGCGAGGAGATCCTGCCGCCGGTCACGCCGTACCGGGAGTACCTGCGCTGGCTGGCGGGCACCGACCGGGAGGCGGCGCGGGCCGCCTGGCGCGACCACCTGTCGGGCCTGGACCAGGCGACGCTGGTCGCGCCGGCCGACCCGACGCGGCAGCCGGTGACCGCCGAGGTGGTGGACATCGCGCTCGGCGAGGAGGTCAGCGACCGGCTGCGGTCGTTCGCGCGGGGCTCCGGCGTCACCCTGAACACGGTCCTCTCGGCGGCCTGGGCGCTGTCCCTGTCCGGGATGACCGGGCGGGACGACGTGGTGTTCGGCGCGACGGTCTCGGGCCGTCCGGCGGACGTGCCGGGCGTCGACCAGATGATCGGCATGTTCATGAACACGCTGCCGTTCCGGGTGACGCTGCGTCCCTCGGAGACGCTGCGGGACCTGCTCGTACGGATGCAGGGCGAGCACGCGGACCTGCTGCCGCACCACTACCTGGGGCTCGGCCCGATCCAGCAGGGCACGGGGATCGGGCAGCTCTTCGACACGCTGTACGTGTTCCGGAACACGCCGCTGGACGACGCGGCGCGCGAGGAGGCGGTGGAGCGGCACCAGATCGGCTGGACGCACAGCGTCGACGGCACGCACTACCCGCTGACCCTGGCGGTCACGCCGGAGCGCTCGCTCGAACTGAGCCTGGCGTACCGGCCGGACCTGTACGACCGGGAGACCGCCGAGCGGCTCGCGGGTCGGCTGCGGCTGCTCGTGGAGCAGTTCGCGGCGGGCGGGGCGACGCCGGTGGGCCGGCTGCGGACCCTGGAGTCCGCCGAGCGGAACGCGCTGCTCGCGCTGGGCGACGACACCGGGCACGACGTGCCGGACGTGCCGCTGGTGGACCTGTTCGCCCGGCAGGCGGCGCGGACCCCGGAGGCCACGGCCCTGGTCTTCGAGGACGAGCGGCTGACCTACGCGGAGCTCGACGAGCGGGCCAACCGGCTCGCGCGGGCGCTGATCGCGCGCGGGGCCGGTCCGGAGCGGACGGTGGCCCTCGGGCTGCCGCGCTCGGCGGACTTCGTGGTCGCGCTGTTCGCGGTGCTCAAGGCGGGGGCGGCGTATCTGCCGCTGGACCTGGACCACCCGGTGGACCGCCTGGCCGCGATGGTCGAGGACGCGGTGCCGGTCTGCCTGGTCACCGTGGACGCCGTACGGGGCCGGGTCCCGGTGGTGGACGGCGTGCCGCCGCTCGCCCTGGACGACCCGGCGGTGGTCGCCGAACTGGCGGCGCTGTCCGGCGGTCCGGTCGCGGAGGAGGAGCTGACCGAGCCGCGCGACGGGCGCCACCCGGCGTACCTGATCTACACCTCGGGTTCGACCGGCCGCCCCAAGGGCGTGGTGGTGCCGGGCTCGGGTCTGGTCAACATGCTGCTCAACCACCGGGAGCGGATCTTCGACCCGGCGGTGAAGCTGGCGGGCGGGCGCCGGATGCGGGTCGCGCACACGGTGTCGTTCGCGTTCGACATGTCGTGGGAGGAGTTCTTCTGGCTGGTCGACGGGCACGAGGTGCACGTCATCGGCGAGGAGCTGCGGCTCGACCCGGCGGCCCTGACGGCGCACTACGACCGGGTCGGCATCGACGTCGTCAACGTCACCCCGTCGTACGGGCAGCAGCTGGTCGACGCGGGCCTGCTCGACGCGGACCGGCACCGTCCGGCGCTCGTCCTGCTCGGCGGCGAGGCCGTGCCGGACTCCCTCTGGTCGCTCCTGGAGGAGACCGAGGGCACGATGGGCTACAACCTGTACGGGCCCACCGAGTACACGATCAACGCGCTGGGCGCCGACGTGGAGATGAGCGTCTCCTCCTGCGTGGGCCGCCCGATCTTCAACACCCGCGCCTACGTGCTCGACAGCGCGCTGCGGCCGGTGCCGCGCGGGGTGCCGGGCGAGCTGTACCTGGCGGGCGCGGGTCTGGCCCGGGGCTACTTCGCGCGGCCGGCGCTGACGGCGGAGCGGTTCGTGGCCGACCCGTTCGGTGAGCCGGGCACGCTGATGTACCGCACGGGCGACCTGGTGCGCTGGCGCGAGGACGGGCAGATCGACTACCTGGGCCGGGCCGACCACCAGGTGAAGATCCGCGGCTTCCGGATCGAGCTGGGCGAGATCGAGTCGGCGCTCGCCGCCGCTCCCGGAGTGGCCGCCGCCGCGGTGGTCGTGCACACCGGGGCGAACGGCGTGAAGCGGCTCGTGGCGTACACCGTGCCCGCCTCGGACGCGGTCCGCACCGACCCGGAGGCGGAGACGGCGGCGCTGCGCGCCCTGCTGTCGGCGACGCTTCCGGAGTTCATGGTGCCGTCGGCGTTCGTCGAACTGGCGGCGCTGCCGCTGACGGTGAACGGCAAGGTGGACCGGGCCGCGCTGCCCGCCCCGGTGTTCGCGGACGCGGGCGGCGGCCGGCCGCCGAAGGACGCCCGCGAGGAGCTACTCTGCGGGATCTTCGCGGACGTGCTCGGTCTGGAGCGGGTCGGCGTGGAGGACAACTTCTTCGAGCTGGGCGGGCATTCGCTGCTCGCGATGCGGCTCGTGGGGCGCATCCGCGACGAGCTGGGCGTGCCGGTGCAGGTGGGCACGGTGATGTCGGCGCCGACGGTCGCGGACGTGGCGGCCCGGATCGGTTCGGACTCGCGCCGGGACGCGCTGCGGGTGCTGCTGCCGCTGCGCGAACGGGGCACGAAGGAGCCGCTGTTCTGCTTCCACCCGGCGTCCGGGTTCAGCTGGCAGTACACGGGTCTGCTGCGCCACCTGGACGCGGACCGGCCGCTGTACGGCGTGCAGTCGCCGGGTCTGGCCGGGGCGCTGCCGGACGCGGCCGACGTGGCGGAGCTCGCCGAGCTGTACCTGACCGCGATCCGGGAGGTGCAGCCGGAGGGTCCGTACCACTTCGCGGGCTATTCCTTCGGCGGGACGGTGGCGCACACGCTGGCGTCGATGCTCCGGGAGCGGGGTGAGGAGGTCGCCTTCCTGGCGCTGCTCGACGCCTATCCGCCGGAGCGGGACGACTGGTCGTACCTGGACGGGCCGGACTGGCGCGAGCGCCTGGAGCGGGAGGAGAACGGCTTCCTGCTCTCGGTGGCGGGCCTGGGCGCGGAGGAGTCCGGGCGCGGCGGGGTGACGCGGGAGGAGGCCGTCGCGGCGATCCGGGACAGCCAGGGCCTGCTCGCCGGGTTCGACGAGGAGCTGCTGCGGGCGATCGTGGACACCAACGTGCACTGCGTGCGGCTGCTCTCGCGCAGCACGACCCGTCACTTCGACGGCGACGTGCTGTTCTTCACGGCCTCGCGCACGACCGCGCCGGAGGACGCGCCGGGCACGGTGTGGCCGGCGCACGTGTCGGGGGAGTTCACCGAGCACGTCCTGGACCGAGGCCACGACGAGCTGATGGCTCCGGAGGCGCTGGCGGAGATCGGTCCGCTCCTGGACGGGGCGCTGCGCGCCGCCGCCGGGAAGCGCCCGGTTCCCGTACGGGCGGGGTCCGTTCGGCAGGCTCCGGAGCGCGAACGCCTTTGAACGACCCCCGGGAACCGATGGGCAACCGATGAGACTTAGGCTAGGCTTACCTAAGTACGAGGAGAGATCGTGACGGATATCAACGGACCGGGCAGACCCGGACCGGGCGGAAACGGGCCGGACGGCACCGGCGGCGGTACCGGCCCCCACGGTATCGGCTCGCGCGGCGAGTTCGCGGGCCGTGTGGCGCTGGTCACCGGCGCCGCCCAGGGCATCGGCGAGGCGGTGGTGCGCGCCCTCTCCGCGCGCGGGGCCACCGTCGCGGCCACCGACCGCTCGGACCAGGAGCTGAAGCGCAGCGTCGCCCGGCTGTCCGAGGACACCGGCGCGGACCCGGCCGCCGGGCCGGTCGTCCCGTACCGGCTCGACGTCACCTCGGCGGACGACGTGACGGAGACCGTGGAGCGCGTCTCGCGCGAACTCGGCCCCGTGGAAATCCTGGTGAACGTCGCCGGGGTGCTGCGGACCGGTCCGGCCGTCGAGACGACGGACCGCGACTGGGCGGACGTCTTCGCGGTCAACACGACCGGGGTCTTCCACCTGTCCCGCGCCGTCGTCGCCGGCATGGCCGACCGGGGCTCCGGCTCCGTGGTGACGGTCGCCTCCAACGCCGCGGGCGTGCCCCGCGCGGACATGAGCGTGTACGCCGCCTCCAAGGCGGCCGCCGTGGCCTTCACCAAGTGTCTGGGCCTGGAGGTGGCCGCCCGGGGCGTGCGCTGCAACGCCGTCTGTCCCGGTTCCACCGACACGCCGATGCAGCGCTCGCTCTGGGCCGGCGACTCCGTCCCCGACAGCGTCCTCGACGGCGATCTCGCCGCCCACCGCACCGGCATACCCCTGCGCCGCATCGCCCAGCCGGAGGACATCGCGGAGGCGGTCGTCTTCCTCGCCTCCGACCGGGCCCGCCACATCACCATGCAGGACCTCTACGTCGACGGCGGCGCCACCCTGCGCTGACGGCCCGCGCGGCGCGGACCCCGGCCCGGGAGTCCGCGCCGCCCACCCACCTCACCGAACCAAGGAGCCCACCCGTGTCGACGGTCCCCCAGGTCGCCGCGCACCCGCCCGCGTCCGCCTCCATACCCTCCCCCTCCCCCGCGCCGCTCGCCGCGCCCGTCCGCTCCGCCCCCACGTCCTCGGCCGTCGGCGCCGCCACCGGACTGCTCGACGCCTTCCGCGCCGGCGACCGCTTCCTCGCCACGCCCACCCGGACCCTGCTCGCCCACGGCGTGCTGGCCGAGGTCCCGCACGGCACCGACCCGATCGCCGAGCGGGTGGCCGACGCCCTCGCCGAGGCCCGCGCCGGACGCCACGCCGCCCCCGTCGTGATGGGCGCCATCCCCTTCGACCAGGACGCCCCGGCCGCGCTCGTCGTGCCCGAGACGGTCCGCACCGGACCGGCCCTCGCCTCCGACCCGCTCGTCGCGCTGCCCGCCGACGCGCCCCGCGCCGGCGCCTGGACCGTCCGCCCGCACCCGGAGCCGGAGACGTACGCCAAGGGCGTCGCCGCCGCCGTCGACCGCATGTGGAAGGGCGAGTTCAGCAAGGTGGTGCTCGCCCGCACCCTGGAGGTCACCGGCCCCGACGAGCTGGACATCGCCGCCATGCTCCGCCGGCTCGCCCGCCGCGACCCCTGCGGCTACACCTTCGCGCTGCCCACCCACCCCGGCCGCACCCTGCTCGGGGCCAGCCCCGAACTCCTGGTGTCCCGGCGCGGCAACCAGCTCGTCTCCA
The DNA here is from genome assembly GCF_040702165.1 of Streptomyces sp. NPDC086147. Lineage (NCBI taxonomy): Bacteria > Bacillati > Actinomycetota > Actinomycetes > Kitasatosporales > Streptomycetaceae > Streptomyces > Streptomyces sp. NPDC086147. The sequence goes on along the minus strand of NZ_JBFBJO010000002.1, from coordinate 511,442 downwards.
ACCCGCTGGCCGGCTCCACCCCTCGCAGCGACGACCTCGCCGAGGACGTGCGGCGCGCGGCGGCCCTCCTGGAGTCCGCCAAGGACCTGCACGAGCACGCGGTCGTCGTCGACGCCGTGCACCAGGCGATGGCCCCGTACTGCTCCTCCATCGACGTGCCCGCCCGGCCGTCGCTGATCCGCACCGCCGCCATGTGGCACCTCTCCACCACGGTCACCGGCACCCTGGCCCACCCCGAGGTGTCGGCCCTGGAGATCGCCTCCTCGCTCCACCCGACCCCGGCGGTCTGCGGCACCCCGACGCCGCTGGCCCGCGAGGTCATCCGGGAGACCGAGCCCTTCGACCGCGGCTTCTTCACCGGCATCGTCGGCTGGGGCGACGCGGACGGCAACGGCGAATGGGTCGTCACCATCCGCTGCGCCGAGGCCGAGGAGCGCACCCTGCGCCTGTACGCGGGTGCCGGCGTCGTCGCCGCGTCGGTGCCGGAGGACGAGACCGCCGAGACCGCCGCGAAGTTCCGCACCTTCCTGCACGCCGTGGGAGCCGAGCTGTGACCGCCCCGACCCGTCCCGCGTCCCTCGACGAGCCGTCCGGGGACGTCCCGTACACCGCCCCCACCTGGCCGGCGGAGTTCGCCGAGCGGTACCGGGCGGCCGGCTGGTGGGAGGGCGTCACCTTCGGGACGATGCTCCGCACCCGGGCCGAGGCCCACCCCGACCGCGTCGCCGTCGTCGACCACGCGGGCCCCGGCGGCGCCCGGCGCGCCTGGACCTACGCCGAACTCGACCTGCGCGCCGACCGGCTCGCGGCCGGCCTCGCGGCCCGGGGCATCGGCGCCGGCGACAAGGTCGTCGTCCAGCTCCCCAACGTCGCCGAGTTCCTCGAAGTGGTCTTCGCGCTCTTCCGCCTCGGCGCGCTCCCCGTCTTCGCGCTGCCCGCGCACCGCGAGTCGGAGATCTCCTACTTCTGCTCCTTCACCGGGGCCGCCGCCTACGTGATCCCCGACGTCCACGGCGGCTTCGACCACCGCGCCCTGGCGACCACGGTCCTCGCCCGCTCCCCCGAGCTGCGGCACGTCTTCGTCGTCGGCGGGGACGCCGGGGCCTTCGAGGCGCTGGCCGACGTCCCGGCCGAGCCCGTCGACCTGCCCGACCGCGACCCCTCCGAGACGGCGTTCCTCCAGCTCTCCGGCGGCAGCACCGGCGTGCCCAAGCTGATCCCCCGGACGCACGACGACTACGTGTACTCACTGCGCGGCTCCGCCGAGATCTGCGCGCTCGACGAGGACAGCGTGTACCTGTGCGCGCTGCCCGCCGCCCACAACTTCCCGCTCTCCTCGCCCGGTTCGCTGGGCACCCTGTACGCGGGCGGGCGGGTCGTCATGTGCCCGCAGCCGGCCCCCGACGTGGCGTTCCCGCTGATCCGGGACGAGGGCGTGACCATCACCGGCCTCGTGCCGCCGCTCGCGCTCGCCTGGATCGACGCCGCCCCCGGCTCCGCGTACGACCTCTCCACCCTCGACGTGCTCCTGGTCGGCGGCGCGAAGCTCTCCGACGAGGCGGCCCGCCGGGTCCGGCCCGCCCTGGGCTGCACCCTCCAGCAGGTCTTCGGGATGGCCGAGGGCCTGGTCTGCTACACCCGGCTCGACGACGACCCGGAGACGGTCGTCACCACCCAGGGCAGGCCGATCTCCCCCGACGACGAGATCAGGGTCGTCGACGACGAGGACGAGGACCTGCCGGTCGGCACCACCGGCCACCTGCTGACCCGGGGGCCGTACACGATCCGCGGCTACTGGAACGCGCCGGAGCACAACGCCCGCGCGTTCACCGAGGACGGCTTCTACCGGACCGGCGACCTCGTCCGGCTCACCCCGAGCGGCCACCTGGTGGTCGAGGGGCGCGCCAAGGACCAGATCAACCGCGGCGGCGAGAAGATCGCGGCCGAGGAGGTCGAGAACCACCTCCTGGCCCACCCCTCGGTGCACGACGCCAACGTGGTGGCCGAGCCCGACCCGTACCTCGGCGAGCGCAGCTGCGCGTACGTGATCCGCCGCCAGGGCGCGGAGGAGGTCAAGGCACTGGTGCTCAAGCGCTTCGTGCGGGAGCGCGGGCTCGCCGCCTACAAGGTCCCCGACCGGATCGTCTTCGTCGACGCCTTCCCGACGACGGGCGTCGGCAAGATCTCCAAGAAGGACCTCCGCGCGGAGAGCGCGGGCGCCTGACCGACCGCCTCCCGCACCCCCCCGCCCCACCCTCCTCGAAACGGACCGTCATGAGCCTCCCCGCCGTCCCGCCCTACCCGATGCCCCGCCCCGACGACCTGCCGGCCAACCGGGTGGACTGGACCGTCGACCCGGACCGCGCCGTGCTCCTCGTGCACGACCTCCAGAACCACTTCCTCACCCCGTTCGACGCGGAGGCGGAGCCGCTCACCGCGCTGCTCGCCAATCTGAACCGGCTCCGCAAGGAGGCCGCCCGGCTCGGCGTGCCCGTCGTCTACACCGCCCAGCCCGGCGGGCAGACGCCCGAGCAGCGCGGCCTCCAGCAGGACTTCTGGGGCCCCGGCGTCCCGGACGACCCGCACGCCGTGGCCATCGCGGACGCCGTCGCGCCCGAGCCCGGCGACATCCGCCTCACCAAGTGGAAGTACAGCGCCTTCGTCCGCACCGACCTCCTGGAGCTGCTGCGCGAGCAGGGCCGCGACCAGCTCGTGGTCACGGGCGTGTACGCGCACATCGGGGTCCTGATGACGGCCTGCGACGCGTGGATGAGCGACATCCGGGCCTTCGTCGTCGCGGACGCCGTGGCCGACTTCTCCGAGCGCGAGCACCGGATGGCCCTGGAGTGGGCGGCGGGCCGCTGCGCCGTCGTCACGACGACCGACCGGGTGTTCTGACCCGCCGTGCGCTACGAGGAGGTCCCGGGCCACCCGGGAGTGGTGACGGCCCGCGTGTCGGAGGCCGCGGGCCCGGCCCGCGCGCTCACGTCCGTGCTGGACGACGAGGAGCGCGCCCGGGCCGCCCGCTTCCGGTTCCCGGCGGACGCGGACCGGCACCGGGTCGCCCACGCGCTGCTCCGGCTGGTCCTGGGCCGTCACGTGGGCGAGCCCCCCGGGCGGCTCGTCCTGCTCCGCCGGCCGTGCGCCGGCTGCGGCGGCCCGCACGGCAAGCCGTACCTCCGGGGCCACGACGCCGCGCACTTCTCGCTCTCCCACGCGGGGGACCGGGTCCTGGTGGCGGTCGCCCCGGTGCCGGTCGGCGTGGACGTCGAGGCGGTCCCGGAGGCCGGCCTGGTGCGGGACATGACGGGCGCCCTCCACCCGCGCGAGCGGGCGGAGCTGGACGCCCTCCCGGCCGCCGCCCGGCCGGCCGCGTTCGCCCGCTGCTGGACCCGGAAGGAGGCCGCGCTCAAGGCCTCGGGCACGGGCCTGGCGCGGGGCGCCGCCGAACCGTACGCGGGCACCGCCGCCCGCCCGGCCCGGATCCCCGGCCTTCACCTCGTCGACCTGCCCGTGCTCGACGGCCACCTCGCCGCCCTGGCCCTGCTCACCCCGCCCGAAACGGCGTGACGCCCGGGGGCCGTTCGTCCGGCACACGGCCCCTCCGGCCTCCCGACGCGTGATCCCTCCGCCCTCCCGGTGCACCACGGCTCTCCGGCATCACCCGGCCCCGGCGCGCCGTTCACCCGCATGGGCCACAGGGTTCCGGGCACCCGGGGGAAGGGGTCTTGCGGGGGATCACGCGACGGAGAGGGAACCATCCATGGCTTCTGAAGTGTCACGGGCCTCCTCACCAGGCCCGGAAGAGTCGTCGACGGTCACCACCGCCGTCCCCGCCCGCCTCGACCGCCTTCCGTGGTCGCGGTGGCACTGGATGATCGTGATCGGCCTCGGCACCGTCTGGATCCTGGACGGCCTGGAGGTCACGATCGTCGGCAACGTCGCCGGCCGCATCGCCGAGGACGGCAGCGGCCTGGACATCACCGCCGCCCAGATCACCGGCGTCGCCGCCGCCCTGTACGTGGCGGGCGCCTGCTCGGGCGCGCTGTTCTTCGGCTGGCTGACCGACCGCTACGGCCGCAAACGCCTCTTCATGGTGACGCTGGTCGTCTACCTGGCGGCGACCGCGATGACGGCGCTGTCGTTCGAGACCTGGTGGTTCTTCCTCTTCCGGTTCCTCACCGGCTTCGGCATCGGCGGCGAGTACGCGGCCATCAACTCCGCCATCGACGAGCTGATCCCGTCGCACTACCGCGGCCGGGTCGACCTCATCATCAACGGGAGCTACTGGCTGGGCGCGATCGGCGGCTCCCTGCTGTCCATCGTGATGCTGGACACCGACATCTTCCCGAAGGACCTCGGCTGGCGGCTCAGCTTCGCCCTCGGCGTCGTCCTCGGCCTGGTCATCCTGCTGGTGCGCCGGCACGTCCCGGAGAGTCCGCGGTGGCAGTTCATCCACGGCCGGGGCGACGAGGCGGAGGAACTCGTCGGCGCCGTGGAGAGGGAGATCGAGGAGGAGAAGGGCGCCCCGCTGCCCCCGCCGGACCGCGAGATCACCATCCACCAGCGCAAGAGCATCGGCTTCGGCCTGATCGCCAAGACGGTCTTCCGGTCCTACCCGCGCCGGGCGGTCCTCGGGCTCTCGCTCTTCATCGGGCAGGCGTTCCTCTACAACGCCATCACGTTCGGCTTCGGCACCATCCTGATCACCTTCTTCGACGTGCCCACGGGCAGCACCGGCTACTACTTCGCCGTGATCGCCGCGGGCAACTTCATGGGGCCGCTGCTGCTCGGCAAGCTCTTCGACACGGTCGGCCGCCGGATCATGATCTCGTCGACGTACCTGCTCTCCGGCATCCTCCTGTTCGGCACCGCCTGGCTCTTCGACCGCGGCTCGCTGACGGCCACGACGATGACGGCCTGCTGGTGCGTGGTGCTGTTCTTCGCGTCGGCGGGCGCGTCCAGCGCGTACCTGACGGTCTCCGAGATCTTCCCCATGGAGACCCGCGCGATGGCCATCGCCTTCTTCTACGCCCTCGGCACGGCGGCCGGCGGCATCAGCGGCCCGCTGCTCTTCGCGGACCTGACCGCGTCCGGCGTCGTCGGCGACACGGCCCTCGCCTTCCAGATCGGAGCCGGGCTGATGTGCGCCGCCGGCCTCGTCGCCGCCTTCCTGGCGGTCAACGCCGAGCGCCGCTCCCTGGAGGACATCGCGGAGCCCCTGTCGACGGCGCGGCCGGCCTCCTCCGCCGACGCCTGAGGTCCGGCGCCGGACGCCCGACGCCCGATGCCTCCGGGGGACGTTTGGATCCTCGAAATCGGCGCAAACGTTCGATGTAAGCGTTCAATAAGCACGGAACGGGCCGCACGGCACACGCGAAGGAGACGGGAACCATGGGAATCATCGCTTGGATCGTCATCGGACTGCTGGCGGGCCTCATCGCGAAGGCCCTGACCCCCGGGCGCGACCCCGGCGGGTTCATCATCACCACGCTGCTCGGCATCGCGGGCGGCCTCCTCGGCGGCTGGCTCGGCAAGGTGATCTTCGGGGTCGACTCCATCGACGGCTTCTTCGAGCTGTCGACCTGGATCGCGGCCATCATCGGCTCGGTGATCCTGCTCCTCCTCTACCGCCTCTTCACCGGCAACTCGCGACGCCGCGCGTAACGGCGTGAGGCCAGGTCACCCGGCCCTCCGCACGATCCGCACACGACGCGCGCACGGCCCGCCCCGGGCCCCGCACACGGCCCCGCCCCCGGTTCCCCCGAGGGCGGGGCCGACGCGTGTCCGGCGGCCGGAGGTCCGCTCCCCCGGTCCGTCCGCTACCGTGGGGCGCGCTCTCCGCCCGGGCCGACCGCGCCCGGGCGCTCCGTCCCGCACACCGAGGAGGTCCGCGTGTCGCCCGTCACCTCCCTTGGCGCGCCCGCGGGCCACGGCGTTCCGCCGACGCCCCGAAAATCCGCCGGACGCGCCCGGCCGACCCCCGCTTCCCGGATCTTTTCCGGAAAGCCGGGGGATTTCTGTTATCGGCCCGGCGCCCGGCGGTCTCCCATGTGTTGGCCCCCGAGGACGACCGGAACAGGCAGGGTGATTCGAGCATGAGTACACAGCAGCTCACGGAGCTGGTCAGGGCCGCGCAGAGCGGGGATCCGCAGGCGCAGGACCGCCTCCTCACCCACCACCTGCCGCTGGTCTACAACATCGTGGGCCGGGCGATGAACGGCCACCACGACGTGGACGACGTCGTGCAGGAGACGATGCTGCGGGCGCTCGCCGGGCTCGGCGACCTGCGCGCCCCGGACAGCTTCAGGTCCTGGCTGGTGGCCATCGCGATGAACGTCGTCCGGGGCCACTGGCACCGGCAGCAGAACTCCTTCGTCACGGGCGGCCTCGACGACGCCCGCGACCTCCCGCAGCCGGGCGCCGACTTCGTCGGCCTGACCGTGGTCCGGCTGAACCTGTCCGGCCAGCGGCGCGAGACCGCCGAGGCGACCCGCTGGCTGGAGCCGGACGACAGGGCCCTGCTGTCCCTGTGGTGGCTGGAGTGCACGGGCGACCTGACCCGCCACGAGGTGGCCTCGGCCCTCCAGCTCTCCCCGGAGCACACGGCGGTGCGCGTCCAGCGCATGAAGGCGCAGCTGGACGCCGCCCGTGTCGTCGTGCGGGCCCTCACCGAGAACCCGCTCTGCCCCGACCTGCGGTACGAGCTCGGCGGCTGGGACGGGCGCCCCTCCGGGCTCTGGCGCAAGCGAATAGCCAGGCACGCCCGCGCGTGCGCCCACTGCGCCGGCCTGTCCCACGGCCTCTACCCGGCCGAGGGCCTGCTCGCCGGACTGCTCCTCGTCCCCCCGGCCGGACTGCTGCTCGCGGCCTTCCGCGAGCGGGCGGGCCTCGACCTCGCCACCGCGACCGCCCCGCTCGGCACCCCCGCGTACGAGCCGGTCTCGTACGGACAGATGCCGTCCGGACAGGCTCCGTACGGGCAGACCTCGTACGGGCCGACCCCTTACGAGCAGACCTCGTACGGACAGACCTCCTACGAGCAGGTCCCGTACGAGCAGTCGGGGCCGACCGGCCACGAAATACCCCAGACCGGTGGATACGCCCACGAACCGGCTGGATACGTCCAGGAGTCGGCGGAGTACGCCCACGAGTCGGCGGAGTACGCGTACGAGCCGCTGGAGCCGGCCGGGTACGAGTCGGCGGGAGCGGCCGGACCGGCCTCCTCCCCCGCCGTCGGCGCCCGCGGCGCCCGCGCCACGCGCCGCCGCAGGCGGGAGCAGCAGCAACAGCGCGGACGCCGACGCGTGGCCATCGCCGCGAGCATGGCGGTGGCCGCCGTCACCGGAGGGGCCTTCACCCTGGTCAACGGTCCCGACGAGGACGACCTGACGGCCCTGGACGCGCCGCGCGCCTCGACCGTGGACCTCACGGTCCCCGCGTCGGCCCCGGCCGGAGGCTCGACGGCGACCACCGCCTCGGCCGCGGTCACGCCCACGGCCACGCCGTCCGGCACGCCCCGGCCCAGCAAGACCGTCTCCGCCAAGCCCAAGGCCACCACGTCGGCCCCGGCTCCGGCCACCACGACGGCCGCCGCCCCGCAGACCTCGCGGCCGGCCGTGACCAAGCCGACCCGCAGGCCCACCCAGGCGCCCGTCACGAAGGAGCCGACGACCCCGAGCCGTCCCACGGCCACGAAGCAGGACTCCGGCCACAGCTCCGTCGAGGAGCAGGTGATCGCCCTGGTCAACGCCGAGCGGGCCAAGGAGGGCTGCGGCGCCGTCACCGGGAACTCCCTCCTGGCCAGGGCCGCCCAGGGCCACTCCGACGACATGGCCGCGCGGGACTTCTTCGACCACACCAACCCGGACGGCGCAGGGCCCGGCGAGCGCGTCACGTCCACCGGGTACGGCTGGTCCACCTACGGCGAGAACATCGCGATGGGCCAGCGGACGGCGGAGCAGGTGATGGAGTCCTGGATGAACAGCCCCGGCCACCGCGCGAACATACTGAACTGCTCGTTCAAGGAGCTGGGCGTCGGCCTGCACACGGGTGACGGCGGTCCCTACTGGACCCAGGTCTTCGGCGCGCGCTGACCCGGGGTCCCGCGCCGGGTCCGGCACCGGGGTTACGGTCGGCGGCATGGTTGGTGATCGTCAGGGGTGGCTCCGGTGCCTGCTCGGCGGGGCCGTGTTCGTCGTGGGCATGGCCGGCACCACGCTGCCGACCCCGCTCTACCCGCTCTACCAGGAGAAGTTCGGGTTCTCCGAGCTGACGGTGACCGTGGTGTACGCCGTGTACGCCTTCGGGGTCATCGGAGTGCTGCTCCTGGCGGGCAACGCCTCGGACACGGTCGGCAGGCGCCCGACGCTGCTGTGGGGCCTCGGGTTCGCGGTGGCGAGCGCCGTCTGCTTCCTGTGCGCCGACGGCCTGGGGTGGCTGTACGCGGGCCGGCTGCTGTCGGGCCTGTCGGCGGGCCTGTTCACGGGCGCCGCCACCGCCTACGTCATGGACCTGGCGCCGCCGGGCGGCGCGTCCCGGGCGACACTGGTGGCGACGGCCGCCAACATGGGCGGCCTCGGCTGCGGCCCCCTGCTCGCGGGACTGCTCGCGGAGTACGCCCCCGAGCCGCTGCTGCTCCCGTTCGCCGCGCACCTCGCCCTGGCGGTCCTCTCGGCCGTCGTCGTCCTGCGGCTGCCGGAGACCGTGCGGGAGGTCCGGCCGCTGTCCGCCGTACGGCCCCGGTGGCCCGCCCTGCCCGCGCCGGTCCGCCCGGTGTTCGTGCCGGCGGCGCTCGCCTCCTTCGTGGGCTTCGCCCTGTTCGGGGTGTTCACCTCGGTCAGCCCCGCCTTCCTGGCACGGTTCCTGGACGTGGACAACCACGCCGTGACCGGTCTGGTCGTGGCCCTCGCCTTCTTCTCCTCCACCGCCGGGCAGCTCGCCGTCGGCCGCGTCGGGGTGCCCCGGTCCCTGCCCCTGGGCTGCGCCGTGCTCTTCGCCGGCCTGGCCCTCCTGGCGGGCGCGCTCGCCACCGAACTGTTCGCGCTCGTCGTCCTGGCCGCCGTCGTCGGCGGCACCGGGCAGGGCCTGACCTTCCGCGCGGCCCTGTCCGCTGTCGCCGGGGCCGCGCCGGAGGACCGGCGCGCGGCGGTGATCTCGACCCTGTTCCTGGTCGCGTACACGGGGATCTCGCTCCCCGTGATCGGCGTCGGCCTGCTGAGCGGGCCGCTCGGTCTGGAGCGGGCCGGCCTGGTGTTCACCGGCTGCATGCTGCTGCTCGTGGCCTGCGCCGCCGCCTATCTGCTCCGGCGGCCGGTGGGGGCGGGGACGCGGTAGGACGGCAAGGCCTCACGTCAGGATTTCGACGTACCCGTCGGTGCCGTGCACGCGGATCCGCCGCCCGTCCTCGATCAGCCGGGTGGCCCCGGCCACGCCCACGACGGCCGGCAGGCCGTACTCCCGGGCGATCACCGCCCCGTGGGTCATCAGGCCGCCCACCTCCGTGACCAGGCCCGCGATGCCGACGAACACGGGCGACCAGCTCGGGTCGGTGAAGGCCGTGACCAGGATGTCGCCCGCTTCGAGGTCGGCCTCTTCCATGTCGAGGACGACGCGGGCCCTGCCCTCGACGGTGCCGGCGGAGACCGGCAGCCCGGCGAGGGCGCCGTCCGGGACGTCGTCCCGCCGGTAGGACCCGTCGAGGACCTCGCCGTCCGAGGTCAGCACCCGGGGCGGGGTGAGCGCCCGGTGCGCCCGGAACTCCTCCTCGCGCCGCCGGACGAGCCCCTCGTCCACCCGCCCCGTGCGCACGGCCTCGTGGAACTCCTGGAACGTCAGGTGGAAGACGTCCTCCACCGCGGCGAGGACACCGGCCCGCACGAGCCGCTCCGCCTCCTCCATCAGGGCCCGCTTGTAGACGGCGTAGCGGCTGACGATGCCGTACTTCGGATACTCACGGTATCCGGCGAAGGTCCGGACCCGGTCGATCATCCGCTTGGTCTCCTCGGCCTTCCGCTCCCCGTCGGGCAGGACCCGCAGGCGGGTCAGCACGTCCCGCTCCTTCTCCCGCGCCGTCCGCAGGCCCTGCTCGAAGCGCCGCTCGGCGGCGCCCGGCCCGAAGTTCCTGACGTTGTCGAGGATCGCGGGCACGAGCGCGGTGGGGCGCTCGCGCCAGCGCGGCCTGGTGATGTCGATCTCGCCGACGCAGCGCATGCCGTACCGGTCGAGGTAGGCCTCCAGGGCGTCGCGCGCCCCGGCCCCGCCGGGGAGCTTCGGCAGTTCGTCGAGGAAGCCGTCGTCCTCGGCGCCCTCCAGGAAGGCCACGACGTCCGGATGGGGGCGGATCGCGTCGGCGACGTCGAGCAGGGCGAGGCCCATCTCCGACGTGACGTTGTCGGGGGCGGACAGCGTCAGCGCGTCGGCCGCGTTCTTCTCGCCCAGCCACTCGAAGAGCTTGTCGTTGAGCCACCAGGTGGCCTCCATGCCCGCCGTGAGCACCTGGAAGCTCAGCGGATCGCCGAGGACCCGCTTGTGCTCCTCGAAGGCTTCGAGGAGGAAGTCGAACAGCTCCGGTCCGCTCTTCGTCCGGATGTCGCGCTCCAGGGCGGCGACGGACGCCCGGCTGCGTTCGATCAGCGAGGCGACGATCGCCGGGTCGGTCTCGACGGAGGCGGGCGCCCCGCCGGCCGCGGGCGCGCCGGGACCGGCGTCCGGCAGCGACGGGACGAAGCCGTCACGGTCGAGGACGGTCTCCAGGGCGTCCCTGATCAGCGGGTCGCCCTTCCCGACGACCTCCAGGAGGCCGGCCCGGCTCGCGGGCGAGGCCAGGCGCCGGGTGACGTCGACGAACAGCCTCCCGCCGGCCTCGTGCATCGGCACCATGGCCGTGAGCTGCCACATGGAGTACCCCAGGGGCTTCATGGCGTCGGTCATCATCTGCTGGTGCCCGACCGAGACGTAGACGTGGTTCTCCCCGTCGCCGGCCTCGGGAACGGGGAACAGCGTGGTGACCGGCCGGCTCTGGACGATCACGAAGTCGTCGTCGACCAGACACCACTCGATGTCCTGCGGGCGGCCGAAGCGCTCTTCGATCCGCCGTCCGAGCCGTACGAGCCGCACGACCTGCTCGTGCGTCAGCGCCGGCCGCTCCCGCCCCTCCGCGTCGACCGCCGCCTCCCGCGTGCCGCCGCCGGGCAGGGGGTGGAGGGCGTGCCGTTTGTCGGCGATCGTCGCGGCGACGACCTCATCGTCCCGCACGGTGAAGACGTCCGGGTTCACCAGGCCGGAGACCAGGGCCTCGCCGAGTCCGAGTCCGGCGTCCACCGTGGCGGTCCTCCGGTCGCCGGTGACGGGGTCGGCCGTGAACAGGACTCCGGCCGCGCGGGGGAAGGCCATCCGCTGGACGACCACGGCCATGCGGACCGTGCGGTGGTCGATGCCGTTGCGGTGGCGGTAGACGACGGCCCGCTCGGTGAACAGCGAGGCCCAGCACCGGCCGACGTGCCGGAGGACCTCCTCCGCGCCCACGACGTTCAGATAACTGTCCTGCTGGCCGGCGAAGGAGGCCGTCGGCAGGTCCTCCGCCGTGGCGCTGGAGCGGACGGCGTAGGCGTTGTGCGCGCCGAACCGGGCGAGCGCGCCGGTGACCGCCTCCGCGACGTCGTCGGGTACGGCGGTCGCCTCGACGGCGCCGCGGATCTCCGCGCAGATCGCACGGATCGCGTCCCGGTCGTCCCGGTCCTCCGGGTCCAGGAGGGACAGCCGGTCGAGCAGCCCGTCGAGCGCGGGCGTCCGCTCCACGACCCGCCGGAAGGCCTCCGTCGTCACGCAGAAGCCGGCCGGCACGCGGACGCCGTCGAGCCGCGACAGCGCGCCCAGGTGCGCGCCCTTGCCGCCGACGAGCGCGATCCGCGTCTCGTCGGTCTCCTGGAGGTCCCACACGTACCGCGCGTGCATCGCGCTCCTCTTTTCCGCAGGTCATGGCCGAGGCCGACGATTCTGCGCCACGACGGGGGCCTTGCCGCAAGCCCCCCGGTGCGCTATAAGTTGAGCACGGCGAGGAGAGCGATCTCCTCGCCTTCGTCGTTCCCGCACCGGTCCCCCGTCGGTGCCTCCGCGGTCCTCCTCCGGGCGGATCGGGACGCCGGGGCGTTGTCAGTGGGGCCCTATAGCTTCGGAGTTGTTCGAGAAGCTGTGCGAGAGGGGCGGACTCATGAGTGTCCGGCATGCGTTGAGGGTCGTACTGGTCGACGTGAACGCCGAGGTGGTGGCGGCCTGGCGGTCCGCGTTCGCGGACACGCCCGAGGTCGAGATCCGGCGGGGCTCCCTCCTGGACGTCGACGTCGACGCGTGGGTGTCCCCCACCAACGCCGGGGGCCGGATGGACGGCGGCGTCGACGCCGTCGTCAAGCGGTACCTCGGCGCCGGCATCCAGGTGCGGGTGCGGCGGGCGATCCGCGAGCGGTTCGGCGGGAGTCTGCCGGTGGGCAGCGCGGTGTGCGTCCCGTCCGGGGCCGCCGTGCCCCGCTACCTGATCTCGACCCCGACCATGCGCCAGTCCTCGCAAGACGTCGGCGAGACCATGAACGTGGCCCTGGCGTGCGCGGCCGCGTTCCAGGCGGTGCACCTGCAGAACCGGGCGGAGCCCGGCAGCGTCCGGTCGGTGGCACTGGTGGGTCTGGGGGCGCAGACGGGGCGGGTGCCCGCGCAGGTGTGCGCCAATCTGATGTGGACGGGCTACACCCTGTTCCACGACCACGGGTTCGCGGATTACGACGAGTTGAGGGCCGCGGTACTGGGGCAGCTCGACGACATCCGGGGAGCGGGGTCCGCGCGGCGGGTCCGGATCGACGTGCCGCGGCGGCCTTCCTTTCGCCGCTGACCCGAAGACGCCGCAGGGCCCGCAGAACGACGCCGTCCCCGCCGACTCCGCCCCCTCCGTACCGAATCCCGGGAGTTCCGCCCCCATGAGCGATGCCGACGTCTCCGCCGCGGGTGATCCGCTGAAGCTGGCCGAGCTGTTCACCGGTGGCGGCGAGCCGTGGCTGCCGCTGCTCGCCCCGGTGATCGGGGCGCAGCCGGGGGCCGCCGACTTCATCGGCCCGGAGCGGAGCCCGGAGGTGGTGCCGGTGAGGGAGTTGACGTTCCAGGCCCTCAAGCCGCATCCGCCGCACAAGTGGAAGGTGGTCGCCTTCGGCCAGAACCCGTATCCACGGGCGGAGAGCGCGACCGGCATCGCGATGTTCGACAACACCTTCCACGACTGGAAGGACAGCCAGTTCGGCCGGGTGGCCAGCATCCGCTGCATCATCAAGGCCGCCGCGATGTGGAAGTACGGCATCGTCAAGAAGACGCCGATCGCCGACGTCCGGGCCCTGTTGGAGAAGGAGGACACGGTCCCGCCGCCTGAGTGGTTCCAGGCGATGCTGACCCAGGGCGTGCTGCTGCTCAACGCGTCCCTGACGGCGAGCGCGGACGGGTCGGTGCCGACCGACCGGCACACCGCGTTCTGGCGGCCCGTGGCCGAGCAGATCGTGGAGGAGATCCTCCGGGCCAAGCAGGAGGCCCCGGAGGAGGACCGGGGCGTGGTGTTCGCCTGGTGGGGCGCGCACGCCCGGAGCCTGAAGCGGGTCGTCCAGCGGCTGGAGAAGAAGTACCCGGGGGTCGAGGTCCGGCACCTGGACCACGCGAATCCGGCGGCGCAGGGGGACGTCTTCTGCGAGGGCGACCACTTCGCCCGGGTGAACGACGCCCTGGCGGCGGTGGGGACCGAGCCGGTCGACTGGCTTCCGGTGAAGGGCTGGGACCGGGAGGCGGCGGGGTCCGGAGCGCCGGAGGACGGTGGGGTCGCGGAGCGGATGGGGGCGTTCATCGCCTCGACGATGGAGCTGCACCAGCTCTATCTGGAGCGGCTCACGAGCGTCAAGGACGAGGGCCTCGTCCTGCCGCCGATCACCGGTGTGTTCGACACGCCGCTGATGGACTTCCGGAAGGCCGTCGAGCCGGTGTCGGGGGTGCTCCGGAACCTGGACCGGCACATCGAGCGGTCGGGCCTGTTCGGGGAGGCGAAGGCCGCGTCGGCGGAGGACGTCGGCGGGCTGTCCGCCGACGCGATCTCGGCGCTCCACCTGTACACGTGCGAGTCGGCGTTCTACCGCGAGATCAACGCCGTGCTGCGGTCCCCGGACCGGGAGCGGCTGGTGCCGTACCTGCCGTACCTGCGGCTGCTGTTCTCGGCGGTGGCGGAGCTGCCGGCGCGAAAGGAGCCGCTGTGGCGGGGCGTGGCGCTGGACCTGCGGTCGCAGTATCCGGTGGGGCGGACGGTGACCTGGTGGGGCGTGTCCTCGTGCACGTCCGAACCGGCCGTGGCCCGGGGGTTCCTGGGGAGCCGGGGCAAGCGGACCCTGTTCGAGGTGACGCCAGCGAGGGCGGTGGGGATCCGGCGGTTCTCCGCGTTCACCGGCGAGGAGGAGTACATCCTCACGCCGGGAACGCGGTTGGAGGTGACGGAGGTGAAGGCCGAGCGCGGGGGTCTGTGCACCGTGCGGCTGACGGAGCTGGAGGGCCCGGGTCCGGTGTCCTGAGCGGCCGCTCCGGAGTGGTTCGCCCGGGAGCGGCCCGCCTCGGGGCGATCCGCCTCGGAACCGCCCGGCTCAGAGCAGTCCGACGGCGTGGGGCGGGGCGTAGACGTGGCGGGCGAGGTGCTCGCCGCCGCAGCGGACGAAGAGGTCCCGGTGCGGGCCGGGTTCCCGCTCGCGGGCGATCCGCTCCCGGTGGCGGGCGCAGGTCTCGCAGCCGGGGTCCCAGTCGGGCAGGAGGTCGCGGTGGCGGGCGGCGAGGTGGGTGCCGAGGGCGATCTGGGTGGTGACGGTGCTGTCGAACGGGTCCCAGTCGACGCCGCGTTCGCCGGTGAGGCGGAGTTCGGCGATCCGGTCGCCGACGCTCCGCATGGTGCGGTAGAGACCGGCGCACTCGTCGCAGTCCCACATCCAGGGCGGAGGCAGGGGCCACTCGTGGCCGGGGTCGATCTCGTCCGGGCTCATGGAAGGGACGATAGTGCGCGGGGCCCGGAACTCCGGGCCCTTTCCCCGAACAGGCGGTTACCGTCCGGTACCGGGACGCGGCGGCCCCGGGCACGCTATGACGCTCTTCCCCGGCCGGGCTACAGGTCCTCGCAGAGGGATCGGGCCCGGTCCAGCTCCTTCTTCACCTCCGCGTTGAACTCGAAGGTCATGGAGAACCGTTCCCGGGAGCCGCGGACGGCCTGGGCGAGCGGCTTGTACCGCGCGTCCCCCGCCGCCGCCGCCGTGGAGAGGGCGCCGGCCGCCGCGTAGCGGTTGAGGGCGATCTCGCCGGGGGCGCCCTTCGCGGTGGCCTTTCCCGGGTCGAATCCTTCGAGTGCCCGGCACGCGGCGTGCGCGTCCGCGGCCGCGCCTTCTCCGGCGGAGGCGGTGTCCCCGCTCAGCATCCAGGCGGCGCCCGTCCCCGCGACGCCGAGCAGGAGCCCGGCTATGAGGGAGAGGGCCACGGTTCTGGTGCGGTTGCGGGGCGGCTCGGAGACCACGGGCGCGGGAGCGGCGTATGGCTGCTGTGGCTGCATGCGGCCCAAAATAGCCCGCCCGCTCACCGCCCTGGCAAGAGGCGGACCGCCCCGAAGCCTCCCGTGTCCGGGCGGACTCGGCGGCGTCCGGGGACGGCGGCACGGGGAACGGCCTCACCGGAAGGGGGGGCGGTGAGGCCGTTCGGTTCCCGTGGGGAAGCGGGGAGAGGTCACTCCATGGGGGCGAGCATGCCCTTGCGGAGGCGGGCCAGGTTGCGGGAGAGCAGCCGGGAGACCTGCATCTGGGAGATGCCGAGCCGCTTGCCGATCTCCGACTGCGTCAGCTCCTCCACGAACCGCAGGTGGATCAGCAGCCGGTCCCGCTCACCGAGCTCGGCGACGAGGGGCGCGAGGGCGTGGAAGTCCTCGAACAGCTCGAGCGCCGGGTCCTCTTCTCCTATGAGGTCGGCGAGCATGGCGCCGCCCTCCTCCCCCTCGCCGCCGACGGTGGCGTCGAGCGAGGTGGAGTTGTAGCCGTTGGAGGCGATCCGCGCCTCGATGACCTCGTCCTCGGAGAGGTTCATCAGGGCCGAGAGCTCCGCCACGCTCGGCGAACGGCCGAGGCGGGAGCTGAGCTCCTCCGTCGCCTTGGCCAGCTCCACGCGGGCCTCCTGGAGGCGGCGGGGAACGTGGACGGCCCAGGAGGTGTCGCGGAAGAACCTCTTGATCTCCCCCACGATGCAGGGGACGGCGAAGGTGGTGAACTCCACCTCGCGGGAGATGTCGAACCGGTCGATGGCCTTGATGAGGCCGATGGTGCCGACCTGGACGATGTCCTCCATGTCGTCGCCGCGGGCCCGGAAGCGGCCGGCCGCGTAGCGCACGAGCGACATGTTCATCTCGATCAGCGTGTTGCGGGCGTACTGGTACTCGGGCGTTCCCTCCTCCAGCACCGCCATCCGGTCGAAGAACACCTTCGACAGCTCGCGCGCGTCCTTCGGCGCCACCTTGCCGGGGGCCTCGAGTACGGGAAGGCCCCCCGCGGTCTTCTCGGCGCCGGTCTTCGTCTCCATCAGCACTGTGGTCGGCACTTCGATGACCCCCTCTTTCGTCGACAACGAGTCTTCCCCCGGACCGCCCGCATACCCCGGGTCTCACGGAGCATGCACATCTTCTTGAAAATTTCTCTCCGAGCGTGCGGAGCCCTCGTCCGGGCGGTGTTCAGACGAGGGCGAGGCGCGCCCTGACCCGCTTCCCGGAGGGGTGCGGCTCGACGCTGACGCTCTCGCAGACGGCGACGACGATCTCCACGCCGTGCTGGCCGATGCGGCCGGGGTCGTGGCCCCGGGGCACGGGAGAGGTCTCCAGGCGGTCGAACACCGAGATCTCCAGAGCGTCCTCGAAAAGTTCGAGGAGCAGTCGGCAGGGGCCGGGCGCGTGGCGCACGGCGTTGGTCACCAGCTCGCTGACCACCAGGCGCGCGAGGTCGACGCGCTCGCGTGCGACCGGCCGGCGTCCCGCGGCCGGTGAGGCGGTGAGGAAGTCGGCGGTGAAGTCGCGGGCGGACGCGACCATGCCGTCGTCGGCGTCCGCGCCGTCGTAGTCGACGCTCGCGTACAACAAGGGCTCCTGTGTCGCGCGCTCCGCGGCGATCGCGTCCGTCATCGGCCTGCCTCCCCTCACACGGCTCGGTGCCGTGCTTCGTACCTCATCCTGCGCACCTTCCCTCCTTTGCGATTTCCACACCATCGGCCTCCGAGAACGCGCACACGGCCGTACTCATACGGCGGATGGGCCGGGAAGCCCTCCCCGATCCCCATCCGCGTCCGCGCGCGGCCCGGCGGGCCCACGGCCGTGCCAGTCCAGACAGAGTACGAGAACGTCGTCCGGCAGTCCGCCGGGGGCTTCCTCGCGCAGCGCCCGGACGACGGCGCGGGGGGCGTCCGCGCAGTCCGCCTGGCGGGCTCCCTCGATCGCGCGGCGCACCGAGCGGTCGAGGTCCGTGTCGCCGCCGTCCGGCGGGGCCTCGCCCCGGTCGCAGGCGACGAAGACGAGCCGGTCGCCGGGGAGGACGCGGAGGCGCTGGGTGACGTAGACGGTGTCCTCGAACATGCCGAGGGGCAGTTGCCGCTCCAGGTCGATCCGCTCGGCCGCCGCGCCCCGGCCGCGCCAGACCGTGGGCGAGCCGGCGTCGACGACCAGCACCTCGCCGGTGGCGCGGGCGAAGCTCAGCAGGAGGGCGGAGAGGGACCGCTCGCCCCGGTGCTGCCCGTAGAGCGCCTGGTCGGTGAGGCTGGCCTGGCCCACCAGGTCGAGGCCGGCGCGCCGGGCGTTGCGGATGGCGTTCAGGGCAAGGCTGCTGACCAGGGCGGACGGGGTGTCGGGGCCGGTGCCGTTGGCGACGACCAGGGTGAGCCCGTCCTCGGTCGCGCACCAGTCCAGGACGTGTCCGCCCGAGGTGTAGGAGGGCTCCCAGTAGGCGTGCAGGTCGAATTCCGGACCGGTGCACGCCCGCCCGGGCAGCACGCCCCACTGCATCTCCGCCGGGACGCTGAGGGCGTTCGCCCTGCGCGTCCGGCGGTACAGGTCGGTGTGGCGGTCCGCGACGCGCAGGGCGTGTCCCAGCGTCTCGGCGATGTCGGCGAGTTCCTCGGTCGCCGCGGGAGTGGCCAGGTCCGAGGGGAGGACGACCACGAGGACGCCGTACCGCTCGCCGCGAACCGTCACGGGAAGGTACGCGGTCGCCGTGGGCCCGTCACCACCGAAAAGATATGGTTGCTGTGTGGAAAGCGCGTGACCCGCGGGCCCCGGCCCCACGGCCACGTGCCGCATCCTGTCCGGAGCCTGCACGGGCTCGACGGGGCGCAGCGACGTGAGCCCGTAGTCGAGGAGCAGGAGATCGGCGGAGAGCACGGCGAACCGCCGGGCCAGATCGACACGGAGGGAGTCCAGGAGGCGGTGTGGCGGCGCCCCGCGCAGAGCGCGTTCCACTGTCACGTGTCGATCCACCGAACCCGTACCGCCTTCTGGAGAGATGTGGAGATGACCGGCGCGTCGCGAGGCCGACGCCTTCGGCCCCGGACGCCTGAGGAGTGTCGGTAGCCATGGACACGAACCCCGCCCCGTCCCCGCGGGAGCCGCAGGGGACGGCACAGGCCGCCCGGGAGCTCATCGAGCTTCTGGAGGTGCTGTGGGAGCGCGGCCGGGACATGGTGTCGGCGACACCGGTGTCGGCGTCTCAGCTCCGCGTGCTCTACAGCCTCGACCGTGAGGAGGGCATCAACCTCCGCGCCCTGGGGGAACTGCTCGGTTCCGCGCCGCCCTCGGTGAGCCGCATGTGCGACCGCCTGGAGGCGCTGGGGTTCGTGCAGCGGCTGCCCAGTCCGGTCAGCCGTCGGCAGCTCGAACTGCACCTGACCGTCCGCGGCAAGGCGTACCTGCGCGATCTGCGGGTCCAGCGGGAGGAGGCCCTGCTCACGGTCATCTCGGGCATGACCCCGACGAGCCGCAAGGCGCTGCTGCGCGGGCTGACGGGCTTCCAGGACGCACTGGACAAGGAAAGACCGTCGGCGCCCCCGGTGAGCCGGGGCGCGCCGCTCAAGGACGTCCGGTCCGCCTGACCCCCGCGCGCCCCGCGCGCCGCCCGGTCACGTAGCCCATGTCCCACTTGTCACCCTCTGCCCGCCCATGACACGTCCACCGGACACGAGCCAGGTGTTGCCCCAAGGATACAGTTGCCGCACGGCAACTGTTGACACCGGGCGTACGGGTGGACGCGCGAGGACGCGTCAGGCGTCGGAGCCCACCGGAAGGCCGCCTCCCGACAGGCCGGGGCCGAGGAGACCGGGGCCGGGATCGGATCCGTCCTCCTGCCGTCCGTACCAGTCGAGGCAGACGACGAGCGCGTCGTCCTCCAGCGGGGCGTCGCCGTGGTACGCGGCGAGTTCGCGCAGCACCGCGCCCGGGACCTGCGAGGACGGCAGCAGTTTCGTGGCGGTGAGCGCGCGGGCCAGCGCCCGGTCCCCGTAGGTCTCCCCGTCGGGGGAGGCCGCGTCGTACACGCCGTCGCTGCCGAAGAGCAGCCGGTCGCCCGGGCGCACCTCGAGGCGCTGCGGCACGTAGACGGTGTCCTCGAACATGCCCAGGGGCAGCTGGGCCTCGAACGAGACGGGCTCGACGGAGCGGTCCCGCAGCCGCCACAGGCGCGGCGAGCCGGCGTCCACGGCCTCCACCCCGCCCGTGGCGAGGTCGAAGCGCAGCAGCAGCACCGAGACGAAGGCCCCGCCGCGGTACTGCGCGTACACGGCCTGGTCCGCCAGGGCCGCCTGGTCGGCGAGACCGAGGCCGGCGCGGCGGGCGTTGCGGAGCGCGTTGATGGCGAGGGTCGACAGGAGGGCGGCCTCGATGCCCTCCCCCATCCCGTTGGTGACCGTGAGGGTCAGGTGGTCGGCCGAGGCCGACCAGTCATAGTTGTCCCCGAAGATCGCGTAGGCGGGCTCCAGGTGCGCGCCGAGGGCGAACTCGGGGCGGACGCAGGAGCGGCCCGGCAGGAGCTGCCACTGCATCTCGGCCGCCAGCGTCAGCCGGGTGGCCCGCCGCGCGAGGTCGTACAGGTCCGTGTCGCGCTCGGCCACCAGGATCTCGTGACCGAGCGCGTCGCAGACGTGCAGCAGCTCGGGCAGCAGGGACACGAGGTCGCCGCCCGGCGGCAGGGCGACGGTGAGGACGCCCATCCGGTCCCCCCGGACGGTGACCGGCAGGTGTACGGAGACGGCCTCGGTGTCACGGGTGACGTACGGCTCCTGGGCGCCGAAGGCGCGCCCCTGCGGGCTGCCGTGGATGAGGACCGGCGGGATCGCCTGGGGAACGCGCTCGACGAGCTGGAGCGACCGCAGCGCGTAGTCGGCGAGGCGGAGCTCCACCCGCAGCGCTCCGCACTGCTTCCGCAGGGCGTCCGCCACGACGCCCACCAGCAGGTGCGGAGCGGCCCGGCGCAGTGCCCGCTCGACACCGGTGATCTCGTCCACGTGTTCCGGCTTCTCCTTCTCGTTCTCGTCCCCGTCCGCGGCGCGGTCCGCTAGCCCTCGTGCCCGGCCGCGACGAGCGCGCCCGCCACGTCGGCGTGCAGGGGCGTCGTCATCGTCAGGCCCGTGATCTCCAGGATGCGGCGCACGGCCGGGGTCGGCGCGGCGAGATGGAGGTCTCCCCCGGACTCCCGTGCGTCCCGCCCGGCTCTGATCAGCACGTTCAGACCGGAGGAGTCCATGAAGTCCAGGGCGGAGAGGTCCAGGACGAGGTGGCGGCGGCCGTGCAGGAACTGGTTGGCCAGGTGGTGGTGGAGCATGGTGGCCGTCTCGATGTCGAGTTCGCCGCCCACGGACAGGACCGCCGTGTCGGCGTCACGGATCTCCACTTCGACGTCCAGGTTCACTTCGCGTTCGGGCATGCTCTTCCTGCTTTCCACGGGTGGGGTGATGGTCGGTGGGGCGTGCGGTCAGGTGACGCGCACGCCGATCAGACACGTGTCGTCGTCGGTGTCGGACTTGCTGTGCGTGAGCAGCAGGTCGAGACGCCGTTCCAGTCCGTCGGCCGGCCTGCCGGCCGTGGCGAGCAGCTGGTCCAGGGAGTCGTGCACGGAGGTGTCCCGCCGCTCGACGAGGCCGTCGGTGTACATCAGGACGGTGTCGTCGGCCTCCAGCTGGATCTCCGCCTCCTCGTACTCGGCCTCGGCGAGGGCTCCGAGCAGCAGCCCCTGGAGGAGCGGCAGCGTGGTGGCCCGGTCGCCCCGGACGAGCACGGGCGGGAGGTGTCCAGCCCTGGCCCAGCGCAGGGTGCGGGTCACGGGGTCGAAGACGCCGCAGACGGCGGTGGCCGTGACCTGGGCGGTGAGGTGGTGGGCCACGTTGTTCAGCCAGGACAGGAGCTGTCCGGGGCCCGCGCCGGTCACGGCGAGGCCGCGCAGGGCGTTGCGCAGCACGACCATGCCGGTGGCGGCCTCTATGCCGTGGCCGGCGATGTCGCCGACGCACAGCAGGATCTTCTTGGACGGCAGGACGACGGCGTCGTACCAGTCGCCGCCGACCAGGGACTCGGTCTCGGCGGGCCGGTAGCGCACGGCGACGTCGAGGCCCGGGGCGTCGAGCGGGGCCTTGGTGGGCGGCATGATGGCGTGCTGGAGCTGGAGGGCCAGCCGGTTGCGCTCCGCCGACTCCTGCTCGGTCAAGGCGAGTTGGTCGCGGGTGGCCGCCAGGGCGACCTCCGTCCAGTGCTGCGCGGAGATGTCCTGGTAGGCGCCCCGCACGGCGAGGAGCCGTTCGTCGATGTCGAGGGAAGGTTCGGCGATCACCCGGATGTGGCGGGTCACCCCGTCCCCGCGGAGCATGCGGAAGGCCGTCGAGCTCGCCCGCCGCTGGTTCAGCACGGCATGGAGGAAGCGGCCGATGGCGACCGCGTCGTCGGGGTGGGCGTGGGCGGTGAGGTCGCGCAGCGAGACCGGCCCCTCGGTCATGTCCCGCCCGAAGAGGTCGAAGAGCTGTCCGTTCCAGGTGATCTCCCCGGTCAGGACGTCCTCCTCGAAGCCGCCGATGCGGCCGAGGCGCTGGGCGTGCTGGAGCAGGCTGGCGAGCCGGGCGGTCTCGTCCTCGATGCGCCAGATGAGGAGCACGCTGTCGCCGTGCCGGCTGATGCTGAGGTCGGCGGCGGACGCGAGCGGCACCTGGTCCACGAGGGCGGTGAGGCGGGTCCGCCGGGCGCGGAAGGGCTCCCCGGTGGCGTAGACGCGCTCGATCCGCTCGAAGAGCTCGTTCTGGCCGGCCGTGGTGGGGTACGCCTCCAGGAGCAGGGCCCCGTCGACGGCGCCGCGCGAGCGGCCCGCCGGGTCCTGGAAGTGCTCGTTGGCGTGGCGGATGCGGAAGTCCCGCAGGCGCCCCTCGTCGTCCAGGTGCGGGGTCAGGACCAGGGCCGGGTCGTAGAGGCCGTCGGCGAGTTCCACGAGCTCCGACGCCCCGGCGGCCGCGGGCGAGAGCGCCCGGGTCGGCACCGGCTGGAGGGGGAGGGTCTCCAGGGTGTGGGCGCACAGTTCGGCGAGGGCCTCGATCTGGCGCTCCACCGCCTGCGGCTGGGGTTCCAGCGGCCGGGGCCAGCAGATCTCCAGGACGCCGTGGATCCGTCCGCCGGTCCCGGCGGGCACCGCCACCCGGCCGCCGTCGGGGTGGCGGGTGTGGCCGATCGAGGGGATGCCGACGGCCGCGAGCGAGCGGAACCGCACGGTCCGGCGGGCGGTGAGGGCCTCCCGGGCCACGGTGGCCACGCCGGGCGGCACGTAGCGCCAGCGGGCGGGCTCGTCGGCGCCGAAGCCCGCGTGGCCGCAGAGGGTCAGGGAGGCGTCGGGGCCGGTGGTCCAGATGGCGACGGCGCAGGCGCCCAGGGGCGCGAGGGCGTGTGCGAGGAGGGACTCGGCGACGGCCTGGCTGTCCCCGGCGTTGAGCGCGGCGCTCTCGGCCGTGCGCAGGCGCACGGCGACCGACCCGTCGGCCCCGATGTCGGTTCCGTCGGCCCCGGCGTCCGTCCCGGGCCCGTCCGGCTCCCGTACGGTCCTGACGAAGTCGTCGGCGACCTCGGCGACCTGGTCGTGGGCGGCCTGGTTGATGATGTCCGCGGCCAGTTCCAGCTGGGAGAGCCCGGCCTGGCCGGCCAGTTCGGCGAGCTGCTTCGCGGCCTGGGCCGGGCCGCAGCCGAGCCGCTCGACGATGACGCCCTTGGCGAGTTCGATCAGGGCGCGCCCCTCGGCCGCGGCGTGCGCGGCGCGCACCTCCTCGCGCAGCCGCTCCACCGTCTCGGCGAGCCGGCCCACGGTCGAGCGGTCGTCCGGCGACCGCGCCTCCTCCTCTTCCCGGGAGGGGGCGGGCGCGGCGGACTCGGCCGGTGTCGGAGCGCCGTCCCCGTGGGGACCGACGGCGGGGTGTCCGCCGCGGCGGTGGGGAGCACTCATGACGCGGACTCCTCGGGGGACGGCGGCCGGGGCCGCGGGCGGACGGAGGGAAGAGCGGGGGGCGGAAGGGGCCGTGGCGGGCCCGTGGTCTAGCCGTCGTGCAGCCACCGGCGGATGCAGGCGATGAGGTCGTCGGCGTCGACCGGCTTGGTCACGTAGTCGCTGGCGCCCGAGGCGAGGCTCTTCTCGCGGTCCCCCGGCATGGCCTTGGCGGTGACCGCGATGACGGGCAGCCCGGTGTGGGCGGGCATCTGCCTGATCTTCGAGGTGGCGGTGTAGCCGTCCATCTCCGGCATCATGACGTCCATCAGGACCAGGTCGATGTCGGGGTGCGCGGCGAGCGCCTCGATGCCCTTGCGGCCGTTCTCGGCGTGCAGGACCTTGATGCCGTGCAGCTCCAGGATGCCGCTCAGGGCGTAGAGGTTGCGGGCGTCGTCGTCGACCACGAGGACCGTGCGGCCGTGCAGGGCGGTGTCGATGGTCTGCGGCGCCGGGGGTCGGTGCTCGCCGCGCACCAGGGGCACGACGTCGCCCGGCTGGTCCGCGGACAGGTGCAGGGCGATCCGCTCGCGCAGTTCGTCGAGGCTGGACAGCAGCTCCAGCGGGCGCCGGCGGGCCCGGCTCTGGAGGGCCCGCTCGTGCTCGGCGGTGAGCCTGCGGTTGTTGTGGGCGAGGACGGGGACGGTGCGCAGCGCCTCGTCGCCGTCCATGGCGTCCAGGAAGTGCAGGGCCTCGCCGTGGGCCATGTCGACCTCCAGCACGACGCAGTGGAACGGCTGGGTGGCGAGGGCGGTCGCGGCCTCCTGCGGGCCCACGGCCGTGATCAGCTCGATGTCCTCCCGGTCCGCGCGGTCGCGGGCCGCGGCCAGCTCCACGACGGCGTTCTCCGCGACGAGCGAGAGCAGGCCGCGCGGGCGCTCCTCGATCACGAGGAGGCGCCGGATCTGCCGGGCCGTCGGTGCGGCGGGCAGGGCGGGGCGGAGGGCCGAGGCGTCGGCGGGGAGCTGCGCGATCTGTTCGTCCTCCTCGGGCCGGAGGACCGGGGCTTGGGTGGACTGCTCCTTGAAGTCGGCCCGGGCGACGGGCAGGTAGAGGGTGAAGGTGCTTCCCTCACCGGGCTCGCTGGCGACCGTGAGGGCGCCGCCGAGCAGGTGGGCGATCTCCCGGCTGATGGACAGGCCGAGTCCGGTGCCGCCGTACTTGCGGTTGGTGGTGCCGTCCGCCTGCTGGAAGGCGCCGAAGATGGCGTCCAGGTGCTGGGCGGCGATGCCGATGCCGGTGTCCTTGACCCGGAAGGCGACGACGGGGCCGCCGCGGTGGACCGTGGGGGGCAGCTCGGCGTCCGAGGCGGGCTCGATCCGCAGCTCGACGCTGCCGCGTTCGGTGAACTTGACGGCGTTGGAGAGCAGGTTGCGCAGCACCTGCCGCAGCCGGGAGTCGTCGGTGACGAGGTCCACGGGGACGCCGGCGGCGGTGGAGACGGTGAAGGTGAGGCTCTTCTGCGTGGTGAGCGGCCGGAACGTGGCCTCGACGTAGTCGAGGAGGCGGCGCAGCGCCACCCGTTCCGGGTTGAGGTCCATCTTCCCGGCCTCCACCTTGGACAGGTCGAGGATGTCGTTGATCAGCTGGAGCAGGTCGGAACCGGCGGAGTGGATGATGCCGGCGTACTCGACCTGCTTGGCCGTGAGGTTGCGGGTCGGGTTCTGGGCGAGGAGCTGGGCCAGGATCAGCAGGCTGTTGAGCGGGGTGCGCAGCTCGTGGCTCATGTTGGCCAGGAACTCGGACTTGTACTTGGAGGCGAGGGAGAGCTGCTGGGCGCGGTCCTCCAGCTCCTGCCGGGCCTGCTCGATCTGCAGGTTCTTGGCCTCGATGTCGCGGTTCTGCGAGACGAGCAGGGCCGCCTTCTCCTCCAGCTCGGCGTTGGAGCGCTGGAGCTCCTCCTGCTGGACCTGGAGCTCCTCGGAGCGCGCCCGCAGCTCGTCGGCGAGGCGCTGGGACTCCCCCAGGAGCTCGTCGGTGCGGACGTTGGCGACGATCGTGCTGAGGTTAACGCCCACCGTCTCCATGAGCTGCTCCAGGAAGTCCCGGCGCACGGAGGTGAAGGGGGTGAAGGAGACCAGTTCGATGACGCCCAGGACCTGGTCCTCGACGACGATCGGCAGCACGATCAGGCTGCCTCCGGCGGTGCGGCCGAGGCCGGAGGAGATGTACACGTAGTCGCCGGGCACGTTGTCGGCGGCGATGGTGCGGCGGCTGCGGGCGGCCTGGCCGACGAGGGACTCGCCGAGGCGGAAGCGGTCGCGGCTGTCCGCGGGGCGCCCGTAGGAGCCGACGAGCTTGAGCTCGACGCCCTCCGCGCCGTCCTCGGCGAGGTAGAACGCGCCGTACTGGGCGGCCACCAGCGGGGTCAGCTCGTCCATGACGAGTTCGGCGACGACGGCGAGGTCGCGGTGGCCCTGCATCAGCTCGGAGATGCGGGCGAGGCTGGACTTGAGCCAGTCCTGCTCCTGGTTGGCCCGGGTGGTCTCGCGCAGCGAGCCGACCATCGCGTTGATGTTGTCCTTGAGCTCGGCCACCTCGCCGGAGGCGTCGACGGTGATGGAGCGGGTCAGGTCGCCCTCGGCGACCGCGCTCGCGACCTCGGCGATGGCGCGCACCTGGCGGGTGAGGTTCCCGGCCAGCTCGTTGACGTTCTCCGTCAGGCGCTTCCAGGTGCCGGAGACGCCCTCGACCTCGGCCTGGCCGCCGAGGCGGCCCTCGCTGCCGACCTCGCGGGCGACGCGGGTGACCTCGGCGGCGAAGGAGGAGAGCTGGTCGACCATCGTGTTGATGGTGGTCTTCAGCTCCAGGATCTCGCCCTGGGCGTCGACGTCGATCTTCTTCGAGAGGTCGCCGTTGGCGACGGCGGTGGTGACCTGGGCGATGTTGCGGACCTGGCCGGTGAGGTTGTTCGCCATCGAGTTGACGTTGTCGGTGAGGTCCTTCCAGGTGCCGGCCACGTTCGGCACCCGGGCCTGGCCGCCGAGGCGGCCCTCGGTGCCGACCTCGCGGGCGACGCGGGTCACCTCGTCGGCGAACGCCGACAGGGTGTCGACCATCGTGTTGATGGTGTCGGCGAGCGCGGCGACCTCGCCCTTCGCCTCCACGGTGATCCGGCGGGAGAGGTCACCGCGGGCCACGGCGGTGGCGACCTGGGCGATGGAGCGGACCTGGCCGGTGAGGTTGGACGCCATCACGTTGACGTTGTCCGTGAGGTCCTTCCAGGTGCCCGAGGCGCCCCGCACGGTGGCCTGGCCGCCGAGGTTGCCCTCGGTGCCGACCTCGCGGGCGACGCGGGTGACCTCGTCGGCGAACGCGGAGAGCTGGTCGACCATCGTGTTGATGGTGTTCTTCAGCTCCCGGATCTCGCCCTGGGCGTCGACGTCCACCTTCTTGGAGAGGTCGCCGTTGGCGACGGCGGTGGCGACGTGGGCGATGGAGCGCACCTGGGCGGTGAGGTTGCCCGCCATGGAGTTGACGGAGTCGGTGAGGTCGCGCCAGGTGCCGGAGACGCCCTTGACGTCCGCCTGGCCGCCGAGGATGCCCTCGGTGCCGACGTCGCGGGCCATGCGGGTGACCTCGTCGGCGAAGGAGGAGAGCTGGTCGACCATCGTGTTGATGGTGTTCTTCAGCTCCAGGATCTCGCCGCGGGCGTCGACGTCGATCTTCTGGGAGAGGTCGCCCTTGGCGACGGCGGTGGCGACGTGAGCGATGTCACGGACCTGGGTGGTGAGGTTGCCCGCCATCGCGTTGACCGAGTCGGTGAGGTCGGCCCAGGTGCCGGAGACGCCGGGGACCTCGGCCTGTCCGCCCAGGGTGCCCTCCGTGCCGACCTCGCGGGCGACGCGCGTCACCTCGGAGGTGAAGAGGGAGAGCTGGTCGACCATGCCGTTGAAGACGCTGGAGATCTCGCCCATGAGACCGCCCGCCTCGTCGGGCAGCCGGGTGCCGAAGTCCCCGTCGCGCACGGCGGTGAGGCCGGCCAGGAGCTGGCGTAGCTCCGCCTCTCCCACGGCGGCCGGTCCCGGCCGCCGTGCGGCCGAGGAGCCCTCGATCGTCGTCTCAGACATGCCTCATCCTCGTTCGCTCGCCAGGCACCACAGCGGTCCTGAACACAACCACGGCCGCAGGTCGGGCCACCGCTCTCCCGGTACGACTCCGACCTCGACCGTTGTCATACGACAATAAACGACGACCCTACTCCCCCGTGATCGTCACGAGGAGGGCGGTGGGGAGGCAAGCGGCCGGAACGAGCCGGTACGGGAGCCGGTGCGAAGGGGCCGGGGCCGCACCGGAGGTGTCGAGTCCTCGCCACCGGACTCCACCCCTCCGTCCGCATACAACGCGGGGGCCCGGGTAAGCGGCGCATCGAACCGGGCGGTCGGCGCCCTGACGGCGAGGGGAGACCCACTGTGTTGATGGCCCATCCCGCGGTGTTGAGCAACCTGATCGAGCAGTACGAGACGCTGAGGCTGCTGCACGCGGAGAACGGAAGCCCCGAGGTGCGACAGCGCATGGACGACATCGCGTACACGCTGTGCGTCTCCACGGGCACGCGCGACGTGGACACGGCGCTGATCGCCGCCCGCCACCGGCTCCCCGGTGCGCGTCCCGAGGATGACTCGGTGCTGATGGCCTGATTCCACACGCCGGACCCGGCACGACCCCTTCGCGGGGCGTGCCGGGTTCCGTCGTTTCCGGGGGCGGCCCGGCTCCGGGGCGTTCGTCCGCCTCCGGGGACGGTCCGTTTCAGGGGAGGTCCGTTTCCGGGACGGTCCGTTTCCGGCCGGGCGCGCACGACCGCGCCCGCCACCGGTGTCGGTGGCGGGCGCGGTCGGTGCCGGCGGGGTGCCGGTTACCAGCGGTACCAGCGGCCCGAGCCGCCCTTCGGCCGGGCCACGAAGCCGAGGAGCCAGAGGACGAGCACGATCACGGCCACCCACCAGAGGGCCTGCACCGCGAAACCGGCACCGAAGAGGATCAGCACGAGCAGCAGAACCAGCAGAAGGGGAACCATTTCTTCAACCTCCGAATTTTCACGTGACCCCGCACCCGATTCTCGATCCTCCGGAAATTCCCGCCGCACGGACGGGAATTCAGTTCTTTCTTTCCGGCGGCCGGTCGAACGGGTCCGGGATACTACACAAATAAAAAAATATCGCCAAAGAATGAAAGGGAGCGTCTTCGGGGAAGAGTGCCGCCCCGCGGGAGGGACGGCTCCGGCGCTCCGGAACCGCCCCTCGGCGGGTGTCAGATGCGACCGCCGGTGAGCCGGGTGAGCGGGCCGCGCGAGCGCGTCCCCGTCCTGCGCCCCAGGACGTACGCGCCGGTGAGCGCGGCCGCACTGACGGCGGCGGTGCCACTGGTGAGCGCCTTGCGGGAGCGCACGGCGGTCCACACGAGGCCGCCGGTGCCCCGGACGGCGTGGACGGCCGCGAGGGTCTTCTCCGCGAGGGGCGCGGGAAGCGCGGTCAGCACGCCGCCCGCCGCTTCTCCGGTCTCCCCGGCGCCCTTCTCCGTCTTCCCGGCCGGGGCCTCGGCCCCGGCCTGGGCGCGGAACGTGCCGCCGTTTCGGGTGCCGTCGGAAGCAAAGGACGAACCGTTCCGACGGTAGTGGTTTTCGTTGCTCTTCTCCGATGCACTCATGTTCTTCGTGTAGCCGGACCGGGCCGGAACAAACCCTTTCTCACGGGAATTCCCGCCGGCCCTCGGCAGGCCGGTCGAGGGCCTCCGAAAGACTCTCCTCCTCTTCTTCGAGGAGGCGGCGCACGCCCGGCTCGCCCCGGCGGACGGTCCCGAGCCGCAGGGGGACGGTGGTGGTCCGCCGGCCCGCCGCCGCGAGCACGCCGTGGTGGGCCCTGACCACGTTCGCGAGCCAGTCCGGGTCCTCCATCCGCGCGCGCAGGGGCGCCTCGTCGAACTCGGCCTCCGGGACCTCCTCGACGACGGCGGTGAGGCCCCGGTGCTCGACGGTCGCGAGCCCGCCGCCGAGCGTCACGTCGGGGGGCGGGTCGGCGGGCTGCCCGTCGTCGACGTCGGCGGACCGGACGACGGCGTACACGTACAGCAGCGGTTCGTCGGTGAGCGGTCCCACGGGATCAGCCCGCCTCGACGAAGCTGTACGGGGGAAGCGGCCCCATCACCTGCTCCCGCAGGTGCTCGTGCTCCTGGTGGAGGGCGCGCACGGCCTCCAGGAACTCGTCCCGCCGCTCGCGTTCCACCAGGAACGACAGGTTGACGAGGTGGCCGGTGTCCCCCGGTCCGTGCACCGTGGCCGCCGCGTGGGCGGAGAGGGTCCGCTCGACGAGGACGGCGTCGGCCCGCTCGCGTTCGGCGACGGCCCGCGCGACCAGCTCGTCGAAGACGCTCCGCTCCTCGTGGCTCGCGCCGCCCGACGCGCGGCCGGCGACGTGCCGGGCCATCAGGTCGGGGTCGTCGGTGAGCACCGCGTGGAGCACCGCCTCCGCGTCGTGGTGCACCTTGAGGTTGAACTCGTCCTTGCCGGCGAGCGCCTCCAGACGCTCCGCGTAGAGGTCGTGGTGCTCCTCCAGGACCGCGGCGACCGTGGCGTCGTCGGGGGAGATCCTGCCGAACCGCAGAGGCAGGACCGGGCCGTCCTTGGCGGCCTCGATCACGACGTGCTGGTGTGCGAGGAGGTCGCGGCGGTCCGCCTTCACCTCGGTCGTGGCGTCGCTGCACAGGGCCACCAGGTCGCCGCCGCGCACGGTGCGCACCGGCCTCGGGGGGTTGCCGATGCCCTCGATGGCGTCGGGGAGTTCCCGGCCGGCGGGGGCGATGCCGTAGACGTACGTACTCATTCCTTCTCCTCCCGGTGGTGCGGAAGCGCGGCGGCGCGGCCCGCCGGCGCTGCTCCCGCTGGTGCTCTTCTCCTCGCGGGCCGGGGTGTGCAGGCCCTCCCCCCGGGTCGGTGCGGCGACGCCTGAGATCTCCACGGCCGCCTCCTCGGGCTCCGGACGGGTGCTCGGAATCCGCCTGCCCGCCGGACGCGACTCCACGCCCGTTCGCCGCGGACCGGTGCGAACGGTCCCTTCCCGGACGTTCCCCCGCATCGGCTCCGCCCGCGCGGGCAGGCGGGACGGGAACCCCGTGCACCGGAGCCCCGGCACACCGTCGGTCCCCGCACATCCGTACATCCGTACATCCGTACATCCGTGAAAGGACATCCCATGACTCGTACCGTCGCCAAGGTGATCGTCGACGCCCTCGCCGACCTCGGCGTCGGCCACGTCTTCGGCGTGGTCGGTGACGCCCTCAACCCCCTCACCGACGCCATCCGCACGACGGACGGCGTCGACTGGGTCGGCTGCCGGCACGAGGAGGCCGCCGCCTTCGCCGCCGGGGCGCGGGCCCAGCTGTCGGGCCGCCTCGGCGTCTGCATGGGGACGGTGGGGCCGGGCTCGGTCCACCTCCTCAACGGGCTGTACGACGCGGCCAAGAGCGGCGCCCCGGTCCTCGCGATCTGCGGCCAGGTCCCGCTGTCCGAGGTCGGCGGCGACTACTTCCAGGAGGTGGACAACGACCTGCTGTTCCGGGACGTGGCCGTCTACCGGGCCACCGTCACCTCGCCCGAGCAGATGCCGAGGCTCCTGGAGTCGGCGGTCCGGGCCGCCGTGACCCGCGGCGGCGTGGCGGTCCTCACGGTGCCGGGGGACCTCGGGGACCGGGAGGTCGAGGACGACCGTCCGGTGCGGTTCGCCCTCCCCCGGCCGGCCGTGACCCGCCCCGACGACCCGGCCCTGGCCGAGGCCGCCGAGCTGATCGGCGGGGGCTCCCGGGTCACCCTCCTGGTGGGGCGCGGCGCGCAGGGCGCGCGGGAGGAGGTGCTGCGCCTCGCCGAGCACCTCTCGGCCCCGATGGTGCTCACCCTCAAGGCCAAGGAGGGCTTCGAGGCGGACAACCCCTACGAGGTGGGGCAGACGGGTCTGATCGGCAACCCGGCCGCCGCCCACGCCCTGGACTCCTGCGACACCCTGCTCATGCTCGGCACCGACTTCCCGTACCGCGACTGGTATCCGGAGGACTGCCGGGTGGTGCAGATCGACCTGCGGGAGGAGCGTCTGGGCCGCCGCGTCCCGGTGGACGTCGGGCTCGCCGGGGACGTCGGGGCCACGCTGCGGGGCCTGCTGCCGCTGCTCGCGCCGGTCGGGGACCGCGCCCACCTCGACGACGCCCGCGAGCGGTTCCTGAAGTGGGAGGAGGAGCAGGCCGGCCTCGCCCACCCGGACCACGACAAGCGGCTGGTGGGACGGGTGCGGGCGATGTTCGACAACCGGGGCCACGAGATACGGCCCGAGGCGCTCGCCGCGGCCGTGGACCGGCACGCGGCCGAGGACGCGGTCTTCACCTCCGACACCGGCATGGCCACCGTCTGGCTCTCGCGCTTCGTGCGCATGCGGGGCACCCGCCGGCTGCTCGGCTCCTACAACCTGGGCTCCATGGCCAACGCCATGCCGCAGGCGCTCGGCGCCCAGCTCTGGGACCGCGACCGCCAGGTGGTGGCGTTCTGCGGCGACGGCGGTCTGAGCATGCTCCTGGGCGACCTCATGACGCTCCGGTCCGAACGGCTCCCGGTCAAGCTGGTCGTCTTCGACAACCGCCGGCTCGGCATGGTCAAGCTCGAACAGGAACAGGCCGGCCTCCCCGAGTTCGGCACCGTCCTCGACAACCCCGACTTCGCCGCCGTCGCCGAGGCCCTCGGCCTGACCGGCATCCGCGTCACCGACCCGGCGGACCTGGACGGGGCCGTGCGCCGGGCCTTCGAGACCCCGGGCCCGGTGCTCCTCGACGTCCTGACCAACCCGGAGGAGGTCGCCGTCCCCGGCAAGCCGACCGTGGCCCAGGGCTGGGGCTTCGCCATCGCCAAGATCAAGGAGAACCTGCCGTCGGGTGGCAACTGACCTGTACCGTACCGGACTTCCCGGACGGGCCCGGGGAGGACCGCCCGGTCACAGCCCTCCCAGCCCCGGTCCCTCGTAGACCACCACCGGTTCCGGGCGCGGCTCGGGATCGGGTGGGGGCGGGTCGGTGCGATGGGGCTCCTCCGGCTCGTGCAGCGGGTGTCGGGCCGAGAGGATCTTCGGGCCGTCGATCGCGAGGTGCCGCAGCCGGGCGGGCTCTCCCGGGCGGATCCACTCGGGGCTCTCCGCCGCCTTCATGGCCGCCCGCCCGGCGGCCGTGACGCCGTGAGCGCCGACGAAGGCGCTCTCGGCCCGGCCCTTCACCCGGTGGGCCCACCACAGCAGCGGCGGGTAACCAAGAAGCGGGAGGTAGGAGTCGGTGGCCACCGCCAGGGCGAGGCCCGCCGCGGCGGCCGCGGGCAGCCAGCGCACGACGGTGTCGTGGCGGTTGCGGGCCTCCAGCCTGCGCCGGGCGGCCGGCGACCGGCGGAGCACGCCGGCGGGGTGCCCGTCGTCGCCCTGAAGGCCGTCGAGGACGAGCCGGTCGCGCAGGGCCCGTATCGCGGGCTCGTCGTCCCGGGCCCGCAGCGGCCAGGGCACGTTCCCCTCCTCGTCGGCCGCCCGGGCCGCGAGGTCGAGCGCCGTCCTCTCCGTCTCGTCCCGGGGCCCCCGGCCCAGGGGCCGGAGTACGATGCTCCGCTTCGAGACCCGACGCACTTCGAGGCGCCGGCCCGCGTGCATCCGCAACAGGGCGACCTGGACGACGCGTTCGGCGCGACCGTGCAGATAGGCGAGTTCGTACAGGTCCAGGCGCTGCTCCGGCGGCCGTGGCGGCCGGATCCCGGCCGTCATGGCGCGGTGGGCGCGCCACAGGGCCACAGCCGTGGTCCGTACGGTCATGAGCAGGGCCAGTGACAGCGCGGCCCCGAGCAGGTTCCCCCACCACGTCCCCATGCGCTTCCCCCTCGTGGAACGGTGTGCTTCACTCCCTGTCTGCCCGCGCCGGGCCGGTACGAGACATTCCCCGTCCGTCCCTCAGCCGGCCGCTTCGATCTCGGCCCACACCGTCTTGCCCTCGGTGGTGTAGCGCATGCCCCAGTTCTCCGCGAGGGTGGCGCAGATGAGGAGGCCCCGGCCGCCCTCGTCGACGGCCTTGGCGTGGCGCAGGTGCGGGGCGGCCTGGCCGGCGTCGGTGATCTCGCAGATCAGCGTGGTGGAGTCGGTGATGAGGCGGAGGGTGACCGGGGCGGCGCCGTAGCGGATGGCGTTGGTGACGAGTTCGCTGACGACGAGCGTCGCCGTGAACGGGTCGACGGGGTGGTCCCAGCTCCGGAGCCGCTCCTCGACGTGCCCGCGCGCGATGCCGACGGCGGAGAAGTCGAAGGGGACGGTCCACTCGGCCAGTTCGTCCGGCGACAGGTGCCGGGTGCGGGCGACGAGCAGGACGCGGTCGGAGGCGAGGAGCCGGGCGACGTCGTCCGCCATCGCCTCCGGGGAGCGCCCCGGGTGCGCGAGGGCGTTCACCAGGTCCTCCGTCCGCGTGCCGCCCTCGCCGGGCGCCATGCACAGGGTGCTGCCCTCGGGGAGGACCAGGGAGGCGCAGGCGAAGGGCGGTCCCTCCCCGCCGAGCAGCGGGCCGTCGTCGACCGGCCGGGTCTCGACCGATCCGTCGGGGCGGACGACGGCGAACAGCGAGGTGCCGGCGCGCGCGATGTCGAGCCGCCCGCCGATCGGATCGTGGACGGCGACGGTGCAGCTCGCCGTCGCCCCGTCTCCCCCGGGCCCGGTCTCCTGCTCCCCGGCGAGCCGGAGGGTCGTGGCGTGGAGGCGGGCGAGGAGTTCGTGCGGGTCGAGGTCGAGGGTGGTCAGGCTGTAGACGGCGGTCCGCAGCCGGCTCATGGTGGCGACGGCGCTGAGCCCGGCCCGGTCGACCTGGCCGACGACGAGCGCCACCCGGGCCCCCGACAGGGGAATGACGTCGTACCAGGAGCCGACGCCGCTGCCGTCGGGCTGGTTGCGCCGGGCGATGTCGACGGCCTTCTGGGTGGCCTCCTCCTGGCGCAGCGGCCAGCTCTGGAGCGCCGTCATGACGATGTGCTCGCGGGTGAACCGCAGGGCGTTCTCCAGGCAGGTCGCCGTGCGGGTGGCCATGCCCTCGGCCAGTTCGAGGTCGTCCTCGTCGTACGGTTCGGCCCCTTCCGCGCGCTGGAAGACGACGGCCCCGAAGACCTGTCCCCGGACGAGCAGCGGGGCCACGAGCCGTGTGCCGCCGGCCTGTTCGTCCCGTTCCGGCGGGAGCAGCCGGGGCTCCGTCGGCAGCACCTTCCCGAAGATCCCGGGGAGCAGGAGGGCGCCGGCCGTCGGGATCCGGGGGCCGGTCTCCGTCCCGCCGGTCGCGGTGCAGCGCAGCAGGGGGGCCGGGTCGTGGGAGCGGAGGCCGGGCTCCCTGCCCCTCAGCACGGCGTCGGTGAGGGCGACCACCACCGTGTCGGCGAACCGCGGCACCGCGACGTCGACCAGTTCCCGGGCCGTGCGCTCCACGTCCAGGCTGGAGCCGATCCACTCGTGGGCGTCGTGCAGCAGCCGGAGGCGGGCCTGCGCCCGTTCGCGTTCGGTGACGTCCGTGCTGGTGAGGACCACGCCCAGGACCCGTCCGGCGGCGTCGAGGAGGCGGTGGGCGGAGACGGAGAAGACGTACTCGCTGCGCGGGTCGGTGAACGGGCGCCCCCGGACGAGGTGGTCGAGCCTCGGCCGGCCGGTGGCGAGGACCTCCCGCAGCATCTCCTCGTCGA
Source organism: Streptomyces sp. NPDC086147 (assembly GCF_040702165.1). Classification (NCBI taxonomy): domain Bacteria; kingdom Bacillati; phylum Actinomycetota; class Actinomycetes; order Kitasatosporales; family Streptomycetaceae; genus Streptomyces; species Streptomyces sp. NPDC086147. The sequence goes on along the minus strand of NZ_JBFBJO010000002.1, from coordinate 476,165 downwards.
CGTCCACCCCGAGGGGCGCGTACGCCTCCGCGGCGGGCAGGCCGACGATCCGCTCGGCCGGGATGCCGCGGATGCCGACGGCGACCGGGTTGACGCGGACGACGCGCAGCTCCGTGTCGAGGACGTGGAGGCCGACGTCCGACTGGGTGAAGATGGCGTCCAGGACCGCCTCGTCCCACTGGTCCGGGGTGCCGGAGCCGGGGTGCCTCCCGGAGTACGCGTCCATGCGTCCCTACCTCCTTGTCGGGCCGGGGCGGTCGTGTCGGGCCGGGGCGCTCGTGTCAGGCCAGGGCGGTGCGCAGCGCGGTCCAGGCGACCTCGGGGTCGGAGAGGCCGTGGTACATCGGCGGGACCTCCCGGTCGACGTCGAAGTGGTGGTGGACGGCGGTCATGGCGGAGCGGACCGCGTACTCGGCGGTGGAGACGACGTCCTCGGGGATCTCGACGAACTGGCCGAGGAAGGCGAAGTTCCGGGCCCCGTCCGGGACGACGAGGGGGCGGTCGGAGGGGCTCCGGCGCTGGAACTGCGCGGTGGCGTAGGGCATCTGGGCGGTGGTGATCCGGGTGGTCCCCCGCACCTCGTCGGCGATGTCGTCGAAGCCGAGGTGGCCGAGGAGTTCGTCGAGGATCTCGGCGCCGGTGCAGTCGTCCATCGGCTTCGGCACGTGGTCGCCGGGGACGTCGCCGAACAGCGCGTACCCCCACAGCGTGTACGTGTCCTCCTCCTGGTCGCGGAAGTGGGGCTGGGGCGGCACCGCGACCGAGAGGAGCCAGCGGGAGTCCTTCCAGGTCGTCAGGGCGCCCTCGCCGGGGACGTTGCCGGTGTACTTCTGGATGCGGTCCAGGAGGAGGCTGCCGGTCGTGGTGAGGGTGAAGGACTCCCGCTTGGTCTCGTCGATGTTGCCGCAGAAGGCGTGGGGGCGCCCGAAGTCCGGGGCGTTCCTGGCGACCGACTCCCACAGGCGCCAGGAGCCGTCCCGTCGGTCGCGGACCAGTTCGGGGACGGTGGTGCTGTCGCCGTAGGTGGTGTCGGCGGTCGCCGAGCCGAGGGTCAGGAAGGCGTAGTCGTCCTCGCCCAGCTCGATCGTCCCGGCCTCGGCGCCGTTCCGCCGCAGGTGCAGGCGGGAGAGGCGGCGGGCGGCGGGACCGGAGAAGTCGGCGTCGGCGACGGTGGTCCCGAAGTCGGTGCGCACGCCCCGGGCGGTGAGCCACTCCTGGATCGGGCGGACGACGGAGTCGTACTGGTTGTACCTGCCGCGCCGGATCCCGGACAGGGTGTGAAGGCGGGCGAACTCCTGGACGAAGGCGAGGAGGTGGCGCTTGAGCTCGACGGCCGAGTGCCAGGTCTGGAAGGCGAAGGTCGTGCGCCACATGCACCAGAAGTGGGTGGTGAAGAAGTGCGGCCGGAAGAAGTCGTCGACGCGCCGGGCCCCGATCAGCCGCTCGGGCAGGGCGAGCAGCCGGGTCATGTCGGCGCGGTCGCGGGCGTCCAGGCCGAGTTCCGAGGCGTCGGCGATCGTGCGGTCGCCGTTGACGATCCGGGCCCTGGCGTGCGCGGGGTGCTCGGTGTCGAAGGCGCGCATCTCCTGCCGTACGGAGACCGCCGGGTCGTCCAGGGCCGGGATCGTCTCCAGGAGGTTCCACAGGCACACGGAGTGCTCGTCGTCGAACATCGGGCCGCCCCGGGTGACGTGTCCGCCCTCGCGCGTCGGGGCGGGGACGCCGTCCAGCGAGCCGCCCGCGACCGGCAGCTGCTCCAGGACGCGCACGTTCTCGCCGGGTACGCCCGCGTCCCGGACGAGGAAGACGGCCGCGGCGAGCGAGGCGATGCCGCCGCCGACCAGGTGGACCTTGGAGCGCTTCGATGCCGGCACGGGCTGACCTCCGGTTTCGGTGGACGGACGCGACGCGGGCGGTGGGCGGGCGCGGCCCTGGTGTCGACCCTCGCCCGGGGCGGTGGGCCGGGCGAGGCGGAAGGGGCCGTACGGGTGAGGGACGTCCCCGCCCCGCCGCACGCGCGTGCGGCGGGGCGGGGACGGGGTCCGTGCCGGTTACGAGGCCGGGACGGTGTCCACGAAGGCGGTGCCCGCCGAGCGGTAGGCGGCGACCTTGGCGGCCACCTGCGCCGGGGTCAGGACCTGGTCCTTGACGTGCAGGACGTAGTCGACCTTCTGGTCGTAGGAGCGCGGCGTCGTCGAGGTCTGGCCGGCCAGGTCGATCAGCCACTGGTTGAAGTTGATCGACATCGGGCGCTCGGGCAGGTAGCGGGCGTCGTGCCGGCCGAACTCCTGGCCGTCGACGTAGTACACGATGCTGTTGTCGTCGACGGTCAGGACGAGGTCGTGCCAGCCGGCGTAGCTGGTCCGGGACTCGGAGTGCTGGTTGACGGCCTCCCAGGGGTCGGGCCGGTAGGTCTCCCACGAGGTGGTGTAGAGGATGTTGGCGGGCTCGCCCCAGCCGCCGTTGGGCAGGTACTCGAAGTCGTACTCGGCGTAGTCGTCGGCCATCGGGGCCTTGAGGTCGTTGATGGTGAAGAAGGTCTGGACGACCCGGTCGCCGTCGGGGCCCGACAGCGGGGCGTCGGAGAAGCGGACCCGGGCCGCGTAGGTGCCGTTCTTGAACTTCGTCGCCTTGGTGAGGACCTCGGTGTGCCTGGTCGACTCGCCCGTGCCCGCGGTGGAGGACCGCAGGTTCATGATCGAGTTGGTGCCCTCCTTGGCGAAGGTGACGTTCTCGGGGGCCCAGGTGGCGCCGGGCACGCCGGGGCCGCCGGAGTTGGAGCGGACGCTCCAGCCGTGCGAGTCGATCGCCGGGTCGGTGTGCCCGGTGTAGTTGAAGTCGTCGAAGAGCGCGGCGCCGGTGGGCGGCGGGGTGGTCGGGTCGGTGGGCGTGGGCGTCGGGGTGGGGTTGTTGCCGGCCGGGGCGGTGCCCCAGACCGGGACGCCGCCGACGGTCGCGGTGACCTTGGTCCAGTTGGCGTACGCGGTCTGCGCCGGGCCGAAGGAGTAGTCGTCGCTCTGGTTCAGCGGCTGCCAGTTGGAGCGGTGGAAGCGCAGTTGCATGTCGCCGGTGTCCGCGCCGGGGGCGAGGGTGCCGGCCCCGGCGGTGAAGCCGACCTCCAGGTAGCGGTCGGCGGTCGCGGTCGGGTTGGCCAGGGTGCCGAAGGTGCCGGTGATGTTGGCGCAGCCCTTCACGGCCCAGGAGCAGGCGTAGGTGTACGAGGCTCCCGCGTCGGCCTTGAAGTAGTAGCGCACCTTGACCTGGCTCAGCGGCACGCCGGTCGTGCCGGTGTTGACCACCTTGAGCCAGGGCTCGACCTGGTCGCTGCCGGTGGCGCTCTGACGGTACTGGACGGCGACGGCCTCGCCGGCGGCGGCGGCCGGGAGGGCGGTGAGGGCGGTGGCGCCGAGCCCGGTCACCGCGGCGACGGCGAGCGCGGCACGGAGGCGCAGGGTGCGCGTCCTGGTCTGGTCGCTCATGGGGGTTCCTCTCCTCGGAGGTGTCAGGGACGGGGGACGGGGGTTGCGGTGGTGGAGAGACGGCGCGGCACCCCGAGGGCGTCGAGCCGGGTCCTGTGGTGGCGCAGGCGCTCCTGGAAGCCGGGCCAGTCGTGGCGGCCGGTCCAGACGACCTCCGCGAGGGCGCAGAGCCGGGGGAAGGTGAGGTATTCGGCGTGCGCGGCGGTGGGGACGTACTCGGTCCACAGCTGGACCTGGGAGCCGAGGACCCGGGCGGCCTCCTCGGGGCTCCAGTCGGCCGGGGCCGGGTCGTTGCCGTGGACGGTGCGCAGGTCGACGACCTCGCCGGCCTGGCCGGGCGGTTCGGCGGGGCTGGTGGACTGGGGGTAGTCGAGGTAGGTGGTGCGGTGGGGCGCCATGACCACCTCGTGGCCGCGGCGGACGGCGGTGCGGCCGTGGTCGGAGTCGCGCCAGGGCATGACGGTGAAGTACTCCGGGAGGTCGGCGCCGTTCTCGGTCCAGCTCAGCGGCCGGCGGCCGGCCCGCAGGAGGTGGTCACCGATCCGCTCCATGAACCAGCCGTGCAGGGCGTCGGGCCCGGGGAGGCCCTCCTCGGCGACCCGCCGGAGCGCGTCCGGGGACGTGTGCCACTCGGTGGTGGGGCACTCCTCGCCGCCGATGTGGACGTACGGGGAGGGGAAGACGTCCATCACCTCGTCCAGGACCGTGCGGCAGAAGTCGAGGGCCGTGTCGTGGACGCCGAGGATGGTGTCGCACACGCCCCAGCGGTCCCACACGTCGTAGGAGCGGCCCGGGGTGTTGCCCAGCTCGGGATAGGCGGCGAGGGCGGCGCGGACGTGGCCGGGCATCTCGATCTCGGGCACGACGGTGATGCCGCGCTCCGCCGCGTAGGCGACGAGTCCGGTGAGTTCGGCGCGGGTGTAGGCGCCGCCGTGGGGCGTTCCGCCGACCTCGGTGAGGCGGGGCAGGGCGGGGACCGGCATGCGCCAGCCCTGGTCGTCGGTGAGGTGGAGGTGGAGGACGTTGAGCTTGTGGAGGGCGAGGAGGTCGACGTACCGGCGCAGGTAGGAGACGGGGCGGAAGCGGCGGGCGACGTCGAGCATGGAGCCGCGCCAGGGGAAGCGGGGGGTGTCGGTGATCTGCACGCAGGGGACGGTCCAGGCGACGCCGGCGACGGGCTCGTCGGCGAGCGCGTCGACGGGCAGGAGCTGGCGGAGCGTCTGGACGCCGGCGAGGAGACCCGCGGGGCGGGCGGCCCGGAGCAGGACGCCCGCGGTGCCGACGGTGAGGCCGTAGCCCTCCTCGCCGAGGCCGGTGAGGGCCGGGTCGAGGGCGAGGACGACGGAGCCGTCCGGGCGGGCGGGCAGCGGCAGGCCGGTGGCCGGGCCGAGCAGGGTGCGCAGCAGCCGGGCGGCGCCCTCGGCGCCGGGGGTGACCTTGAGGGCGGTCGCGGCGTCGAAGGTGAACCGGCCGGGCAGCGGCGAGAGGTGGGTGGGGTCGGGGACGAGGCGGGGCAGGGGCATCGCGGGGCGTTATCCCTTCACGGCTCCGCCGGTCATTCCGGCGGCGACCCGGCCCTGCAGGACCAGGAAGAGGACGAGGACGGGCAGGGCGAAGAGCGTGGAGGCGGCCATGGTGGCGCCCCAGTCGGTGCCGAAGACGTTGGAGAAGGACGAGAGCCAGACGGGCAGGGTGCGGTCGTCCTGGTCCTTGATGATCAGCATGTTGGCGAAGGCGAACTCGTTCCAGGCGGTGATGAATCCGAAGAGCGAGGTCGCGAGGAGGCCGGGCGCGAGCAGCGGGAGGGTGACCCGGCGGAAGGCGGCGGCCCGGGTGCAGCCGTCGACCTGCGCGGCCTCCTCCAGTTCGGCCGGGACGCCGGCCAGGAAGGAGCGGAGGGTGACGACGGTGAAGGGCAGGGTGATCATGAAGTAGATCAGGCTGAGGGTCACCAGCCGGTCGAGCAGGCCGGCGTCCCGGGCGATGACGTACATCGGGATGAGCAGCGCCTCCCAGGGCGCCATCTGGGCGATGAACACCATGAGGAGGAAGGCGCGCCGGCCGCGCCAGCGCATCCGGGCGACGGCGAAGGCGGCGGCGAGGGCCACGACGAGGGCGAGCAGGACGCAACCGGCGGTCACGAGCAGGCTGTTGCCCCAGAAGGTCCAGAAGCCGTCCGCCGCGACGGCGTGCTCGAAGTGCTCCAGGGTGACGGAGACGGGCAGGAAGCCGGGGGTCTCGGACTGGATGTCGCGGGTGGGCCGGAAGGCGGTGAGGACCATCCAGTACACCGGGAAGACGGCGAGCAGGAAGACGATCACGGCGGCGGTGTTCAGGGGGAGCCGCCGCAGGGCGCGGGGGGTGGCCCGGCGGTCTCGCGGCGGGGCGGGGCGTGCGGGGCCGCCGGTCGGCGTCCCGCCGGGGCGGGGGCGTGCGGGGGCCGTCGGCCGGGGTTCCGTCGGGGCGGGGCGTGCGGGGGTCACCGGTCGGCCTCCTGTCGGAGCAGTTGGCGGAAGTAGGCGATCAGGACGGCCACGAGGATGAGGACGGTGAGGGTGGAGACGGCCGCCCCGAGGTCATAGCGGTGCAGGGACTGGGCCACCCGGTAGGCGTAGACCGGCAGGGTGGTCGTCGCCTCGCCGGGGCCGCCCTTGGTGACGGCCCAGATCTGGGCGAAGCAGCGGAAGACCCAGATGACTTCGAGGCAGAGGACCAGGCCGAAGATCGGCCGCAGGAGGGGCAGGGTGACCGAGCGGAAGATCCGCCCGGCGCCGGCCCCGTCGAGCCGGGCCGACTCGTACAGCTCGGCGGGGACGGTCAGGAGCGCCGAGTGCAGGGTGATGGCGGCGAAGGGGACCGACTGCCAGACCACGAGCAGGACCAGGACGGTGAAGGCGGCGGGGCCGTCGGCCAGCCACGAGTAGCCCTCGAAGGACTCGAACCCGAGCCGGACGAGCACCCAGTTGACCACGCCCAGACGGGAGGCGAAGAGCCACTGGAAGACGGTCGTGGTGGCGATGACCGGGCTGGCCCAGGCGAGGACGAGTCCGCTGGTGACCAGGATCCGCATGCGGCGGCCGAGCCGCTGCATCATCAGGGCGACCAGGGTGGCGATCACCATGATCAGGACGACGTTGACCAGGGTCCACCAGAGGGTGCGCCGGACGACCTCCCAGAAGACGGGATCGGCCAGGACGGTCCGGTAGTTGTCGAGCCCCGCGAACCCGGCGCCGCCGCGGATGAGTTCCCCCATGCCGTACTCCTGGAAGGAGATCAGCAGGTTGCGGACGAGGGGGTAGCCGAGGAGGAGCGCTCCGCCGAGGACGGTCGGGGCGACGAGGAGGTAGGGCCAGGGGGAGGGCCCGAGGGGGCGTCTCACGAGCCGAGGGTCCTGGTGATGCTCTCGGACGCGGTGCGCGCCGCGGTGGCGGGGTCGGTGCCGGTGAGCACGGCGGTCATGTACTGCTTGACCGGGTTGGTGGCCTCGACGGCCGCCCACTGCGGGGAGTTGGGGGTGGCCCGGCCCTGTGCGGCGCCGGCGGCCATGACGGCCGTGCCCTCGTCGTCCTGGACGACCCGGGCGAGGGAGGTGCGGTTGGGGACGTAGCTCATCGTCCGGGCCATGTCCGTCTGCCACTTCTCGCCCGCCAGCGCCTTGACCACCTGGTAGGCGGCGTCGGGGTGGGTGGAGGCCTCGGGGACGATGAAGTCGGAGCCGCCGGTGAAGACCGCGCCGGGCTTGTCGGCCGTGCGTCCGGGGAGGGGGAAGAAGGCGAGCTTGCCCTTGAGGGCGGGGTTGATCTCCTCGACGATCTTCGCGCCGCCGGGGACCGCGATGATCTGGGCGACGTCGCCCTTGGCGAAGACCTCGGCCTGCGGGGGCTTGGACTCGTCGGCGTCCTTGGGTCCCTTGCCGAGGGCCTGGAGCTTCCGGTAGAAGTCCATGCCGGCCAGGGCCTGCGGGGTGTCGAGCGCGCCCTTCCACGTGTCGCCGTCCCGGACGGCGAGGTCGCCGCCGGCCTCCCAGACGAAGCCGGAGAGGGTGTACCAGTTCTGGCCGGGGAGGTAGATGCCCTGGACCTTGCCCTTGTCGAGCTTCTCGGTGGCGGCGAGCCATTCGTCCTGGGTCTTCGGCGGGGTGACGCCGGCCGCGGCGAAGAGGTCCTTGTGGTAGATCACGACGCGGCTGGCCCCGTACCAGGGGATGCCGTACTGCTTGCCGTCGACCTTCCCGGGCTCGGCGAGGCCGGGGAGCCAGTCGGCGCCGTTCAGTTCGGCGACCTTGTCGCTGAGGTCGCGGACGCCGCCGCTGGCCGCGTACTGGGCGACCTGGGTGTTGCCGACCTCGATGACGTCCGGGGCGTCCTTGCTGGCGAGGGCGGCCGTGACCTTCTCGCCGATGCCGTCCCACTCCTGGATCTGGATGTCGAGGTCGATGCCCTGGTGCTCCGCCTCGAAGCCGGTGCGGAAGCGGTCGAGGAAGGCGTCGGTGACGCTGTCCTTCATGATCCAGACGGTGACCTTCTCCGGTCCTCCGGAGGCCTTCGGGTCGTCGGAGCCGCCGCAGGCGGTGGCGGCGAGCGCGACGGCCACCGCGAGGGCGACGGTTCTGCTGAGGGGACGGATCTGCACAGGCACCTCGCTGCATGGTTGACCAATTGGTCAAGTGGTCAGGTGTGTGAGCAGAAGGTGGCACGGACCGTTCCGGCCGTCAATCCCTTGGAAAACATGCGCCGTTCACTCGACCACAGGTCAACTCGTCGGGTTACCATCGGCTTTACCAGTTGACCAGCCACAACCGGCCGACCAGTCAGGGAGAACGGCATGTCAGGGAGAGCGGCATGAAGGACGGCTCCTCCAGCGGAGTGCTGAAGCGGGAGCGGGTGCGGGAGCACCTCCTCGGCCTGATCGAGGCGGGCGGCCCGGGCGACCCCATCCCGTCGGAGCGCACCCTCTGCGCCGCCCTCGGCGTCTCACGCCCCACCCTGCGCGCGGCCGTCGACGAGCTCGTCGCCACGGGCGCGCTCGTACGGGAGCACGGCCGCGGCATGTTCGTCGCCCCCGCCAAGATCGTGCAGCAACTCGCCCCGGACGATGCGGCCTTCGCCGTCCCCCGCGCCTCGGGCACCTGGTCCAGCACCGTCCTGGAGTTCGCCACGGTCCGGGCCGGGGCCCGCATCGGCCGCCGGCTCCGCCTCTCCCCCGCCGCCGGGCTGCTCTACGTCGCCCGCCTCCGCCTCGTCGACGGCTCGCCCATGGCCATCGAGCACCTGCACATCCCGGCGGACCTGGTCGGCTCGGCGCTCACCCCGGAGGAGCTGGAGGCGGGCGACCTCTACGACCACCTGCGGGAACACCACCGGGTCCGGGTCAAGGAGGCGACCCAGTCGATCGAGCCGACCGTCGTCAGCGAGGACGAGGCCGCGCTCCTGGACGTGCCCGTCCTCTCCCCCGCGCTGCTCATCGAGCGCCTCACCCTCGACGCGGAGGGGCGGCCCGTCGAGTACGTCCACTCGGTCTACCGGGGCGACCGGTACCGCATCGTCTCCCGCCTCGACTTCACCCGCGACGGCGTCGTGACCTCCTCCACCGAGGGGGATGCATACTGACCGGCGGCGGACGGCACGGCGGGAGGGGCGGGCATGGAGCTCAAGCGGGAACGGGTACGGGAGCACCTGCTGACCGTGATCGACGGGCGCCGCCCCGGCGCCGCCCCGGCGACGCCATCCCCTCCGAGCGCACCCTCTGCGCCGCCCTGGGCGTCTCGCGCCCCACGCTGCGCGCGGCCGTCGACGAACTGGTCGCGACGGGCCTGCTGGTGCGGGAGCATGGACGGGGGATGTTCGTCGCGCCCGACAAGGTCACGCAGGAGCTGGTCGCCGAGGACCGGGCGGCGGGCGCGCCCCGGAGCCGGGGCGACTGGACGAGCACGGTGCTCGACCTGCGCACGGTACGGGCCGGTGCCCGGATCGGCCGGAAGCTGGCGGTCTCCCCGGCGGCGGAGCTGGTGCACGTGACCCGCCTCCGGCACGTCGACGGCGCCCCGATCGCCCTGGAGCACCTGCACGTCCCCGCCGACCTGGTCCCCGGCCTCACCGCCGCCGACATGGAGGGCGGCTTCTACGCCCATCTGCGCGAGCGGCGCGGCATCCGCACGGCCCACGCGGTCCAGTCCATCGAGCCGACCGTCCTGAGCGAGGAGGAGGCCGCCCTCCTCGACGTCCCGGTCCTCTCCCCCGCCCTGCTCTTCGACCGGACCACCTCCGACACCACCGGCCGCCCCGTCGAGTACGTCCGCTCCCTCTACCGCGGCGACCGCTACCGCATCGTCTCCCGCCTCGCCCTGGACACCCGCCTGCCCGACCACCCGGCCCCGGGGGCGGGACGGACGGGGGCGTGGTGGGGGACGGTGGAGTGACCGGCGCGTCGGGTCCGGCCGCGAGTCCGGCGAGCCGCCACGGGGAGGTCCCGGTCCCGCTCGCGGCGATTCCGCTCGGGACGGTGGCCCGTTTCGTACGAGGAAGGCGACGGGGGACGGTCCGTCCGGACGGCCGGGGCCCGGAGGCGCGGCCCGGACCGGCCCCCGGTGACCGCCCGGGGGCGCCGCCCTCCGGCCCGGGCGGGAAAAGCCCCGGTCACCTCGGAGAACGTCCCGTAAGGGAAAGGACACACGCCTGCTTCGCCCCCGGTTCGCGGAATGTGCACGGGACGGATCGTTCCGTTCCGGAGACGAACCTGTTCTGATTGGTGGTCAGCAACTGCTGGGTGATTGCCGGCCGTTCACGACGGGCAGGTTTGGAGGGTTGTGGGGCGGGCACCGCCCGGCCTCGCGGCCGGGGGACGGTTGCCGTCACGTAAGAGAAGGAGGTCGGTCCTCATGACCGTGCGCACCGTCGAACTCCCGCGGCTCTGGATGCCCCACCCACTGCGGGTGAACCCGTACCTGTCGAACCTGCACGAGGAGAGCGAGACCTGGGCGCGCGAGATGGGGATGCTGGAGGGGCACGGGGAGCTGCCCGGCCAGCGGCCCATATGGTCCCGGGACAAGTTCCACGCCATGACCGTCGACCAGCTCACCGCCTGGACCCTCCCCGACGCCTCCCTGCCCGCCCTCCGGCTCAACCACCGGTTCAACATCTGGGCCCTGGCGTGGGACGACTACTTCGCCGCCGCCTTCAAGCAGACCGGCGACCTGCCCGGCGCGCGGCTCTTCACCGCCCGGCTGCACGCCTTCCTGCGGCCCGAGCCCGACGCCCGGCTGCCGGAACCGGTGAACGCGGTCGAGCGGGGCATCGCCGACCTGCAGCGGCACCTCTTCCCGCCCGGCCTCGCCCACTGGCGGCACGACTTCAACCGGGCCCTGGCGCGGTACGTCGACGCGGGCGTCGAGGAGCTGGCCAACAGCCGCACCGGCCGCGTCCCCCACCTGATCGACTACGCGCCGTTCCGGCGGGAGAGCTTCGCCGCCCACACCGCCCCCTACTCCGTCGAGCTGGCGACCGGCGCCCGCATACCCGAGCAGATACGGCACAGCCGCACCGTCCGCGCCCTCCTCGACGCCTTCATGGACTTCATGGGGCTCGCGAACGACATCGCCTCCTACGAGCGGGAGGTCCACGAGGAGAACGACGTCAACAACCTGGTCGTGGTCGTCGGGACGTCCCTCGGGATCGCCCTCCACGACGCCGTGCCCGCCGCCCTGAACCTGGTGAACGCGCGGCTGCGGGACTTCGAGCACCTGAGGCGGAACGAGATGCCGCTCCTCGTGCGCCGGGCCGGTCTGGACCGGGACGAGCAGGCCGAGTCGGAGGCCTGGCTCCGGGGGGCCTGCGGGTTCCTCTCCGGGATCCACGCCTGGTACACCGGCGCCCCCCGCTACACCTCCGCCCCGGACGTCCCGTTCCCGGGATGACGGCGGCGGGGACCGACCCCGCCGCCGTCGCCCCCGTCACGCGGGAGGACGCCCCTACCGCCCGCGCAGCAGGCGCTTGACGCGCGTCCACCACGAGGCACGGGCCTCGGGCCGGCGCGCGCCCCCGGGCCCGCCCACCGGCATCGGCGGCACCGGCGGGACACCGTCGCTCTGCACGGGCGGGGCCGGGAGCGGGGCCGGGCCGTCGTCGACCCGGGGAGCACGCGGCGAGAAGCTCACGGGCAGCGCCGTCAGGTGCCGGGCCCAGGTGCTGGAGCGCCAGGTGAGGCTCTCCTCCGGGACCGAGAGGACGACGTCGGGCAGCCGGGTGAGCAGGATGTCGATGCCGGCGTCGGCGATGATGCGGCCGATGTCCTGGCCGGGGCACTCGTGCGTGCCGGCGCTGAAGGACAGGTGCGCCCGGTTGTGGTGGACGGGGGCCGCGGGGTCCGGGCGGATCGCCTGGTCGACGTTCCCGGCGGCCAGGCCGAGGAGGAGCATGTCCCCCGCCTTGATCTCCTGTCCGCCGAGGGTGGTGTCGCTGTTGGCCCAGCGGCCCGGGCACACCATCAGCGGCGGCTCGTCCCACAGGACCTGCTCCACGGCCTCGGGCAGGGTCATCTGGCCGCCGGCCAGCGAACCGCGGAACCGGGGGTCGGTGAGGACCATCCGCAGGACGTTGGACATGAGGTTGGCGGTCGTCTCGTACCCGGCGAGCAGGATGAGGCGCAGGTGGTGCTTGACCTCCTCGTCGGTGAGGCCGGCGGGGTGGGCCATCAGGGCGGAGGCGATGTCGTGCCCCGGGTGGGCGCGCTTGGCGGCGACGAGCCGTTCGAGGCTCTCCAGGACGAAGGCGTTGCTGGCGAGCGACGTCTCGGTGGCCTTGAAGAGGTCCCGGGCGGCGTGCACGAGTTCGGGCGCGTCCTCGTCGGACATGCCGAGGAGGTGGATGAGGGTGAGCATGGGCAGGTGCTCGGTGAACTGCCCGACGAGCTCCGCCTCGCCCTTCTCGCAGAACCCGTCGATCACCTGGTGGGCGAAGCGGATGATGTGGCGGCGGACCCCCCGGTGGTCGAACTGGCCGAGGCCGGCGGTGAGCGCACCGCGCAGCCGCTGGTGCTCCTCGCCGTCCGCGCAGACGCAGTCGGGGCGCCAGCCGATCATCGGCATGAGCGGCGAGGTGGCGGGGTCGATCTCGCCGGTCCGCCAGCCGTGCCAGACGCGGGGGTCGCGGGAGAACTGGGTCGGGCGGCTGGCCACGTCGCGGTTCTCCAGGTACCCCAGGACGAGCCAGGCGCGCACGTCGCCGTCGAGCAGGACGGGCGCCACCGGGCCGTGGGCGGCCCGCAGTTCCTCGTACAGGCCCATGGGGTCCGTGGCCGCCGCCTCGCCGTAGAGCCGGGTCGCTCCGCCGGCTCCGGTGGCGGCGTGGGCCGGGCAGCCGGGGGGCGGGACCCGGCCCGCCTGCGCGGTGGCGTGTTCGGCGGGTGGGAAGGTCATGCGGTCTCCTGGGCGGCGACGAGGGTGTGCAGGTAGTCCATCAGCGAAAGCAGGGCGTCGCGGCAGGACGCCCGGTCCCGTGCGTCGCAGGCGACGAGGGGCACGGATTCGCCGAGGGCCAGGGCGGTGCGCAGCTCCTCCACGGGGTACTGCGGTGCCTCCGGGAAGGTGTTGACGGCCACGACGAAGGGGACGCGGCGGTCCTCCAGGCGGGTGATGACCTCGAAGCAGACCTCGATCCTGCGCGTGTCGACGAGGACCACGGCGCCGAGCGCGCCTTCGAAGATGCCGTTCCAGAGGAACCAGAAGCGCTCCTGCCCAGGGGTGCCGAAGAGGTAGAGGACCAGCTCCTGGTTGATGCTGATCCGGCCGAAGTCCATCGCGACGGTCGTGGTGTTCTTGCCCTCGACGCCGGGGTTGTGGTCGATCCCGACGCCCGCCTGCGTCATGGTCTCCTCGGTGGTCAGGGGCGGGATCTCGCTCACCGCCCCGACCATCGTGGTCTTGCCGACGCCGAAGCCGCCGACGACGACGACCTTGACGCCCCTGGCGCTGTGCGGCAGGGGCATGCCGGCGCCGCGCGGGCCGGGAACGAGCGTGTCAGAGCTTGCGTAGTCCATGGATCACCGCCTCCAGTAGGCCGCGTTCGGGATAGGTCGCCACCGGTACGGGCGCGATGGCCTCGACCCGCTCGTTCTCGACGAGTTTGAAGAGCAGGGCGGTGACGACGCTGAACGGAAGGCTGAGGTACGCCGAGAGCTCGGCCACCGACAGCGGATAGGCGCACATGGTGAGGATGGACGCCTGCTCGGGCTGCATCGAGGGGTCGGGCGCGGCCCGTGCCACGATGAGGGTGACCAGGTTGAAGCCCTTGGCCGAGGAACCGGAGCCGCCGGTGATGACGTAGAGCGGAACGGGGTTGCCTTCATTCCAGGGGCCCGGATTCTCCGATGTCACATCGCCTGCCTGACGTCCTGCCGGGGCGGGCTGGTCATGTGCTGGCCGATCCGGGCCACCAGCGTCCGCATGCGGTCGCCGAGCAGTCCGGCGTCCACCTCCTGGTCGGCGAGGACCGCGAGGTAGGCGCCGGGGCCGGCCGCCATCAGGGAGAAGTAGCCTCCGTCGGCCTCGATGCCGACCATCCGCGTCGAGCCGTCGCCGTGCGGGAACATCTGGGCGATGGCCCGGGCCAGGCTCTGGATGCCGGAGCAGGCGGCGGCGATGGCGTCGGCGGTGTCGGGCGCCGTGTTCGCCTGCCCGATGCTCAGTCCGTCCGCCGAGAGGATGACCACGTGGCGTACGAACGGAACGCTGTTGACGAGCTCCGTGAGCATCCAGTCCATGTTGGGCAGTGGCTGCATGTTACTCGACCTCATCCGAAGGCTCGTTGGGGGAAGGGGTGGGTTCGGCGGCCGCTCTCTTCTCGCCGTTGAACGCCTCCCACATCAGGCCCGGCTGGGGGGAGGGCCGGGAGGAGGCGGGCGTGGTGGGGGGCGTGGGGCCCGTCACCACGACCGGGATCGGGACGGGCGACTCGCGCCGCCGCTGCGGGAGGCCGTTGGGGGCCCTCCTGATCCCGCCGGTCTCCGCGGTCTCCGCGGCGAGGGCGGGCGACGGCATGGGCGGGGGCGTCGGCGTGGGCACCGGAGCGGTCCGGGTCGGGCCGCCCACGGTGCGGTGCGGGCCGGCCGCGCGCCGCTTGGCGAAGTCGTTGGGCCGCACGGCGGGCCGGGGCATCGTGGTGATCAGGTTCCGGGGGACGAGCACGACGGCCCGTACGCCTCCGTAGGCGGAGGTGCGCAGGTGGACCTCGCAGCCGTGCTCGCGGGCGAGGCGGCTGACCACGGGCAGGCCGAGCTGGGTGACCTCGCCCAGGCTCGCGAGCTGGATGGTCCGCTGCGACTGCGCCATGACGTGCTCGACGCGCTGCCTGACCTCCTCGGTGAGGCCGACGCCCCGGTCCTCGATCTCGACGACGACGCCGGAGGGCACCTCGTTGGCGGTGACCTCCACGGGGGCGTGCGGCGGCGAGAACGACGTCGCGTTGTCGAGGAGTTCGGCGAACAGGTGCATCAGCGGCTCGGCGCCGGGGCCGACCACGGCCACCTCGGCCACCGCCTGGAGCTTGACGCGGGGGTAGTCCACGATGCGCGACATGGCTCCGCGCAGGATGTCGTAGAGCGGGATCGACTTCGACCACTGGCGGCCGGGGCGGGCGTCGCCCAGGACCGCGATGCTGGCCGCGAGGCGGCCGATCAGGGCGTTGCGGTGGTCGACGTCCTGGAGGCCGCGGGAGACCACGATGTCGTTGCCGTGGAGGATCTGCATGGCGTGCAGGTCCTTGGTGAGCTGGTGCACGATCGCCTGGACGCGGCGCGCGACCGCCACGAGGGCCCGCTGGGAGGCGTCGCGGGTGTGCTCCTCGGCCTCCACCGCCTCCAGGAGGGTCCGCAGGGCGCCCTTGAGCGCTTCGCTGAACTCCTTGTCGAGGTGCCTGCCGAAGTCGACGGCGCGCAGGATGTCCGAGGCGGCGTCGCCCCTCTTGAGGCGGGCGACGGCCGCGGGCAGGAGCTCTTCGGCGAGCCAGACGGTGGTGGCCCGCTGGTCGGCGAGCCGTCCGAGCAGGGCGGCCTCGCGCTGCTCGTAGTACTTCTCCGCCTCGACGGCCGCCCGCTTGTGGCGGGCCGCCTCCGCCGCGCGCAGCCGGCGCGCGGTGCCGGCCGAGGTGAGGACCGTCAGGAGCACCGCGGTGAGACCGCACCAGGCGACCGGCGTCCGTATCTGTGCAGGGGAGAGGAGGAGTGCGATCAGGGAGGCTCCCGCCAGAACTCCCGGGGGGAGGAGCCATTCCCGGACGACCGGAGTCGGCCGGGCTCTGGAAATCGAACCTGCACGAACCATCAGGAGGGTCCCTAAGAAGTCTGGAATGAGCGGACCGTGGGTGTGGTGCGCCGAAAGGAGCGAAGGCGGACTTCATTCGGGCACGTGTACGCGTGCCCCGACGAGAACCCGACGGGCGGAAACCCGGGGGGTCGCTCGGGAAATCGCGCCGGCGGGCGCTTTTTCTCGCGGCCGTACTCCGTCCACGCGCTCACGGCGTTCATGACTCGCTGTGAGCGTGTCGCAACACACCGGTGAGCATAGTCAGTTCGGGTTCTCCGTGTGACGTCGCCGAAAGGACAACCTTCACCGGTCATTCCGATCGCATAAAGCGACGGACGGCCGTACCTGAAATGCAATAAACCGATCAAATTCTGTCGCCCGCTCATCGGGAGGCCAGAGAGAGGCGCCCCGCCGGTCGCCGTCGGATCCGTCGCGGGCATTGACAGGTCCATCCCATGCTCCCATCCTTGAGAGCGCTCTCAAGAGTGCTTCCACGAGCTCGATCCCCCCATGGATTCCCCCCACACGGAGTCCCCCCACCTCCGAGGAGCCCCACGTGTCCGCACGTCACAGGCGCACGCGCGTCCGACTCGTCCCCCTTCTGGCGGCCGCCGCGCTGATCGGCACCGGCATCACCGTCGCCGCCTCCTCCGACCCCGTCGAGGCCGCCGTCCCCGCGACCATCCCGCTCACCTTCGCGAACAACTCCGGTCGCGGGGAGCAGGTGTACGTCTACAACCTCGGCACCGAGCTCTCGACGGGCCGGCAGGGCTGGGCGGACGCGAACGGAACCTTCCACCCCTGGCCGGCCGGGGGCTCCGTCCCCGTCCCCGCGCCCGACGCCTCCATCGCCGGCCCGGCCAACGGGCGGTCGATGACGATACGGATGCCGAAGTTCTCGGGCCGCGTCTACTTCAGCTACGGCCAGAAGCTGAACTTCAAGCTGGCGACGGGCGGCCTCGTGCAGCCCGCGGTCCAGAACCCGAGCGACCCCAACCGGAACATCCTCTTCAACTGGTCCGAGTACACCCTCAACGACGCGGGCCTCTGGCTCAACAGCACCCAGGTCGACATGGTCTCGGCGCCCTACTCGGTCGGCGTGAAGCGGCCGAACGGCTCCGTCGCGAACACGGGCCGCCTCAAGCCCGGCGGCTACCGGGGCTTCTTCGACGCGCTGCGCGCCCAGCCCGGCGGCTGGGGCGGCCTCGTGCAGACCCGCTCCGACGGCACGGTGCTGCGCGCGCTCGCGCCGGGCCACGGCATCGAGGCCGGCGGGCTGCCGGCCGGGGTGATGAACGACTACGTCAACCGGGTCTGGAGCAAGTACTCCACGTCGACCCTGACCGTGACGCCCTTCGCCAACCAGCCCTCCGTGAAGTACTACGGGCGGGTCTCGGGCAACGTCATGAACTTCACCAACGGGTCGGGCCAGGTCGTCACCTCCTTCCAGAAGCCCGACTCGGACAGCGTCTTCGGCTGCTACAAGCACCTGGACGCCCCGAACGACCAGGTGCGCGGCCCCATCTCCCGTACGCTCTGCGCCGGTTACAACCGCTCCACCCTGCTCACCAACCCCAACCAGCCGGACTCCTCGTCGGCCGGCTTCTACAAGGACGCGGTGACCAACCACTACTCCCGCGCGATCCACGAGCGGATGGTGGACGGCAAGGCGTACGGCTTCGCCTTCGACGACGTCGGCGCGCACGAGTCGCTGGTGCACGACGGCAACCCGCAGCAGGCGTACGTGACGCTCGACCCGTTCGACTAGAACGCGCCCCTCCGATCCGCTCGCCGGTTGATCGGGCGCGTCTGTCCGGCCGGTCACCAGCCGTGTGGCGCGGGACCGGAACCGGCGCTCCGCCCCTCGTCGAAGAAGCCGGCCCCTCCCCCGGGAGGAGGAAGGGCCGGCTTTCGCGGTCCGCGCCGCGGGGGGGCACGGGGTCAGGAACGGTCGAGCGCGCGGGCGAGGAAGCGCCGCGTGGCCCGCTCCCGCGGAGCGGTGAGCACCTGCTCCGCCGTGCCCTGTTCCACGATCACGCCGCCCTCCAGGAAGCAGACCCGGTCCGCGACCCGCCGGGCGAAGTCCATCTCGTGCGTGGCCATCAGGATGGTCAGGCCGCGTCCCTTGAGGTCGGCGACGACGTCCAGGACCTCGCCGACCAGTTCGGGATCGAGGGCGGACGTGATCTCGTCGAAGAGCAACAGCTCCGGCTCGGTGGCCAGGGCGCGGGCGATCGCCACGCGCTGCTGCTGTCCGCCGGACAGCCGGTCGGGATGTTCGTGCGCCTTGTCCGCGAGTCCGAGGCGTTCCAGGAGTTCCCGGGCCGATGCCTCGGCCTTCCCGCGCGGGACGCCGTGGACCTGGCGGGGTGCGAGGGTGATGTTGTCCAGCACGCTCAGGTGCGGGAACAGGTTGTACGCCTGGAAGACGATGCCGATCCGCCGGCGGGCGACGTCGGGGTCCAGCCGGGGATCGGTCAGTTCGCTCTCCCCCAGGTGGACGGTGCCGTCGTCGACGACTTCGAGCAGGTCCACGCACCGGAGCAGGGTCGACTTGCCCGAGCCCGAACCGCCGATCAGGCAGACGACCTGGTGCTCGGCGACGTCCAGGTCGATCGAGCGCAGCACCAGTCGCTCCCCGTACTGCTTGCGGAGGCCACGGATGCGCAGCAGCGGTCCGCTCATCGGCCCGCCCCCGCCCGGGTGCGCCGCACGGCCCGACGCTGGAGCCGGTCGGCGACGCGGGTGAGCGGGATGGTCACCGCGATGAACAAGAGGGCCGCTCCCAGGTACGGGGTGTAGTTGAAGTCGTAGTCCGCCTTGATCTGCGCGGCCCGCAGCGCTTCGAGCGGGCCGAGGACGGCGACCAGCGCGGTGTCCTTCTGCAGGGCGATGAAGTCGTTCAGCAGGGGTGGGAGCACGTTGCGCACCGCCTGGGGCAGCACGACGTGCCGCAGGGTCTGCCGCTCGTTGAGACCGAGGGCCCGGGCGGCGTTCCGCTGCGCGGGGTGGACCGAGTCCAGTCCCGCCCGGAACACCTCGGCGACGTAGGCCGTGTAGGAGAGGACCAGGGCGATGACGCCGAGGATCCACGGCTCGGAGGGGGTGCCCTGGAGCTGCAGCGCCGGCAGTCCGAAGCCGACGAGGAAGACGAGCAGCAGGGTCGGTACGCCGCGGAAGACGTCCACGTAGACGGTGGCGGCGAGCCGCAGCGGCTGGAGACCCGGTGCGCGGGTCACCCGTACCAGGGCGATCAGCAGTCCCAGGACGAGGATCAGCACCTCGGCGACGAGGAACATCTGGATGTTGAGCCAGAAGCCCCGGAGGAGGTCGGGGAAGGCGGAGCGGAACTCGGCGCCGTCGAAGAACAGGCTGTCGACGCGTTCCCAGCCCGGCGAGGCGACCGCGGCCGCGCCCACGGCCGTCAGGCCGAGCAGGGTGCACAGGAGGGAGACCCAGGTGTGGCGGCGCTTGCGGGAGCGGCGGTACCGCTGCCGCTCCCGTTCGTGGTCGCTGGGCCGGTAGAGGGCGTCGGGCGTCCCGGACGCGTCCGAAGGGGTGGCCGGCCGGTCCGGTGCGGCCGTCTTGCCGATGTCCACGGTCTGCCCGTCAGCGCTTCAGCTCGGGGACGTTCGCCGAGGCGGAGAGCCACTGCGTGGTGAGCCTCGCGAGTGTTCCGTCCGCCCTGAGCTCGTCGAGGGCCCGGTTGACGCAGGAGGTGTACCCGCTGTTCTTCGGCAGGAGCAGGCCGAACTTCTCGGGGGTGCCGCCCGCGTAGCCGAACTGGCCGACGATCTCGCCGTTCTCCAGCTCGGCTCCGGCCAGGTAGAAGACCGTGGGCAGGTCGGTGACGATCGCGTCGATCTGACCGTTCCGCAGCGCGGTGACCTCGTCCTTGGTGGTGCTGAAGACGCTCGGCCGCTTCGAGGGCTTGATCTGGTCGAGCACGGCCTGGTAGCTGGTCGTCGCGACCTGCACGCCGATTTCGGCGTCCTTGAAGGCGCTCAGGGACGTGGCCTTCGCGAACGCGGACCCGTCGAGCGTCAGGATGGCCTGATTAGCCGTGTAGTAACTGGTGGAGAAATCGACGGCTTTCGCGCGCTGCGGCGTGATGGAGATCTGGTTGATGTCGAAGTCGAAAGACTTCTTCCCAGGGGCGTAGGAATGGGCGAAGGGCTCGACGACCCATTTCACCCGGTCGCGTTCGAACCCCAGCTTTTCGGCCACCGCGTAGGCCACGGTGCTTTCGAAACCCTTTCCGTTGGAAGGGGTGTTGCTGTCGAACCACGGCTCGTAGGCCGGGGAATCGGTCGCGATGGTGAGCCGGCCGCGCTCATGGAGACTCGGGCTGTCGGTCGTGCACGGGGAGGCTTTCTCGGCGCCGGCCGATCCGGAGGTGGTCTGCGGCTGGGGCGCGCAGCCGACGGCCGCCAGCGCGACGACGGTGACGGCGGAGAACGCCAGAGATGTGCGGGTACGGGACATCAGAGGTCCTTCGAGGGAAGTCCGGGAAAGTACGGGAAAGGAGGGCCGGTGCTGTGCGCTCAGCGACACAGATCGGCCGCACAGCGCACGTGGTCCACGTGGCGGCGGCGTACCAGCAGGAGAGTTCCGGACATGCTTTTCAGCATTCCGGTTCACGGAGACCGGCGTCAATCTCGAAGACCACCGCCGGGGTAACGCGTTGATAACATGTCAGCCAGTGAGATGAAAGACTCGGTCGCCTTGGTTCAGGCCGAAGACATCTGCCGCGGAACCACCGCGGATTACCAGTTCGGCGAATCCGATCCCGGAGCTCCCGACGGTGATTCCGGGTTCGCCGAGCGGGACGTCGGGGAGGCGGTCGTAACAGCGCACCGGGACGTCGCGGCCGTCGAGTCGATTGCGCACGAGAAGGCTCCCGGCAGTGTCGTAGCCGGGCAGGTCGGCGGCCGGGCGATCCAGCTTGCAGTTGCCGAAGTTGTCGACGACGGCGATCCGTACGTCGTCGTCGACGGGCGGGCGCACTGCCGACGTCCGGGCGGGGACGGGGTGTCCGTCCACCAGCCAGCGGGCCAGCAGGGGCGCGTACCACAGGCTGCGGAACTGGGTCCGTACCATCTCCTCGATCTCGGCCGGCGTCAGCTCGGCCCAGTCGCCGGCGGCGGCCTCCAGCACCTCGCGGACGTCGGTGACCCGCACCTCCGTCAGCTCCAGGTAGGCCGCCAGCGGGGCGAGGACCCGCTGGTTCAGGGTGCTGACGACCAGGTGGTCGCCGTGGCGGAAGGAGCAGAAGGGCACGCCGTTGGGCCAGTGCCCGTTCCTCGGCGCGATGTTGACGAGCACCACGACCGGGCGGCTCGGGCCGCCGATCAGGTCAGTGGAGCGGAGCAGGTCGAGCAGGGTGAGGGCGGCGGCGCCCTCCGGGTCCGTTCCACCGAGCGGCAGGACGGTCGGTGTGGAGCCGAAGAGGGCGGCAATCCTGGTGGACTGGCGGGCGAGGGCGTTGGGGTCGGAGCAGTCGGTGAGGGAGACGACCGGGGGAAGGGTCATGGCGGTACTTCGCCCTTCTGTCGGGAGACGTGCGGTGGGAGTGGAGGTCGAGGTCCGGCTCGCGGGCTCGGTGGCCGGGTCCGGGCAACAAAAAACGGACCCTCCGTTTCCGGAGGGTCCGTCGCGTCCTGCGCGCACATGGCTTCGCTAGCGAAGCGCCTCCGGGAGCGGGGGCATCATTCGCATCATGGCGAGGGTGGCGGTGTGCTGCATGGGCCGGACGATAGCAGAAGCCCCGACCGCCCCAGTCACCTTTCCACATGGTGGACGAGCCGTTCCGATGGCGCGGCTAGAGGACGTCTCCCATGACCGAGGTGAGCCGCATCCGGCGAGCGACTCGACGGCAGACCGCCCGGGGCGGGGACCCCCACCACGCCCTCGTCCGTCCCGGCCGAGGGCGCCGGACCGCCGCGTCGACGTCGGCGATGCGCCGTGGACATGCTCCTCGCAGGACGGACTCCAAGCGGCGGAAGCCCGCACGGCCGGCCGGGGAGGTCGGTCGTGCGGGCTTCCGTGTGACGGGCGGGAAGGTCAGGGCGTCATCTCGTACGCGCCCGAAAGCGCCTCGACGCGCTGCCAGACGCGGCCCGAGCGCGCCTCGTCGACGACGGGGCGGCGGACGGCGCCGAGCGCCCAGAGCTGCTGCTGCTCGGTCGCGGAGTCCTTGCCGTGCAGCTCGACGGCGTGCGCGGAGAAGTCGCGGACGAGGACGGCGAACAGCTCGTCGAGGACGTCCTCGTCGAGGCCGGTCAGCGCGGCCTGCTCCAGGACCAGCTGCCCGTGGACGACGAGCGCGAAGAGCTGGCCGACGGCGAGGAGCAGGTCCAGGTCGCGGCTCTGCTCCTCGTCCGGGGCGGCCTTGAGGACGAACTCGCAGAGCGCGTCGGCCTGTTCGCGGAAGCGGGCGACGTTGGCCACGTGGGCGTACGCGTCGTAGGCGGCGCGCCAGTCGTGGAAGCGGACCGAGCCGAGGCCGCGGGCCGGGCCCTGGCGGAAGAGGAAGGCGTCGTCGGCCGCGTCCAGGCGGGTCGGGACGGGCTCGTAGGCGACCGGGTCGAGGAGGTGGTTGCGCAGGAACTTGAGGATCAGCGCCAGGTTGACGTGGACGGTGCCCTCCAGCTTCGGCAGGCCCCGGATCTCCACGGCCGCCTCGGCGAAGTAGTTGTCCTTCTCGAAGCCCTTGGCGGCGATGACGTCCCACATCAGGTCGATGACCTTCTCGCCCTCCGTGGTCACCTTCATCTTCGTCATCGGGTTGAAGAGGAGGTAGCGGCGGTCCTCGGGACCGGCGGTGCGGAAGTAGTCGACGGCCCGGTCGCTGAACAGCTTCATGCCGACGAGCCGGACGTAGGCGTCGGTCAGCTCGCGCCGCACGTGCGGGAAGGCGGTGACGGGACGGCCGTACAGGATCCGGTTCTGCGCGTGGGTGACGGCCTCGTACATCGCGTGCTCGCAGATGCCGATGGAGGCGGTGCACAGGTTGAACTTGCCGACGTTGACCGTGTTGAGGGCCGCGTCGAAGGCGGCGCGGCCGGTGTGCAGGACGTCCTCGGCGGCGACCGGGTAGTCCTCCAGGCGGAACTCGCTGACGTACTTCGAGGAGTCGACGACGTTCTTCACGAGGTGGTACGCGTCGTGGCGGCTGTCGGCGGCGAAGAAGACGTAGCCGTCGGGGCCCTCGACGTCGGTGCGGCGGCCGAAGACGGAGACGAGCCCGGCGGCGTTGCCGTTGCCGATGTAGTACTTGGAGCCGGTGGCGCGGAAGCCGCCCTCGCCGTCGGGCGTGAGCAGCATGTCCGTGGAGTAGATGTCGGCGCCGTGGGTCTTCTCCGAGAGGCCGAAGGCGAACACCTCGCCTTGGGACAGGAGTTCGGCGGCGCGGGCGCGGGCGGCGGCGTTGTCGCTCTGCCAGACCGGGCCCAGGCCGAGGATGGTGACCTGCCAGGCGTACCAGTAGTCGAGGCCGTAGAAGCCGAGGATCTCGTTGAGGGCGGCGATGCGGGCGGTGTCCCAGCGCTTGTCGCCCTCGTCCTCGCCGGCGGCGGAGGACGGGGTGAGGAAGGTGGCGAAGAGGCCCTCCTCGGCGGCGAAGGCGAGGAAGTCGCCGAGCCAGGCGCGGGTCCGGTAGTCCTCGATGAGCCGGCGCTTGCCGCGCGCCTCGAACCAGTCGACGGTGGCGCGCAGGAGCCGGCGGGTCTCCGGGTCGAAGTGCGCCGGGTCGTAGGTGTGCGGGTTGAACAGCAGCGGGTCGGCCATGACGTCCGCCTTTCCGGCTCGGGTGAGGGGTGGGGGTGGGTGGTGGGATGTGCGGGGGGGGGCGGGGCGGCCCCCGGGTTCAGCGTTCGGCCCCGAAGCGGGCGAGGGTGGCGAGGACGTCGTCGAGCCAGGCGATCATCATCCGCTCGTACGCGATGCCGCCCCGCAGCACGACGTGCTGGAGTTCCCGCTCGGCGTCGAGCGGGCCGTCCGCCGCCCGGCCGTCCGCGCCCGGCTCCCCGAAGTCGCGGGTCTCGCCCGCGAGGTAGTGGGCGAGGCGGTCCGTGTGCGCCTTCCGGTGCCGCTCGACCTCGCCGGTCAGCGCGGCCGGGTCGTCGAAGGCGGCGCCCCGGATCTTCACCGCGAGGTCGTGCCGCACGCTCTCGGGCTCGATCGGCTCGCCCAGCCACGCGGAGAGCGCGTCGCGGCCGGGGCCGGCGACGGAGTACTCCTTCTTGTCCGGGCGGCCCTGCTGGGGCACGTCGCGGACGTCGATCCAGCCGTCGCTCTCCATGCGCTTGAGCACGCGGTAGATCTGCTGGTGGGTGGCGGTCCAGAAGTATCCGATGGACCGCTCGAAGCGCCGGGCCAGCTCGTAGCCGGATCCGGGCTTCTCCAGCAGGGACACGAGGATCGCGTGGTCGAGCGCCATGCCCCCGATCCTGCTATGCAACGAGTTGCATAGCAAGGTCGTCCGGGGCCGGTGAGACGCGGCTCACCTCCGGATCCGCCCCTCGGAGTTCACACCCCCGTCATACGCGGCCCTTGCCGCCCGCTCGAACGGTCGTTCATGATCTGCGCCATGCCAGCAGACGTCCGCGCCGCTTCCGGGCCGGTCCCGCCCCTGCCGCGCCGGGTGCGCGTCGGGTACGGGCTCGGCTCCCTGTGCACCGGCACCTTCGCCACCGTGCCCGGCCTGATCCTCCTGTACTACCTGACCGACGTCCTGGCCGTGCCCGCCGCCGTCGCCGGCGTCGCGGTGTTCCTGCCCAAGGCGTGGGACGTCCTCGTCAATCCGGTCGTCGGCGCCCTCTCCGACCGCAGCCGGCTGCGCGGCGGGCCACGCCGGCCGTTCCTGCTCCTCGGGGCGTGCACGCTCCCGCCGCTCTTCGCGCTGGTCTTCGCCGCGCCGCCGCTGCGGGGAGCGGCCGCCGCCGGGTACGTGGCCGTCCTGTTCCTGCTCGCGGCCACCGCGTACGCCGTCTTCCAGGTGCCGTACGTGACGATGCCCGCCGAGATGACGGAGGACCCCGCAGAGCGCGGCCGGGTCCTCGGCTGGCGCGTCGGGTTCCTGGGCGTCGCGATCCTGCTGTCCGGCGCGCTGGCCCCGGCGATCGCCCATGCCGACGGCGACGGCCCGGCGGGCTACCGGGTGATGGGGGTCGCCGTCGCCGGGCTGCTCGCGATGGGGATGTTCGGGGCCTGGTTCACCACCCGGTGGGCGCCGGTGGCTGCCCGCGGCGAGGCCGAGCCGTCGCTGCGGGCGCAGCTCGCCGCCGCCCGCTCGAACCGTCCGTTCCTCTTCCTCGCGGGCATGTGGACCCTCCAGGCCCTGGCCGTCGGCGTGATGCTCGCCGGGGTGCAGTACTTCGCCACGTACACCCTGGGCTCGCCCACCGCCGTCACCCCGCTCTTCGCCGGTCTGATCGGCCCGCTCGTCCTGGTCATGCCGCTGTGGACCCGGCTCGCGCGCCGCTCCGGCGCGAAGGCGGCGCAGTGGTGCGCCTCCCTGCTCTTCGTCGCCGGGGCGCTCCTCCTCTCCCTCACCCCGGTGACCGGACCGGCCGTCGGGTACGGCGCGGTCGCCGTCGTCGGCGTCGCCTACGCGGGGCTCCAGCTCCTCCCGCTGACCATGCTCGCGGACACCCTGGCCGCCGACGCGGTCCGCACCGGCCGGCAGCGCGCGGCGACCTTCACCGGTCTGTGGACCGCCGCCGAGACGCTGGCCTTCGCCCTGGGCGCGGGGGTGTTCGCGCTCGTCCTGGCCGCGACCGGGTTCCGCTCCTCCGACGCGGAGCACCGGGCGGCCCAGCCGGAGGCGGCGCTCACCGGCATCTCCCTCGGCACGAGCCTGCTGCCCGCCGTCCTGGCCGCCGCGAGTTTGTGGCTGCTGCACCGCTACCGCGAGGCCCCCTCCGCGGCCGTACCCGCCGTACCCGAACAGGCTGCCCCGCAGCAGGAAGTGAAGGCCCGCCGTGCCGACTGATCCCGTGGTCCCCGCCCGTACCGCCGCCGAGGTCCTCGCCGAGCTGCGCGGCCTGCGGGAGGCCGACGCGCCCACCCGGGGCGGCCGGACCTTCGCCTACGTCTACGACGCCGGGGTCGAGGGCCTCGACGAGCTGGCGGCCGCCGCGTACACGTCCTTCGCCACGGTCAACGGCCTCGACCCGACCGTCTTCCCGAGCGTGGCCCGCCTGGAGAACGACGTGGTGGGGGCGGTCGCCGCGCTGCTCGGCGCGCCCGGCGCCCGGGGCACCTTCACCAGCGGCGGCACGGAGAGCATCCTGCTCGCGGTGAAGACGGCCCGCGACCACGCGCGCGCGGAGCGCGGGGTGACGGCCCCTCAGCTCGTGCTGCCGTCCACCGCGCACGCCGCGTTCCACAAGGCCGCGCACTACCTGGGCCTGGAGGCGGTCGTCGTCCCCGTCGACCCGGACACCTTCCGCGCCGACGCCCGCGCGATCGACGCGGCGGTCACCGACCGCACCGTCCTGGTGGTCGCCTCGGCCCCCTCGTACGCGCACGGGGTGGTCGACCCGGTGGCGGAGATCGCGGCGGCGGCGGCCGGGCGGGGCGTGCTCTGCCACGTCGACGCCTGCATCGGCGGCTGGCTCCTGCCCCACCTGCGGCGCGCCGGGCGGAAGGTGGAGCCCTTCGACCTGTCGGTGCCCGGGGTCACCTCGCTCTCCGTCGACCTGCACAAGTACGGGTACGCCGACAAGGGCGCCTCCGTCGTCCTGTACCGGGACGCCGGGCTGCGGCGCCACCAGTACTTCGCGCACGCCGGCTGGCCCGGCTATCCGGTGGTCAACCCCACGGTCCAGGGCACCAAGTCCGGCGGTCTGCTCGCCCAGGCGTGGGCGGTCCTGCGGTACGTCGGCGAGGACGGCTACACGGCTCTGGCCGGGCGGGTCGCCGAGGCCTCGGACCGGCTCCTGGCCGGGCTGCGGGCGATCCCGGGGGTACGGGTCCTCGGCGACCCGGCCGCCGGGCTCGTCTCCTTCACCGTCCTGGACGGCGGGGGCGGGCCGGACCTGAGCCTGCTGCTGCACCTGGCCGACGAGATGCGGGGCCTCGGCTGGTACCTCCAGCCCCAGCTCTCCTTCGACGGCCTGCCGCCCAATCTGCACCTGACGCTGACCCCGGCCACCGCCGGCCGGGTGGACGCCCTGGTCGAGGACCTCGGGACCGCGCTCGTCGCCGCCCGCGCGCTGCCTCCCCTGACGGCCGATCCGGCGCTCGTCGGCTTCGCCGCGCGGCTCGACCCGGCGGCGCTCGGCCCGGACGAGATCGCCGCCGTCCTGGCCTTCGCGGGGCTCGACAGCGACGGGGGCCTGCCCGCCCGGACGGCACCGGTGCTCGTCCTGCTCGACGCGATGCCGGGGCCGCTGAAGGAGCGGCTGCTCGCGGAGTTCGTCGGGTCGGTCTTCCACAACGGGAGCTGAACCGGGCCCCGTTCTCCCCCGCTGCCCACCCTCGGCCGAAAACCCGTGGGCACGGGGAGGGACGGGCCGTACCGTTCTGCCGGTGGAGATCACCTTCAGGAAGCTTCCGGACGACCGGCACGAGATCGTGGTGCGCGACCGCGAGGGGCCGGACGTGCGACTGCCGCCCCGGCCGACCGGCCAGACCCTGCCGCACGACCTGGTGCACGCGGTCGTCGAGACCGCCCTCGGGATCGACGACGGGTTCTGGGGCGCGACGGCGCGCGGCGCGACCTTCGAGGGGTTCGAACGGGTCGAGCCGGGGCGGCACCGCCGCTCGGGCCTGAAGGTGCTGCGCCGCGGCGGTGACGCCGTGATGGCCGCCGAGCTGTCCGTGAACTGGGCCTACCGCGCCTGGCGGGGCCTGCCCACGGAGGGCAGGGGCGTGGGCCGTCCGCTCCTCTCCCCGGAACGGCTCGCCCTGACCACCGCCCCGCTCGACGCGGCGGCGGCCCGCTGGCACGACGTCCCGGAGGGCGGCGCGCTGGTGTGGCGCTGGGGGACGGACGGGCGGTAGCCCCGCCCCGGGCCTCCCGCCGGGCTCCACGTGCACACCCGGTGGTCCGGGGCGACCATCGAGGTATGGCTGGTAACCCGACGGCCACGCGGGCAGGCTCCGCCGCCTCGCGTGCGCCCCGCCAGAAGCTGGCGCTCGCGGCCATGCTCTTCGCGGTGTCGATGACCTTCATCGACCAGACGATCGTCTCGATCGCCGCCCCGAACATCACGGCCGAGCTGGGCCTCTCCGCCTCCGGGATGCAGTGGGTCGTCAACGCCTATCTGCTCTCCCTCGCCGCGTTCTTCGCGCTCGGCGGACGGCTCTCCGACATCTTCGGGCACCGCCGGATCATGCTGACCGGCACGCTGCTCTTCGTCGTCTCGTCGGCGCTCTGCGGCGCCGTGCCCTCCGGGGACTTCGCGCTGACCTGGCTGATCGTCTTCCGCGCCACGCAGGGCCTGGGGGCCGCGCTGATGTTCCCGGCGGCGCTCGCCGTGGTCATCGCGGTCTTCCCGGTGGAGCGGCGCGGCCGGGCGCTCGCCCTGTTCTTCGGGCTCTCCGGCGCCCTGACCGCCATCGGCCCGCTGCTCGGCGGCTGGCTGACCGCCTGGACCTGGCGGGCGATCTTCTGGGTGAACGTGCCGGTCGCCGTCGTCGCGATCGTGCTCACCGTGCTCGCCCGGGTCACCGAGAGCCGCCGCCGCGAACGCCTGGACGTCGTCGGCGCCGTCCTGGTCGCCGTCGGCATGGGGCTCGGCGTGCTGGGCTTCCAGCAGGCCTCGTCCTGGGGCTGGAGCTCCGTCACGACCTGGGCCTGCATCGTCGGCGGCATGGTGGTCCTGGTGCTGTTCTACGGCTACGAGCGGCGCACCGCGCAGCCGCTGATCGACTTCGACGTCTTCCGGGACCGGGCCTTCACCATCGACAGCCTCGTGCTGTTCTTCGCGATGCTCGCCTTCGTGCCGGTCTTCTTCTTCGCGTCGGTGTACGCCCAGGTGTCGCTGAGCGCCTCGCCGAACCAGGCCGCGCTGTTCCTGCTGTACTTCTTCATCGGCTTCGGCATCGCCTCCCAGTGGGGCGGCAAGATCCTCGACAAGCGGGGCGCCCGCCCGGCCATGAAGATCGGCTGCGCGCTCGGCGCGGTCGGCTTCTACCTGTGGGCCCAGAAGCTGACCGACCTGTCGATGCACGACCAGTGGCCGTACGCGGCCATGGCGGGCGCCGGCATCGGGTTCCTCCTCGCCCCCGCCTCCACCGACGCCGTCAACCGCTCCATCGGGGCCTCGTACGGCGAGGTCACCGGCATCACCCAGACCGTCCGCAACTACGCGGCGGCCATCGGCATGGCCGTCTTCAGCACCGTCCTCGCGCACGTCTCCGCGAACCGGATCACCGACACGCTCACCGAGCGCGGTCTGCCGCCGGCCGAGGCGGAGGCGACGGCCGGGAGGGTCGCGGAGGCGGTCACCGGCCATCCGGACGGCCGGGCGCCCACCGGGGACGGGCCCGTCGCCAAGGCGCTCCAGGGCGCGGGCGACGCGATCCGGATGGACTTCGCCGAGGCGAACCAGTGGGTCTTCTACGGCATGGCGATCGCGCTGGCCGTGGCCTTCCTCTTCGCCCTGGCGCACCCGGGGACGCGGGTCACCGGGAAGCCGCCGGAGGAGTGAGGCCCCGGGCCTAGGGCGTGTGTCGAAAGTGGCGTCGTCTGCCCGAAGGGCAGGCCCGGCGGTGTCCGGTGCGTGCGATCGCAAGGCGGAGGGTCGCCCCGATACTGGTTGTATCGGGGCGATCCGACAACGCGGCGAGCGTGCGTGCCGGACACCGCCGGGCAGGCGGGACTTTCGACACACGCCCTAGCGGGCCGCTCCGGGGAAGCGGAACTCGGTGCGGCGCCGGCCGGTGGTCCCCGGCTCCAGCACCGCGCTGGGGTACGCGGGGCGGTTGGGGGCGTCGGGGAAGTGCTGGGGCTCCAGGCACACCGCGCCGTGGCGGGGCAGCGGGCGGCCCTCGGGGTCGGTGAGCGTGCCGTCGAGCTGGTTGGCGGTGTAGACCTGGAGCCCGGGGGCGGTCGTCCACACCTCCATCGCGCGCGTCCCGCCCGGGGCGGCGAGCCGCGCGGCCCGGCGCGGCACGGCGGACTCCCCCGCCTCCCCTCCGGACAGTGCCCAGCAGTGGTCGTAGCCGCCGGCGCGGCGGACCTGTTCGTCACCGTCGGCCAGGACGCCGTCGCCGAGGCGGCGCGGGGTGGTCAGGTCGAAGGGGGTCCCCGCGACGTCCGCGACCGGGCCGAGGGGGATGCCGTCGGGGTCGACGGGCAGGTATCCGGCGCCGTCCACCCCGAGGGTGTGGTCCAGGACGTCCCCGCCGTCCGCCGCCAGGTTGAAGTAGGCGTGGTGGCTGAGGTTGACGACCGTCGTGCGGTCCGTGGTGGCGGCGCAGTCCAGGGCGAGGGTGCCGGCGGCGTCCAGCGCGTACACGGCGGTGACGTCGAGCGCGCCGGGGAAGCCCATGTCGCCGTCGGGGCTGTGCAGGCTCAGCCGCAGCCCGGCCGTGTCGCCGTCGGTGAAGGGCTCCGCCCGCCACACCCGGGCGTCGAAGCCCTCGGGGCCGCCGTGCAGGGCGTGACCCCGGTCGTTGACGGGGATCTCGTGGGCGGCGCCGTCGAGCGTGAAGCGGCCGTGGGCGATGCGGTTGGCGTAGCGGCCGATCAGCGCCCCGAGGTACGGGCTCTTCTCCGCGTACCGGTCGAGCGTGGGCAGCGACAGGACGACGTTCGCGGTGCGGCCGGTGGCGTCGGGGACGCCGAGGGCGTGCAGGACGCCTCCGTAGGTGAGGATCTCCGCGTGCACGCCGGAGGGGGATGCGAGGTGCCAGAGCGTGACGTCCTCTCCTTCCGGGGTGGTGCCGAACGGCCGGTGACGGACGGTGGGTCGGGGCATGGGGAGTCCTCGGGACGGGTGGGTGGCGGGGGTCTTGCTCTGTTCGAGGGTGCGGGCGTGAGGCGGAGCGGGGGCGAGGGGACGGGGCCGGTGGGGGCGATGGGGCCGGTGGGCCGGTGGGGCGTACTCCGCCCCGGCGGTCAGTCCGCGTCCCCTCCCCCGGGGGCCGGTGCGACCGTGTGGGCGCCGCCGGTGGATTCGCGGACCGCGAGCCGGTAGCCGGGCCTGATGCGGCGGGGCTCGGTGACGGTGCCGCCCGCGAGGCGTTCGACGAGCCGGTCGACGGCGTGCCGGGCGATGGCCTGCTTGTCCGGGCGGACGGTGGTGAGGCCGATCGCGCCGTAGCGGCTCTCCTCGATGTCGTCGAAGCCGACCACGGCGATGTCCTCGGGGACGCGCAGGCCGCGTTCGGCGAGGGTGCGCATCGCGCCGAGGGCGATCAGGTCGTTGTACGCGAAGACGGCGTCCGGGCGGGCGCCCCGTCCGAGGAGCTCCGCCATGGCCGCGGCGCCGTCGCCGCGCCCGTAGCCGTCGGTGGCGACGACCAGGGTCTCGTCGGGCTCGACGCCCGCGGCGGTGAGCTCCTCGCGCCAGCCGCGCAGGCGCAGGTGGGCGGGCTGGCGCTCGCGGCCGGTGCGGGAGCCGAGGAAGGCGATCCGCCGCCGGCCGAGGTCGAGGAGGTGCCGGACCGCGCTGCGGGCGGCGGCCACGTTGTCGATGGCGATCTGGTCGTACGGCGCCTCGTACTCCCGCTCGCCGAGGAGCACGAGCGGCGAGGTCTCCTGCCGGGCGAGCAGGTCGTCGTTCTCCAGGTGGATGGGGCTCAGGATCAGGCCGTCGATGACGTGGGAGCGGAACTCCTGGCAGACCAGGAGCTCCCGCTCGCGCAGTCCGGCGGTGTGGTCGACGAGCACGGTGTAGTCGTGCTGGGCGGCGGCGTCGATGACGGCGCCCGCCAGCTCGGCGAAGTACGGATTGCCGAGCTCGGGCACGGCGAAGGCGATGATGCCGGTGCGGCCCTTGCGCAGGTGCCGGGCGGTGAGGTTCGGACGGTAGCCGAGCTCGTCGATGGCCCGCTGCACCTTGGCGCGCATCTGCGGGGTGACGTGGGGATAGTTGTTCACCACGTTGGACACGGTCTTGATCGACACGCCGGCCCGCTGCGCGACGTCCTTGAGGCTGACGCCCACGGAACTCCTCTGGTTCGGCTCTGACCGGGCGGACCGGTGGTCCGGATGGTCCGGGTGGGGTTGGCTCCGGCGTCAGAGCGTTCTTCTGCTCCGTGAAACGTACCGCTGCGCCACGACGACCAGGATCAGGAAGCCTCCGCTGACCACCGACTGGTACGAGGAGTTCAGCGAGCCGATCTGGTTGATGAGGTTCTGGATGACGGCGAGCAGCAGGACGCCCCACAGGGTGCCGCCGACCGAGCCGGCGCCGCCGACCAGGAGCGTGCCGCCGATGACGACGGCGGCGATGGCGTCGAGCTCCATGCCGGTGCCGATGATGGTGACGCCGGAGGAGAGCCGGGCCGCGTTGAGGGCCCCGGCGAAGCCCGCGAGCAGACCGCTGAGCACGTACACCGTCACCTTGGCGCGGGCGACCGGCAGTCCCATGAGGGTGGCCGCGTCGCCGCTGCCGCCGACGGCGAACAGGGTCTGTCCGAAGGAGGTGCGCTGGAGGAGGACGCCGCCCGCGCCGAACAGGGCGAGCGCGACGAGGATCGGGTAGCCGAAGCCGAGGAAGCTGCCCTGGCCGAGTTCGGCGAACGCCGAGCCCTTGGGCACCAGATGGGTGGTGGCGCCCTCGTCGGTGAGGGCGAGCAGCAGTCCGCGCGCGCCGAGCAGGGAGGCGAGGGTCACGATGAAGGGCGCCATGCCGGCGCGGGCGATGAGCAGGCCGTTGAGCAGGCCGATCGCGCCGCAGACCACGAGCGGGACGAGGAGCGCCGGCAGCAGGCCCCACTGCGAGGCCCAGGCGGCGAGGACGCCGCCGAGGGCGAAGACGGAGCCGACGGACAGGTCGATGCCGCCGGTGATGATCACCAGGGTCATGCCGAGGGCCACGATCGCGAGGAACGAGGCCTGGACGAGGACGCCGCGGGCGTTGTCGAGGGTGGGGAAGGTGGGGTACGCGAAGGAGGCGATCAGCACGACGAGGAGCAGGACGGCCAGCACGCCCTGGCGCTGGACCAGGGAGAGGAGCCGCTCCGGGCCGGAGGCCCCGGCGGCCGTGCGGTCGGTCTTCGCCGCGGCGCCCGTCCCCGGCGCGGTGAGGGAGGAGGTGGGGTTCATCGGGATCGGCGCTCCCGTGCGACGTAGACGGCGGCGATGATGATGGCCGCCTGGGCGATCTGGGCGGTGGAGTCGGGCAGGTCGTGCTTGACGAGGGTGGCGCGCAGCAGCTGCATGAGCAGGGCGCCCGCGACGGTGCCGAGGACGCGGACGGAGCCGCCGCTGAGCGGGGTTCCGCCGACCACGACGGCGGTGATGGCGGAGAGTTCCATCAGGGTGCCGAGCGAGGACGGGTCGCTCGCGGTGAGCCGGGCGGTGGCGAGGACGCCGGCGAGGGCGGCGAGCACACCGCACAGGACGTAGACCCCGGTCAGGACGCGCTTCACGGGCAGGCCGGCCAGGGTGGCGGCGGCGCGGTTGCCGCCGATGGCGACGACCTGGCGGCCGAAGGTGGTCCGGTGGACGAGGAAGGCGACGGCGAGCGCGAGGGCTCCGGCGACGACCACGACCAGGGGGACGCCGAGGAGGCTGCCGGTGCCGAGGGCGAGCAGGTCGGGGTTGACGATCTGCTTGAGCTGTCCGTCGGCCATCACGAGCGCGAGGCCGCGTCCGCCGACGAACAGGGCGAGGGTCGCGACGATGGGTTGCAGCCCCACCACGGAGACCAGGGTGCCGTTGACCGCGCCGACGAGGGCGCCCGCGAGGAGGGCGACGAGCAGGGCGGGCACGAGTCCGTAGCCGAGGTAGAGCGGCAGCAGCGCCGTGGCCAGGGCCATGGCGGAGCCCACGGACAGGTCGACGCCCTCGGTGCCGATCACCAGGGCCATGCCGAGGGCCACGATGACGATCGGGGCGACCTGGACGAGCTGGGTGCGGAGGTTGTCGGCGGTGAGGAAGTGGTCGGTGAACAGGGCGTTGAACAGCAGGAGCGCGGCCACGGCGGCGTACACGCCGTACTCCTGGAACCACGCGGCGGCGTTCGGCCGGGTCCCGGCGGCGCGGGCCGGCGCCGCGGTGGCCTGGGTGGTCATCGGGGGTCCTCCTCGGCGGCCGGGGCGCCCGGTGCGGTGGGTTCGGGGTTCTCGGTGGTCTTCGCGAGCGGTACGGGGCCGGGCCCGGGCCCGGCTTCTCCGGCGGGTGGCGCGTGGTCGGCGAGGGCCGCGAGCAGGGCCTCCTCCGACACGTTCTCGCCGACCAGTTCGCCGGCCGCGGCGCCGTTCCTGAGGACGACGATCCGGTCGGCGCCCTCGACGAGCTCCTCGATGTCGGAGGAGATCAGGAGGACGGCGAGGCCCTCCCGCGCGAGTTCGTCGACGAGGGCCTGGACCTCGGCCTTGGCCCCGACGTCGATGCCCCGGGTGGGTTCGTCGAGCAGCAGGACCTTCGGTTCGAGGCAGAGCCAGCGGGCCAGGAGGACCTTCTGCTGGTTGCCGCCGGAGAGTTCGCCGACCTTCTGCTCGGGGCTGGACGCCTTGATCCGCAGCCGCTTCATGAAGACGTCGACCACCCGGTCCTGCCGCTCGCGCGAGACGATGCCGGCGCGGGAGAGCCGGGGCAGGGCGGCGAGCACGATGTTCTCGCGGACGGACAGGCCGGGGACGATGCCCTCGGCCTTGCGGTCCTCGGGGAGCAGGCTGATCCCGGCGCGGATCGCGCTCGCGGAGGAGAGCCGGCCGAGCGGTGTGCCGCCGACGCTCACCCCGCCCGCGTCCAGGGGCAGGGCTCCGGCCAGGGCCTTGGCGGTCTCGCTGCGGCCGGAGCCGAGCAGGCCGCCGAGGCCGAGCACCTCGCCGGGGCGGAGGTCGAGGGAGACGCCGTCCAGCTGGTGGCGGCGGGTCAGGCCGGTGGCGGTCAGGACGGGTTCGCGGGTGATGTCGTGGCCCTCGGCGCCGAAGCTCGTCACGCCGTGCCGGCGCACCTCGGAGATCTCGCGGCCCAGCATCATGGAGACGAGCCGCACGCGGTCGAGTTCGGCGAGCGGGCCGGTGTGGATGTGCCGGCCGTCGCGCAGGACGGTGACCCGGTCGCAGATCCGGTAGAGCTCGTCCATGCGGTGGCTGACGTACACCACGGCGATGTCGCGCCGGCGCAGGTCGTCGATGACGCGGAAGAGGGTCTCGACCTCGCGCGGTTCCAGGGAGGAGGTGGGCTCGTCCATGACGACGACGTGGGCCTCGACGGAGACCGCCCGGGCGAGGGCGACCATCTGCTGGGTGCCGATGCCCAGGGTGTTCAGCGGCCTGCGGGGGTCGACGGCGACGCCGAAGCCGCCGAGGAGTTCCGCGGCCTCGGCGTGCATCCGGCCGAAGTCGATGAGGCCGAGGCGGTTCTTGGGCTCGCGGCCGAGGAAGATGTTCCGGGCCACGCTCATCAGCGGGACCAGGTTCACCTCCTGGTAGATGGTGGAGATGCCGGCCTCCTGCGCCTCGGAGGGGCGGGCGAACCGCACCGGCCGTCCCGACAGGAGCAGTTCGCCGCCGTCCGGGCGGTGGACGCCGGTGAGCACCTTGATGAGGGTGGACTTGCCGGCGCCGTTCTCGCCGACGAGGGCGTGGGTCTCGCCGGCGCGGAGGGTGAACGAGACGTCGTCGAGGGCGACCACGCCGGGGAAGCGCTTCCCGACGCCGTGGGCCTCCAGCACCGTCGGCGCGGTGCCGCTCGCCGCGGACGCCGGCGTTACGGGGGGTGCCATGAACGTGGCCTTCCGAAGAGGGGTGATGAAGGGGATGGGGTCGGGGCCGCCCCGTCGCCGCGCGACGGTGAGCGAGACCGCCGCGGCGGGGAGGCGGGGCGGCCCCGCGGCCGGGCGGAGGCCCGGGCCGGTGGGCGTACGGACCGGGCCGCGGTTCCCGCCGGAACCACGGCACCGGCCCGTACGGATCGGGGGGCGGTGCGGAGGACGGCCCGTACCGGCCGTGGGTCAGTACGCTCCGCCGAGGGATTCCTTGGCGTTGGCCGGGTCGTAGGAGCGGTCCGAGATGATGACGTCCTCGGGGATGCCCTCGTCGGCGTAGAACTTCTGCGCGGTGGCGAAGGCCAGCGGGCCGAAGCGCGGGTTGGACTCGATGACGGCGTTCAACTCGCCGTTGGCCAGGGCCTGGACGGCGTTGCGGGTGCCGTCGATGGACACGATCTTCACGTCCTTGCCGGGGGCCTTGCCCGCCGCCTTGAGGGCGGTGACGGCACCGAGGGCCATCTCGTCGTTCTCGGCGTAGACCGCCGTGATGTCGGGCTTCGACTGGATGAGCTGCTCCATGACCTGCTGGCCCTTGTCGCGGGCGAACTCGCCGGTCTGCTGGGCGACGATCTCCAGGCCGGGGGCCGTGGCCTTCACCTGGTCGACGAAGCCCTTGGTGCGGTCGGTGGTGACGCTGTTGCCGGAGGAGCCGAGCAGGATCGCGACCTTGCCCTTGCCGCCGGTCGCCTTCACCATCGCGTCAGCGGCCCGCTTGCCCTGCTCGACGAAGTCCGAGCCGAGGAAGGCCAGGTAGTCCTTGCAGGCGATGGCGTTGATCTTGCGGTCGATGGTGAGGATGGGGACCTTCTTGGCGGCGGCGGCCTGGAGGGCGGGCTCCAGGCCGGCGGAGTTGAGCGGGGCGACGATGAGGAACTGGGCGCCCTGGGCGAGCATGTCCTGGATGTCGCTGATCTGCTTGGAGAGCTGGGACTGCGCGTTGGTGGTGAGGAGCTTCTTGACGCCGACCTTGGCGGCCTCGTCCTTGATGGACTGCGTCTCGGCGATGCGGAAGGGGTTGGCCTCCTTCTCCGACTGGGAGAAGCCGACGATCGCGTTCTTGAGGTCGAGCTTCGGCGCGCCGTAGGAGGTGAGGGTGCAGCCCTCTCCGGCGGCGGACGCGGTCGGCGTCTGGACCGTCTGGGCGCCCTGGCCGCTGTCGCCGCCCGCGTTGTCCGCGGTCTCCGACTTGGCGCAGCCGGAAAGGGCGAGCGCGGCGGAGGCGACGACGGCGCAGGCAACGGAGAGGGTGCGGGTTCTCTTCGGAAGGGTCGGCGAAAGGGTCATCGGGAGGACACTCCTTGGCGGGGGACAGCACCGCCGAGTGGCGTGCGGTCGCGCGGGGCGGGAAGAGGAGCCGGTCTGCCGCGATGGGCCGGCGGACCGTTGGTGCACAGCCTCGATCCACCCGGATCAAGGCTCTGAGCTGGGAGGACAAAGGCTCGGAGCAGCCGTTCGTCAGGTCGGCGGCTTCGGCTTTACAACGTTATAACCGCGTCCCGGCGAGCACGGCAAGGGGCCGGGACGACGTTTCCGGAATGCGTCCCCGCGGCGAAGCGGCCGTAACGGTCCCCGGGGTGACGGACCGTCGGCGCGGCCCCCGCACGAGGTCTGGACAGCCTCCGCACCGCGTGCTGTCATTCCGCTGCACACGATTTTCCAACGTTGGAATGACGGCCGTCCGCTCCCGCCGGCGTCCCCCGTGCCGGGGCGCGGACCGGCCGTACGCCGTCGTCCCCGGCCCGTCGGCGCGAGCGCGCGGCGACCGGCCGGACCACCCGTGCCCCGAGACGGACGCGCGGCACCACCGGAGTGCCTCCGGTGTCACGCCTCCCTGGGGCCCGGCTCCGATTCCCCTCTCCACGAGGAAAGACTCGATGACACGACGAAACACCCGCCCCCGAACCGGAATGGGGGCGCTGCTCACCGCGGCGGCCCTGGTGCTGTCCGTCGGCGCCCCGGTCTCCACCGCCTCGGCCGCGCAGCCGGCCGGGGCCGCCACCGCGTCCGCCTCCTCCCCCGCCGCCCCGGCCGCCCCCTCCCCGTCCGCCCGTGACGCCGCCGTCGAAGTCCACGGTCTGAAGGGCGAGTACTTCAGCATGTCGGCGCCCGGCGCCCGGGACTTCGCCGAGCTCGGCGGCACGTCCCTAGACCCGCGGATCGACTTCTCCGGCCTGACCGGCACGTTCCAGTCGCTCACCGGCCGGACCGAGCACACCACCGCCCGCTGGACCGGCCGGATCGAGGCCCCGGTCACCGGCGACTACACCTTCCACGGCATCGGGGACAACGGCTTCCGGCTCTTCGTCGACGGCGAGCCGGTCATCGACCACTGGGTGCCCGACTGGGACCGGGAGCAGACCGGCGCGCCCGTCCACCTGAAGGCCGGCGAGAAGCACGACTTCCGCCTGGAGATGTTCCAGGACGTCGGCGGCGCGAACATGTTCCTGCGCTGGTCGACGCCGACGCTGCCCAAGCAGCTCGTCCCGGAGTCCGCGTTCACCCCGCCCGCCGGCTTCGAGGTCTATCCGGTGGAGCCGACCGTCCCGGCGGACGGACGCCAGGTGCGGCTGCGGTTCGACCACCGGGTCGGCGGCCTGGAGAAGGTGGCGGACCACCTCACCGTCGAGGCCGACACCACCCCGATGCCGGTCAAGAGGGTCCGGGTGGCCCCGGGCGACCGCAACAGCGTCCTCGTCGACCTCGCGGAGCCGATCCAGAAGGGCCAGCGCGTACGGGTCGACTACGACGGTCTCGGCGGGCTGAGGAACGGCGCCGAGACCGTGCCCCGGATCCTGCGCTGGGCGGCCAACGCCTCCACCCACCGGCTCACCACCGAGTGGGGCGACCGGCTGGACGAGAGGAACCCGCTGCCGGAGTACCCGCGCCCCCAGCAGGTGCGCGGCAAGTGGAAGAACCTCAACGGCCCCTGGCAGTTCGCCGGGGCCGGGGCGGGCGAGACGCCGGTCTTCGGCAAGGACCTGGACGAGCGGATCACCGTCCCGTTCCCGGTCGAGTCGCAGCTCTCCGGCATCGAGCGGCACGAGGACCACATGTTCTACCGGCGCCTCGTGGACGTGCCGAAGGAATGGAAGGTCGGAAAGACCGGCAAGGGCGACCGGCTGATGCTCAACTTCGGCGCCGTCGACTACCGGGCCCGCGTCTGGGTCAACGGCAGGCAGGTCGCCGAACACACCGGCGGCTACAACGCCTTCGGCGCCGACGTCACCGACGCCCTCAAGGCCGAGGGCCCGCAGGAGATCGTCGTCGCGGTCACCGACACCGGCGGCCCGAACCAGCCCACGGGCAAGCAGTCCACCAACCCGGGCGGCATCTTCTACACCCAGTCCTCGGGCATCTGGCAGACGGTGTGGATGGAGCCCGTCGCCCCCGTCTCCATCGACGACGTCGTCACGACCCCGGACATCGACACCGGCACCCTGGCCGTGAAGGTCGAGTCGGCCCGCGCCTCGGCCGGCGCGCGCGTGGAGGCCGTGGCCCGCGACACCCGCGGCCGGGTGGTCGGCCGGACCACCGGCCCCGCCGGTGCGGAGCTGCGCCTGCCGGTGGCGAACCAGCGCCTGTGGAGCCCGGACAACCCGTACCTCTACGACCTTGAGGTGCGGCTGACGGACGGCAGGTCGTCCGACCGGATCGACAGCTACTTCGGCATGCGGAAGATCGCGGTCGAGAAGGTCGGCGGCTTCCCGAAGCTGGTCCTCAACGGCAAGCCGGTCTTCTCCCTCGCCACCCTCGACCAGGGCTTCTGGCCGGACGGCCTCCACACCCAGCCCAGCGACAAGGCGCTCGCGTTCGACCTGGAGGCCCACAAGAAGCTCGGCTTCAACGCCGTGCGCAAGCACATCAAGGTGGAGTCGCCGCGCTGGTTCTACCACGCGGACCGGCTCGGGCTCCTGGTCTGGCAGGACTTCGTCTCCGGCAACCTCACCGACGACACCGGCCACCGGGCCTTCGTCGACCAGGGCCGCGAGATGATGCGCCAGCACCACGACTCCCCGTCCGTCATCGGCTGGATCGTCTTCAACGAGGGCTGGGGCGAGTGGAACCGGGAGGAGACCGGGCGGATCGCCGAGGCGGTCAAGGCGGCCGATCCGTCCCGGATCGTCAACGCCCACAGCGGGGTCAACTGCTGCAACTCCAAGGGCGACTCCGGCAAGGGCGACGTCCTCGACCACCACGACTACAACAACACCGACGCCCCCTACCCGGACCACCGGATCGCGATGGACGGCGAGCACGGCGGCTTCACCCTGCGCACCCCCGGCCACATGTGGCCCGGCGCCCCGACCGTGATCTACAGCGGCGTCGCCGACAAGGAGGCGCTGACCCGGACGTACGTGGAGAACACCGAGAAGTTCTACCTGGAGGCCGCGGGCGCCGAGCTGTCCGGCTCCGTCTACACCCAGATCTCCGACCTGGAGAACGAGCTCAACGGCCTCTACACGTACGACCGCCGGGAGATCAAGGTCGACCCGGTGCGGGTCCGCGAGATCAACCGCAAGGTGATCGCGGCGGGCGCGGCCGCCGGGCAGCGCGCCCCGCTCGCGGGCGGCGGCTCCTGGTCCCTGGACGAGGGCGCGGGCACGACCGCGCGGGACTCCGGGCCGCAGAACCGGCCGCTCACCCTGAACGAGGGCACCGCGTGGGGCCCGGGCGTCGACGGCGGCGCGCTGAGGTTCGACGGGAAGGGTCACTTCGCCCAGACCGACGGGCCCGTGATCGACACCACCACGAGCTACACCGTGTCCGCGTGGGCCACGCTCGACGCCCTGCCGGGCAACTACGCGACCGTGGTCAGCCAGGACGGGCGGCGCCGGGAGAACCCCTTCTACCTCCAGTACGGGCAGGGCGCCTTCGCCTTCAGCACCCCGGGCGGCAACCGGGCCCGGTACGCGACGACGCCCGAGCTCGGCCGCTGGTACCACCTGGTGGGCGTGCGGGACGCCGCGAGGAACGAGATCCGGCTGTACGTGGACGGCTCGCTCGTGGCGACGGCGGCCTCCGGCCCGGCGGACGTGAGCACCGGCCCGCTCGCGGTCGGGCGGGCCAGGTGGGGCGGTGGGAACGTCGACTTCTGGAACGGCTCGGTCGACCGGGTGCAGGCCTTCGACAGGGCGCTCTCCTCCGAGGAGGTGACCGCGCTGCACACGGCCGGGAAGCCGTAGCCGGCACATGAAGGAGCGGGTCCTCCCGGGCGACAGCGCCCGGGAGGACCCGGTCCTCGTTCGACGAGGGTCCGTCAGGGCGCCCAGGGCGCCTCCAGGGTCCAGCCGCTGTCGGCCGTGAGCGTCTGCGGGCGGTCGAAGCCGCCGCTGCCGGCGCCCGAGGCGATGGACACCGCGGACTCGAAGTGGCGCAGGTACGCGCCGGGGACGTTCAGCGACTCGAAGGTGACGCCGGTCCCTCCGACGCCCGGCCGGGCGCAGAAGGTGGCGTCCTGCCGGAAG
Source organism: Streptomyces sp. NPDC086147 (assembly GCF_040702165.1). Classification (NCBI taxonomy): domain Bacteria; kingdom Bacillati; phylum Actinomycetota; class Actinomycetes; order Kitasatosporales; family Streptomycetaceae; genus Streptomyces; species Streptomyces sp. NPDC086147. Next base: position 435,022 of record NZ_JBFBJO010000002.1, on the reverse strand, counting down.
AGCGCGGAGCCGTCGTCGGCGGCGGTGCGCACCCGGCTGTCGGCGTGCCGCAGGAAGCGGCCCGGGTAGTTCACCGACTCGAAGGAGTAGCAGGACGAGTCGGCGAGGCCGCGCCGCACGGTGAACGTGGCGTCCTGCTTGAGCAGGGCGCCGCTGCCCGCGTTGACGATCTCGGTGAAGGCGAGGCTGTCGGCGTGGCGCAGGTAGCGGTCGGTGTGGCCCCAGGTGGTGACGCGCAGCGAGCGCCGCACGTCGGTGGGGAGGAGGACGGAGCTGCGCCACAGGGCGGGCTCCGCCGTGTTCCAGGTGGCGTCCGCCGCGAAGGAGGAGGCCGAGTCCCAGGGGTTGGCGCCGCCGCTGCGGGCCAGGTACACGGCGTCGGCGTAGTGCCGCAGGTACGCGCCGGGGAAGTTCAGCGACTCGTACGAGGTGCCGCCGGCCGCGAGTCCGGTGCGGGCGCACCAGGTGGCGTCGGCCGCGAACGACCCGCCCGTGCCGGCGTCGACGCGCACGCGGCTCGCGGAGTGGCGCAGGTAGCGGCCGGGGAGGTTGACCGACTCGAAGGAGTAGCAGCGCGGGTCGGCGAGTCCGGCGACCGTGCGGAAGGAGGCGTCCTGGCGGGCCCCGTCCGCGGAGGCGCCGGTCAGCACGTCGGTGCGGGCCAGGGAGTCGGCGTGCCGCAGGTAGCGGTCGGTGAAGCCGGGCGTGGTGACCCGGAAGGAGCGCACGTGGCCGAGGGTGTGGCCGGGTGTCGCGTTGAGGTTGCGGGAGGCCGCGATCAGGGAGCCGTGGGCGGCGCGCAGGGCGGCGGTGTCGACCTTCTGGACCCGCCGGTCGTAGGTGAGCAGGCCGTTGTACTCGCCCTCGACGTCGGTGATCTCGGTGTAGACGTAGGCGGAGACGCCCTTGGTGGTCATGAGCGCCTGCACGTCGCGGACCATGCCGGTGTACCGGTCGTTGAGCTGGGCGGCGCTGAAGACCTGCTCGTACGCGAAGAACTGCCCGTTGGGGCTGTACTCGTGGCCGGGCGTGCGCAGTCCGATGCCGCCGAACTCGCCGAGGACGGAGATCCGGGTGGCCGAGGGCCGGGGTGCGTCGGGGCCGGTGTAGACGTGCCAGTCCATGATGTCGCCGTTGCCCGGGTCGCCCTTGGAGACGCAGCAGTTGTAGCCGCTGTGGGAGTTCATCAGGCGGCCGGGGTCGTAGTTCTCCAGGTCGGTGGTGACCCGGCGGGTGTCGTCGAGGTTCCACTCGCCCCAGCCCTCGTTGAACGGGACGTAGGCGACGACGGCCGGGGAGAACCGGTGCTCGTCGACGATCTCGCGGGCCTCGGTCTCGAACTGGGCGATCTGCGCCGGGGTGCGGTTGGCGTCGAAGGCGGGTGTGGAGGGGATGTCCTGCCACACCAGGAGTCCGAGCCGGTCGGCGTGGTAGTACCAGCGGGCGGGCTCGACCTTGATGTGCTTGCGCACCATGTTGAAGCCCAGGTCCTTGTGCTTCTGCAGGTCGGAGGCGAGGGCGGCGTCGGTGGGCGCGGTGTAGAGGCCGTCGGGCCAGAAGCCCTGGTCGAGGGTGCCGATCTGGAAGACGAACTCGCCGTTCAGGGTGGGGCGCATGACCCCGTTGACGAGCTTCTTGCCGATCTCGCGCATGCCGAAGTAGCTGGTGACGGTGTCGACGGCGGCGCCGGAGGCGCCCAGGAGGGTGACCTTGAGGTCGTACAGGAAGGGGTCGTCGGGCGACCAGCGGCGGGCGTTCGGGACCGGTACGGAGAACTCGGTGAAGCCGCCGGTGGCGGTGCCGACCACCTGGGTGCCGTTCAGGGCCTCGGCGCGGACGGTGTGGCCGCTCACGTCGCCCCGGGTGAAGACCTTGACCCGCGCGGTGTTGGTGGCGAGGTCGGGCCTGATGTCGACGGAGTAGATCGACGAGACGGGGGTGGGCTCCAGCCAGACGGACTGCCAGATGCCGGAGGTGGGCGTGTAGAAGATGCCGCTCGGGTTGTTCACCTGCTTGCCGACCGGTTGCTTCTCGCCGCGTCCGTCGGTGGGGTCGTAGACGCGGACGACCAGCTCGTTGGAGCCGGCCCGGAGCTGCGGGGTGATGTCGACCTCGAAGCGGTCGTAGCCGCCCTTGTGGCCGGTGACGCGGGTGCCGTTGGCCCAGACGGTGGCCTCGTGGTCGACGGCTCCGAAGTGGAGCTGCACCCGGCGGCCCGACCAGTTCTGGGGGACGGTGAAGGAGCGCTTGTAGAACATCAGGTCGCGGTTGTCGTTGCGCATGATCCCGGAGAGGGCGGACTCCACCGGGTACGGGACGAGGATGCGCTCCGGCAGGGTCTGGCCGAGCGGCGGGGCCGCGTTGCGGTCGACGTTCCCCGCGCCGTCGGTGGGCGGGTTGAGGAACTCCCACTCGCCGTTCAGGGACTGCCAGTCGGGCCGCGTCATCTGGGGGCGCGGGTACTCGGGCAGGGGGTTGGTGGTGGACACCTGAGAGGTCCACGGGGTGGTCAGGGGCGGCGTCTTGGGGACGACGGCGGCGGAGGCTGCGGTGGTTCCGGTGAGGAGCAGGCCTCCGGCCATCGTCAACAGGGCCGCCAGGCAGGCGACGACGCGTCGCATCGGGTTCCTCCTGGGCAGGACGGCGCCCGGAGTCCTCGCACGTGCCGGGGCCGTCCGGCCCGTCGGCGTGCGGGATTCCGTGCGGAGTTGACGAGCGGCTCGAACGAGGGCCGTCCGGCGGAGCAAGGGCGGACGGGCCCGAGGGGCGGAGCGCCCCGGTCCTCGGCGGCGGACGAGGTGGGGAGGAACCTAACAGGAAACAGTTCTCAACGGAATCACCCAGGAACCGAAAGGAAACAAACAATTTCTTTCGCATCACTCCATGGTGCGAGCGCTCCCATATTGACATGCCCATCGCCAGCCGGGATGCTGCGGACGCTGGATTACATCGATGTAAACCGTGTCGGCCGGCCTCACCGGGAGCCACCATGCAGCGTGCACGACGCCCCTCCGGCGTACTCGTCCTGGCTCTGTCCCTGCTCCTCGCCCTGGTCACGGCCCTGCCCGGGGCCGCTCCCGCCGAGGCGGGGCAGACCTCGCTGCGGGCCGCCGATCCGAGCGTCCTGCGGGTCGGCGGCACCTACGTCGCGGTGCAGTCGACCGGCAACGGCATCGACGTGCGCCAGGCCTCGTCGACGGCCGGGCTCGCCACCGCGCCGGCCCGCCGGATCTGGACCGACGTCCGGAACCTCGGCGAGGTGTGGGCGCCGGAGATCGTCCGCGACGGCGGGCGCTACCACGTCTACTTCACGGCCGGCCGGGGCGCCGCCCACCGGATGTACGCGATCAGCTCCGCGAGCCCCGACAGCGGGTACACGGCGGAGACGAAGCTCGCCCTGCCCGACGACAAGTGGGCCATCGACGGCACCCTGTTCACCTTCGACGGACAGCGCTGGTTCGTCTGGTCCGGCTGGGCCGGGGACACCGATGTCGAGCAGAACCTCTACATCGCCCGGATGAGCAGCCCGACCACCCCGACCGGCGCGCGGTACGTCATCTCGCAGCCGCGCGAGCCCTGGGAGCGGGTCGTCGGCAACCCGTACATCAACGAGTCCCCCGAGGCGATCAAGGACCCGAACGGGCAGCTGCACGTCGTCTACTCCGCCAACGGGAGCTGGAGCGACCGGTACTGCCTGGCCGACCTGCGGCTGCGGGCCGGCGGCGACCCGACGTACGTGTGGGACTGGTACAAGTCGAACGGCTGCCTCTTCGGCTCCCACCGCGACGCCATGATGTCCGGCTGGGACCCGACGCTGCGCGTCGACGGCCCCGGCCACCACAGCTTCGTCCTGCTCGACGGCGACATCGCCACGAGCCCGCCGGCCGGTCCGACGTTCCCGCTGATGTTCCACGCGGTTCCGAAGGGGACGCCGTACTCCTGGGAGAACCGCTACTGGTACACCGGCGGCTTCTGCTGGTGGGGCGGCACCACGTACCGGCGGGCGAACGTCCCCGGCGCGCACACGGACACCGGCTGGAGCCTGAAGTTCTTCGAGTGACGGGCTCCCTGGGCATCGCCCCTCCCCCGCATCCGGAGTCCCCGCCCGCACCGAAGTACGGGTGGGGTCCACGAACCGGTCGGAGGGCGAGGAGGCGGCATGCGCATCGACGGGAAGCGCGTCCTGGTGGTGGGGGCCACCGGCACCGTCGGCGGACTCGCCGCGGAACGGCTGACGAGTCTGGGGGCGTCGGCGGCGCTGGCCGGCCGCGACCGGAAGCGGCTCGCCGGGGCGTCGGAGGCCCTGGGCGGGCGCCCGTACCACGCCTTCGAGGCCTACGACCTGGGCGCCTGCGAGGCGCTCGCCCCCTGGGCCGCCGAGGTCCTGGGCGGGCTCGACGCCGTCGTGGTCGCCCTGGGCGTGGCGGGCTTCGGAGTCGCCCGGGACCTGCCCGAGGCAGCCGCCGAGCACCTCGTGGCGGTGAACGCGCTGGCCCCCATGGCGATCGTCCGGGGGGCCCTGCGCGTGCTGCCGCCGGGCGGCGCCGTCTCCGTCGTCACGGGGGCGATCGTCGACCGCCCGATGTCCGGCACCGCCGACTACGCGGCGGCCAAGACCGCGCTCGCCGCGTGGCTCGGCGTCGCGGCCCGCGAGTCGCGGCGCACCGGGGTGGCCGTCCTGGACGTGCGCATGCCCCATCTGGACAACGGCTTCGCCGACCGCGCCGTGGTCGGCACCCCGCCGCCCCTGCCCGGGGGCGCCGCCGCGGCCGACGCGGTGGAGTCGTACCTCGTGGCCCCGCTCCTGGAACGCCTCGGGAGCGGCGGGCCCGCGCACGCGGGCCGGACGGGAGCGGCGGGAGGTGCGGGGCGGTGACCGGGGAGTTCTCCACCGGAGCCGGTCGCGGTGAGCCCGCCGTCCCGTCCCCGGCCTGGCGCGAGGCGCCCGACGGGGGCCTCACGGCGCCGCGCCGCTGCGCCCATCTGGCCGCCCCGGCGGGACCGGGTCAGGTCCCGGGCGCCGTGTGCGCGGCGTGCGCGGCGCGGGGCCGGACCTGGCGGCGGCTGCGGTGGTGCGCGACCTGCGGGCACGTGGGGTGCTGCGACAGCTCCCCCGGGGCGCACGCCCACGCCCACCACCTCGCGACCGGGCACCCGGTGGCGGTGTCCCTCGCCCCGGACGAGGACTGGGCCTGGTGCTTCGCGGACGAGCTGTTCCTGGTGCCGGTGGAGGCCTCCTGAGGGCTTTCCGCCCGGCAAGCGCGCCGGCGCGGGTTCAGGTCACTCCGGTCAGCGTGGCGTAGACGACCGTGTTGGCCCGGTAGCCGGTGTCGCCCGACCAGTCGCCGCCGCAGGTGATCAGCCGCAGCTCCGGACCGCCGGAGCCGCCGTAGACCTCTTCGTCGGGGAAGCGGTCCTTGGCGTACTCCTCCACCGCGTCGACCGTGAAGAGGGCCGTACTGCCGTCCGCGCGCTCGACCTCGATCCCGGCGCCCCGCGTCAGGGCGCCGAGCCGGTAGAAGACGGCGGGACCGGCGGGGGTGTCCAGATGGCCCGTCAGGACGGCCGTCCCCGCCGAGCCGGGCGGGGTCCCCCGCGCGTACCAGCCGGCGAGGGCCGGGAGGTTCGGCGGGGGCGGCTCCAGCTTTCCCGTCTCGTCCAGTTCGAGGCGCATCAGCCGGGCGTCGACCCCGATGAGCGGGATCCGGACCCGTACCGGATCGGACGCGGGGAGCGGCTCGGCGGTGGAACCGGGGCGGTCCGGGGCGTCCGCCCCGGCGGCCCGCGCCTCCCGGGGCAGGACCCGGGCGGCGGGCGGCGGGGCGTCGTGGCCGGCCGTCGCGTCGACGAGCAGCAGCGCCCCGGCGAGCGCGGCCCAGACCGGCAGCGGGACGCGCCGCGGGCGCGGGCCGCCGGACCGCGTCAGGCCCGGTTCCCCGCGCCCGCGGCGCGCCGGCGCATACCGAACGCTCCGGCCGCGACGGCCGCGCCCGCCAGGAGCCAGCCGAGGCCGGACTCGTTCCCCTCGCCCGCGGCCCCGCCGAAGCCGGCGTCGACGGCGCCGTTCGGGCGGCCGGAGACCCGGTACGTGGCGGTCATCTTCTTCCGGGGCGGGCACTTGAGCGTCACGGTGTCCGTACCGGAGGAGGCGTCCTTCGGCAGCCGGAACTCACCCGTCAGGACGCCCTTCCGGTCGCCCGGCAGGAGGTGGAACTTGCCGCCCGCCGCGGATTCGCCCTTGCCGTAGGTCTCCTTGCCGCAGGCGGTCGTGCTGACGGTGACGGTGTCGCCGGGGGAAGCCGTCCCCGGGGTGACGCGGACGTCCCCCGAAGCGGCGGCTTCGCCCTCGACGGCCAGGGCGATGGGGGCGGGCAGGACCAGGGCGCCGACGATCAGGAAGGCCGTGGCACCGGTACGGGCGAGACGCATGGTTTTCTCCTCGGACGGAGCGGTTCCCGCCCGGCTCTTCCGCGCGGCTCCTGTGCTGTGCTCCGAGCACGAGGGAAAGGCCCGCCGCCGGTCGTCGCAACGCGAGCGGCGCCCGGGGATGTCGCCCGGTCGGCCGCCCGGCCGCCGTCCGCGCCGCCGTCGTCGCAGGTCACGGCGGTGGGACCGGTGTACCGGAAACGCCCGTGTCCGAGGGGCGAACGGGTTAGGGCCCGTCCGGCCATGATCCGCAGGACGGGTCCCGGGGCGGGCGCCGGGGGTCCCGCCCGACGGGTGGGACGGGCCGCGGGTGCTGACGGCGCATCACGTGGCCTCCGCCCGGGCGGGGCGGCGTTCGGGGGACGGGCGGCCCGGCCGGGTGATCAGCGGTGGCGGGGCGGTGGGCCCGCTCATAGCTTCGCCGTATGACAAGACGACAGATCGCCCTCGTGGCATGCGCCGTGGCCGCCGTGACGACGGGTCTGGGCGCCGTCCCGCCCACCGCCCCCGAGGCCTCCGCCGCCTCCCGGACCGTGCACCGGGTGAAGCCCGGCGAATCGATCCAGAAGGCCGTGGACGCCGCGCGGCCGGGGGACAGCATCGTGCTCGCCCCCGGCACCTACCGCGAGAGCGTCACCATCACCACGCCGGACCTGACCCTGCGGGGCTCGACGGTCTTCCCGACCGTCCTCGTGCCCGGCAAGGCCGCCACCGGGGCGTGCGCCGGGGCCGGCCACGGCATCTGCGTGACCGGCACCGCCCAGCGCCCCGTCGAGAACGTGACCGTGCGCTCCCTGACGCTCAGGAACTTCACCCGGAACGGCCTGTGGGCCTCCCGCACCGACCGGCTGACGGTCCGGGGCGTGACCGCCGAGAAGAACGGCAACTGGGGCATCGCCCAGGAGCGCTCCGTCCGCTCCGTGCTCATCGGCAACACCGCCCGGGACAACGGCGACGCCGGCCTCTTCGTGTCCAACACCACCGACACGGAGGAGGGGGCCGTCGACGCCAGGGGCACGCTGATCAGCCACAACCGCCTGTCCGGCAACCGCATCGGCCTCACCGTGCGGCGGCTGCGGAACGTCACCGTCGACCGCAACGAGGCGACCGGCAACTGCGCCGCTGTCTTCGTCGTCGGCGACGAGTCCACCCCGCGCGCCGGGGCGATGCGCCTGCGCCGCAACCACATCCACGCCAACAACAAGTACTGCCCCAAGACCCCCCGCCTGCCCTTCCTCCAGGGCTCGGGGATCGTCCTCACCGGCGCCGAGGAAACGCTGGTGGCCGACAACAGGATCGAGGACAACAAGGGCGCCTCGCCGCTGTCGGGCGGCATCGTGCTCTTCAAGAGCTTCGTCGGCGCCCTCAACGAGCGCAACGAGATCCGCGACAACGTCGTGCTTCGCAACGGCACGGCCGACCTCGCCAACCGCGACACCGGCAAGGGCAACACCTTCCGCGGCAACACCTGCGAGGTCTCCGAGCCCGCGGGCATGTGCTGACCCCGCTCCTCCCCCCACTCCCCCACGGCACGACAGAGAAGGCAAGGCGACAGATGACGACCGTTGACCCGGTGAGGACCGTCGACCCCGCTCCCCCGCCGCCCATGCGGCTGCGGGAGCTCGTTTTCGGAGCGGCGTGCGCCGCCGCCGTGCGGGCCGCCGCCCGCCTCGGCGTGGCGGACGCCCTCCAGGACACGCCCGCGAGCGTGGAGGACCTGGCGGAGGCGGTGCAGGTCCAGCCGCGGACGCTGCGCAGGCTGCTGCGCGCCCTGGCCTGCCAGGGGATCTTCGCGGAGCAGCCCGACGGCTCCTTCGCGCACACGGAGATGTCCCGGCTGCTGCGCGAGGACGACCCGCACAGCCTGCGGTACATCGCGCTGTGGTGCACCGAGCCGTGGACGTGGGACGTCTGGCCGAGGCTCGACGAGGCGGTGCGCACCGGCGGCAGCGTCTTCGAGGACGTGTTCGGCAGGGAGTTCTTCCCGTACCTCAACGAGGACGCGCCCGAGTCCGCGTACGTGTTCAACCGGGCCATGACCACGTCGAGCCGGCAGTCCGCGCAGGACGTGGCCGACCTGATCGACCTGGCGGGCGCGGCGTCGGTCGCGGACATCGGCGGCGGCCAGGGGCACGTCCTGGCGAGCCTCCTGGAGCGGCACCCCGCCCTGGAGGGCACGCTGCTCGACCTGCCGGGCGTGGTGGGGAACGCCGACCCGCGCCTGCGGGCGGGCGGCGCGCTCGCCTCCCGGGCCCGGGTCGTGGCCGGGGACTGCCGCGAGGACATCCCGGTCGAGGCCGACGTGTACGTCCTCAAGAACATCCTGGAGTGGGACGACGACAGCACCCGCAGGGCGCTGGCCAACGTCCGGCGGGCGGCCCGGCCGGGCGCCCGCGTCGTCGTGATCGAGAACCTGGTGGACGACACGCCCTCGATGCGGTTCACGACGGCGATGGACCTGCTGCTGCTCCTCAACGTCGGCGGCGCCAAGCACACGCGGGAGAGCATGCTGGAGCGGCTGACGGACGCGGGCCTTGCCGTCGGCGAGGTCCGCCCGGTGAACGCCTACCTCCACGCCTTCGAGTGCACCGTCCCCGCCTGACCGGGGCGCCCCCCTCGTAGCGGGGGAAAGTCCGAGGCCGCCGGCTCCGCTTCTCGCGGGGCCGGCGGCCTTCGGGTTTCCCGTGCCTCGGGACCGGTCAGGAGGCGGGGTCCCGCTCCCAGCGGTAGAAGCACTGCGCCATGGCGTCCCTGGGGCTGCGCCAGGTCTCCGGGTGGTACGCGCTGACGTACGTCGCCAGGCGGTCGCTGACGTCCCGGAACTCGGGGTGCCCGGTCAGCTTCGCGATGGCGGGCGCCGGGTCCCGCTCGGACTCGATGAGGTGCAGGTAGACGTCGTCGCCGAACTGGAAGAGGCTGCGGCGGGAGACGCCCACCAGGTGGGGCAGTTCACCGCTGTCCGAGGCGGCGAACACGTCGGCGATCGCCGGCGCCGAACCGGGCGCCATGCGGGCGACGATCAGGGCGTGGTGCATCGGGCGTCCTTCCTGGGACGGCTCAGTCGGAGAGGACCGGGGCGGGCCGGCGCTCGCGGGCGGCCTGCTCGATGCGGTCCCGGATGAGGGCCATCTGGGTGCGGGAGTTGCGGTTGATGTTGTCGGTCATCCAGTCGTCGTCGACCGGGGCGTCCGGCTTCATCGCGAAGTCCTGCACCCAGCGCATGTGCACGCCGGCCGGGGTCTCCTCGTACTCCCACCGGATGTCCATGTGGGCGAAGGGGCCGGTCTCTACGCGGCGGGCGGTGACGGTGCGCCGCGCGCGGTCGGGGGTGCGCTCCGAGACCCAGCTCCAGACCTTCCCGGACTCGTCCGGGTGCATGGTCAGGCGGAAGGTCGTCGTGTCGCCCTCGCGGGAGAGCACCTCGACGGAGGCGTACTCGCTGAAGAGGTCGGGCCAGTTCTCGAGGTCGTTGGTGATGTTCCAGACCAGGTCGAGGGGGGCGTCGACGGTGATGCTGTTGTCGGTGTGTCCTGACACGTCAGACTCCGGTGGTGAGGGTGCTGTTGACAAGGCCGAGGAAGTCGGCCGGGGTCTTGCTGCGCTCGGCGTCGGGCGGCAGCGCCACGCCGTGGCGGTTCTCCAGCTCGCCGACGATGCCGAGCAGGCCGAGCGAGTCGACGCCGAGGGCGCTGAAGGGGACATCCGCGGCGTTGCGGAGGTCCTCGGGGGCGACGGTGACGCCCGCCGACTGCTTGACCAGCGCGGCCAGCTCTTCGAAGGTCAGTTCGTTGATGCTCATGTGCGTTCTCCTTCTTCCGCCCGGTCCTACCGGGCGGTCTCGTCGCCGCGGCGCACTACCAGCGCGGCGTTGGACCCCATGAGGCCCCTGCTGAGGACGAGGGCCGTCCGCAGGTCGGCGGGGCGGGCGCGGGACACCACCAGGTCGATGTCGTGGCAGACGTCGAACACGTTCGGGGTGGGGGGCACCAGGCCGTGTTCCATCGCGAGCACCGCGGCCGCGACGTCCAGGACGGGGGCCCCGCAGTAGGCGCGGCCGATCCCGGTCTTGGGCGCCGTGACGGGCACCCGGGCGGCGTGCGCGCCGAGGGCGTCGGCGATCGCCAGCGCCTCGGCACGGTCCGCCTCGGGCACGCCCAGGGCGTCGGCGAACACGACGTCGATCTCCTCCGGGGCGCAGTCGGCCTCGTCGAGGGCGACCCGGATCGCGCGGGCGAGTCCCTCCCGGGACTCGGCCCAGCGGGAGGCGCCGGTGAAGGTGGCGCCGTGGCCGGCGACGACGGCCCGGACGGCCGTCCCCCGGTCCCGGGCGCGGTCCTCGTCCTCCACGACGAGCACGGCGCCGCCCTCCGCCGGCACGAAGCCGGAGGCTCCGGCGGTGAAGGGGCGGTAGGCCCGGTCGGGCTCCTCGACGGTGCTGAGCTCGGGGTAGCCGAGCTGGCACACCATCGAGTACGGGGCGAGGGGGGCCTCGGCGGCGCCGACGACCATCGCGCCGGTCCCGCGCCGTACGGCCCTGGCCGCGTGGGCGAGGGCGTCCAGGCCGCCCGCCTCGTCGCTGGCGACCACGCCGCACGGCCCCTTGAAGCCGCTCCGGATGGAGATCTGGCCGGTGCTGGCGGCGTAGAACCAGGCGATGGACTGGTAGGGGCCGACGAACTTGGAGCCCTGGCCCCACAGCTTCTGCAGCTCCCGCTGGCCGAACTCGCCGCCGCCGGAGCCGGCGGCCGTGATCACCCCGATGGAGAAGGGGTCCTCGGGAGCGTCCCGGCCGAGGCCGGCGTCGTCGAGGGCGAGCGAGGCCGCCGCCATGGCGTAGTGGCTGAACCGGTCGGTCTGGACGAGGAAGCGGTCCTCGATGAGGGTCGAGGCGTCGAAGGACCGCACCTCGCCCGCGACCTTGAGGGGCAGGTGTTCGCACCCCTCGCGGGTGATGCGGTCCAGGACGCCGATGCCCTCCTGGACGGACTTCCAGTACGTGTCGGCGCTCAGTCCGTTGGGGGCGATCACCCCGATGCCGGTGACGACGGCGCGCTTGGGCTGCTCCGTGCTCATCGTGTCCTCCCTGCCGGCTCCGTCAGGAGCACGGCGGACTGGAAGCCGCCGAAGCCGCTGCCGACCGAGAGCACGTTCCTGAGCTTCCGGGGGCGGGCGGTGCGCGGCACGTAGTCCAGGTCGCACTCGGGGTCGGGGACCTCGTAGTTCGCCGTCGGGGGCACCACCTGGTGCTTGAGGGCGAGGACGCAGGCGGCCACCTCTATCGCGCCGATCGCCCCGAGCGAATGTCCCACCATGGACTTGATGGAGCTCATGGGGGTCTCGTAGGCGTGGGCGCCCAGGGAGCGCTTGACGGCGGCGGTCTCGTGGCGGTCGTTCTGCCGGGTGCCCGAGCCGTGCGCGTTGACGTAGTCGATCAGCGTGGGATCGATCCTGGCCTGGTCGAGCGTGCCGTCGATGGCCCGGGACATCTCCAGGCCCTCTCCGGTGAGACCGGTCATGTGGTACGCGTTGCCGTAGGTGGCGTAGCCGCCGATCTCGCAGTAGATGTGCGCGCCGCGGGCCCGGGCGTGCTCGTACTCCTCCAGGACGAGGACCGCCGCGCCCTCGCCCATGACGAAGCCGTTGCGGCGGTCGTCGAAGGGCTTGGAGGCGTGCTCGGGGTCGTCGTTGTCGGGCGAGGTCGCCTTGATGGCGTCGAAGCAGGCCATGGTGATCGGTGAGATCGGCGAGTCCGACGCCCCGGCGATGCAGACGTCCGCCCGGCCCTCCTGGATGGTGTGGAAGGCGTAGCCGACGGCGTCGAGGCCGGAGGTGCAGCCGGTGGAGACCGTCTGCACCGGGCCGCGGGCGCCGAAGCGTTCGGCGACGAACGAGGCGAGCGTGCTCGGCGAGAACGCCAGGTGCAGCTTCGGGTCGGCGGCGCGGTGGTCCACGTCCCACCGCTGTCCGCCCGCGCTGACCAGCACGTAGTCGTGTTCGAGCCGGGTGGTGCCGCCGACGGCGCTGCCCAGGGAGACCCCGATCCGCCACGGGTCCTCCGTGGCGGTGTCGAGCCCGGAGTCGCGGACGGCCTCCCCGGCGGCGACCGCCGCGAACTGGATGTACCGGTCCGCGTGCAGGCTCAGCTCGGCGTCGAGGCCGTGCGCCAGCGGGTCGAAGTCGCACTCGGCGGCGATGCGCGAACGCAGGCCGACCGGGTCGAACAGGGTGATGCCGCGGGTCGCGGTGCGGCCTTCGGCGAGGAGGTCCCAGAACGCCGCCGCTCCGGTGCCGCCCGGGGCGACCACTCCGATCCCGGTGACGGCCACTCGCCGGTTCACTCGATGGCCCCGGTGCGTTCCGGGACCTGGCCGGGGCCGCCCACGTTCAGCTGCGGCCCGGCGGCGGCGAGCTCGGCCTCGTCGGTCACCTCGGTGTCGACGTGGCCGAGGCTCGGCCGGGGCGCGAGCGGGCCCAGGTGGAAGACCATGCGGGCCTCCCGGTCGCCGACGTTGCGGAAGCGGTGCCGCACGCCGATGGGGACCAGGAGCCCCTGGTCGGGCCGGAGCGCGTACGTCTCGCCGTCCAGGTCCACTTCGAGGGAGCCGGAGACGACGTACACGAACTCCTCGGAGTAGGGGTGGTAGTGCTCGCCGATGCGCTCGCCGGGCTGGACGATGGCCAGGCCCATGAAGCCGCTGGTGGAGCCCACGGCGGCCGGCGTGAGCATGGCCCGCAGATCACCTCCGCGCCTGCGGTTGGGCTCTGTCTCGTCCAGGCTCACGATGAGGGGCTGCTGGTGGGGCATGGTGGGTACCTCCGGGTGGGGCGGTGACGTCCGGGCGGGGTCGCGGCCGTCGGTCAGGAGTCCGCCGAGGTGCGGTCGGTGACGGGCAGCATGTCGGCGTGCGACAGGAGCCGGTTGATGTTGCGGTCCGTCGTCAGGGAGCCCTCGACGCCGATCGCGGCGCCGTCCAGGAGGGCTTCGAGCTCCTCGGCCTTCCCGGGGCCCTTGAGGCCGAGGGAGGCGACGGGGTCGAGGTCGAGGTCGCCGGTGACGTCGACGAGGCGCACCACGATGTCGTCGCGGTAGAAGACGGTGCTGCTGTACACCGGGCTGCCCGGGTCGTCGGCGGCGGTGGCGTCCTGGTGGGCGAGCAGCCGGGCCAGGTCCGTCCCGCGGCCCTCCCGGGCCGGGTAGTACAGCGCGTGGCGCCGCAGGCCGGCCGGGGCGGGGCGGTCGGCGACCACGTGGTGCACGGCCGGCAGCGCGGCCCGGGTGAAGAAGACGCGGGCCGACTCGGGGTCGGTGAGGTCCCGGTCCTGCTCCAGGTACGGGTTGAGGGCCTCCTCGACCGCGCGGACCTCGGGCTGGCGGGCGACGTGGCGCAGGGCCGCGAGGAGGTCGCCCTCGACCTCCACGGCCCGCACGACGCGGTTGCCGTGCATGAAGAGGGAGGTGCGGCGCAGCCGGGTGTTCTCGTCCACCTGGGCCCGGGGCGAGTCGTAGCCGGAGAGGATCTCCGCGACCTTCGACTCCGAGCCCGGCTTGACGGTGAAGGTGAGGGCGTGACGGGCCACGCCGTCGCCCTCGCGGGCCGCGACCAGGCGGTCCGCCCGCTCCGTGTCCCGCGCACGCGGGCAGCCGCCGGTCTCCCGCAGGACGCTGTAGCGCATCGACCGGGTGTCCCGGACGCAGCTGTGCATCGGCTTGACGACCTCGACGTGGTCCTCGCTGTTGACCCAGGCGAGGAAGGGCGGGGCGCTCTCCCACTCGCTGGTGATGAGCCACTGCGAGGGGTTCTCGATGGACTGGCAGAGCTGGTCGCTGATGTGTCCGGGAACGGCGGCGACCTGCTTGCGCATCAGCTCGTACGCTTCGAGGAACTGCTGCTGGGCCCCTTCGTACAGGTCGAGCAGCAGGATCACGCGCAGCCTGGAGCCGTCGAACGCCGATTGCGAGACACGTGCCGAAACGGTCATCCGGCGCACCTCTTCTTTCTTCGGGAGTTTCCTTGGGTGGCTTCTTCGAGGCCTTCCCGGGGATCTGCTTCGGGGAAGCCGGGAGGGGACCGCCGTGCCGAGGGGGCAGGGGTCGTCATGTGCCGATCGTCGGCGTGCCTCCACGAGTCGCGCGAGTCCCACGGGGCGGATGAGTGAACTGCGCGTCATTCGGGTGCTCCGGACGCGCGAAGCGGTTTCCGGAGGGCATGGATCTCCATCCCACCCCCGACTCGCGTCACAGGTGACGCTGGAGGCACTCGATGAACCGATTCGAAGGGTCCGGCGAGGTCGTCGACACGTCCGTCCTCATCGTCGGCGGCTCTCTGGTCGGACTGTCCGCGTCGTTGTTCCTCGGCCGTCTCGGCGTGCCGCACGTGCTCGTCGAGCGCCACGCCGGCACCTCGGTGCATCCGCGCGGGCGCGGCAACAACGTGCGCACGATGGAGCTCTTCCGGGGCGCCGGAGTGCGCCGGCGCGTCCGGGACGCCGCGTCGGTCCTGGCGGACAACAACGGCATCCTCCAGGCGCCGAGCCTGGTCGGGGACGCCGGCGACTGGCTGTTCAAGGAGATCGACCCCGGCGGCGGCCTCGCCCGTTTCAGCCCGGCCGAGTGGTGCCTGTGCAGCCAGAACGAGCTGGAGCCCGTCCTCCGGGAGGGCGCCGCCGAGCTGGGCGGGGACCTGCGGTACGCGACGGAGCTGATGTCCTTCGAGCAGGACGCCGAAGGAGTGACCGCGCGGGTCAAGAGCCGGGACACCGGCGAGCACACCACGATCCGCGCGGAGTACCTCGTCGCGGCGGACGGTCCGCGCAGCCCCGTGCGCGAGCGGCTCGGCATCGGGCAGAACGGGCCCGGCGACCTGTTCCACAACGTGAGCGTCACCTTCGTCTCCCGCGGTCTCGCGGACGTCGTCGGCGACCGGCGCTTCATCGTCTGCTACCTGACGGACCCGGGGGCCGACGGGGCCCTCCTGCCGGTCGACAACCGGGAGCGCTGGGTGTTCCACGCGCCCTGGCACCCCGAGCGCGGCGAGACCCTGGAGGAGTTCACCGACGAGCGGTGCCGGGAGCACATCCGCCGGGCCGTGGGCGTGCCGGACCTCGACGTGGAGATCACCGGCCGGGCCCCCTGGCACGCCGCCGAGCGGACGGCCGAGCGGTACGGGGACGGGCGGGTGTTCCTGGCCGGCGACTCGGCCCACGAGATGCCGCCCACCGGGGCGTTCGGCTCCAACACCGGCATCCAGGACGCGCACAACCTCGCCTGGAAGCTGTCCGCCGTCCTGGACGGCTGGGCGGGACCCGGTCTGCTCGCGTCCTACGACGCGGAGCGCCGGCCGGTCGCGGAGGCGACCAGCGCCCGCGCCTCGTCCCGCTCGGTCGAGCACAGCCACCCGGGGTACGCGCCCGACCCCGGCATCGGCCAGGCCGGCCGGAAGGGCGGCATCCTCGGCGTGGTCCTGGGCTACCGCTACCCGCGGGGCGCGGTCCTGGGCGCCGACGAGACGCTGCCGGTCATGCCCGAAGGGCTGCGCCTCGCGGGCGAGCCGGGGAGCCGGTCGCCGCACCTGTGGCTGGACCGGGCCGGTGAGCGGATCTCCACCCTCGACCTGTACGAGCGGTGCCCGGTGCTGCTGAGTTCGGCGGGCGGCACGGGCGCGTGGCACGCCGCGGCGGCCCGGGTCGCGGAACGCCTCTCGGTGCCGCTCGACTCGTACCGGATCGGTGACGGGCCGGACGCCGATCTGGTCCAGGAGGCCGGTGCGGACTGGGCGGAGTCGCACGGCGTCACGGCGGGCGGGGCGGTGCTCGTCCGCCCCGACGGGTTCGTGGCGTGGCGCTCCGAGGGGCCGGTGGAGGACCCCGAGACGGAGCTGCGGACGGTCCTGGCGACCCTCCTCGACCTGGCGTGACCCCGAGAGGCCCCCTTCCCGCCCGGTGTCCCCGGGCGGGAAGGGGGCCTCGTCGTCGGCGCGGGGGCTCCCCCGCCCGCGCCGTCCGTACGGAACCGGTCAGGGCAGGTCAGGGCCGGTCATTACGGGTCAGAAGCGGTCCGAGCGGCCGGGGAGGCCCGGGAGGTCCCGGGGCGCCGACGGCGCGAGCCGCGGAGCGTCGGTCCTCCGGCCCTCCGGGGTCCGGCAGGACACGTCCGCGGCCGGCAGCCGGCCCGTCACCAGGTAGGCGGTGCCGATCGCGTCGGCGCAGGACCCGGAGCCGTAGACGCCGTGGCCCAGACCGTCGAGGACCGTGACCATGCGGGAGCCCTTCAGGGCCCGGCGCATGCCCTGTCCGCTGACCAGCGGCGTCTGGGGGTCCCACTCGTTCTGCAGGACGAGCGCGCGGACGGTGTTGCCGATCCTCGTCGCGGGCTCCGCGCCCTTCCCCCAGAACGCGCACGGCTTGATGTGGGACGCGAAGTCGCCGTACAGCGGGTACTTCGCCCTGTCGCGGATCGCGTCGCGGCGGTACCGCTCCGGGTCGCGCGGCCAGGCGCGGGTGTCGGCGCACACCACGGACCAGAAGAGCGCGTCCCCGTTGTCGGCCGGGACGTTACGGGCGGAGGACGGCGGGACGGGCGCGGTCGGCAGGCCGCGCCGCGACGGCGACGCGCTCGGCGCCGGGGCCTTGCCGGCGGCGGCCTCCTTGAGCATGACGACCGTCTCGGCGGCGTCCGTCACGTAGAAGAACATGGCCCGCCAGGAGCGGATGTCGTCGCCGGACACGAGCACGCCGTCGACGGGTATGGGCGTGCGGTTCGCCCCGGCGACCAGGTCCCAGAAGGTCTTGCGGACCTCGGCCGGGGTACGGCCCAGCTTGTACGTGGCGTTCCTCGCGGCGGTCCACTCGGTCCACCGCGTGAACGCCGGCTCCGAGCCCTCCGCCCACACCTGGATCATGCCCCGCCAGATCCGCTCGGGGTCGACCGCGCTGTCGAGGACGAACCGGTCGGTCCGCTGCGGGAAGAGCTGCGTGTAGACGGCGCCCAGGTAGGTGCCGTAGGAGTAGCCGAGGTACGAGATCCTCTTCTCGCCGAGCACGGCGCGGATCACGTCCATGTCCCGCGCGGTGTTGCGGGTGCTGAGGTGCGGCAGCACGGCTCCGTTCGCCGCCCGGCACTTCTCGGCCACGGTCCGCGCCCACCGGACGTCCTTGTCGAACGTCGCGGCCTTGTAGGGGCGCTGCCAGTTCAGCTCGGCGTCGGTCAGGCCGCAGCCCACCGGGGAGCTCCGCCCGACGCCCCTGGGGTCGAAGCCGATCAGGTCGTACCGCTGCTTCACGGCGTCCGGGAGCTGCGGTCCCAGGTACACCGGCATGTCGAGCCCTGTGTTGCCGGGGCCGCCCGGGTTGAGGAGCAGGACACCCCGCCGGTCCTCGGTGCCGGTCGCCCTCGTCCGGGAGATCTCGACGTCGAGCTTCCTGCCGTCCGGGCGGCTGTAGTCGAGCGGCACCTTGATCGTGGCGCACTCGTAGTGCGCCGGGCCCTCGGGCTCGCAGCGCTTCCAGCGCGGTTTCTGTCGCGTGTACTGCCCGAGGGGATCGACGGCGGCTGCCCGGGGCTCCGGGGCGGCCCCGGAGGCGGAGGCCGAGGCGGGAGTGAGGGCGGGCAGGAGCGCCGCGGCGACGCCCATGGCCACGAGGGATGCTGTTCGCCTGTGTCTCACAGTGGGTCAGATCCTTGCGGGAGGCGGGTGATTCGGTCTCATGCACCCTTGCTCACAAGGGAGTTGGACGAATCCTCCGTCCGGGCACCGTTGTGTCCGACCTCAGGAGGAGGACACGGCGCGGCGCGTGGTTCCCGGGGCGGAGAACGCGGTGTGCGGTTCGCGCGTCGCGGGCCACCGTGCCGAGGACGCGGCGGCCCGGCGACGTCACAGGCGCAGGGCCACCGCGGCGTGGTGGCCGTCCGGGACGAGGACGTCGGCGAGGAGCCATCCGGCCGGCGCGGCGGGGACCGGTCCCGAGCCCACGTAGTCGGCCGACGGGTCGGCGCCCAGGCCGACGCCGAGCCCCTTCAGATAGGCCTCCTTCCTGGTCCACACCCGGGCGAACGCGTCGGGCCGGCGGGCCGGGGCGAGGGCGGCGAGCTCCGCCGACTCCGCCGGGTGGAGCACCTCGCCCGCCTCCGCGACCGTGTGCGGGGGCGGCACCCGCTCGATGTCCACCCCGACCGGCGTGGACGCGAGGGCGATCAGACTCAGTCCCTCGCAGTGGGAGAGCGAGAAGTGCAGGCGCCCGTCCGGCAGGACGGGGCGGCCGTGCGGCTCGCCGCAGCAGGGGCACGGCGCCCGGGCCACCGACACGGCCCGGGGCGCGATCCCGAGCTGGGCGCCGAGCAGACGGCGCAGCCCCGCGTGGGCGCACAGGTAGGTGGCCCGGTCGCCGGGCCGGCGGAACTCCTCGGCGCGGGTCAGCTCCGTCCCGTCCAGGACGAGGGACGCGTACCGGCCGACGGTCTCCCGGTGCGCCTCGGTGGCCACCAGCCAGAGCTGGGGCCGTGCCGGGCGGAGGCCGGGGAGCACGGGCAGGGCGGCGGTGAGGAGCGGCAGCGCGGCGGGGACCAGCGGGCCGCCCGCCGGAGGCGGGGCGGGTGGAGGGAGGACGGGGGGTGGAAGGACCGGCTGGATCATGTCTGCCTCACACGGAAGTGACGGTGGACTCCGGTGCGGTACGGGCACGGGCGTCGGCGCGCGGAGCGGCCGGGTCCGTGTCCTTCCCGCTGTCGCTGTCATCGCTGTCGCTGTCGTCGCTGTCGTCGCTGTCGTCGCTGTCGTCGCTGTCGTCGCTGTCGTCGCTGCCGCTGCCGCGCAGGGCGAGGGCGGCGGCGATCGGGGAGAGGAGGGCGAGGCCCGCGCAGAGCAGCCAGGTTCCGGTCACCCCGAGGTGCAGCGAGACGGGGGTGAAGACGGCCAGGGAGAGGGGCGCGGCGCCGATGCCGGAGAGCGTGAAGGTGGACATGGCGGCGCCCATCCGCCCTTCGGGGACGGCCTGCTGGTAGGCGGTGATGAGGGCGGGCCCGTTGAGCCCGGAGAGGAGCCCGACGGCGCCGGCCGTGGCGGCGAGGACGGGGGCGGTGGGCACGAGCGCCATGGCCGCCATGCCGGCCGCGAGACCGGTTCCGGTCACCACCAGCTTGGCGTGGGCCGGGATGCGGTGGGCGAGGGCCGCGCCGAGGGCGGCGGACGCGAGCGCGCCGGCGCTGAAGGCGGCCAGGACCAGGGCCACGGCGCCGATGCCCCAGCCCCGTTCGACGGCGCGCAGGGGCAGGGCGACCTCGGCCGGCCACAGGAACGCCAGGTCCATGCAGAAGCAGGCGACGAACATCCACCGCAGGCGCGGATGGGCGGCGAGGAGGCGGAAGCCGTCACCGGACCGGGACAGGAGGGAGGGGCCCTGCGGGGCGCGTTCGGGGCGGGCCATGCCGTGGGTGACGTGGGCGGCGCAGCCCAGCCAGACGACGCAGCCGATCGCGGCCGCGGTGACGGCGCCGGGCAGGCCGCCGGCGATGACGAGCCAGGCCCCGAGCGGCGATCCGGCGATGGGGGCCAGGCGCAGCACCATGGAGAAGAGGGAGTTGGCACGGCCGAGCTGCTCCTGGGTGGCGAGCCTAGGCAGCAGGACCCCGGAGGCCGGTCCGGTGAGGCCGAGCAGGGCGCCGTCGACGAGGGCGATGGCGATCAGCGGCCACAGGCTCTCGGTGGTGGCGGTGACGAGCGCCCCGGCCGCGAGGACGGCGACGCGGACGCTCGTCGCGCGGAGCAGGACGGCCCGGGGGCCGAGCACGTCGGTGAGGGCGCCGCCGAAGAGGAGCAGCAGGGCGCGCGGGAGGGTGGCGGCGAGGGTGACGGCCGTGACGGCGCCGCGGCCGCCGAGCTGGACGGCGGTCCAGCTCATGGCGATCAGGAGGGCGAAGCTGCCCGCCTGGACGGCGGCCTGACCGACGACGAGGCTGCTGACGCGCGGCCAGTCGACGAAGGGCTTGGCACCGGGCGGCGCGGGAGGGGCGGGGGTCGTCGTTCCCATGGGGTCGGCTTTCTGTCGTCGGAGGGGCACGGGGCGCGTGCGGGCACGCGGATGTGCGGACGGGGCGGAACGGGTGGGCTCCGGGCGGGGCGGTACGCGTGGGCCGCCGGGTACGGGAGGCGGTCGCGAGGTCGGTCGGGGGGGCGAGGGTCGGGGCGGGTCTGGCCTGGCGGGGCGGGTCAGCGCGGGGACGTGCGGGGCGAGTCGGGCGGGCGGATCGGGACGTGGACGCCCGCCGTGTCGCCGCGGAGGCCCGCCGCGACGGCGAGGGCCACCGCGCGGTCGGCGGCCCGGCGCACCGCGCGCCGGCGGCGCGGGCCCCGGACGGCGGTGCGGGGGGTACGGAGTTCGACGCGGCCGCCGAGGTGGCCCCGGCCCGCCTCCGTGAGGGCGCGCTGCGCGCTGCGCCGGGCCGCGGCGGCGGCGCCCTCGTCGGGGGCGGTCACGGCGATGCCGGGGAGCTCCCGTACGGAGAAGCGGGCGTGCACGGTACGGCCGCCGCCCCGCGACCGGCGGGCGGTCACGGCGTCGCCCCGGCCGGGAGGACGGCGGGGTGGCCGGCGTGGGGGCCGTCGGGCCACCACAGGTCCTCGGGGCCGAGGGCGGTGACGGCGTACTTGCCCAACGCGCTGACGAGCAGCCGCAGTTCGAGGGCGATGCTCTCGACGAGGCGTTCCAGGCCGTGTTCGGGGTCCTCGTCGACGGCGACGAGGGCGGCCCGGCCGAGGCCGGCGGCGGTGGCGCCGAGGGCGAGGGCGCGCAGGACGCGTCCGCCCTCCCACATGCCCCCACTGGCGAGGAGGCAGCCCGCGGGGCGCCCGATGCGGCGCAGGCATTCGGCGAGGGGCAGGCCGACCTGGTCGAGGAAGGCGCCCGGGGCCCAGCCGGTGCCGCCCTCGGCCCCGTCGACGGTGACGGCGTCCGCTCCGGCGGCCCAGGCGGTCCGGGCGGCGTCGGCGATGTCGCGGCCGGGGTGGAACTTCACCCAGGTGCGGGCCTTGGGGAAGTTGTTGCGCATGAAGCGGAGCTGCTGGCGGAGGATCTCGTCGGTGAAGGTGCCGGGGGTGGCGCAGCGCAGTTGGCGTGCCCCCTCCGGGTCGAAGACCTGGCGCACGGTGAAGCGGCGGGCGAGCTGCTCGGCCTCGGCCCGGTCGACGACGGTCATGCCCCCGAGGCCGGGCTTGGCGCCCTGGCCGGTCTTCAGCTCGAAGGCGAGGCGGCCGGTCTCCAGGAGGGGGCGGATGGCGGGGTCGCTGTAGAGGAGGTTCCAGACCTCGGAGTCGGCGTCCTCGGTGGACTGCTGGACGACGACGCCGCCGGTGCCGTCGGGCGCGGCGTCGAGATAGGCCTCGATGCGGGTGAGGAGGGCGGACCGGGTGGCGTCGCCGGCCCGGCGGTAGCCGTGGACGGGGATCATGTTCTCACCGATGACCATGGGGATGCCGAGGCGGGCGGCCTGCCGGCTCGCGTGGACGGCGAGGTCGCCGCTGCCGGCGCGGGTGGAGCCGAAGGCGGACAGGTAGAGGGGCAGCCGGGCGGTGAAGCCGCCGGTGCGCGTGGTGAGGTCGACGTCGGTGAACTCCGGTTCACGGGCGAGGTCGATGAGCTTCTCCAGGCGCTCGGGCATGAAGACCGGCGGGACGATGCGCGCCCGGTCGAGGGCGTCTCCCGGGCCGTGACCGGCACCGCTCGGGCCGAAGAGGCGCGTGCCGTACGCGGCGGGGTCGGGGAAGACCTCGGCGGTGCCGCCCCGGGCCCGGGCGCGTACGGACTCCTCGGGGAAGCCGGGGGCGTCGAGGCCGGTCACGGGGTCACCGCCCCGGGGAGCTTCGGGTAGGCGCTGACCTGCCAGAGGGCGTCGAGCCCGGTGAGGAAGCGGACCAGGCGCTGGAGGCCCATGCCGAAGCCGGCGCTGGCCGGGATGCCCTCGCGGGCCTCCTTGAGGTACCAGGCGTACTTGGCGGGGTTCTCGCCGCTCTCCCGCATGCGGGTGACGATGGTGGCGTAGTCGGACTCGCGCTCGCTGCCGGAGACCAGTTCGCCGTAGCCGTGCGGGGCGATCAGGTCGAAGTTGCGCAGGACGCCGGGGCGTTCGGGGTCCTCGCGGTCGTAGAAGCCCCGGGAGCCCTTGGGGTAGTCGTCGACGAAGAAGGGGCGGTCGCTCTCCAGGGAGAGGATCCGCTCGCCGGTCCAGTCGATCTCGCCGTCGGGGTTCTGCGGGTGGCCGGCGGCGAGGAGGCGGGCCACGGCCTCGTCGTGGGTGCGGACGTCGTACTTGCCCGCGCGGACCTCGGCGAAGTCGCGCTCCTGCCGGCCGAGTCCGGTGAGCAGGTCGGGGACGGCCGTCCAGACGTGTTCGGCGACGTGGGTGAGCAGGCCGGCGGCGACCTCCTGGGCGTCCTCGCGGCTCGCGCCGGCGATCTCGACGTCGATCTGGTGGAACTCGACGAGGTGGCGGCCGGTGGTGGCGGTCTCCTCGGGCTCCACGCGGACGTTGGGGGCGATGTAGAAGAGCTTCGGGAAGCCGCGCAGGGAGGCCTGCTTGTAGAGGATGGCGCTGGTCATCAGCTTGTAGGGGTGGCCGTAGTAGTCGACGTCCAGGGCCTTGGCGCCGCGGCCGCCGGGGTCGGTGACGGGGCCGACGAGCGGCGGCAGGAGCTCGGTGAAGCCCTCGCCGTACAGGAAGTCGCGGGCGGCCCGGAGGGCCTGCTGCTGGACGAGCATGGCGGTCCGCAGCCGCGGCGAGCGGAGGTGTTCGCCGAGCGGGGGCGGCAGGGGCGGTGCGGCCGGCGCGTCGGCGGGGAGGGGCTGGTCCATGGCGGGGCTCCTGTTCGTGGTGGGTGCGGGTGGGCCGGGCGGTGGGCGTTCAGACGGTGAGCGGGGCGGCCCGCGGGCGGTCGCAGCCGTCCCCGTCGCCGTCCCCGTCCTCCTCGTCGTCGGGCCGCCACGGGTCGTCGTAGCGGCCCGCGACGTGGTGGAGGGCGGTGAGCAGGCCGTCCGCTGTGAGGGGGGTGGCGTCGGCCGCGGGGTCGGCGGTGATCGGCATGGCTCCGGTGCGGGCCCAGCGGAGCCGCCCGGCGGGGTCGATGAAGCCGCGGGAGCGGCCGGGGTTGTCGGGGTGGAGGCAGAACGGGACGTCGAGGAGTCCCCGGGCGAAGGCGGCCGGGAGGGCGCGGGAGATGTCGGGGTGGAGGCCGAGGACGGTCTCGATCAGGGTGCGGGCCTCCTCGTACACCTCTCCGTTCCCGTCCGCCGTGGGGGCGGGTTCCGGGGGTCCGGCGAGCGCGGCGGCCGCGGCGGCGGTCTCCAGGGCTCGGACGTTCTCCTCGACGGTGGGGATGCGGTGCGCCTCGGCGGCGGTCTTGACGATCAGCCGGCCCGCCCCGGAGCGCACGGCGAGGCGGGCGGACGCCTCCAGGAGGCGGGTGGCGCCGCGTTCGGTGCGGGGGAAGACGCCCATGTAGGTGTAGAGGACGACGTGGTGCTCGACGCCGGCGGGCAGGAACTCGGCGGCGAGGCGGCGCAGGGCCCGTACGGCCTCCTCGTCCTGGCCGGGGTCGGTCTGCTGGGCGTAGCTCAGGGAGACGCTGCGCAGCCCGTACTGGGCGAAGAACAGGCACTCCAGGACGCTGGTGGCGACCAGGAGGCCGGGCGGGCAGAGCTGGCCGAGCAGGCAGCCGCCGAAGCTCTCCAGGTGGGGGGTGGTGCCGGGGCGCGCCGTGCCGGCGAGCAGTTCGCAGGCGCGGGCCCAGGCCTCGACGGACTCCCGCAAGGGGGTGCGGCCGTAGGGCAGGCAGTACGAGACGGGGCCGCCCTCGGTGGCGGTCAGGCCGGCGGCGGTGAGGGCCTCGATGATGGTGCCGGGCCGGGCGGAGCCGTGGCGGACCTGGACGGGGAAGGCGTCGTCGTGGAGCCCTTCGAGGAGGGCGCGGGTGGTGTCCGGCGCGTGGGTGGCGATCGGGTAGCCGTTGAGGGGGACGTCCTCGGCGACGGCGGCGCGGGCGGCGGCGAGGTCGCCGACGCGGGTGTAGCTGTCGACGGTCAGGGTGCCGACGGTGTGGGCGGTGGCGGCCCGCGTCCGTGCGAGTCCGGCCCGCATCCGGCCCGGGTCGCCGAAGCCCATGCGGGGCTGGACGACGAGCCGGCCGGCGGCGGCGGAGGCCGCGACGAACGCCCCGAAGGAGGGGGCGGGGGCGGTATCGGCGGCGGTCAAGCCGGCACCTCCCGAAGCGACGTGACGGCCTCCCGGCGCGCCCCGGTCGCCAGAAAGGCCCGCAGGGCGTCCAGGTCCTCGCCGAGGACGGCGTCGCAGCCGGCCTCGGTCAGGCGCGCGACGTCCGCCTCCTGGCGGTGGCCGGCGACGCCGAGCTTTCCCCCGAGCACCACGGGCAGCCCGGCGAGGGCGGGCTCCGCGCGCAGCCGGCGGACGGCGGCGAGGCCGTCGCGGTAGCCGTGTCCGTTGACGCTGCTGAGCACCACCGCGTCGGGGGCGTGCCGCAGACAGGCGGCGGCGAGCAGCTCGGCGTCCGCGCAGGGGCCGAGCCCGACGACCTCGTGTCCCAGCTCCTCCAGGAAGAGCCCGAGGTACACCAGATTCCACGTATGGGAATCCGACGCGGTTCCGCTCAAGAGAATCTTCATGCCTGAAGAATAGATTTTGGCGCACCCCGGGAGGGGAAGTAGGAGCGGCAGCAAGGACCGGCACTTTCGTATTCTCATTTCCGCGCCGGCATCCCGCCGCCGGGAAACGGAAAAGGCGCCGCGCCCCGCGGTGAACGCGGGGCGCGGCGCCTTTTCCGGGTCATGCCCGGCGGGGCGTCAGGCGTACTGGGCGACGAGGCTGCGCGGGCGGATGTCGGTCCAGTGGGCGGTGACGTACTCCAGGGCCTCGGTCCGGCCGGTGGGGCCGTGAACGCTGGTCCAGCCGCCGGGGACGTCCGCGAAGGCCGGCCACAGGGAGTGCTGGCCCTCGTCGTTCACGACGACGTGGAAGGTTCCCTCGGCGTTGTCGAACGGGTTGACGGAATCGCTCATGACTGGCTCCTCATTTCCTTCTTCTGCAGGGCGGAGAGTTTCTCCGAGAGAATGCTTCCGATGTGTGCGAGTGGTTCGGGTCCGGCCATTTCGAGGTGGCCGCATTCGACGGTGTGGTTGTCGACGATTCCCTGGGCGAGGGGAATCCAGGTGGCGGCGAGGAGGCCTTCGGGCTCCCCCGGCCGGCGGGCGGTGAAGAACACCACGTCGGTGTCGGCGACGCCGGGCACGTGCCGGGCCATGAGTCCGGCGTGGGTCTCGGAGGCGCGGAGCACCGCCCGCAGCTCCGCGTCGGAGAAGCCGGCGAGGACGGGGTCCTCGCGGCGGATCCGCTCCGTCGCCTCCGCGAGGTCCCCGGCCGGCGCCTCGGCGGCCCGTTCCTCCGGCGGCAGTACGGAGACGCTGCCGGGTCCGGTCTGGTGGGCGTCCATCAGGGCCAGGAGCTCGACCCGCTCGCCGGCCTCGCGGAGCCGTACCGCCATGGTGTGGGCGACGACGCCGCCGTACGACCAGCCGAGCAGCCGGTAGGGGCCCCAGGGCTGGATCCGGCGGATCCGCTCCAGGTAGTCGTCGGCCATCTCCTCGACCGTGCGCGGCCGGTGGCCGGGGTCGCTCAGGGCGCGGGCCTGGAGGGCGTAGAGCGGCTGGTCGTCGCCGAGGTGGCGGGCGAGGCCCGCGTAGGCCCAGCCGACGCCGGTCCCGGGGTGGACGCAGAACAGCGGGCGGCGGGTGCCCCGGGTGCTGAGCGGCAGCAGGACGCCCAGGGCGGCGGCCGTGCCGTCGTCCCCGCTCCCGTCCCCGGCCTCGTCCTCGTACGAGCCGAGGAGGCCGGCGGGGGTGGGCAGGCGGAAGAGGTCGCGGACGGTGCGCTCGACGCCCAGGACGCCGCGCATGCGGTTGACCAGGCGGACGCCGAGCAGGGAGTGGCCGCCCAGGGAGAAGAAGTTGTCGTCGATGCCGACCTCGGGCACGTCGAGGATCTCGGCGAACAGGGCGCACAGCACCTCCTCGCGCGCGTTGCGGGGCCGCCGTCCGCCCTCGGCCGGGGCGGGCCGGTGCGGGGCGGGGAGGGCCGCGCGGTCGGGTTTGCCGTTGACGGTCAGCGGCAGGGCGTCGAGGACGACGACCGCGGAGGGCACGAGGTGTTCGGGGAGCGTGGCGCGGGCGGCGGCGAGCAGTTCGGCCCCGGTGACGGAGTGGCCGGCGCGGGGGACGGCGTAGCCGACGAGGGTCTTCTCGCCGGGCCGGTCCTCGCGGACCACGGCGAGCGCCTGGCCGACGGCGGGGTGTGCGGCGAGCGTCCGCTCGACCTCGCCGGGTTCGATCCGCACGCCGCGCAGCTTGATCTGGCCGTCCGCGCGGCCGAGGAAGCGGAGTTCGCCGTCGGGGGTCCACAGGACGCGGTCGCCGGTGCGGTACATGCGGCTGCCGTCGTTCTCGAACAGGTCGGGGACGAAGCGTTCGGCGGTCGTGCCGGGGCGGCCGACGTAGCCGCGGGCCACGTGCGTGCCCGCGATGTACAGCTCGCCGGGGACGCCGGGCGGCACGGGCCGCAGCGCGTCGTCGAGGACGTGGCTGCGGGTGTTGTCCATGGGCCGGCCGAGGTGGACGCCGGCGCCCCGCAGGGTGCGCCGTCCGGTGGCGAACCACTGGTTGTGGGAGGCGAAGGTGGTCTCGGTGGGTCCGTAGGAGTGGACGAGGACGGTGTCGGGGCAGTGGGTGAGGACCCGTTGGACGGCGGCCGGCGAGGCGACGTCCCCGCCGGTCCACACCTCGCGCAGCGCCCGGAGGGTGTCCAGGCCCTCGTCGGCCATGACGTGGAACAGGCCCACGGTGAAGTAGGCGCCGGTGACGCCGTGCCGGTGGACGGCGCGGGCGGTCTCGGCGAGGTCGGTGCCGTCGCCGGGGGTGACGACGAGGCTGCCGCCGCCGAGCAGCGGCACCCAGGTCTCGAAGACGGAGGCGTCGAAGCCGGTCGCGGAGTGCACCAGCATCCGCCGGGGCCCGCCGGCGGCGAGGTCGCGGTCGGCGGCGAGTTCGAGGACGTTGCGGTGGGTGACGCCGACGCCCTTGGGCCGGCCGGTCGATCCGGAGGTGAACATCACGTACATCAGGTCGTCGCCGGTGGCGCGCGGGGCTCCGGACTCCCCCGGTGCCGGGTCGTGCCCGGCGGGCGCGTCGACGGCGAGGACGGGGGCGGAGAGGCCGTCCGGGAGGGCGGCGGCGTGCGCCGTGTCGGTCGCCACGAGGCGGGCCCCGGCGTCCTCGGTCATCAGCCGGATCCTGGCCTCGGGGAGGCGGGGGTCCAGCGGGAGGTACGCGGCGCCGCACTTGAGGACGGCGAGCGCCGTCACCACCAGGGACACGCCCCGGTCGAGGAGGACGCCAACGGTGTCGCCCCGGCGCGTTCCGGCCGCGCGGAGGCGGGCGGCGAACGCGTCCGCCCGGGCGTCGAGTTCGGCGTAGGAGACGGTCTCGTCGTCGGTGACGAGCGCGGGGGCGTCGGGGGTCCGCGCGGCTTGGCGGGCGATCCGCTCGTGGACGGTCTCCGGCCCCGGGGGCGGCACGGTGGCGGTGTCGTTGTACTCGGCGCCGAGCCGGAGGCGGTCGGCGTCGGTGAGCAGGTCGACGTCCCCGATCCGTACGCCGGGGTCGGCCGCGGCGGCGCGCAGGGTCCGGTCCAGGTGGGCGGCGAGCAGGGCGGCGACGGGGGCGTCGAACAGGTCGGTGGCGTACTCCAGTCCGCCGGCCAGGCCGCCGGGGTGTCCTTCCGCGTCCCGCAGCTCCGTCAGGGCGAAGGTGAGGTCGAACTTGGTGGAGACGGTGTCGAGGAGGGCGGGTCCGCCCTCCCGGAAGAGGCCGCGCGCGGCGGCGGCGCCGGGGGTGTCGCGGGTGTAGTCGTGGTGGAGCTGGACGACGACCTGGGCCAGCGGGTGGTGGGCGGTGGTGCGGACGGGGTTGAGGTGTTCGACGACGCGGTCGAAGGGGAGCTCCTGGTGGGCGTAGGCGGCGAGGTCGGCCCGCCGGACCCGTTCGAGGAGTTCGGCGAAGGTGGGATCGCCGGAGGTGTCGGTGCGCAGCACCAGGGTGTTGACGAAGAAGCCGACCAGGTCGCCCAGGTTCTCGTCGTCGCGTCCGGCGGTCATGGTGGCGAGCGGCAGGTCGGTGCCGGCGCCGTGCCGGGTGAGGACGGCGGCCAGGGCGGCCTGGAGGACCATGAGGAGGGTGGCGCCGCCGCTCCGGGCGAGGTCCTCCAGGGCGCGGTGGGTGGCGGGGTCGAGGGCGACGGGGGCGTGTCCGCCGCGGTGGCCGGCCTCGGCGGGCCGGGGCCGGGCGGCGGGCAGTTCGAGGACGGGCGGCGCTCCGGCGAGGTTCTGCTCCCAGAACTCCAGGTGGTCCCGGGCGGCGGGCCCGTCGATCAGGTCCCGCTGCCAGAGGGTGTAGTCGGCGTACTGGACGGGCAGCGGCTCCCGGTCGGGGGCGCGGCCCCCGGCGCGGGCGAGGTAGGCGGTGGTGAGGTCGCCGAGGAGCGGTCCGGTGGACCAGCCGTCGGCGGCGATGTGGTGGACGAGGAGGACGAGGACCTGCCCGCCGTCGTGGAGCCCGCCGTCTCGGGGCTCGTCGTCGTACGCCCCGCCGTCGGGCAGCAGCAGCGTGGCCCGCAGCGGTGTCTCCTCGGCCAGGTCGAAGACGTGGCCGGCGGCCGCGGCGACGGCCTCGGGGAGCAGCGCGGCCGGGACGGACCGTACGTCGAGCGGGGGCCGGACGCCGGTCAGGACCTCCTGGTGGGGTTCGCCGTCGACGGTCCGGTAGCGGGTGCGGAGCACCTCGTGCCGGTCGGAGAGGTCGGTGAGGGCCAGGGCGAGGGCGTCCGGGTCGAGCGGCGCGGCCGGCCGCAGGACGAGGGGGATGTTGTAGGAGGCACTGGGGCCTTCGAGGGTGTCGATGAACCACAGCCGCCGCTGGGCGTACGAGAGGGGCAGCCGCTCGGGGCGGTCGGTGCGCGGGACGGGCCGGGACCGGGCGGTCCCGGCGGCGGTGCCGTTCCCGGTCTCCCGGTCGGCGATGCGGCGGGCGAGGGCGTCGGGGGTGGGGGCGAGGAGGAGGTCGCGGACCTGGACGTCGGCGCCGAGGCGGGCGCGGATCCGGTTGGCGAGGCGCACGCCGCTCATGGAGTGGCCGCCGATGGTGAAGAACCCCTCGTGCGGGCCCACGTCGTCCAGGCCGAGGGCCTCGGCGAAGAGTGCGCGGAGGGTGTCGAGGTGGGGCGGGGGCGGTTCGACGGCGGCGTGCGCGGCGGACAGGGCCTCCTCGGCGGCGGTCTCGGCGGCGCGGGCGGCGGTGCGGGCGCGCCGCGCGTCGAGGGCGAGCCGGTCGGCGGGCGCGACGAGCGCGGTGTCCGGGACGGGGTCGCCGGGCCGGTCGGCGGCGGTGCGTAGGGCGCGTTCCAGGGCGGTGAGGAGGAGCCGGGCGGTGTCCTCGTCGAGTACGTCCGTGGCGTGCTCCAGGGCGATCCGCAGTCCGGCGGGGGCGCCGTCGGCGTCGCGGAGCTCCTCGCAGGCGGCGGTGAGGTCGAACTTGGTGGTGGCCGGGCCGTCCTCGGCGAACCGGCCGTCGATCGCGCCGAGCCGGAAGGCCCCTCCTCCGGTGCCGGTGGTCCGCAGGGTGAGCATCACCTGGAAGAGGGGGTGGACGCCGGGCGTGCGGGGCGGGTTGAGGTGTTCGACGAGGAGGTCGAAGGGGAGCCGCTGGTGGGCGAATGCGGCGAGGTCGGTGTCGCGGACCCGTCGCAGGAGGTCGGTGAAGCCGGGGTCGCCGGAGGTGTCGGTGGGCAGGACGAGCGTGTTGACGAAGAAGCCGACCAGGTCGTCGAGGGCTTCGTCGTCGCGTCCGGCGACGGGGGTGCCGAGGGCGACGCGGTCGCCGGCTCCGGCCGCCCGCAGGGCGAGGGCCAGAGCGGTCTGGAGGACCATGAGGACGCTGGCGTCGTGCTCCTCGGCGAGGCGGACGAGCCGGGCGTGGACGCCGGCTCCGAGGGTGGTGGTCACCTGGGCGCCGGCGTGGTCGCGGACGGCGGGCCGGGGCCGGTCGAGGGGCAGGTCGGTCGCGTCGGGGAGGCCGTCGAGGGCGGTGCGCCAGTGGGCCAGGCCCCGGGCCGTGACGGAGTCGGGGTCGTCGCCGGTGCCGAGGAGGTCGTGCTGCCAGAGGGTGTAGTCGGCGTACTGGACGGGCAGCGGCTCCCGGTCGGGGGCGCGGCCCTCGACACGGTCGGCGTACGCCCGGGCCAGGTCGGTCATGAGGGGGGTGAGGGACCAGCCGTCGCCGGCGACGTGGTGGAGGAGGACGGCGAGGGTGGCGCCCGGGCCCTCGTCGGGCAGGAGGAGGGCGACGCGCAGGGGCAGTTCGCGGGAGAGGTCGAAGGTCTCGGCGGTGAAGGCGGCGACCTGGCCGGGGAGTTCGGCGGCGGGGCACTCGACGGTGCGGAGCCGGACGGCTGCGGGGGCCAGGACGTGCTGGTAGGGCTCGTCGTCGGGCGCGAGGAACACGGTGCGCAGGACCTCGTGCCGTTCGGCGAGGTCGGTGACGGCGGCGGCCAGGGCGGTGCGGTCGGGCACCGCGTCCAGGTGGAGGACGACCGGCATGTTGTAGGCGGCGGACGGGCCGTCGAACTGGTTGACCAGCCAGAGGCGCCGCTGCGCGTGGGAGAGCGGCACCCGGTCCCCGGCCGGCAGGGGCTCCTCGTGGACGACGGGCAGGCGCGGGTCGGTGGTGCGCAGCCTCTTCCGGTCGATCTTGCCCGAGCTGGTGCGGGGCAGGGCGACGACGGTGCTGACGGCGGGCACGGCGGCGGGCGGCATCCGGTCGCGCACCCGGGCGCGCAGTTCCTCCGCGCCGGTGCCGCCCTCGGTGACGACAAAGGCGACGAGCCGTTTGACGCCCTCGGCGTCCTGCTGGGCGACGACGGCGGCCTCCCGGACGGCGGGGTGGCCGGCGAGGACGGAGTCGATCGCGGCGGGGTCGATGCGCTGGCCGCCGATCTTCACCTCGTCGTCGAGGCGCCCGTGGTAGAGGATCTGCCGGTCCTCGCCGATGGTGACGAGGTCGCCGGTGCGGTAGGCGCGCTCGTCGTCCAGGGTGGTGAAGCGGCGGGCGTTGAGTTCGGGGCGGTGCAGGTAGCCGCGGGTCAGTCCGCCGCCCAGGAGCCAGAGTTCGCCGTCGACGACGGCGGCGCGGACGCCGGGCAGGGGGCGGCCGATGGGGACGGGGCCGGACTCGTGCCGGGTGAGGTCGGCGACGGTGGCCACGACGGTGGTCTCGGTGGGGCCGTAGCCGTTGAGCAGCCGGACCCGGTCGCCGGCCAGGGCGCGCCACTGGGCGATCCGCTCGGGCAGGACGGCCTCGCCGTAGACGAGCACGGTGCGCAGGTGGTCCGGGAGGCGGACGGCGCCGGTGGTCAGGACGTGGACGAGCTCGTGCCAGTAGGCGGCGGGCAGGTCGAGGAGGGTGATGCCGTGGCGCTCGCAGCCGGCGAGGAGTTCGCCGACGTCGAGCATGTCGTCGGTGCGCAGGACGAGGGTGCCGCCCGCGCCGAGGGTGGGGAAGACCTCCTGGACGCTGGCGTCGAAGTGCAGCGGGCTGAACTGGAGGACCCGGGAGTCGGGGCCGATGCCGTAGGCGGGGGTCGCGCCGGCGACGAAGTGGGCGAGGGAGTCGTGGGCGACGACGACGCCGTTGGGGGTGCCGGTGGAGCCCGAGGTGTAGATGACGTAGGCGGCGCCCGCCTCCGCGCCGGGTCCTTCGAGGACGAGTTCGCCGTGCCGGGCGACCTCGGCCGGGGTGGGGGCCAGGTCGCCGCAGGCGTCCCGGAGGATCGCGGCGTTGCGGGCGTCGGGGGCCTGGACGTCGAGCGGCAGGTAGGCGGCGCCGGTGGTGAGGACGGCGAGGAGGCCGACGATCGCGTCGGTGCCGCGGGGCCGGTGGAGGGCCACGAGGCGGCCGGGTCCCGCGCCCAGGGCGGCGAGCTCCCGGGCCCTTGCGTCCACGGCCGCGGCGAGCTCCGCGTACGTCAGCCGGGTGTCGGCGTGGACGAGGGCGGGGGCGTCGGGACGGGTGCGGACCTGATGGGCGATCAGGTCCAGGACGGGCGGGGCGGGGGCGGGAGAGGGTCCGCCGTCGAGCAGGTCGTCCGTTCTGCTGGGGGGCATGCTGGGTTCCTCCGGTAAGGGGCCGAGAGACCGGGGCGAACGGTTCCCCTCGCCTCCGTGCCCTCCACGCTAGGCGCGGCCCGCCCGCTCCCGGGGCAGTCGGACCGGCGGCTCCGGGCGGCAGAAGGCGCCGCCCGGAGCTGCCGGTGCCGGTCCGTCAGCGGCCCTGGCGCGCCCCCGCCCTGGTCCGGCGCCGCAGCGCCGGTGCGGCGGGTGGGCGGGGCGCCGCCGTGCCGGGCGCGGGCGGCGCGTCCGCGGGCGTCCGGTCCGCGTCGGCGAGGCGCCGGGCGAGGGAGGCCGCGGTGGGGTTGCGGAACACGTCCCGCAGGGTGAGGTCCCGGCCGAGGTCGGCGCGGATCCGGTTGAGCAGCCTGATGGCGAGGAGGGAGTGGCCGCCGGACTTGAAGAAGTTGTCGTTCCGGCCGAGGTCCCGGCCGCCGAGGACGTCGCGGAAGAGGGCGAGCAGCTCCTCCTCCCGGCCGTCCGGGGCAGCCGCGCCCGGCGCCTCCCCCTCGGACGGGAGGTCGGCGGGGTGCGCGCCGGGGGCGGGCAGCCGGTCCACGGCGACGACCCGGGCCGGGGCCAGGTACTCGGGCAGCCGCTCGGCGGCCCACTCCCGCAGCGCGGCCTCGTCGAAGGTGCCGGGACCGCCGGGCAGACGGGTGACGTACGCGTGGAGCCGGTCGTCGCGGACGGCGACGCCCGCCCCGGTCACGCCGGGGTGGCCGGTGAGGACGTCCTCGACGCGGCCGGGCTCCACCGGGTAGCCGCCCGCGGTGAGGACGGCGACGGGCCGCAGGGTGCCGTCGGCGGCCGGGAAGGCCCGCCGGCCGGTGGGCCGCGCGCCGCCGCCGGGGGCCGGCGCGTACACCTCTCCGGGGATCCGTACGGGCGCGGGGCGCCCCTTCTCGTCCCGTACGGCCTCCGGTCCCGAGGGGGCGGCCGGGCCGTACTGCGGTCCGGACAGCGGGAGTCCGGGGTCGGCGGCGAACGCGTCCAGGGTCTCGGCGAGGCGCCGGGCCAGGAGGCGGGCGGTGTCCTCGTCGTAGAGGGCGGTGGCGTATTCGAGGGCGCCGCGCAGTCCGGCCGGGGCGCCGTCCGCGTCGGTGAGCTCGGTGAGCGCGAAGGTCAGGTCCGACTTGGCGCCGACGGCGCGGAACGCGACCGGTTCGCCGTCCAGGACGTTCGGGGTGCGGGCGGCGGTCGCTGCGGTCGCGGCGTGGACCTGGAGCATCACCTGCACGAGCGGGGCGTGGGCGGCGGAGCGGTGCGGGCTGAGGTGCTCCACGAGCCGGTCGAAGGGGAGGTCCTGGTTGCTGTAGGCGGCGAGCCCCGTCTCGCGGACGCGGTGCACCAGGTCGGTGAAGGCGGGGTCGCCGGAGGTGTCGGTGCGCAGCACCAGCGTGTTGACGAAGAAGCCGACGAGGGGGTGCAGGGCGTCGTCCGCGCGGCCGGCGACGGTGGTGCCGATCGCGATGTCGGTGCCCGCGCCGTGCCGGGTGAGGAGGGCGGCCAGGGCGGCCTGCACGACCATGAAGAGGGTGGCGCCGCTGCTCCGGGCGCGGCGCAGCAGGGCCCGGTGCGTGGCGGCGCTCACGTCGAAGGCGGTGAGGGCGCCGGCCCCGTCGCTCTCCGCCGGGCGCGGCCGGTCGGTGGGCAGGGCGAGCAGCGGCGGCAGCCCGTCGAGCGCGGTGCGCCAGTGGGCCAGCTGCTCCCCCGAGAGGCCGTGTTCGCCGTCGAGGAGGTCGTGCTGCCAGAGGGTGTAGTCGGCGTACTGGACGGGCAGCGGCTCCCAGTCGGGGGCGCGGCCCTCCGTACGGGCCCGGTAGGCGGTGTCGAGGTCGGCGAGGAGGCACGGGGTGGACCAGCCGTCGCCCGCGATGTGGTGCAGGAGCAGCACGAGGACCTGGCCGCCGTCGGCGCCGGTGACGAGCCGGGCCCGGAAGGGGATCTCGGCGGCCAGGTCGAAGACGTGTCCGGCGGCCTCGTCGACGGCCGCCCGCAGCGCCTCGGGGCCGTCGACCGGGACCTGTTCGAGGACGGGCACGGCGCCGTCGAGGACCTGCTGGTGGGGCTCGCCTTCGGCGGAGCGGTAGACGGTGCGCAGCACCTCGTGGCGGGCGGCGACGTCCGCGAGGGCGGTGGCGAACACGGCCGGGTCGAGGGAGCGGTGGAGCCGGGTCACCACGGGGATGTTGTAGGTGGCGGACGGGCCTTCCAGCCGGTTCAGGAACCACAGCCGGCGCTGGGCGTAGGAGAGCGGGATCCGCTCGGGCCGCCGCTCCCGCGGCACCGGCCGCAGGGCCGGACGGTCGGGGCCCGCGACCTGGTCGCCGAGCCGCCGCAGGAGCTGCCGGGGCGTCGGGGCGAGGAACACGTCGCGGATCGCGGCCCGGAGCCCGAGGGCCGCGCGGACCCGGTTGGCGAGCTTGCCCGCGAGCAGCGAGTGCCCGCCGAGCTTGAAGAAGTTCTCCTCCGGCAGCACCTCCTCCCGCCCCAGGATCTCCGCGAACAGGCCGCGCAGGATCTCCTCGCGCGGGTCCGTGACGGCACGGGCCCCGTCCCGCACCCTCGTTCCGGCGGCACCGGCACCGGCACGGCTCCGCTCGGCGGCGAGGGCTTCGTGGCGCCGGTCGAGCTCCCGGCGCTCCTCGTCGGTGACCAGGCGGACGGTGTCGAGGGACGTGTCGGCGGGCCTCTCGGCGAGGGCGGTGAGGGCGCGGCGGAACAGGTCGAGCAGGAGGAGCGCGGTCTCCCGGTCGTAGAGGTCGGTCGCGTACTGGAGTCCGAGCAGCACGCCGCCCGGTTCGCCGTCGGGGCCGAGCGTCTCGGCGCAGTGGAAGCCCAGGTCGAACTTGGCGGCGGCCAGGTCGGCGCCGTCCAGGGTGCCGGGGATGCCGCCGAGCGCGCGGGCCGTGTCCTGCGCCTCCCCGGCGGTCTGCGCGCTGACCACGACCTGGAAGAAGGGGTGCCGGCCGAGGGACCGCTCGGGGTTCAGGTCCTCCACCAGCAGGTCGAACGGCAGATCGTCGTGGGCGAACGCCGCGAGGTCGGCCTCCCGCACCCGGTCCACCAGCTCACCGAGGGTCGGATTCCCGGACAGGTCGGTCCGCAGCGCCAGCGTGTTCACGAAGAACCCGACCAGATCGTGCAGCGCCTCCTCCGGCCGCCCGGCCACCGGCGTCCCGACCACCAGGTCGGACCCGGCACCCGCCGCCCGCAGGGCCAGGGACAGCGCGGAGCGCACCACCATGAAGAACGTCGCCCGCCGCGCACGGGCGAGACCGCCGAGCGCCTTGTGCACGCCTGCGCCGACCTCCGTGGTCACCACGTCGCCCCGCCGCTGTCCGGGCTCGGTCGACCGGGGCCGGTCGGCGGGCAGCCGCGTCTCCACCGGAGCACCGTCGAGCGCCGTACGCCAGAAGGCCAACCGGCCTCCCAGAACGCCGTGTTCGACACCGAGGAGGTCGTGCTGCCAGAGGGTGTAGTCGGTGTACTGGACGGGCAGCGGCTCCCAGTCGGGCGCGCGGCCCTCCGTACGGGCCCGGTAGGCGCGGTCCAGGTCCGCGAGCAGGCAGTCCACCGACCATCCGTCCGTGGCGATGTGGTGGACCAGCAGCACCAGGACCGCAGTCCCGTCCTCCACTCCGAACAGCCGTACGCGGAGCGGCAGTTCACGCGACACGTCGATCGACGTCCGGGCGAACTCCGTCGCCCGCGCCTTCGCCTCGCCGACGGGGGTGCGCTCCTCGACCTCCACCCGTACGCCGGGGACGCCGACGACCCGCTGGTACGGCTCGCCGTCCCGCGCCGGATACACCGTCCGCAGCACCTCGTGCCGCTCCACCACGTCCCGTACGGCCGCCTCCAACACCGCAGGATCGGGCACGGCGTCCAACCGGAGCACCACGGGCGCGTTGTACGCCGACGACGGGCCTTCGAGGCGGTTCAGGAACCACAGGCGGCGCTGGGCGTAGGAGAGCGGGATCCGCTCGGGCCGCCGTTCTTGCGGCACCGGCCGCAGGGCCGGACGGTCGGGGCCCGCGTCCTGGTCGCCGAGCCGCCGCAGGAGCTGCCGGGGCGTCGGGGCGAGGAACACGTCGCGGATCGCGGCCCGGAGGCCGAGGGCGCCGCGCACGCGGTTGGTGAGCTTGCCGGCCAGCAGGGAGTGTCCGCCGAGCTTGAAGAAGTTCTCCCCGGGCAGCACCTCCTCCCGTCCCAGGATCTCCGCGAACAGACCGCGCAGGATCTCCTCGCGCGGGTCCGTGGCGGTGCGCGCCCGGTCGCCGTCGCGCGGCTCCTTCCCGGCGCCGGCGCGATGCCGCCGGGCCTCGGCGAGCGCCCGGTGGCGGCGGTCGAGCCCGCGGCCCTCCTCGTCGGTGAGCAGGCGGACGGCGTCGAGGGGCGTGCTGTCCGGCTGCTCCGCGAGGGCGCTCAGCGCGCGCCGGAACAGGTCGA
Source organism: Streptomyces sp. NPDC086147 (assembly GCF_040702165.1). Taxonomy (NCBI): domain Bacteria; kingdom Bacillati; phylum Actinomycetota; class Actinomycetes; order Kitasatosporales; family Streptomycetaceae; genus Streptomyces; species Streptomyces sp. NPDC086147. Next base: position 397,877 of record NZ_JBFBJO010000002.1, on the reverse strand, counting down.
GGAGGAGGAGCGCGGTCTCCTCGTCGTAGAGATCGGTCGCGTACTGGAGTCCGAGCCGCAGCCCGTCCGGACCGCCGTCCGGATCGAACCGCTCCAGGCAGTCGAAGCTCAGGTCGAACTTGGCGGTGGCCAGGTCGGCGCCGTCGAGGACGGCCGGGATGCCGCCCAGGTGGTACGGGTCGTCCTGCGCGGTCCGCGCGCCGACCATGACCTGGAAGAAGGGGTGCCGGCCGAGGGACCGCTCGGGGTTCAGGTCCTCCACGAGCAGGTCGAACGGCAGGTCCTCGTGCGCGAACGCCGCCAGGTCCGCGTCTCGCACCCGGTCCACCAGCTCACCGAGGGTCGGATTCCCGGACAGGTCGGTCCGCAGCGCCAGCGTGTTCACGAAGAACCCGACCAGATCGTGCAGCGCCTCCTCCGGCCGCCCGGCCACCGGTGTCCCGACCACCAGGTCGGACCCGGCACCCGCCGCCCGCAGGGCCAGGGACAGGGCGGAGCGCACCACCATGAAGAACGTCGCCCGCCGCGCACGGGCGACACCGGTCAGGGCCTTGTGGGTCCCGGCGTCCAGGTCCAGGGTCACCACCGCGCCCCGCTGCCGCCCGGGTTCGGCCGGCCGGGGCCGGTCGGCGGGCAGCCGCGTCTCCACCGGAACGCCGTCGAGCGCCCGCCGCCAGAAGGCCAGTTGCTCGTGGGCGGTGCTGTCGGGGTCCCCGGGGTCGCCGAGCATGTCCCGCTGCCAGAGGGTGTAGTCCGCGTACTGGACGGGCAGCGGCTCCCAGTCGGGGGCCCGGCCCTCCGTACGGGCCCGATAGGCGCGGTCCAGATCGGAGAGGAGGCAGCCCACCGACCATCCGTCCGTGGCGATGTGGTGGACCAGCAGCACCAGGACCGCCGCCCCGCCCTCGACGCCGAACAACCGTACCTTCAGCGGGAGTTCTGCGGCCACGTCGACGGGGAGCCGGGCGAACTCCGTCGCCCGCGCCTCCGCCTCGCCGACGGTCAGGCCCCGCTCGACCTCCACCCGCACGCCGGGCGCGTCGACGATCCGCTGGTGCGGCTCGCCGTCCCGCGCCGGATACACCGTCCGCAGCACCTCGTGCCGCTCCACCACGTCCCGTACGGCCGCCTCCAACACCGCCGGGTCGGGCATCGACCCGAGCCGGAGCACCACGGGCGCGTTGTACGCCGACGACGGACCTTCGAGCCGGCTCAGGAACCACAGCCGGCGCTGGGCGTAGGACAGGGGGATCACGATTGCTGCTCCTCGGGAGTGGCGGAGGCGGGTGGGTGAGCCGGTGGCGGGGCCCGGGGCCTGGGCGGGGACGGGGACCGCGGTCAGGCATCCTTCGCGGCCGTCAGCCCCTCGATGTGGGCGGCGAGGTCGCGCAGCCGGGGGTTGGCGTAGACGGCCTTGACGGGCAGGGCCACGGAGAGCTCGGCCCGGACCCGGGAGACCAGCTTGATGGCGAGCAGGGAGTGGCCGCCGAGCTTGAAGAAGTTGTCGTCGGGGCCGATCGACGCGGCGCCCAGGACCTGGGTCCACACGCGGGCGATCAGCTCCTCCGCCGTGCCGGTCAGCCCCTCGGCGGAACCGGCGGTCCCCGCTTGGTCCTTCGGCGCCTCGACGCGGGTGGGGAGCGCGGCCCGGTCGAGCTTGCCGCTGGGCGTGGTGGCGAACCGGTCCACGGCGACGTACGCGGCCGGGACCATGTACGCGGGCAGGGCGGCGGTGAGCGCGGTGCGGAGCGCGGCGGCGTCCCCGCCCCGGTGGTAGGCGATGAGGCCGGGGGTGCCGCCCGCGTCCTCGCCGAGGATCACGGCGGCCTCGGCGACGCCGTCCACCCGGGTGAGGGCGGCCTCGATCTCCGGGAGTTCGACGCGGTGTCCGCGCAGCTTGATCTGGCCGTCGGCGCGGCCGAGGTAGACGAGCCGGCCGTCGGGGAGCCTGCGGCAGCGGTCGCCGGTGCGGTACATGCGTCCGCCGGGCGCGCCGGACGGGTCGGCGACGAAGCGTTCCGCCGTCAGGCCGGGGCGGTTGCGGTAGCCGCGGGCGACGCGCGGACCGGCCAGGTACAGCTCGCCGGCCTCGCCGTCCTCCACCGGGGCGAGGTCCCCGTCGAGGAGCAGGGCCCGGAAGTCGGGCAGGGCGGTGCCGATGTGCGGCTCGCCCGGCCGGTCGATCGGGGCGGCGGTGGCGTCGACGGTGCACTCGGTGGGCCCGTACACGTTGAGGGCGCGCAGGAGGCCGGAGGCGTGGGCGGCGGCCAGGCGGTCCCAGAGCGCCGGGCCGATGGGCTCGCCGCCGATCAGGAGGGTCAGCGGGCGCGGGCCGCCGTCCGGGGTGAGCAGGTCGAGGAGCGGGTCCGCGTGCGACGGGGTGATGTCCAGGTCGGTGAGGGCCTGCTCGTCGACGAGGGCGGCGAGGAGCGCCGGGTCGCGGCGGGTCTCCTCGTCGATCATGACGAGGGTGTCGCCCCGGCAGAGCCGTACCCACTGCTGCACGGACGCGTCGAACGACGGGGAGGCGTTCCAGCCGACCCGGCGGCCCTCGCCGGTGGCGGCGCCCGCGCCTTCGAGCTCTCGCAGCAGCAGGGAGACGGCGCCGCGGTCGATCTCCACGCCCTTGGGCCGGCCGGTGGAGCCGGAGGTGTAGATGACGTAGGCGAGGGTGCCGGCGGTGACCGGGACGGGCGCGTACGGGACGGGGGCGGCGTCGCGGGCGGTCGCGTCCGTCAGCTCGGCGAGGGTCACGGCGCGGGTGCCGGGGGCGGGGGAACCGGCCGGGCCGTCCGTCACCACCAGGTCGGCGCCGGAGTCCTCGACGAGGTAACGGCGGCGCTCGGCGGGCAGGGCGGGGTCGACCGGCAGGTAGGCGGCGCCGGCGGTGAGGGTGCCGATGATCGCGGTGACGAGGCCGGCGCCGCGCGGCAGGCAGAGCGCGACGACGCTCTCCGGCCCGGTGCCGAGGGCGGCGAGCCGGGCGGCGAACGCGGCGGCCTCGGCGCGCAGTTCGTCGAAGGTGAGGGTGCGGTCGCCCGCGACGACGGCGGTGCGCCCGCCGGGGGCGGTGGCGAGCCGGGCGAGCAGGTCGGCCGCGCCGGTGCCGGCGGCGGCGCACGGGCCGCAGGGGCAGGGGTCCGCGGTGCGGTGCTCCCCCGCGAGAGGGGCGGAGAGGGCGGCGGGGCGCTCGGGGAGGACGGCGGTCATGGCGGGGCTCACCTTCCGTACGGGGCGGTGGAGGGGGCGGTGGTCGGGGAGCAGGCGGACAGCGGCACCGGCTCGCCCATGGCGACGAGGATCTTGCGGTCCCCGGTGTACGACTCCCGGCCGTGGGCGCAGAGGATGTTGTCGACGAGCATCAGGTCGCCGGACTGCCAGGTCTCCCGCACGGTGACGGCCTGGTAGGCGTCGTTGACGGCGTCCACCTCGGCGTCGGTGAGGGTGGTGCCGTCGCCCAGGAGGGTCTGGAAGGGCAGGCCGTCCTCGCCGAACGTGTCGGTGAGGACCTCGCGGACGTCCTCGTCGAGGCTGCGGGCGTTCCAGAACGCGAAGTGGTTGAACCAGACGCGCTCGCCGGTCACCGGGTGGGTGATGATCGCGGAGCGGCGCTGGCGGGTGCGCAGGGTGTCCTCGTCGAGCCATTCGTAGCCGATGGCGTGGGCGTCGCAGTACGCCTCGGCGCCCGCCGGCTCGTCCGACGAGAACGCCTTGCGCCAGGGCATGCCCGCGAGGTCGGAGTAGTTGCGGACGAGGAGCCAGCCGGCCTCGGCGAACCGGTCGACGAGGTCCTGCGGGAGGGCGGCGAGGGCCTTCCGCATGTCGCCGACGGTGGTCGCGCCGCCCGTCTCGGGAGCGGTGACGCAGCCGAAGAGCAGCACGCCGGGGAAGTCGAGGGTGTAGCTGTTCTCGTTGTGCAGGCGGATCGGCTGGGCGGCGGGCAGGTCGGTGGAGGAGAAGACGCCCTCGCCGAAGTCGGTGCGCGGGGTGGCCTTCTCCTTGTAGCCGGCGCGCTCGGCGATCAGCGCGTCCCGGGCCTCGGCGAAGGTGGCCGCGTCCGTGACGGGCAGGCCGCGCAGCAGGACCGCGCCGGAGCGGTGCAGTTCGGCCTGGACGTCGGCGCGCCGGTCGGACAGCCACGCGGCGGCCTCGGCCATGGTGCCGAAGGCGGGCGTGTGGAGGACGGCCGGCTTGCCCGGCTCCCGGACTACGGTGACGCCGGTCGCGGCCGGGCTGGGGGCGAAGGTGGTCATGGCGGGTTCCTCGTCTTCCGTGGGAAGGGGGTGCGGGTGGGGTGGACGGGCGGCGCGGGTCAGGCGGCCGCGGTCGCGGAGCCGTGCAGGGCGGCGAGGACCGGGTTCAGCCGGGCGAAGAAGCCGGGCAGGTCCTGCTGGAAGTAGAAGTGGTCGCCGGGCAGCACCTCGGGCTCGACCGGGTGACCGGCCACGAGGGACCAGCCTCCGAGCATGTCGGCCGGGACGATCGGGTCGGCGTCGCCGCCGAACACCGCGACCGGGCAGTCGAGCCGTACGTCCGGGGCGGTGCACCGGTAGACGTCGTCGATGGCGAAGTCGGCGCGGATGGACGGCAGGACGATCTCGCGGAGCTCCGGGTCGTCCAGGATGCCGTCGTCGGTGCCGCCGCGCTCCTTGATGGCGGCGACGAGCTGGTCGTCGTCGAACCGCTCGGGGTGCACCGGGCACTGGTTGGGCAGGACGGGCGCCCGGCAGGCGGAGGCGATCAGCCCGTAGGGGGTGCGGCCGCCAGCCTGGAGGGCCCGGGTCACCTCGAAGGCGACCAGGCTGCCCATGCTGTGGCCGAGGACCACCAGGGGGCCGGTGTCCGAGGGGAGGGCGTCGACCACGGGGAGCGCCAGGTCGTCGACGGACTCGGGCAGGTCCTCGCTGTAGCGGGCGCCCCGGCCCGGGTACTGGCCGATCAGCAGCCGGACGTCGGCCGGCAGGTGCTCGCGCCACGCGCTGTACGCGTGGGCGTTGCCTCCCGCGTGCGGCAGGACGAGGAGCGACAGGCGGTGCGGGGCGTCTCCGGGGAGGTCCCAGACGACGTCTTCGGGGGCGGGGGCGGGGTCCGGGAAGGAGGTCATGAGCTGATCCGTTCTGTCTCGGTACGGCGGCGGAGGGCGGGTCGGGCCTTCTTCGCCGGGGCGGTGTCGGCCCTGAGCGCTTCGACGTGCGCGGCGAGCCGGGCGGGGGTCGGGTGCTGGAAGACGTCGCGGACGGTGAGCCGCACGTCCAGGGCACCAGCGACGTGGTTGGTGAGGCGGGCCCCCAGGAGGGAGTGGCCGCCGTGGTGGAAGAAGTCGTCGTCGACGGTGAGGTCGGCGGGCGCGTCGAGGACGCGGACGAAGAGGGCGAGCAGGGTCTCTTCGAGCGGGGTGCGCGGGGCACGGCCGGAGGCGACGACAGCGGCCGGCTCGGGAAGAGCCCGCTTGTCGATCTTGCCGTTCGGCGTGAGCGGCAGCCGCTCCAGGAACGTGACGTGGGTCGGGACGAGGTGCTCGGGGAGCCGTTCGGCGACGTGCTGCCGGATCTCCTCGGGATGGATGCCGGGGTGGGTGCCGGTGCTGCCGTCGGGCCGGGTGCCGGGACGTGTGTCGCCGTCGGTGACGACGTAGGCGGCGAGCCGGTCGCGGTGGACGGTGACGACGGCCTGGGTGACCCCGGGGTGGGTCAGAAGCGCGGCCTCGGTCTCACCCGGCTCCACCCGGAAGCCCCGGATCTTGATCTGGTCGTCCACCCGGCCCTCGTAGAGCAGGTGACCGTTCCGGTCGAAACGGGCCAGGTCACCGGTCCGGTAGAGCCGACCGGACCCGAACGGGTTCGGCACGAAACGGATGGCCGTCAGGTCGGGGCGTCCCAGGTAACCGTGGGCCAGACCCTCACCCGCGAGGTAGAGCTCGCCGGTCACCCCAGGCGAGCACAGGTTCAGATGGGCGTCGAGGACGTAACCCCCCTTGTTGACAAGCGGAGTTCCGATCGGGACGAGGGAGTGCGGTTCGTCGCCGTGCGCGATGGGGTGGGTGGTCGTGAAGCCCATCGACTCGGCCGGCCCGTAACCGTTGACGATCTCGACGCCGGGCCTGAGCCGCTGGAGCTTGTGGACATGGACCGGAGAGGCGGCCTCGCCACCGGTGAAGGCGACCGCGACCGTGTCGAACGCCTCGGGGTGTTCGTCGACCAGGAAGTTGAACAGACTCGCCGACAGCTGGAGCATCGTCACCCCGTGCCGACGGGACAGCTCACTGATCAGAACAGGCTCGGGCCGCTGCCCCGGCTGCAACACAGAGGTCCCGCCGTGCAGCAGCGCACCCCAGAACTCCAGACTGAACGCGTCCCACGACACCGGCGAGCACTGGAGGAACACCTCGTCCGGCCCGAACCGTCCGTACGACTGACCACTCACCGTCGACACCAGGTTCCGGTGCGACGACAGGATCCCCTTCGGCCGGCCCGTCGAACCCGACGTGAACATCAGGCAGGCGGAGTCGTCGGGGCCGACCGGCAGACCGAGGTCGTCGGTTCCGAGGGACAGGAACTCGGCCGGGGCCTCCGTGTGGGTCGTCCAGGGCCCGTCGACACGGGCGGCCAGGGACGGGCAGGTGAGGAGGTGCCGGATGCCGGCGTCGGTGGCGGCCGAGCGCAGCCGCTCGTCGGGGAAGTCCGGGTCCAGGAGCGTGTAACCGGCCCCCGCCTTGACCACCGCGATCACCGCGGCCGCGAAGTCCGCCCCCCGCTCAAGCAGCACACCCGCCATGTCACCGCGCTTCAGGCCGCACGCCCTCAGGTGGCGGGCCCACCCATTGGCCAGCGCGTTCAGCTCCGCGTAGGACACCTCCCGCTCGCCGTCGACCAGGGCGGTACGGTCCGGATGGCGGGCCGCCTGCTCCTCGAACCGCTCGACCAGCGACGCGTCACCCACCTCGGCCGCCGTCCCGGCCCACGCCCCGGTCAGCAGCTCGCGCTCCGCACCGGACAGCACCTCAAGCCCCGAGAGCCGGACACCCGGCTCGTCCAGCACCTGGGCCAGAATCCGGCCCAGAACCGACGCCATGCGCCGTACCGTCACCTCGTCGAACAGCTCCCCGGCGAAGAGGACCGCGCCGTGCAGGCGCCGGCTGTCGTCGGAGCGGAGCAGGAACTCCAGGTCGAACTTGACCGATCCGTTCGCGACCCCCGAGACCTCGGAGGTCCGGACACCGGCCAGGTCGAGCCGAGGGACGGTGCCCGCCTCAAGTCCCAGGCAGATCTGGAAGAGGGGGTGGCGCGAGAGCGTACGGGTGGGATTGACCGCTTCGAGGACCAGGTCGAACGGCGTCTCCTGGTGCGCGAACGCGTCCAGATCGGCGGCCCGCACCCGCCCCAGCAGCTCCCGGAACGTCGGATCACCCGCACTGTCGGTGCGCAGGACCAGCGTGTTCACGAAGAACCCGACCAGATCCTCCAATGCCCGGTCCCCACGCCCGGCCACCGGCGAACCGATCGCCAAGTCCGAACCCGCGCCCAGCCGGGTCAGCGCCGCGACCAGAGCCGCGTGCACCACCATGAACGGCGTGCACCCCTCGCTCCGGGCGAAAGCCGTCACCCGCTCGAACACGTCCGCGCCGAGGTCGACCTCGATCTGACCGCCCAGGTGAGAGGCCTTCGCCGGCCTGGGCCGGTCCAGGCTCAGGCCGTGCTCCTCGGGCAGGCCGTCCAGCGCGCCGCGCCAGAAACCGAGCTCCCGGCTCAGCAGACTCTCCGGGTCGTCGGCCGACCCGAGCACGCGCCGCTGCCAGGCCGCGTAGTCGGCGTACTGAACGGCCGGCGGCTCCAGCACACGCGGGTCCTCCGCTCCCCCGACCCGGGCCTCATAGGCCTGGCTCAAGTCCGTGAAGAACACGCCGCTCGACACACCGTCCGTCGCGATGTGATGCACCACGAGGAGCAGCACCGCCGACCCGTCACCCAGATCGAACACCACCGCCCGCACCGGAATCTCCGCAGCCAGGTCGAACACCCGGCCCGCCTCGGCGGCCAACTCCACGTCGAGGCGCCCGACCTGGGTACGACGTTCCTGCACGCGCACGCGTGCCCGCTCCGGCGGAAGGATCCGCTGACGCGGCTCACCGTCCACCGTCTCGAAAACCGTCCGCAGCGGAGCATGACGCCCCACCACGTCCCCCAGCGCCGCTTCCAGCGCCACCAGGTCCAGTTCGCCACCCTCCAGCCGCACCACCATCGGCACGTTGTAGGCCGCGCTGTCCCCGTCGAGCTGCGCGAGGAGCCACAGCCGCCGCTGCGCGAACGACGCCGGAGGCAGTACGCCTTCCTCGTCGGCACCCTCGCCCGCGACCAGTGGCGGAAGAACCGCCCGTACGCCTCCCTCACTCGCGACCAGCTCCGCGAGGCCCGCCACCGTCGGACGCTCGAACACGTCCCGGATCGTCAGCCGCACGCCCAGCGCGTCCGCGATGTGGTTCGTCAGCCGCGCCGCGAGCAGCGAATGGCCACCGTGGTGGAAGAAGTCGTCGTCGACGGTGAGGTCGGCGGCCGTGTCGAGGACGCGGACGAAGAGGGCGAGCAGGGTCTCTTCGAGCGGGGTGCGCGGGGCACGGCCGGAGGCGACGACAGCGGCCGGCTCGGGAAGAGCCCGCTTGTCGATCTTGCCGTTCGGCGTGAGCGGCAGCCGCTCCAGGACGATGACGTGTGCGGGTACGAAGTGCTCGGGGAGCCGGTCCGCCACGTGCCGCCGGATCTCCTCCGGGTGGGTGTCGCCGTCGGTGACGACGTAGGCGGCGAGCCGGTCGCGGTGGACGGTGACGACGGCCTGGGTGACCCCGGGGTGGGTCAGGAGCGCGGCCTCGGTCTCACCCGGCTCCACCCGGAAGCCCCGGATCTTGATCTGGTCGTCCACCCGGCCCTCGTAGACGAGACGCCCCTCCCGGTCGAAGCGTGCCAGGTCACCGGTCCGGTAGAGCCGACCGGACCCGAACGGGTTCGGCACGAAACGGATGGCCGTCAGGTCGGAGCGTCCCAGGTAACCGTGGGCCAGACCCTCACCGGCGAGGTAGAGCTCCCCAATCACCCCAGGCGGGCACAGGTTCAGATGGGCGTCGAGGACGTAACTCCCCTTGTTGACGAGCGGAGTTCCGATCGGGATCAAAGCGTGGGGCCGCTCGTCCGGCTCGACGGAATGGGTCGTGGTGAAGCCCATCGACTCGGCCGGCCCGTAACCGTTCACCACCTCGACGCCGGGCCTGAGCCGCTGGAGCTTGTGAACATGGACCGGAGAGGCGGCCTCGCCACCCGTAAAAGCGACCGCGACCGTGTCGAACGCCTCGGGGTGCTCGTCGACCAGGAAGTTGAACAGACTCGCCGACAGCTGGAGCATCGTCACGCCGTGCCGGCGGGACAGCTCACTGATCAGAACGGGCTCGGGCCGCTGCCCCGGCTGCAACACGGAGGTCCCACCGTGCAGCAGCGCACCCCAGAACTCCAGACTGAACGCGTCCCACGACACCGGCGAGCACTGGAGGAACACCTCGTCCGGCCCGAACCGTCCGTACGACTGACCACTCACCGTCGACACCAGATTCCGGTGCGACGACAGGATCCCCTTCGGCCGGCCCGTCGAACCCGACGTGAACATCAGGCACGCCACGTCGTCCCCGGTCAGCTCGATGCCGAGGTTCTCCCCGCTCAGGCCTTCCAGTTCCTCGGCCGCGCAGGAGACGGTCTGCCACGGCCCCTCCAGGCGTCCCGCGAGACGGGCGTCGGTGATCAGGACACCGATGCCGGCGTCGGTGGCGGCCGAGCGCAGCCGCTCGTCGGGGAAGTCCGGGTCCAGGAGCGTGTAACCGGCCCCCGCCTTGACCACCGCGATCACCGCGGCCGCGAAGTCCGCCCCCCGCTCAAGCAGCACACCCGCCATGTCACCGCGCCCCAGGCCCCGCGCACTTAACTGGCGGGCCCAGCGGTTGGCGGCGGCGTTCAGCTCGGCGTACGTGATCGTCCGCTCGCCGTCGACCAGGGCGGTACGGCCCGGATGGCGGGCCGCCTGCTCCTCGAACCGCTCGACCAGCGACGCGTCACCCACCTCGGCAGCCGTCCCGGCCCACGACCCGGTCAGCAGCTCGCGCTCCGCACCGGACAGCACCTCAAGCCCCGAGAGCCGGACACCCGGCTCGTCCAGCACCTGGGTCAGGACCTCTCCGAGCACCGTCACCATGCGCCGTACCGTCACCTCGTCGAACAGTTCGGCGGCGAAGAGCACGGTGGACCGGAGCGACTTCTCGTCGTCGGTGCGGAGGAAGAACTCCAGGTCGAACTTGGCGGATCCGTTGGAGACCGTTTCGACGGGGCCGGTCCGCACGCCCCGCAGCGCGAACGCCGGGCCCCCGTCGTTCTCAAGGCTCAGGCAGATCTGGAAGAGGGGGTGGCGCGAGAGCGTACGGGCGGGATTGACCGCTTCGAGGACCAGGTCGAACGGCGTCTCCTGATGCGCGAACGCGTCCAGATCGGCGGCCCGCACCCGGCCCAACAGCTCCCGGAACGTCGGATCACCCGCGCTGTCGGTGCGCAGGACCAGCGTGTTCACGAAGAACCCGACCAGATCCTCCAACGCCCGGTCCCCACGCCCCGCCACCGGCGAACCGATCGCCAAGTCCGAACCCGCACCCAGCCGGGTCAGCGCCGCGACCAGAGCCGCGTGCACCACCATGAACGGTGTGCACCCCTCGCTCCGGGCGAAAGCCGTCACCCGCTCGAACACGTCCGCGCCGAGGTCGACCTCGACCTGACCACCCCGATGCGACGCCCGCGCCGGCCTCGGCCGGTCCAGGCTCAGGCCGTGCCCCTCCGGCAGCCCGTCCAGCGCGCCGCGCCAGAAACCGAGCTCCCGGCCCAGCACGCTCTCCGGATCGTCCGCCTCGCCCAACACCCGCTGCTGCCAGGCCGCGTAGTCGGCGTACTGGATGGCCAGTGGCTCCAGTACACGCCCTTCCGCTCCCCCGACCCGGGCCTCGTACGCCCGCTCCAGGTCCGTGAAGAACACGCCGCTCGACACACCGTCCGTCGCGATGTGATGGACCACGAGGAGCAGCACCGCCGACCCGTCACCCAGGTCGAACACCACCGCCCGCATCGGAATCTCCCCGGCCAGGTCGAACACCCGACCCGCCTCCGCGGCCAACTCCCGATCGAGCAGGCCCGCTTCGGTCCGGCGCGACTGCACGCGCACGCGTGCCCGCTCGGCCGGCAGGATCCGCTGACGCGGCTCACCCTCCACCGTCTCGAAGACCGTCCGCAGCGGAGCATGACGCCCCACCACATCCCCCAGCGCCGCTTCCAGCGCCACCAGGTCCAGCCCACCGCCCTCCAGCCGCACCACCATCGGCACGTTGTACGCGGCACTGTCCCCGTCGAGCTGCGCGAGGAGCCAGAGGCGCCGTTGCGCGTACGAGGCCGGTGGGGGTCCGTCCCACTCCCCCGCGACCAGTGGCGGCAGAACCGTCCGTACGCCTCCCTCACTCGCGACCAGCTCCGCGAGGCCCGCCACCGTCGGGCGCTCGAAGACGTCCCGGATCGTCAGCCGCACGCCCAGCGCGTCCGCGATGTGGTTCGTCAGCCGCGCCGCGAGCAGCGAATGGCCGCCGAGGGCGAAGAAGCCGTCGTCGACGCCGATCGGGTCCGTCGTCTCCAGCGTGGTGGCGAAGAGGGCGACGAGGGTCTCCTCCGTCCGGGTGCGCGGGGCGCGCCGGGTGGTGAGGAGGGCCGTCGGTGCCGGCAGGGCCCGCTTGTCGATCTTGCCGTTGGGGGTGACGGGCAGCCGGTCGAGGAGGGTGAGGTAGGTGGGGACGAGGTGGTCGGGGAGGTGGTCCGCCACGTGCCGCCGGATCTCCTCGGGGTGGAGGTCCGGGTGGGTGGCGCCGTCGGTGACGACGTACGCGGCGAGGCGCTTCTCGTGGACGGTGACGACGGCCCGGGTGACCCCGGGGTGGGTCAGGAGCGCGGCCTCGGTCTCTCCCGGTTCGACGCGGAAGCCCCGGATCTTGATCTGGTCGTCCGCCCGGCCCTCGTAGACGAGGCGGCCTTCGGCGTCGAAGCGGGCCAGGTCGCCGGTGCGGTAGAGGCGGCCGGGCCCGAACGGGTTCGGCACGAAGCGGGTGGCGGTCAGGTCGGGGCGGCCCAGGTAGCCGTGGGCGAGGCCCTCGCCGGCGACGTACAGCTCTCCGGTGGTGCCGGGCGGGCAGAGGTTCAGGTACGGGTCGAGGACGTAACCCGGCTTGTCGGCGAGGGGGGTTCCGATCGGGATGACGGTGTGGGGGCGTTCGCCCGGTGCGACGGTGTGGGTGGTGGCGAAGATCATCACCTCGGCGGGGCCGTAACCGTTGAGGACGGTGATGCCGGGCCTGAGGCGCTGGAGCTTGTGGACGTGGGCCGGGGAGGCGGCCTCGCCGACGGTGAAGGCGGTGGTGACGGTGTCGAAGGCCTCCGGGTGCTCGTCGGTGAGGTAGTTGAAGAGGGTGGCGGACAGCAGGAGCGTGGTGACGCCGTGCCGGCGGGCCAGTTCGGTGACGAGGGCCGGTTCGGGTTTCTGTCCCGGCTGGAGGACGACGGTGCCGCCGTGGAGGAGGCCGCCCCAGAGCTCCAGGCTGAACGCGTCCCAGGAGACCGGCGAGCACTGGAGGTAGACCTGGTCCGGGCCGGTGGGAAGGTAGGGCTGGCCGATCAGGGTGGACACCAGGTTGCGGTGCGAGGACAGGATGGCCTTGGGCCGGCCGGTCGATCCCGAGGTGAACATCAGGCAGGCCGGGTCGTCGGGGGCGACGGGGAGGCCGGGGTTGCCGGGTCCGTAGGAGAGGAGTTCGCCGGGGGCCTCGGTGTGGGTCGCCCAGGGGCCGTCGAGGCGTCCGGCGAGGGACGGCCGGGTGAGGAGGTGGCGGATTCCGGCGTCGTCGGCCGCCGCGCGGAGGCGCTCGTCGGGGAAGTCGGGGTCGAGCAGGACGTGGGCGGCGCCGGTCTTCAGTACGGCGAGGAGGGCGGTGGTGAAGCGGATGCCGCGTTCCAGGAGGACGCCCGCCAGGTCGCCGCGTCCCAGGCCGCGTGCGTTCAGGTGGCGGGCCCAGCGGTTGGCGGCGGCGTTGAGCTCGGCGTACGTGATCGTCCGCTCGCCGTCGATCAGCGCGGTCGCGTCGGGGTGGCGGGCCGCCTGCTCCTCGAAGCGTTCCACGAGGGTCGTGGGGGCGGTGTCCGTCACCGGTCCGGCCCACGGGCCGGTGAGCAGGGCGCGCTCGGCCTCGGAGAGGACGTCGAGGTCGGCGATCCGGCGCTCGGCCGGGCGGTCGGCGGCGAGGACGGTGGTGAGGAAGGCGGCGAAGCGGTCCTGGTGGGCGGCCGCGGCCGCCGTGTCGACGCCGTCGACCGGGGTGTCGAAGTCGATCCGCAGTCCGTGCTCGGCGCCGAGGTCGAGCACGGCGACGGCCAGGTCGTCCACCGGGCCGTTGCTGACGTTGTGGTTGAGGGTCGGCCGGCCGCAGACGGTGAGCTCCGCGTGGAAGCCCATGATGTTGAGGACGGGCGCGGCGAGGCGGCGGGAGCCGTCGACGGCCCCGGCCTCCCGGCACAGCTCCTCGTACCGGGTGAGCTGGTGGCGCAGTCCGTGCTTGACCTCGGCGGCGGCCGAGCGGACCAGGGCGCCGAGGGGTTCCTCGGGCCGCACGCGGAGCCGGAGCGGCACCACGTTGGACAGCATGCCGGGGGTGCTGCGGGCCTGCCGGGTCGTGCGGCCCGTCACGGGCAGGGCGACGACCAGTTCCTCGCGTCCGGTGACGCGGTGCAGGTAGACCGAGAAGAGGGCCACGAGCAGTACGGACCAGGAGACCCGCTCGCCGCGGGCGACCGACCGCAGCCGGTCGGCGTCCGCCGCGGACACCCGCACGCTGCGGCGCGCGAAGGGCAGGCCGCCGTGCGCCGGGGTGGCCCTGCCGGTGCCCCGGACGAGTCCGGCGGGGGCGTCCGGGGCGCCGGCGAGGTACTCCCGCCAGGCGGCCAGGTCGGCGGCGGCGCGGTCGGAGTTCCGGTACTCGGCGTCCTCGGCGAGCAGGTCGGCGAGGCTCCCGAACGGGGAGGGTCCCCAGGGTTCGTCCGCGACCGCCCGCTCGTACAGCTCGATCAGGCGGGCGAGGGCCATCGACACGCCCACGCCGTCGACGACCAGGTGGTGGAACCCGTAGAAGTAGAAGTACCGCTCCTCCCCCAGCCTGATCAGCGCGCAGCGGACCGGCGGGCGGCGGGCGAGGTCGAAGGGGGCGGCGATCAGGCCGTCGATCAGCCGCCAGGCCTCGGCCTCGGGGTCGTCGGCCGCGCTCACGTCGGTGAACGGGAGGACGCGGGTGCCGGCGTCGGCGTCGAGCAGCTGCCACACCCGCTCGCCGTCGTCCTCGAAGCCGCGGACGCGGAGGAAGTCGGCCTCCTCCACGAGCCGGCGCCAGGCCGCCGCCATCAGCTCCGGGTCGACCGGGCCGAGGATCTCTCGGCACTCGGCGACGTTGTACTTCACGCCGGTCGGGTCGAGGGCGTGCGCCGTCCAGATGTCACGCTGGGCCACCGAGAGCGGCAACCGGACGGCGGCCGGAGCGGGTGCGACGGGCGTGTCGAACGGCATGGAGGGCTCCTGGGGAGGAAGGCGCGGCAGCGGGGGCGGGGCAGTGGCCATACAACCCGTGGGCGCGGGCCGGGAGCGGCAGTTGCTCCGGCGGTCCACGAGCGGTTCGGCAGCGCGGCGGCAGTCAGGCGGCAGCGGTTCCGGCAGGAGCGGGGGCGCCGGCCGTCGGCGCGCACGCGGTCGCCGAGGCGACGGCCCGTACGACGCACAGCACGCGGAACGCGGAGCGGCCGCCGTCCGTGCTGGACCGGATCACGCCGCCGACCAGCAGGTCGCGGACCATGCGGCCGCAGTGCGGCAGGGGCAGGCCGGTCAGCCGGACGACGTCCTCCAGGAGGAACTCGTCCCGGTCGGCGGCGCACAGTTCGGTGATCAGGCTCCGGTGGCCGGCGGGCAGGCCGGCCAGGGTCCGGCCGACGCTCTCCCTGAGGTGGGAGCCGGAGCGGCCGTCGGCCAGGTGGTCGAGGAGCGGGGCGGGGTCGGACTCGACGATGCCGCGCAGGGTGGGCAGGTCGCAGACGGTGAGCCAGGAGGCGGCCGCGGCGAGGGCGAGCGGGTGTCCGTCGAGGCGGTGGCAGACCCAGGCGACGTCCGTCAGGGCCCGGTCGTCAGGGACGATGTCGGGGCGGACGCGGCGGAGCCGGTCGAGGAAGAAGCGGGTGGCGGGGGCGTCGGGGCGGGCGCCGCCGGACGGGGCGGGCGCCTCCAGGGGCGCGAGGAGGAAGAGGCGTTCGCCGGGGACGTTCCAGGGGGTGTCGGCGGTGACGAGGAGCCGCAGGCCGGGAAGTTCGCGCAGGAGGCGGCTCAGCCGCTGGAAGTCGAGCCGTCCGGTGTCGGCGCCGTCGAGGACGAGGAGCGCCGCGCGGTCGCCGAGCAGGCCGGTGAGCGCGGCGGGGACGGTGTCGGACGGTCCGTCGCCGTGCAGGAAGCCGGCGCAGTCGGCGATCGGGGCGGCGAGCGGGTCGTCGTCGGCCGGCAGGCAGTCGGCGACCGCTCCGGGGGCGGTGTGCCACAGCACGGGGAGGCCGGCGTCATGGAGTCTGGCCGCCGCCTCCAGGGCGAGTCTCGTCTTGCCGACGCCGCTCAGGCCCACGACGGTGATCAGCCGTTCGGCCCCGGAGCGGAGCTCCTCCGCGATGACGGCGGCCTCGGCCCGCCGTTCGATCAGCGGGTGCAGGGGGACGGGCGGTGCCGAGCGCTCCAGGGGCAGGTGCGGGAGGCCGCCGCCCCGGTGGCCGCGCCGCACCGCCTCCTCCAGGGCCGTACGGGCCCGGGGCCCGAGGCGCAGGGCGTCGGCGATCAGGCGGACCGTGTCGGTCCTCGGCCGCTGGGCCTTGCCCTTCTCCAGGTCGCGGATGGCGCGCACGCTGATGGTGGAGAGGTCGGCCAGCTCCCGCTGGGTCAGGCCGATGCGGAGCCGGTGGCCGCGTATGAGGGTGCCGAGTGCGGCGGTGGCCGCGGTGGTGCCCTCCGGGGAAAGAATGGTCGTCGCCATGAAAAGCCCCCACTGGTCGGGTCGGGGCGGGGCCCTGGCGGCGTCCCGGTCGGGCCGCCGGCCGGCGCAAGGCCTCGCCGTCTGCTGCTCTCCATCGTGGGGACGGGGCTATCCAGGGGGCATCCCGCGGGCTAACCCGCAGGTGGGGGCGGTGCGTCGGGTGTCGTGACGGCGGGACGGGCTCCGGCGGGCGCGGGCTCCGGCCGTCTTCGAGTCCCGTGATAGGGGCCCGTGATAGTGGGGTGATAAGACAGCGGACGGTCCCGTGAATCCGGTCGTTCCTAGCGTGGTGGTCACAAGGAAGCGCCGCTCACCACCAGGGAGAATCCGATGTCGAAGACCACCGCCGCCCGCACCGCCCTCCGCACCGCCGTCGCCTCCGCGATGATCGTGCTCGTGACCGGCGTCGGCGCCCAGGCGAGCTGGGCGGACGGGCCCACGGGCACGACGACGGTGGCCCCCTACGAGAACGGGAACGGCGGCACCGCCGGTACGGGCACCACCACGGGCACGGGCACCACGGCCACCACCGACAACAACCCCTGGGACTGACCCCGTACGACCGCCGACCCGGTGCGGTCACCAGCCCAGCGCGGTCACCGAACCGATACGGCCACCGGCCTCGTACGACCACCGAACCGGTACGGCCACCGGCCCGGTACGGTCACCGGCCCCGTAGAACCACCGACCGCCCCCGCGACACCGGCTTCCCGCCGCGTCAGCCGGCTCCGAGCAATCGTTTCGCCTCCGCCAGTTCCCGCCCCATCCGCCGCTCCCGGAAGACCTCGACGGCCGGAGCGAGCAGTTCCCGGGAACGCCCCGGCTCCTCGACGAGCCGGGCGAGGTCCAGACGCACCAGCGCACCGCCGCTCAGGTCCATGATCTCCTCCCGCGCGGCCACGGCCCGGTCGTAGAAGTCCCTGGCCCGGTCGGGGCGGCCCATCACGGCGAACGCGTGACCGAGGTCGCGCAGCAGGTGTCCCTCGCCGATCACGTCGCGGGAGTCCCGGCAGAGTTCCAGCACTTCGGTGAAGGTCAGGACCGCCAGGTCGCTCCGTCCCTGTTCGAGGAGCAGCTGTCCGACGCGGCGCAGGGTGCGCGCCCTGCCGCCGGTGTAGCCGACCTCTTCGTAGATCTCCAGCGCCTCGTCCAGCTGCGTCTGCGCCGCGTCGATCTCCCCCTGGCGCATCCGGATGTGGGCGCTCTGGGTCAGGACGATGGCCCGCCCCACCACGTCACCGGCCCGGTCGAAGTCGGCCAGGGACCTCCGGTACAGCTCCAGGGCCGAGGCGTCGTCACCGTTGGTGCGCGCGATGAGCGCCATGTCGCGGCGGCACAGCGCCTCGCCCCGGGGCTCGTCGAGCGCCTGGAAGACGTCGAGCGCCGAGGTCAGCGCCTGGCGCGCCGTGTCGTACTGGCTGCGGCTCATGTAGAGCGAGCCGAGCGACGCGCGCACGGCGGCGGTGCCCCGCAGGTTGCCCGCCTTGCGGACCGCGGCCAGGGCCTTGAGGTGCGTCTGCTCCCACAGGTCGTAGTGGCCCCGCACCTCGAAGAGCGTGACGAGGGAGGTGGCGAGGTCCCAGCTCAGGTCGTGGAGTCCTTCGTCGGCGGCGTGCTCGACCATCCCGCACAGGGCGGTCTGCTCCGCGTCGAGCCAGGAGAGCGGGTCGGCCAGGACCTCCTCGGTGTACGAGGCGGGGGGCTCCCAGCGCGGGGCGTCGCCGTGCAGGACGGTGAAGTCGCCGCCGTACACCTTGCGGTGGGCCTGCTGGGTCAGATGCATCCAGCCGCCCGCCATGCGGGCCAGCGCCTCCCGGCGCACCTCCGGCGGGTGGTGGGCCGCCAGCTGCTCCCGCGCGTACACCCGGATGATCTCGTGGAAGCGGTAGCGGAAGCCGCCGGTGCGCTCGACGCCGTCGACGTCCAGCATCTGCACGTCGACGAGCGGTTCCATGAGGTCCGAGGGGAAGGGGCGGCGGTCGTCGAGCAGGGCGCCCGCCAGCCAGCTCGGGAGGGTCGGCGCCTGGGCCATGCTGAGGAGCCGCAGCAGCCGGCGGTCGTCCGGGCCGAGGCCTTCGTACGTGAGGGAGAGGCTGGCCCGCATCGTCATCTCGCCGTGCGTCAGTTCGTCGAGGCGGTGCCGTTCGTTGGCGAGGCGCTGCACCATGGAGGCGAGGGTCCAGTGGGGGCGCGCGGCGAGCCGGGCGGCCACGATCCGCAGGGCCAGCGGAAGGCGTCCGACTGTGCGGACCAGGGCCTGTGCCGCCTGGGCCTCTCCGGCGACCCGTTCCCGTCCGACGATCCTGGAGAGGAGTTCGAGGGCCATGTCCTCGTCGAGGACGTCCAGTTCGACCCGGTGGGCGCCGGGGAGCGCGGTGAGGCGGGCCCGGCCGGTGACAAGGACGGCGCAGCCGCGGCTGCCGGGCAGCAGCGGCAGCACCTGGCCCTCGCCGGCCGCGTCGTCGAGGACCACGAGGACCCGGCGGGAGGCGAGGCGGGTGCGGTACATCTCGGCGCGCTCGTCCAGGGTCTCCGGGATGAGCTGGCCGGGGATGCCGAGGGCCCGGAGGAAGCGCCCGAGCACCTCGGCGGGAGTGGCCGGGGTGCCGGTGGTGCCGCGCAGGTCACAGTAGAGCTGTCCGTCGGGGAAGCCGGTCTCGGCCAGGGTGTGGGCGACGTGCACGGCGAGGGTCGACTTGCCGGTGCCCGGTTTGCCGGTGATGGCGGCGAGTCCGACGGTGGTGCGGTCCGGTCCCCCGGTCAGCGCCCGTTCGAGGGCGGAGGTCCGGGCCTCGTCCGCCACGAAGTCGGCCACGGCGGCGGGGAGTTGGTGCGGGACGGTGTCGTGCCGCACGGCCTCCGGGGCGGGTTCCGGTGCGGAGGCGGCCGGGCCGTCGGCCTCCGGGGTCTCGGTCCCTCCGTTCGCCGCGGGCGCGTCGGGGACCGTCGCCCGCACCCGGTCGCGGTGCGCGCCGACGGGCGGGCGGGCCGGTCTCGCGTCGGCCCCGGCACCGGTGGGCGGGGGCAGCGCGCCGGCCAGGATCGCCGACTCCAGTTCGCGGAGCTCCCGGCCGGGCTCCAGGCCCAGTTCGTCGGCGAGGATCCGCCGTCCGGTCCGGAAGGCCTCCAGGGCCTCGGCCTGCCGGCCCGACCAGTACAGCGCCTGGATGAGCTGGCCGCGCAGCTTCTCCCGCAGCGGGTGCTCGTGGGTGAGCATCTGGAGTTCGCCCACGAGCCGGTCGTACTGGCCGAGTTCGAGTTCGAGCTGGATGCGGAGTTCGGTGGCGGTCAGCCGTTCCTCGTTGAGCTGGCGCGCCCGGTTGGCCAGCGGACCGCCGTCGAGGCCGGACAGGCACTCGCCCTGCCACAGCGTCACCGCGCTCCTCAGCAGGCCCACGGCCTCCCGGGGGGAGCCCTGGTCGCGCAGCCGCCGGGCCCGTAACACGAGGCCGGTGAAGAGCGCCGCGTCCACGTTGCCCGCCTCGGTGTGCAGGACGTAGCCCGGGGGCCGGGTCGTGATCGTGGCCTCCCCGTCGGCCCCGGTCAGCAGTTTCCGCAGGCGCGACACGCAGATCTGCACCTGGGTGCGGGCGGTCTCCGGCGGGTTGTCCTCCCAGATGAGGTCGACGAGGTGGTGGGTGCCGACGACCCGGTTCGCGTCGAGGAGCAGGGCCGCGAGGATCACCTCCTGGCGGCCGGGCGGCACCCGCAGGGGCCCGTCGGGGCCGTGCACCTGGAGCGGTCCGAGGAGCCGGAAGGGAAGGCGCGACACGTCCGGGAGTCCCGGGTCTCTCTCACCTGCGCCGTCAGTCACCGATTCCCCCACGAAACAAATGAGTTGACACTTGAGACCCAAGTGAGGACAGTCTCCACATCCACCCCCGCTCTGTCCATGCCGTGAAGATCCCGGTCGGAGATAGAGGGGTGATAACCCGGAGTTGGTGACGCCCCCCAGAATCCTGCACCGAGAGTGAAAGGGGCTCAGCCGTTGAACCTCCACGACGACACCACCATCGGGCTGCCGGACCAGGTCGACCTGGTCACCGCCGCGGGCGTCGACCACGTCCGTCTCGTCTACGACTACCTCGACGCCGGCGACCTGGACTCGTGCGCCTCCCTGCTGCACGACGGCGTGGTGTTCGAGCTGCCCGGCATGCCTCCCGTCCGGGGCCGTACGGCGGTCCTGCGTGCCCGGCTCGGCCACACCCCGCCGAGGGGCCGCCACGAGATCGACCGCCTCGTCGCCCAGAACCGCAGCGTGGTGGCGGCCGGCCGGTGCGTCGACCCGGACGCCGGCGGGCGGGAGCTGCGCTTCGTCGACTTCTTCAGCATCACCGACGACGGCATGGTCCTCGCGTGCACGCGGTACTACCACGTGGCGCCCTGACCGGACCGGGGCGGGGCCGGAGGGACCGGGTCGAAGGTCCCGGGCCGGAGGTCCCGGGTCCGGAGGCCTTGGGTACCTGCCGCCGGGTCCGCAGGGAGGTGGAAGGTGGGCACGACGGCCCGATGCCACGCGCGACGGCCCCGGAGCCCCAGGAAGGAGCGGCGAGGTGCACGGATCCCCGGACACGAACCGGACCGGACCGGCGGACACGGCCCGTACGACCGGTGCGGCGGCCCGTACGGCCGGTGCGGCCCGTACGACCGGAGCGGCCGGTGTGCCCCGTACGGCCGGAGCGGTCGACCGAGCCGGTACGGCCGAACCCGCCCGCCCCGCTCACCGCGGCCCCCGCCGCCCGGCGGAGTTCCGTTACCTCCTCGGCCGGGCACTGCCCTTCCTGGTGCTGGTGGCCGCCCCGCTCGCCGACGTCCTCACCGCGCCGGAGGAGCGGTTCGACCGTTTCCTCGTCGCCGCCCCCGCGCTCGCCGCGGTGACCTGGGGTGCCCGGGGCACGCTCGCGGTCGGCGCACTGGCGATGGGGACGACCGCGCTGCTCGTCCTGGGCCGGGACGATCGGCTCCTGGCCGGCCAGACGGTCCTGGCCGTCGTCACCCTGGCCGCGGCCCTCTCCAGCCAGGCCCGCCGGCGGCGGGAGGTGGAGCTGCGCCGGGTGAGCGAGGTCGCCGAGACCGCCCAGCGGGCGGTGCTGCGCCCGCTGCCCCGGCGCCTCGGCGGCGTCGACCTGCGGCTGCTGTACGAGGCGTCCGCGGCCGGCGCGCACGTCGGCGGCGACTTCTACAAGGCCCTGAAGGTCCGGGGCGGCGTACGGATCATGCTCGGGGACGTCCAGGGCAAGGGGCTCGCGGCCGTGGAGGCCGCCTCGCTGCTGCTGGGCTCCTTCCGCGAGGCCGCGTACACGGCCCCCGGACTGCCCGCGATCGCGGAGCGCCTGGAGGCGAGCATGGCCCGCTACGCGGAGAGGGCGCCGGAGTCGACGGCGGCCGACCGCTTCGCGACCGTCCTGCTCGCCGAGATCCCCGACGACGAGCCGGTCGTACGGCTCCTGAGCTGCGGCCATCCGGCTCCGGTCGTCCAGCGCGGCGCGGTCGTGCGCACGGTCGAGCTGTCCTCGCCGTCCGTGCCGATCCACCTGCCGGTCCCGGTCGACGCGCCCTTCACGGTGGACGAGGTGACGTTCGCCCCCGGCGACCGGATGCTGATGTTCACCGACGGCGTGAGCGAGGCCCGGGACCGCCACGGCGCCTTCTACCCCCTGGAGCGGCGGATGCGCGGTTGGGCGGCCGAGCCGGCCGACCGGATCCCGGACCTCCTCAAGGAGGACCTGGCCCGCTTCGGCGCCCACGGCCTGGACGACGACACGACGGCCGTCCTTGTGGTCCGGGGCGAGGCCGGGGAGGAGACCCTGCCGTCGCACGAGGAGCACCTGATCGGCGTCTGAGGGCCCCGGCCCGGCACGGGCCGCGCGGGACCGCGTAGGGTCGGCCCGCCCGGACACCGAACCCCCGAGGAACGCGCCATGGACCTGCTGCCCTTCACCGCGGAACACGCCGCCACCGTGGCGGGCTGGCCCGCCACGCCCGAGGAGGTCCTCCTGTGGTGCGGGCGCCGGGAGTTCCCCGTGGCGGAGGGGACCGTGGCCGGGTGGCAGGAGGACCAGGAGGTCCACGGGTACCTGCTCGTCGAGGCCGGGAACGAGGGCGGGGCCGAGGCCGTGACCGGGGCCGTGCTCGGATACGGCGAGGTGTGGACGGACGCCGAGGAGGACGAGGCCGAGCTGGCGCGCGTCGTCGTGGCCCCGGCGGCGCGCGGCCGGGGCGTGGGGCGGGTCCTGGTGCGGGCGCTCCTGGAGCGGGCCCGCGACGCCGGTTTCGACGACGTCTTCCTGCGGGTCCACCCGGACAACGCCGGCGCGCTGCGCTGCTACGAGGGGGCGGGCTTCGTCCGGGTCGCCCCGGAGGCGGCCGCCGGGTGGAACGCCGTCCAGCCGGTGGCGTACGTATGGCTCACCTGGCCCGCGCACGTGACGGACGCGCCCTAGGAGCCGTCCGGGGGCGGGCGGGTGGCGACGAGGACGCCGATCTTGTCGATGCGGTGCTCCGGGTTGCCCAGGGCGTCCCGCCAGTGGTTGCCGGCCGCGTCGTCCTCGGGCGTGGCGCAGGTGGAGAGGGTGATCATCGCCCGGGTGGGCCGCTCGTCCGGCTCCCCGGGGACCGGGGCGCGCTGCTCGGCGAGGGAGGCGGCGGACCGGAAGGACGTCGAGCGGGTGTCGACGATCCGGTACTCGTACACGGCGTCGTCGGCCGTCACGACGACCGTGTCGCCCTCCTCGACCTCGGGGAGCAGGCGCAGGGGCCCGCCGGCCGAGAGCCGGTGCGCCGTCACGAGGTAGTTGCCGACGTCGCCCGGCCCGACCCCGCCCCGGTCGCCGTGGGGGCTCGCCGCCACCCCGCGGTCCTGGATCCGCGTGCCGGCCCGGTCGTCGCTGGTGCCCTCGTACGGGAGGACGGGCAGGTCGGTCACCCCGATGGAGGGGATGTCCAGCTCGGCGCGGCGCGGACGGGCCTCGGGGACGGGTGAGGGGGACGGCGCGGCGGGGGCGGTCGCCGTGACGGCGCCGTCACGGGGGGTGACGGAGGGTGCGGACCGCGGATCCCGGGTGGTGGGCGGGGCCGCCGCGCCGTCCGGGAAGGGGCCGCAGCCGAGGGTAACGACGGCCGCCGCGGCGACGGCCGCGACGGCGAGGCGTGTGCGAGGGCGGGTTCGGGTCATGCCGGAGGGTCTCTCTCACGACGACACGGGACTCACCGGACCATTGTCCCGCGCCGCCGGGGTCCGCGCTCCCCGGTCCTCCAGGGCCCGGAGGACGGGGCCGAGGCGGTGTCCGCGTGACCGGACCGGCTTCCCGGGCGGGCACGGGCACGGCCCGGACGCCGTAGAGCGGGCGTCCGGGCCGTGCGGAGATCGTGCGCGGGTCGTCGGGTCGTCGGGTCGTCGGATCAGGGCAGGCGGTGGTCCTCGTTGAGCACGACACCGCGCTCGGGGCGGTACAGGTCGAAGCCCCGGGTGTCGCACTGCAGGCCGCCGACGATGCAGTGGTCGACCAGGGCCTTGAGGGTGCGCTCCTCCCACGCGTTGAAGAAGTCGTAGTGGAAGGAGTAGCCGCGACCGCTGGCCAGGCGGACCTGGCTCATGTCGCCGTTGACCGGCCACGCCATCTTGAACTCGATCATCGGCAGGGCGACCGGGTGGGAGGCCGGGCACATGTTGTCGTTGGTGCCGGGCTTGACCACCGGGTAGGCCATGTGGCTCTGGTGGTTCGGGGTGTCGAGGTACTTGCCGTCCCAGCAGCTGGGGGCCTGCATGCGCAGGTTGAGCTGGACGTCGGGCCGGCTCGGACAGTTCGCCGGGATGTCGGTGTTGAAGAAGCTGTCACCGCACTCCCAGCCCTCGACGAACCCCTTGTGGGACCGGAACTCCTGGGCGGTCTGCATCGGGTTGCCGACGACGAACCGCAGCCCCTTGGGGAAGGGCCGCACGCTCCGGTAGTCGGTCACGCCCGCCTTGTAGTAGATGACCTGCGGGCCCACGGGCAGGATCTTCTGGTCGCCCTTGTAGAGCGAGGGCATCCAGTACGCGGAGGCGTCCGCGGGCGCCTTGCACGTGGTGTTGCCTCCGTAGAGCGAGCCGGTGGTGCTGGCGGCGTCGGTGGAGGTGTTGCCCATGAACGTGTGGTCGTGGGACTTGCCGAACTGGCCCGGGTAGACGATCGGGTCGTCCGGCGCGGTGTGGGTGACGGAGCAGCCGGCCTGGAACTCGTGGTGGTAGGCCGGGGGCGGGGTGGCCGTGGACGGGACGACGCCGGTGACCTGGGGTACGGCCGGGATGTAGCCGTCCCCGTCGGCGTCGTCGCCCGAGGCCTGCGTGGAGGCGGCCATCCGATGGCCTTCGTGGTGGACGGCCGCGGCGACGGCGGACGGGACGCCGTCCGCCGGGTCCGTGGCCTGGGCGATGGTGCCGATGCCGAGGGCGCCGGCGATGAGGGCGGTGCTGACGAGGAGTACGGAGAGCCGCTTCGGACTCGATCTCATGGGGATCTCCTGCCCGTGGGGGTGGTTTCGCGTGAACGCGAGGACGCCACGCGAATGGTGTGATGGGTCCCGTGCGGTGGTGCCGGGGCGGCGGGGCCGAGCGGCGGGCCCCGCCACCCGTCATGGGGGTCCGGAGCCGTCAGGCGTAGACGCCGAACTCGTGGAGCGAGTAGCCCCAGCCGGTGCCGCGCGCGGTGAGCTGGAGCTTGACGTAGCGGGCGGTGGTGGCGGTCTCGATGGTGTCGATGTCGCCGTTGCCGGTGGTCGTGGTGTGGACGGTGCGCCAGGTCGTGCCGTTGTCGGAGACCTGGACCTCGTAGGACTTGGCGTAGGCGGGGTCCCAGACCAGCTGGAGCCGGTTGAAGGAGCGGACCGAGCCGAGATCGACCTGGATCCACTGCGGGTCGCTCCAGTCGCTGGCCCAGCGGGTGGCCGCGTTGCCGTCGGTGGCGTTGGAGGCGGGGCAGGGGCAGTCGCCGTAGGAGGCCTGGGCGGAGGAGGCGGTGGTGGGCCTGCCCAGGGCGATGTTGGTGCCGGCGACGGGCGGGGCGACGACCTTCACGGACTTGGTCTCGATGCCGGCGTTGCCGCGACCGTCCTCGGACTGGATGTACACCTTCCAGACGCCGAGCTTCTCGGGCGCGGTGACGGCGAAGGTGCCGTTGCCGGTGGAGCGCCACTTCGCCTCGATCAGCCGCTTGTCGCCGTTGGCGTAGTTCCCGCTGAGGAAGATCTTGTGGGTCAGGGGGTCGTTCTCGGGGTCGCGGATGTCGGCGCGGACGGTGAACTCGCCGCCTGCCGGGGCTGCGGAGGCCGGGTTGACGGTCATGTTGGTGATGACCGGCGGGGTGTTGTCACCGGCGGTCGACCCGGCGTACGCCTTCTTGACGGCGTAGTACGAGAGGCGCTTGAGGCCGTCGGGAAGGAGGTTGAACCAGACGCCGCCGAAGTCGTGTTCGAGACCGTAGTGGAACATCGTCGCGCCCAGGGCCACGCCCTGGTGCCCGGTGATGCAGTTCCAGGCCTTGGTGTAGCCCTCGGCCTTCTGGACGTCGGTCGGCTCGTCCGGGATGCCGTTGACGTCGTCGGGCACCTCCCACTCGCCGGCGTTTCCGGTCTCGGTGATGATGTACGGCTTGTTGTACCCGCCGTCGATCCAGTCCTGGCGCACGCCGCAGATGTCGCCGTACGCGTTCATCGAGTACAGGTCGAGGTCGGGCGCGTTGCGCTTGTAGTACGGCCAGGCGCCGGTCCAGGCGTCCGTCGAGGTGACGGGGTGGTCGGGGTCGATGGAGTGGATCTTCTTGGCGACGTCGTTGACGAAGGAGGTGTAGGCGTTGCGCTGGGCCTCCAGCTCGGTGCCGCCGTAACAGTTCTGCAGGCCGAGGACGGACTCGTTGCCGACGTTCCACATGAGGGTGGCCGGGTGGGACTTGTAGGTGTCGACCCACTTGGCGAACTCGGTGAGCATGGTGTTCTTGTACGTCGTGTCGGTGACGTAGTTGACGCAGCCGCCGGAGCCGGGGCCGCCGCCGGGCTGGAGCCAGAAGCCGTTCATCACCTTGAGGCCGTTGGCGGCCGCCGCGTCGAGCAGGGGCTTGCTGGAGGCGTCGGTCCCCCAGGTCCGGACGGTGTTGACGCCCATGGACTTCAGATCCGGCATGTAGCGGGGGGCGTCGGCCATCGCAGGGCCCCAGGTGAGGCCCTTGACGGTGTACGGCTGTCCGCCGACGGTCAGCTGCCAGTTGCCCTGCGAGCCGGTGACCCAGACGGCGCCACTGGGGCCGGGCTGGGTGGTGCCGCTCTCGCCGTAGACCCGGAACTCCCAGAGGGAGTAGCCGTATCCGGTAGCGCGGGCGACACCCTTGAGGCGTACGTAACGGCCGGTGCCGGAGAGCGTCAGGTCGTCGGTGCCGCCGTCGCCGGCGGTGACGGACCTGACGGTGCGCCAGTCGGTGCCGTTGTCGGAGAGCTGGATGTCGTAGGCCTTGCCGTAGGCGCCCTCCCAGTTCAGGACGACGCGGCTGACGTCCGCGCGCGCGCCGAGGTCGACCTGGAGCCACTGGTCGTCGTTCCACTGGCTGGCCCAGCGGGTACCGGTGAGGTCGCCGTCGACGGCGGCGGACGCGGTGTAGGCGGCGCCCTCGGTCGAGGAGGCGGTGGCGGGCTTCCCCTGGGAGAGGAGGGTCTCGGCGGCGGTGGCGGGCGCCGCGGTCAGCACGGTGGCGGAGGTGGCGAGCAGGGCACCGAGGGACACGAGCGAGGCCGTGGTGCGGGCCCGCCTTCGTGTGGTCGGGGCGGTGGTCATGGAGGCTCCTGGACAGGCGGTGGAGGGAGGGGATCTCCTTCCGGGCGGCGTGGCGGGGACTTGTGACGCCGCCCGGAAGGGGTCGGAGGGCCGGGACGCGCCGGTCGGGCGCGTCCCGGCGGGACCGTCAGGGGAAGGAGACGACGGTGGACGGCACGGTGGAGGTGCCCGCGGGGATGGTGGAGGCCCCGGTGTCGTTGATGACGTGGTTGTAGTGGCCCATGCCGCCGAGGGAGACCACGAGGAGGCTGTGGAACTTCACCCCCGGCTTGACGGGTGCCTTGAAGCCGTGGTCCTGGACGATGGTCGGGTCGACGTTGTAGTTGCAGTAGCTGCCGAGGCCCCACGCCTCGTGGGTGTTCACGGAGTCGTCGACGCGGTAGGCGGCGTAGCCCTTGGTGGAGCCGTTCTGGATGGCGGCCTGGTTGGGGGCGTCGTACGCCTTCTCGTTCTGGTAGAAGATCGTCCGGCCGCGCTCGCCGTACCACTCGACGTCGTACTTGTTGAAGTGCTCGACGAACAGGCCGGTGGCGAGCACGTCGTCGCCGTTGACGCGGACGCCGTAGTCGGCGCGGTTGGTCTCCCAGCCCCAGCCCTCGCCGTGGTCGGCGCGCCAGACCCAGGTGTGGTCGATGATGGCGTCGTCGCTGTTCACGACCATGCTGGTGGTGGCCTTGCCGGCGCCGGCGCCGCCGATGCGGATGTAGACGTCCTGCACGGTGGTGGGGTTGGCGGCGTGGTCGGCGGAGGAGTTCTGCGGGCCGAGCTCCAGCAGGGTCGGGGAGTTGACCGGGCCGGCGTCGATCAGGAAGCCGGCGAGGCGGACGCCGTCGACGTCGGCGACCTTCATCGCGGTGACGCCGTTGTCCGGGATGATCGTGGCGAGGCCGAGGCCGAGCACGATGGTGTTGGCGCGGTTCACGTTGATCGTCCGGTCGACGTGGTAGACGCCCGGGGTGAACAGCAGGTTCAGGCCCTGCTCCAGCGCCTGGTTGATCGTGGCGGCGGTGGCACCCGGCTTGACCACGTAGAACTGGCTGAGCGGGACGGACTCGCCCTGCGGGGCGCCGTTGGCCCAGCTGGTGCCGCGGGCGTTCACGCGCTTGGCGGGCGCGAAGACCTTGTACTCGTTGCCGTCGAGGTAGAGGTAGGGCTTCTCGCGGGAGATCGGGGTGGTGTCGAGCGTGGTGTAGCGGGGCTCCGGGAAGGAGGTGGCAGGAGCGCCCTGGACGCCCGAGAAGGTCTGGTTCCAGACGCTGTTGGACCAGCCGCCGATGGAGCTCTCGCGGGTGTACCACTGCTGCTGCGAGTAGTTCCCGACCTGGCCGTCGATCTTCGAGTCGGCGATGTAGCCGCCGCTGGCCCAGCCGTAGCCGTTCGGCGCCAGGTTGAGTCCGCCCTTGACGTGCATGCGGCGGAAGGAGGACGCCTGCGAGACGGCCCAGCGGTTGGTGCCGTTGACCGGGTTGAGGGTCAGGCCCTCGGCGCCGCGCCAGAAGTTCTGGGTGGCGTTGCCGTTGAACCAGCCCGCGTCGACGGTCACGTCGCCGTTGATGGTGGTGTCGCCGGGACGCAGCCCGAGGCCGGCGATCTGGGTGTAGAAGCCGATCTGGGCGTTGAGGCCGTTGTACGTGCCGGGCTTGAAGAGGAAGGCGTGCCGGCCGGAGCCGAACTGGGCCGACTCCTGCTGCTGGAAGACCTGGTCCAGCTTGCCCTGGATGTTCGGGGTGGAGGGGTCGATGACGTGCACGTTGGGGCCGAGGTCGCCGCCGCCGGGGAGGGTGGGGCCGGTGCCGTCGGTGGTGCCGTACACCTGGAACTCCCAGAGGGAGAAGCCGTACCCGGTGGCGCGGGTCTGTCCGTTCATGCGGACGTAGCGGCCGGTGCCGGAGAGGGAGACCTCGTCGGTGCCGCCGTCGCCGGCGGTGACGGTGGTGACGGTCCGCCAGTCGGTGCCGTTCTCGGAGGCCTGGATCTGGTAGCCCTTGCCGTAGGCGCCCTCCCAGACGAGGGTGGCGCTGCTGAGCGTGGCGCTGCGGCCGAGGTCGACCTGGAGCCACTGGTTGTCGCTCCACTGGCTGGCCCAGCGGGTGCCGGTGAGGTTCCCGTCGACGGCGGCGGACGCCGCGTAGGCGGCGCCCTCGGTCGAGGAGGCGGTGGCGGTCTTCCCCTGGGAGAGCAGAGCGGGGGCCGCTTGGGCCGTCGTGGCGGGGCCGAGGGCGAGCAGGCCGCCGGCCAGGGACGCGACGAGGGCGCCGACGGTGGCCCGTCGGACGGTGGGGGCGGGACGCCGGAGGACCGGCGGGGACCCGACGGAGGACATGGGTCTCCTCTGGGATACATGGGGGAAACGTGGGAGAGCGCTCTCCGAAACCTTGCATGCAGGGCCAGTTGACGGTCAAGGCATGTGACACGACTTTTCTTTTGGCTTTCATTAAGTCACGACACCGATAGGTTCCGGCCGGACCCGGACCGCTCCCCCACCGGACGCGCGGCACCGTTAAAGTGCGGAGGTGGGGAATCGAGCACCGACTCTGGAAGACGTCGCACGTGAGGCGGGGGTGTCGCGCGCCACGGTGTCCCGGGTCGTCAACGGGGTGCGGAACGTGGCCCCCGACATCCAGCGGAGCGTGCGCGACGCCATCGCCCGCACCGGCTACACGCCCAACCAGGCCGCCCGCTCCCTGGTGACGCGGCGGGCCGGGGCCGTCGCCCTGGTGCTCTCCGCGACGGACGGGGCCTTCGCCGCCCGGGTCTTCTCCGACCCGTTCTTCGGACGCGTCGTGGACGGCGTCCTGCCCGTGCTGCGCGAGCGCGCGATCCAGCCGGTGCTGCTCGTCTCCGAGTCGGAGCGGGCCAGGACCCAGCTCGTCGAGTACCTGCGGCAGGGGGCCGCCGACGGGGCGCTCGTGGTGCCGCTCGACGACGAGGACCCGCTGCCCTCGATGCTCGTGGCGGCGGGCCTCCCCACGGTCCTCTTCGGCAGGCCCCGCGGCGGGGAGCGGTGCGGCTTCGTGGACCTCGACAACGACGCGGGGGCGCGGCTGGCCGCCGAGCACCTGTGGGCCGCCGGACGCCGGCGCCCCGCCACCATCGCCGCGCCGGCCACCGCCCCCGCGGCGGCGGCGCGCCTGGACGGCTTCCGCCGGGCGTTCGCCGCCCGCGGCGTGCCGGACGTGCCCGTCGTACGGGGCCTGTTCTCGGTCGAAAGCGGCCGGACCGCCATGGCCGAGCTGCTGGCGGAACACCCGGACGTCGACGCGGTGTTCGCCGCGAACGACCTGATGGCCCGGGGCGCCTGCGAGTACCTGCGCGAGCGGGGCGTGGACGTCCCCGGCGCGGTGGCCGTCGTGGGCTTCGACGACTCGGTGGTCGCGCGCGGGGCGCGGCCCCGGCTGACCACCGTGCGCCAGCCGGTGGAGGGCATGGCGGCGGCGATGGCCGGCCTCCTGGTCGAGGAGCTGGAGGGCGCCCGGACCGGGCCCGCCTCGAAGGTCTTCGAACCGGCCCTGGTGGTGCGCGAGTCCGCCTGACGGGCCCTGGGGCCCGCCGGGCGCCGCGACACCCCCTAGGGAGCCAGGGCGTCCAGCACGGCGAGCTGTTCCGTGACGCGGCCGGCGGACCAGGTGGCGAGCCAGGTGGCGAAGCCGCCCTCGTAGGCGCGGGGGACGGCCTCCACGCGCATGACGAGGGCGAGGTGGATCCGGTAGAGGGCGAGCCGGATCCGGGCGCCGGTGCCGAGGGGCGGGAGGGGCGCGACGGAGCGGTAGCCGGCCATGAGATCGGGGTCGTCCTCGGCCGTGCCGAGCGGGTCGAGGCCGACGAGTTCGGCCAGGGGGTCGCCGAAGAAGGCGCGTTCGCCGTCGATGAGGCCGGCCAGGCGCCATCCGCCGTCCCCGGTCCTGCCGAGGACGACGTTGCCCTCCCAGGCGTCGAAGTGGACGAGGGCGGGACGGCAGACCTCGGCCAGCCGTCGGCCGAACCTCCGGGGCAGGTCGGCGAGGTCTCCGGCCGGGGCGGGCAGGGCGACGCCGAACCGGTGCGCGTCGGCGAGGACGGCGCGCAGCATGGCGGCGAAGGCGGTGGGCCAGTCGGGGGCGGAGAGGCCGGCGGCCGGTCGCGGGTAGCCGTGGGCCGGGCCGGTGACGGAGGCGGTACGGGCCAGGGCCTCCCCCAGTTCGCGGCGGAGCGCGGCGCGTTCGGCCGGGGCGATCCGGTCGCGGGCGGCGTCCCAGGTGGTGCCGTCGAGGTGGGAGAGGAACAGCCACTCGGCGGGGGTGCGGGGGCCGGCGGGCTCGTGGTGGAGGACGGCGGGGACCCGGACGCCCGCGCCGGCGGCGAGGCGGTGGAAGAGCGCCTCGGTGCCGAGGAGCCCCTGCTCGTAGGTGAGGCAGGGGGTGCCCGCCGGGGGCGCGGTTTTGAGCACCAGGCTCCGTCCGTCGGCGAGTTCGAACAGCCGGACGGAGTTGTAGAGGCCCCCGCCGAGGGCGGTGTCCCGGACGGCGGCCACCGGTCCGAGGGCGTGCCGCAGCCGCTCGGCGGCGGCGGTCTCGTCGGTGTCGGGCTCCGGTGAGCGGGACATGGGCGCTCCTCGTGGGGGTGGGCGGACGCGCGTCGGCCTCCGGAGGGGTGGCCCTCCGGAGGCTCGGGACGGGGCGCGGGTCAGCCGGCGGTGGCCTCCCGGTGGGCGCGGATGATCTCCGCGTACCGCCGGCCGCTCGTCTTCACGGTCCGCTTCTGCGTGGCGTAGTCGACGTGGACCAGCCCGAAGCGCTTGTCGTAGCCGTAGGCCCACTCGAAGTTGTCGAGCAGGGACCAGGCGTAGTACCCGGCGAGCGGGACGCCCTTGCGGACGGCGCGGGCGCAGGCCGCGAGGTGCTCCTCCAGGTAGCCGGTGCGCTCCGGGTCGTGGACGGCGCCGTCGGGGCCGACGGCGTCGGGGAAGGCCGAGCCGTTCTCGGTGACGTACAGCTCGCGCACGCCGTAGTCCTCGGTGAGCCGCAGCAGGAGGGCCTCCAGGCCGCCGGCGTCGATCTGCCAGTCCATGCCGCTGCGGGGCACGTCGGGCAGGCGCACCTCGCGGGCGTACGGGACGGGGCCCTCGGGGTCGTCGGCGACGGTGACCGGGAAGTAGTAGTTGAGGCCGTGCCAGTCGAGCGGGGCGGCGATGACGTCCGCGTCGCCCGGCCTCTCGGGGAGTTCGACCCCGTACAGCTCGCGCATGTCGGCGGGGAAGCCGCGGCCGTACACCGGGTCGAGCCACCAGCGGTTGGTGTGGCCGTCCATGCGGGCCGCGGCGGCGAGGTCCTCGGGCCGGTCGGAGGCGGGCGCGACGGTGGAGTGGTTGGTGACCAGGCCGATCCGGGCGCCGGGGGCGGCGGCGCGCAGGGCCTGGGTGGCGAGGCCGTGGCCGAGCAGCAGGTGGTACGAGGCGCGGACGGCGGCCGTGAGGTCGGTGAGGCCCGGGGCCATCCGGCCCTCCAGGTGGCCGATCCAGCCGGAGCAGAGCGGTTCGTTGAGGGTGGCCCAGCGGGTGACGCGGTCGCCGAGGCGCTCGGCGACGGCGGTGGTGTAGGCGGCGAGGTGCTCGGCAGTCTCGCGGACGGTCCAGCCGCCGCGGTCCTGGAGGGCCTGCGGCAGGTCCCAGTGGTAGAGGGTGACGGAGGGGGTGATGCCGGCGTCGAGGAGGCCGTCGACGAGCCGGTCGTAGAAGTCGAGCCCGGCCTTGTTGACGGGTCCGTCGCCGCCGGGCACGACGCGGGGCCAGGCGACGGAGAGCCGGTAGGTATCGGTGCCCAGCTCCTTCATCAGGGCGATGTCCTCGGGCCAGCGGTGGTAGTGGTCGCAGGCGGTGTCGCCGTGGTCCCCGTTGTCGATCGCGCCGGGGACCCGGGAGAAGGTGTCCCAGATGGAGGGGGCCCGTCCGTCCTCGGTGACGGCGCCCTCGATCTGGTAGGCGGAGGTCGCCGTGCCCCAGGCGAAGGACGGCGGGAAGGCGTCCAGGTCGAGCGCGGGGCGGGAACCGGTGGATTCGGACACGGGGAACCTCTTCGTGGTCGGTGTGGAGAGGGACGTCACTTGACCGCACCCGCGGTGAGGCCGGCGACGAGGTAGCGCTGGAGGAGCAGGAACCCGACGACGACGGGGACGCTCACCACGAGGGAGGCGGCCATCACCTGGTTCCAGTAGACGTCGTTCAGGGTGGCGTAGCCCTGGAGCCCGACGGCGAGGGTGCGCGTGCTGTCGGTGGTCATGACCGAGGCGAAGAGGACCTCGCCCCAGGCCGTCATGAAGGCGTAGATCGCGACGGCGACGATGCCGGGCGTCGCGGCCGGGATGATCACGCGGAACAGCGCCTTGATCGGCCCGCAGCCGTCGACCTTGGCCGCTTCGTCGAGTTCGCGCGGGATCGAGTCGAAGTAGCCGGTCAGCATCCAGATGGAGAACGGCAGCGAGAAGGTCAGATAGGTGAGGATCAGCCCTTCGCGCGAGCCGAACAGGGCGATGCCGGTGGCGTTGCCGAGGTTGACGTAGATGAGGAAGAGCGGCAGCAGGAAGAGGATGCCGGGGAACATCTGCGTCGACAGGACCGTCACCGTGAAGACCCGTTTGCCGCGGAAGGAGTAGCGGCTGACGGCGTACGCGGCGAAGATCGCGACGATCACCGAGAGCACCGTGGCCGCGCCCGCGACGACGATCGAGTTCACGAAGTAGTCGGCGAGCGGGACGGTCTCCCAGATGTCGAAGTAGGGCCGGAGCGTGAGCCCGGAGGGGATCCACTCGAACTTCCCCGAGACGTCCTTGAGGGGCTTGAGGGAGCTGGAGACCATCACGTACACCGGCAGGACGACGAAGCCGGTGAGCAGGGTGAGGAAGATCCGCCGGGTCCAGAGGAACGAGCGGGGTGCCGCCATGGGCGACCGGGCGGACGTGCGGCGGGCCGCGTGCTCAGACATCGGAGGTCTTCCTTCCGCGGGTGGTGAGCAGGAGGTAGACGCCCGTGACGACGAGGAGGAAGAGGAGCAGCAGTACGGACATGGCCGAGCCGGTGCCGAAGTTCCACGTCTGGAAGGACGACTGGTAGATGTGGAGCGAGATCAGGTCGGCGGCTTCGGGGGCCGCCTTGCCGAAGAGCACGAACGGCGTGTTGAAGTCGTTGAACGTCCACAGGAAGAGGACGAGGACGAGGACCTGGTTGACGGAGCGCAGGGACGGCAGGGTGATGTGCCGGATCTGCTTCCACACGCCGGCGCCGTCGAGGGCGGCGGCCTCGTACATGTCCCGGGGGATGTTCTGGAGTCCCGCCATGACGGTGAGGAAGGCGAAGGGCCAGCCCTTCCACACGGAGACGATCAGCAGGGCCCAGAAGCTGTTGTCGCCGATGAGCCAGAAGGCGGGGCTGTCGCCGATGCCGAGCTGGTCGTGCAGGACGTGGTTGATGACGCCGTTGTCCCGCTGGAACATGAACGCCCAGGTGATGACGGCCGCGTAGACCGGCAGGGCGTACGGGACGAGGAAGAGGGTCCGAAGGAACGCCCGGCCGCGGAAGTTCTCCTGGAGGAAGACCGCGGCGGCCGTTCCGAGCAGCCAGCACAGTCCGACGGAGAGGACGGTGAACAGACAGGTCGTCAGGAAGGACTTGAGGAGCGCCTGTCCGACGGGGGCGTCGAAGTCGATCGCGACGCTGTAGTTGTCGAACGCCGTCCAGGGCGCCTCGGACCAGTTCCGGATGTAGAACTGGGTGAGCTCGCGGAAGCTCATGGTGATGCCCATGAGCATCGGGACGAGGTGGACGAGGAGTTCGAGGAGCAGGGCGGGCAGGAGCAGCAGGTACGGCAGTGCGACGCGGCGGCGCCCGGAGCGGCGCGGGGTGCGCGCCTCTCCGGGTGCGGCCTTGCGCACCGTCCGCTCACTCGGAGGAGTGACGACGGTTTCGGTCATGGTGGGGCGGCCTACTTCTTGGGCATCTGCTGCTGGGCCTTTTCGAGCTTGGCCTTGACGGACTCCGTGGTGACCGGACGGCCGGCGGCGGCGTCGGCGAAGAGCTCCTTGACCGCGGTGCCGACGACGGTCTCGAACTGGGACTCCTCGGGGACCTGCGGCAGGGCGGCGGCGCTGGTGGAGAGGGTGTCGCGGATGACGGTGAGCGAGGGGTCGGCGAACGCGGCGTCCTTCTGGGCGCCCTTGACCGGCGGGACCGAGCCGTAGGCCTTGTTGAGGACGACCTGCTCCTCGTCGCTCGTCATGTACTTCACGAACTTCAGGGCGCCGTCGAGGTTCTTGGTGTTCTTGAAGACGGCGAGGTTGATGCCGGCGACCATCGAGTTGGTCTGCTCGCCCTGGCCGGGCTTGCCGGACGGGACGGGGGCGGGGGCGACGCCCCACTCGTCGGGGCCCATGCCCTGCGCGGAGAAGGTCTGCGAGGGGGTCTGCCACAGGACCATGCCGGTCTTGTTCTTGGCGAAGTCGCTGAGGGACTGGTTCTGGGAGTACTCGGCGTTGCCGGGGGCCACGATCTTCTGGGCGGCCATGAGGTCGACGTACTGCTTGACGGCGGCGACGGCGCCGTCGGAGGTGAAGTCGGGCTTGCCGTCGGCGGTGAAGAAGTCGGCCCCGTGCTGCTTGGCGAGGACGAAGACCTGGTGGATGTTGTTGGAGAGGTTGGAGCCCTCGACGCCGATGCCGTTCTTGCCCTTCGCGCCGAGCTTCT
The DNA here is from genome assembly GCF_040702165.1 of Streptomyces sp. NPDC086147. Classification (NCBI taxonomy): domain Bacteria; kingdom Bacillati; phylum Actinomycetota; class Actinomycetes; order Kitasatosporales; family Streptomycetaceae; genus Streptomyces; species Streptomyces sp. NPDC086147. The sequence continues at coordinate 362,207 of NZ_JBFBJO010000002.1, read as the reverse complement.
TGCCGGCCTCGGCCACCTCGTCCCAGGTGGTCGGCGGCTTGGCTATGCCCGCTTCCTTGAAGAGCTGCTTGTTGTAGTAGAGCGCGTAGGCCATGGAGTAGAGCGGGACGGCGGCCGGGTCCTTGCCGGGGACGCCGGTGGAGCCGAGCGCGGAGTCGACGAAGCGGTCCTTGCCGCCGACGGCCTCGAAGTTCTTGGCGTCCCAGGGCAGCAGCGCCCCGGTGGACTGCAGGGAGGCGCTCCAGGTGTTGCCGATGTTGAGGACGTCGGGACCCTGGCCGGAGGTGGTCGCGGTGAGGATCCGGTTGAGGAGGTCGGACCACGGGATCACCTCCAGCTTGACCTTGATCCCGGTCTCCTTCTCGAACTGGTCGAGCTCGGGCTGCAGGACCTTCTTGTCGACCTCCAGGCTGGCGCCCTGGTTGGAGGCCCAGTAGGTGAGGGTCTTCGGGGACGACCCGCTGTCTTCTCCCCCGCCGCAGGCGGTGGCGGTGAGGACGAGGGAGAGCGTGACGGCACCGGTGACAGCGGCTCTGATTCTGCGCATGGCTCCTGGGCCCTTTCAGGGACGAGGGAAGGGCCGGTACGGGGAGCCCCTGGACCGCTCTCCGTAACATCGGCTTAATTTAGGATGTGAGTTAAACCCCATGAGAAGGTCGCGTCAAGGCTTGTACTGCGGGTATGTTGAAACGAACGACATGAGAGACGGGGACCAGAGTGCACGCGAGAAGTGGCCGCACGGTGCGTGACCTGCGGCGCGAGAACCGCACCGCCGTTCTGCGCAGGCTGTACTTCGACGGACCGATGAGCCGGCTCACGCTGGGCCCCGCGACCGGGCTCAGCTCCGGCTCGGTCAGCAACGTGGTGGCCGAGCTCGTCGCGGAGGGGCTGGTCGAGGAGGCCGGCAGCGTCGACTCGGCCGGCGGGCGCCCCCGCACCCTGCTCCGGATCTCCCCCGGCAGCGGCTTCATGATCGGCGTCGACATCGGCGAGACCCGGATCAGGATCGAGCTGTTCGATCTCGCCCTCACCGAACTCGCCCGAACCGAGCGGCCGTTGGCGAGCTCCGGACCGCGCACCGCGCGGTACGACGTGGACCTCGTCGTGGCACACCTGCGGGAGGGCATCGCGGAGGTGCTGCGGACCGCGGAGGTGCCCGCGGAGCTCCTGCTCGGCGTCGGCGTCGGCGTGCCCGGCATCGTGGCCAGGACCCCGGAGGACGGCGCGGTCGTGCACGGCCAGACCGTCGACTGGGACGCCGTGCCCCTGGAGCGTCTGCTGCGCGAGCACGTGGAGCTGCCGGCCTCGGTGCCGTACTGGATCGACAACGGCGCCAAGACCCTCGGCCAGGCCGAGATGTGGTTCGGCGCCGGGCGCGGCGCCCGCAGCGCCGTCGTCGTGCTCTTCGGCTCCGGCGTCGGCGCCTGCGTGGTCACCGACCCCATGGGCCCCGGCCGGGCCCTCGAATGGGGCCATCTGACCGTACGGGTGCGGGGGCGCCGCTGCCGCTGCGGCTCACAGGGCTGCCTGGAGGCGTACGCGGGCGCGGAGGCGCTCCTCGAACGCTGGCGGGAGGCGGGCGGAAGGCCCCCGGAGGGCACGGACGAGGAGACGGCCCTGACGGCCATGCTCGCCGCCGCGTACCCGGCCGACGCCGGGACCGCCCCCGACGCCACCGCCCTCGCGGTCCTGGAGGAGACCGCGGAGTTCCTCGGCGCGGGCTTCGCCGACCTCATCAACCTCTTCCAGCCCGAGCGCATCCTCGTCGGCGGCTGGGCCGGACTCCAGCTCGGCACCCGCTTCCTGGAGACCGTGACCGGCTACGCCCGCGCGTACGCCCTGCGGTACCCGGCCAGCCGCACCGGCATCGGCCTGGGCACCCTCGGCCCCGAGGCCGTCACGGTCGGCGCGGCCCTGCTGCCCCTGGTCGACTTCTTCGCCCAGGGCGGCCGCCGCCCCGAGACCGAGCCGGCCCCGCCCTCCCCGGCCTGGCAGACCGCCCTGCGGGACCGCGTGTCGCCCTGAACCGGCGGCACCCTGGCCGTTCGCGCCGGATGGCCCACCCGGACAAATCGTCTGATACTGAACGCATGGCAGAGAAAACGGCGAAAGAGCACCCGCCGTCGAGCGTGACGGTCAAGGGGCGGGACGTCCGGCTGCGCACCATCGGCTTCCTGCTCCTCGCGGCCCTGGCGATCTGGTTCATCGCCGCCAACACCGGCTCCGTCACCATCCGCCTGTGGGTCCCCGAGGTCACGCTCCCCCTGTGGACCGTTCTCGCGGTCACCCTGCTCGCCGGGATCGCCCTGGGCCTGATCGTCGCCCGCCGCCGCGCCCGGCGCTGACCGCCGCGCGGTACGGCTTCTCCCGGACGGGGACGGCGTACGCCTCCGTCGCCCACGCCCCTTCCCGCTTCTCGGCTCCGGCGCCCGCGGCCACCGTCGTCCCGCCCATCGCCGTCCCACTCAGCGGCGGGCCAGGAGGGCGCGGGTCTCGCGGTCGACCTGCCGGGCCTCCCCGGTGGGCACGACGAGGACCGGGACCCGGGCGCCGGGTTCGCTGACGATCTCGGGGCGTTCGGCGACGAGCGGGCGCAGTCCGCCGGTGAGGCCGAGCACGGACAGCCCGGCACACACCTCCTCGCGCACCTCGGGCTGGTCCTCGCCGATCTCGCCGGTGAAGACCAGGGCGTCGAGCCGGTCCAGGGACGCGGCCGTCGCGGCGATGCCACGACGGCAGTGGTGGGTGAAGACGTCCAGGGCGAGCGCCGCCCGCTCGTCCCCCGCCGCCCGGTCGCGGACGAGGTCACGGGTGTCGTCCGAGGTGCCGGAGAGGGCGAGCAGCCCGGACCGGTGGTTCAGCGCGTCCTCGACGGCCTCGGCGGTCAGGCCGTGCCGGGTCTGCAGCCAGGTCAGGGCGCCGGGGTCGACGCTGCCGCTGCGGTGGCTCATCACCAGGCCCTCCAGCGGGGTGAACCCCATGGTGGTGTCGACGCTGCGCCCGTCCCGCACGGCGCAGGCGGAGCAGCCGCCGCCGAGGTGCGCGATCACCAGGCGGAGCCGCTCGGGCGGGCGGCCGAGGAGTTCGGCGGCCCGGTCCAGCGCCCAGGCGTAGGACAGTCCGTGGAAGCCGTAGCGGCGCAGCCCGTACTCCTCGCGCCACGCGGCGGGCACCGCGTACTCCCGTGCGGCGGCGGGCAGTCCGCGGTGGAACACGGTGTCGAAGCAGGCGACGTGCGGGACGCCGGACAGCAGGTGCCGGGCGGCGTCCAGGACCGTGAGGGCCGGCGGGACGTGCAGCGGCGCGAGGTCGGCCGCCCGGTCGAGCCGGGCGCGGACGTCGTCGTCGACCCGGACGTGGTCGCGCAGCTCCGGCCCGCCGTGGACGATGCGGTGGCCGACGGCCACCGGGGCGGGCGCCTCGTCGAGGAGCCGCCGCAGGACGTCCGGGGCGTCCTTGTCCGGCGGGCTGTCACTGCGGTGCTCGGCGAGGACCTCGCCGTCGCCGCCGAACACGGTCAGGCGCAGACTCGACGATCCCGCGTCGGCCACCAGAACGGGACCGTCCTCGTGTGTGGACATGTCGTTCCTCTCCCTCGGTACCGGTCGTTCGACCCGTCGGCCGAGGGCTCGGGTCCGGGCGGTGGTCGCCGCCCTGTACGCGTAACACCGGAGGAGGGACGGGAAACCTCCCTTCGGCCGTCCGTCCACGCCCGGTCGGGCGAGCGGCTGGACGGCAGCGCGCGGCGAAGGGGAAGCACCGGCCGGTCCGAGCCGGAGGCCGCTACTCCTCGTCGCCGGAGCCGGGCTCGGCCATCTTCCGGTGCGCCTCCGCCTTCAGGCTGTCGGGCAGGAGCTTGTTGGCGGCGGCCTGGGCCTTGGTCTTGGCCGAGCCCGCGACGATCCCGGCCTTTCCGGCGAAGAGGGCGTCCAGGCCCTGGCGCGCGACCTGGGCGAGATCGTCCTTCTCCTGCCGGCCGACCTTGGTGTCGTCCATGCCGGCGCGGTGGAAGAAGTCGGTCTCGGTCGGGCCGGGCATCAGGGAGGTCAGGGTGACGTCCGTGTCCTTGAGTTCGTTCTGCAGGGCCTCGGCGAAGGACTGAAGGAACGACTTGGACGCGTTGTACACGGCCTGGAAGGAGCCGGGCATCGTGGAGGCGATGGACGAGGTGACGAGGACGCGGCCCTCGTCGCGGGCGGTCATGTCGCGGAGGACGAGCTTGGCCAGGTGCACGGTGGAGCGGACGTCGAGGTCGATGACCTCCAGCTCGTCCGCCAGGTCGGTGTCGACGAACGCGCCGCCCCGTCCGACACCGGCGTTCAGGACGACGACGTCGAGCGGCCGGCCGAGACCGGTGGCCTCGGCAAAGAGGCGCTCGGTCTCCCCGGGGTCGCGCAGGTCGGCCCGGACCACCTCCACCCGCGCCCCGGCCGCCCGGACCCGCCCGGCCGCCCGCTGGAGCCGGGCGTCGTCCTCGGCGTTGACGACGAGGTCGTAGCCGCGTTCCGCCAACTGCTCGGCCAGTTCGAGGCCGATGCCGCTGGAGGCACCGGTGACGAGGGCGAGGGGCTTGGTGTCACTCATGCGCGATCGCTTTCGGTTCGGGGAGGGGTGGCCGCGGGAGCCGCGGGAGCCGCGGGAGCCGCAGGAGCCGCAGGAGCCGCAGGAGCACCCGTTCCCGTTTTCCGGTACGTGATGGCTTACGCGAACGAGCCGTTCACCCCTACGGGCGGGCCCGCCCGACGGCCGGACGCCTCCGGGGAAGCCGTCGGCGGTGACACGATGGTGGAGCGACCGTGACAGTCCCGGCGCGCGCGTGGCGCACCATGGCTCCGAGGAGGCCGACATGTCGATTCATTACCACAAGCAGATCACCCTGATCCCGAAGCTGCTCCGCCTGAACATCGGCTCGCACGGCTGGTCGCTGAGCTTCGGCCCGCGCCGGGCCCACGTCTCGTACCACGGCCGGGGCCGCCACAGCACGTCGGTGCGCCTCCCGGGCGGCTTCACCTGGCGCCGCCATTCACGGCGCCGCTGAGGAGGGGGCGATCCGTCGCACGACCGGGGCGGTCGTCACCGGCGCCGGTGCCACCGCCGTCCCCGACGAGGGGAGAGCGCGGGCGGACGGGCCGCCGGCCCGGGTCCCGTCAGCTCCGCCAGCAGGTGCCGGTACGCGGCGGGCTCTGCCGCGAAGTCCGTTCCGGCCGCGAGGGCGGCCCGGTCGGCGTCCTGGCCCCGGAGCAGATCGACCGAGGTCTGCGCGAAGCGTTCGGGCAGGCCGTTCCGTTCGGCCTCGGACAGCAGCGGACGCAGCTCGGCGACCGCCCGGGCGGCGTGCAGCCGGGCCGTCGGACCGGCCCGCAGCATGCTCCGCAGTCCGGCGGCCGGAGCCGCGTCGTCCAGGAGGCCGTCCAGCCGCGCCGAGAGCCGCCGACCGGCCACCGCCGCCTCGCGCGCCTGCGGGCCCGCCTCACGGAGTACCCAGAGCGTCGTGACCAGCCGAGGGCCGGGGATCCCGTCGGCGTTCCGGGGCAGGACGGCGTGGCGCTTCGCCTCGTGCACCGCCGCCACGGCCCGCTCGTAGTCCTCGGCCGCCCACCCGGCGGACGCGGACAGCCGGGCCGCACGGCGAACGAGCCGCGCCTCCACGCCGAGGACCCGGGGCAGGGCGCGGAGGTTCCCGCCGACCAGTCCGACGGCGACAAGCAGCACGCCGGACAGCAGGAAGGCGTCCGCGGGGCCGGAGTCCGGCTCGACGAGGTCCTCCAGGTTCCCCCGCTCGGGGCCCTCGGTGAGCATGAACCCGGAAGCCCAGCCGTAGCCGCGGCTGTCGGGGTACTCGGGCGCCTTGAGGAGGTCGGACCGGCCGGGATCGCACCGGTACGACGCTTCCCGCGCCCTCTTCTGGTACGGGTCGATCCAGCGGACCCGGCACGAACCGTCCGGTTTCTCGTCGAGGACCGTCAGGTCGATCTGCCGCGCCTCGGGCGGGTCGGAACCGGCGGCGTACAGCCCCACCGAGCAGGCGAAGAGCACGACGCCCAGAGTCAACACCCAACGGAAGCACGGCACGTGCCTCATTCCGTCCCCCCTCCGACCGTGTCCGGAAAAGGATCTCGCACCCGGGACGGACGCACGAGGGGGAAGCCCCGGCAGCGTGCGGACGGACATGCTGCCGGGCCCCGGCAGCATGCGGCACGGCCCCGGACACGCCCTACCGGGGCCTCCGTACGGAGAACTCGTTGTCGTCGGGGTCGAGCATCGTCACCCGGTCGTCGTCACCCTCCTCGGTACGTGTCGCGCCGAGGGACACCAGGCGGTCGAGTTCCGTCTCCCAGTCGGCTCCGTCGGGGAGCGCCAGCTCGAAGTACAGCCTGTTCACACCCGTCTTCGGGGCCACCGGAGGGCCGCCCCACGTGATCTTCGTACCGCCGTGCGGCGACTGGATCGCGGTCTCCTCGTCCTGGTCCCAGACCAGCGGCCACCCCAGCGCCTCGCTCCAGAAGTACCCGACCGCCTGGGTGCCGTCGCAGGCCAGCGCTCCGATGGAACCGGTGTCGGCGAGGAACGCGTTGCCCGCCTCGATGACGCAGAACTCGTTGCCGTCCGGATCGGCGAGCACCACGTGCCCCTCCTCCGGGAGCTGACCCACGTCGAGGTGTTCCCCGCCGAGCTCCAGCGCCCTGGCCACCGTCCTCTCCTGCTGCTCCGGGGAGTCGCTCGTCAGGTCGAAGTGCGCCCGGTTCCGACCGGCCCTGGGCTCCGCGCCCGGCAGGAAACGGATGCGGAACCCGTGGGCGTCGGGGGGCACGATCGCGCTGCCCTCGTCCGGGCCGTCGTCCGGCTTCCAGCCCAGGACCCCGGACCAGAAACGCGCCAGCTCCGGCGGCCTGGTCGCGTGGAAACAGATCGCGAACAGTCGACTGGTCATACCCCGTACGTCTCCGATCTCCTGACGGCCGACACGGCACCCCGCCGCACCCGCGGGCGCAGCCTAGGACGACCGTGCGACGCGCGCATCCGGGTTTCCGCCGGGCCGTACGCACCCGCCCCGCTACTGGAAGCTGAGCCGATGCGGATGGAAGGCGTCCGTGGGACAGGTGTGGACACGCAGGTATCCGCGCCCCAGGTGGACACCGGTGGGGGTGATGACGTGCCGGTACGGATCGGGACGACGGTCTTCCAGGGGAGCCCAGCTCTCGGAGGCCGGATCCCACTCGACGAAGTGGGCGGTGAGGAGGGGCGGCATGGGGGTGCCGCACACCGTGCAGTCGACGGGACGCGGGTCGGTGAGGTGCCAGGTGGCGAAGCCGCCGACCTTCCAGCCCGGGGCGAGGGACAGATCGCTGGAGTACTCGGTGGGGAAGTCCGCCTCCTCGTCCTCCTCGTCCTCCTCGAGGAGTTCCTCCTCCCACGTCGTGACGGCCTCCCACAGGTCCTCGGGGAGCAGACCCACGTACTCGTGCTCGACGACCTGCTCGGGATGGAGTTCACAGGGCTGGGGAACGCACTCGGGCGAGCCGACGACCAGCGGCTCGGGCTGTTCGGCGAGCACGGCCCCGACGTCCCGGCCGCGGCGCCACTTCAGTACGACGTCCACGCTCTCGTCGGGGCCGTGCGCCTCGAACGGGCACCAGAAGACCTGGAGGAGGTCGTATCCCTCGGGCCCGGTGAGGTCGGGGACGTCCCGGGCCCACAGCTGCGCGACGGCGAGCATCGGGACGGGATCCGCGTCGGCGATGCCGGGGTCGTGCAGCCGGTGCTGAAGGGTGCCGAGGAGGGCGAGCTCCTCTTCGGTCTTCTTCCGTCCCTCGGAAGCGGCGTAGATGCGACGCGCGAGCCGGACGTCGGCCAGCAAGTGCCCGGTTCCCTTGGGATGGACGGCGGTGCATACCGGCCATGGTTCGTCGGCCGGCCACAGCACGGGACCCGCGACGGAGCTGTCCTGCGCCTTCGGATCGCCGGGGTGGGGGTGGAGCCGCGTCGCGGTGCGCCGGAACTCGGCGAGACCGGGGAAGAGGGCCTCCACATCGACGGGACGCGGGGGTGTGGTGCGGGACATGCGCTCTCCGGGACGGTTCGTCGTGGGCACTGGAGGCCAATTCGGACGTATGCGGCAGGGTTCTCAAGAACGTGGGTGAAGGGGCCTTTTCCAACCTCACGATGTCGGCCGCGTGTTGGACGAGTCTGCGGAAAGACGAAGCTCCTGGAAGACGGGTTCACGATCAAGATCCACCGTCCACCATGAGCTTCGTGCGCTTGTCCACCCGCCGTCGATCGACCTGTCCGGGCGACACCCTGCCACCGATCGACCGGATCGCCGCCCGCACCCACGGCATCGTCGACGCGCTCACCGACGACGGCCTCGGGTGTTGGGCCGACTCACCCACAGCCGACCAGCAACCCGATCAGGCCCCCAACCCCTCTCACGCACCGATCGACGAGCTTCTTCAGCGTTGCCGCTCCGGGGTGAGGACGGCCTTGGCGATCGGCGTCATGCGGTCGGGACTGCATCGGGATCTGCGGAAGACCCGCCAGGACTTCAGGCGGGCGACGCCGCGTTCGACGGGTGCGCGCGTGGCGGCCAGGGTACGGTTGCGGGTCTTCTCGGTGGGGGTCGGTTCCTGCGGGGGCCTGCGTTTGATGCCGGTGGTCAGCCGCAGCGCCGGTCGCCCCCACGGGTGGCGATCAGCATGGTGACCGACTCAACGGGTGCGTGCGGCGGGTCGATTGCGGCAGGACGGACGACCGACAAGGCCTCCGGGCAACGTGATGGAGACGTCAGACATCTCGATCAACAGCCCGAGGGCTTCGCTCGTTGCGCTTCATGGACCTGAGCTGAAGCGCACTGGTTGTCACCGGCGGAGCCGGATGACGTGGCGGATGAGAGCGGACGAAGCAGTGTCGTTGCCACCAGCGAGGCACGCGGCTTGTCACACATACTCGTTCAGCAGCCTTTCTGTCACCGGTTCCCCGACGACCGGCTGCGCGGCCGTAGACGCTCACCCTGGGGTCCGAACATGATCAGGTACTCGACCGGTCCGCCGGGGCTGGCGTTCGCCACACCGTGCGGGGTGCGGGTGTCGAACTCGACGACATCCCCGGGGGTCAGGACGAGGTCTTGGTCGCCGAGGGCGAGCCACAGCCGCCCGTACAGGACGCACAGCCACTCGTGGCCGTCGTGGGAGACCTGACGGGGCCGCGCAGGCGGGTTCTCGAGGGCGGGCAGGACGTGCTTGTGGGCGTGCAGACCGCCGACGTACCGGGTCAGCGGCAGCACCGCCTTGTCGTCGCCGAAGCTCAGCGGCGCCGTAGCACGCGGCCCGGCCCCGGGGCCGGGCGCGGTGCCGACCAGCTCGTCCAGGGAGACGCCGTACTCCTTCGACAGGTGCAGCAGCACCTCCAGGGTGGGCTTGCGCCGGCCGGTCTCGATCCGGGAGAGCGTGCTGGTCGAGATGCCGGTCGCGCAGCTGACACCGGCGAGCGTCGCGCCGTAGTGCTCGCGTGTGGCCCGCAACCGGGGCCCCATCGCGGCCAGCGTGCCGTCCACGTCGTCGACTGCCACCCTTCCCGCTCCTTCTTGCCATGCCGCTCCAGCGATCTGTTCTGCGATCTTGCCAGAATGGCAACGCTGATCGTGCCGAGGGGCCGCCGCGCCGCATGATCGACGGGTACCCGCCAGCCGCCCTCGAACCGAGGAGAAGCCCATGCAGCTTGAGCCGACCGCCGAGCTCCGCCATCGCACCGTCGAGGCTCCTGCCGGACGCCTCCACCTGGTCGAGCAGGGCACCGGCCCGCTGGTCCTGCTCGTGCACGGCTTCCCCGAGTCCTGGTACTCCTGGCGCCACCAGCTCCCGGCCCTCGCCGCGGCCGGCTACCGGGCGGTGGCGATCGACGTACGCGGCTACGGCCGCTCTTCCAAGCCGGAGGCGACCGAGGCCTACCGGATGCTCGGCCTGGTGGAGGACAACGTCGCCGTCGTGCGCGCCCTCGGCGAGGAGAGCGCGGTGGTCGTCGGCCACGACTGGGGCTCCAACATCGCCGCCACCTCCGCCCTGCTGCACCCCGAGGTCTTCCGCGCCGTCGGCCTGCTGAGTGTCCCCTATGCACCGCCCGGCGGCCCCCGTCCCACCGAAGTCTTCGGCCGGATCGGCGGCTCCGAGCAGGAGTTCTACGTCTCCTACTTCCAGGAGCCCGGCCGCGCCGAGGCGGAGATCGAGCCCGACGTCCGGGGCTGGCTCGCGGGCTTCTACGCAGCCCTGTCCGCCGACACCATGCCGGCCGAGGGCGAGCCCGACCCGCACTTCGTCACCCGCGGCGACGGCCGGCTGCGCGACCGCTTCCCCGTAGGGGTTCTCCCGACCTGGTTGAGCGAGGACGACCTCGACGTCTACGCCGGGGAGTTCGAGCGCACCGGCCTGACCGGCGCCCTCAACCGCTACCGCAACATGGACCGCGACTGGGAAGACCTCGCCCCTCACCGCGGAGCCCCGATCGAACAGCCGTCCCTGTTCGCCGGCGGCGCACTGGACGCATCCACCACCTGGATGGCCGACGCCATCGACGCCTACCCCACCACCCTCCCCGCCCTGTCCGCCTCCTACCTCCTGGACGGCTGCGGCCACTGGATCCAGCAGGAACGCCCCAACGAGGTCAACAGCCTGCTGACCGACTGGCTCGCCACCCTCCAGGACTGAACCAGGCGAGCTGTCTGGGTAGTTTGGGGGTGTGTTTCGGGCGACCGCACCGAGGGCGCGCACGGCGGTCTGCTCGGTGATGCCGAACAGTCGCACTCCACGTACTCCAACACGCCAGTGACAACAAGCGCGTCTATGTGGCAACCATCGTGCCCCGGCTCAGGACCGTCGCCCGATCGGTGACCACGTCGAAGAAGCTCAGTCATCACGGCGGGATCCTTCTTGAGGGTGGGGCACCAACTTCCGACGCCAGAGCACTTGTTGCTCTCTGCCCACCACTCAAGCGAAAGCGGTGCCGAATCACTCATCCGCGTTCGAAAAAATTTCACTCACCGCACCGAAAGCAACACGGAGCGCAAGATCTGGAACCGGATTCAGATGCTACGAGCAGGCGTGACACCTCCATCAGGCCCACCGCCCCACGCCGGGACTGTGATGTACAGCGCGCCCCTTCCGTACGGCCCGACACCGCGGGCAAGGCGACCACTCACCTCACCGGCCCTGCACCACGACCGTCGCCGCCTCTGCCCTGGTTCTGTCAATCGGCGTTGAGGCGGCATGAACCACCACGATGTCACCGAGTCGGTGACTGAGCCTTTTCCATCCTGCCCCTGAAGGGTTATAAGGCGCGGTCAGCCGGGGTGGTGACGCAGCAGATCCCCCGGTCGTCGGCGGTGTTGATTCCACTCGACACCGCCGGCAGCCCGGGGCTCTGGTGGTTCCGCATCCTGCCATGCTCGACGTCCCGCACGAGCTGGTCGAGCATGTTTCCTGGCTGATCCACGCCCGAAGGCATGAACTGAACTCGCCTTGGAGACGGCTCGGTTGCTTCACGCAGGCTCTCCTCACGCTGGCCCATCCGCGTAAGAACGAGACGTTTGCCCAGCTGAAGTCCTGGCGCGTCCTCCGCCGAGCCAGATGCTCCACCCACCGCATCGGCACCCTCGCCCAAGCCGTCCACATCCTCCTGACCTGCGACCATTCAAGACGAAAAAGGCTCAGTCAGCACGAAGCCGGCACGGGAGTGAGCACCGCGCCGTCAAATCGCCCTGGACCAGGGCAACAGGGACAGTCGCCCCCCTCAACTCCTCCGGGCCCTCCGAACGGCCCGTGAGGGGCTCTCATGGCGGCCGAGCGCACTCGTCCGTCCTGAACTATGGTGTCCCACCACATACGCCCCTGACCTGCCACTTCCTACGGTGTGGCGACACCGAAACGTCCCCGCCCTTGCCTGGAAGTGGTGCACATGGCCGCCGCAACGCCCTCCCCGACCCCACCCGGATCCCTCAAGCGGATCGTCGCCGCCAGCCTCATCGGCACCACCATCGAGTGGTACGACTTCTTCCTGTACGGGTCCGCCGCGGCGCTCGTGTTCAACAAGCTGTTCTTCCCCGAGTCCGATCCGCTGGTGGGGACCCTGCTGTCCTTCCTGACGTACGCGGTCGGGTTCGCCGCGCGGCCGCTCGGGGCGCTGGTGTTCGGGCACTACGGCGACCGGCTCGGGCGGAAGAAGCTGCTGGTGCTCAGCCTGCTGCTGATGGGCGGGGCGACGTTCGCCATCGGGCTGCTGCCGACGCACGCGACCGTCGGGTCCGCGGCCCCCGTGCTGCTGACCGTGCTGCGGCTCGTGCAGGGCTTCGCGCTCGGCGGGGAGTGGGGCGGGGCCGTGCTGCTCGTGTCCGAGCACGGGGACGCGAAGCGGCGCGGGTTCTGGGCCTCGTGGCCGCAGACCGGCGCGCCGGCCGGGCAGTTGCTCGCCACCGGTGTGCTCTCCGCGCTGACCGCGCTGCTCTCGGAGGCCGCCTTCACCTCCTGGGGCTGGCGCATCCCGTTCCTGCTCTCCGGCGTCCTCGTGATCGTCGGCCTGTGGATCCGGCTCTCGGTCGACGAGTCGCCCGTCTTCAAGGCCGCGCTCGCCGCCGCCGAGGAGCGCAAGGCGACCGCCGGGCAGGTCGAGAAGATGCCGCTCGTGGCGGTGCTGCGCCACCACTGGCGGGACGTGCTCATCGCGATGGGCGCCCGCATGGCGGAGAACATCTCGTACTACGTGATCACCGCGTTCATCCTGGTGTACGCGACCACGCAGGTCGGGCTCTCCAAGCAGACCGCCCTGAACGCCGTCCTCATCGGGTCCGCCGTCCACTTCGCGGTGATCCCCCTGTGGGGCGCGCTGTCCGACCGGCTCGGGCGCCGGCCGGTGTACCTGATCGGCGCGGTGGGCGTCGGGGCCTGGATGTTCCCCTTCTTCACCCTCATCGACCGGGGCACCTTCGGCAGCCTGCTGCTCGCCGTCACGGTCGGCCTGGTCCTGCACGGGGCGATGTACGCGCCGCAGGCGGCCTTCTTCTCCGAGATGTTCGCGACCCGGATGCGCTACTCCGGAGCCTCCATCGGCGCCCAGTTCTCCTCCGTCGCCGCCGGCGCGCCCGCCCCGCTCATCGCGACCGCGCTGCTCGCCGACCACGGCACCTCGACGCCGATCTCCCTGTACGTGATCGCCGCCGCGCTGCTCACCGTCGTCGCGATCATCTGCGCCCGCGAGACCCGCGACAGCGACCTCGGCGACGTCGCCGAGCGGACCCCCGAGGACTCCCGCGTCCACGCCGACGCCTGACCCCCGTGACGTACGGAAAGGCCCCGGGCCCCGCTCGCCGTGAGCGGGGCCCGGGGCCTTTCCGTACGTCACGTACGTCGCTTCCTCCCGACCGCGTCCGCGAGGGCGTGCAGCCGGAGCGCGAGCTGGATCTCCAAGGCGCGCGACGGGGACTGCCAGTCGGGGCCGAGGAGCCGGCCGATCCGCTCCAGGCGCTGGGCCACCGTGTTGACGTGGACGTGGAGTTCGTCCTTGGTACGGGCGGGACTCATGCCGCTCGCGAAGTACGCGTCCAGGGTGCGGACCAGCTCGGTGCCGCGCCGCCGGTCGTAGGCGACGACCTGGCCGACGGTGCGGTCGACGAAGCCGCCGATGTCCCGGCTGTCCGCGAGCAGCAGGCCGAGGAAGCCCAGGTCCTCGGCGGCGGCGCCCTGCCCGGAGCGGTGCAGGAGCCCCAGCGCGTCGAGGCAGCGACGGGCCTCCCCGTACGCGACGGCCACCTGGTCCGGGTGGTCCAGGGGCGCCCGTACGGGAGCGGAGGCGCCGACGGTGACCTCTTCGCGCAGGGTGCCGCCGAGGCTCTTGGCGGTCTGCCGGGCGAGTTCGGCGGCGGTCTCGCCGGGGCCGAGCGGCAGCAGCAGGACCGTACCGCCGTCGCGCGCGGAGGCGAGTCCGTGGCGGGTGGCGGCCAGGTGGGAGGCGGCCGACCACAGGCGCTGCCGGTCGGCGCTCTCGCGGCGGCCCGCGTCGGTGTCGGCGGCGCCGCCGGCGGCCCGGTCGACGCGGGCGGCGAGCACGACGTGCGGGGCCTCGCTGTCGGTGCGGAGCCGGGCGGCGCGCTCGCGCAGCAGGCGGCGGTCGCGGTCGGGGGCGTCGAGCAGGTCGTCGAGGAGTTCGCCCCGCACCCGCTGCTCGGCCTCGCCCGCCGAGCGGCGGGCGAGCAGCAGCAGGGAGGTGACCAGGGCGGCGCGCTCCAGGGTGCGCTGGTCGACGGGGTCGAGGTCGGGCCGGCCGTGCAGGACGAGGGTGCCCAGGGCCTCGCCGCCGGCGGAGACCGCGGCGACCCAGTCGTCGCCCTCGCGGACCGCGTGGCCCCCGGCGCGGCGCGCGGAGCCCGCGCCCGTCTCGGTGAACTCGACCGTGCCGCCCAGGACTTCGGAGACGGCGCGCGCCACGTCGTGGACGCCGCCGCCGTGCAGGACCAGTTCGGAGAGGCGGTCGTGGACCTCGGAGGCCCGCTCGATGACGCCGCTGTGCTCACGGATGATGTCGTTGGCCCGTTCCAGCTCCGCGAGGGCCGAGCGGGTCTCGGCGAGGAGGTTGGCCGTGTCGATGGCGACGGCGGCGTGCGCGGCGAAGGAGCCGAGCAGCGCGACCTGTTCGCGCTCGAAGACCCTGGCCCTGCGGTCGGCCGCGAACAGCACCCCGATGACCTGGCTGCCGAGGCTGAGCGGCACCCCGAGGATGGCGACTAGGCCCTCGTCCCGTACGGCCGTGTCGATGGTCCGGGTGTGCTGGAAGCGCGCGTCGTCGAAGTAGTCGTCGGTGACGTAGGGGCGGGCGGTCTGGGCGACGAGGCCGCCGAGCCCCTCGCCCATGCCCAGTCTGAGCTGCTGGAAGCGGGCGGAGACGGAACCCTCGGTGACCCTCATGTACGTGTCGCCGGCGGCCGGGTCGTTGAGGCTGAGGTAGGCGACCTCGGTGCCGAGGAGCGAGCGGGCGCGCTGGACGATGGCGCGCAGGACCGCGTCGAGGTCGCGGAGTCCCGCGAGGTCGTGGGCGGTGGCGAAGAGCGCGGACAGCTCCGCCTCGCGCCGCCGCCGCCCCTCCAGCTCGGCCCGAACCCGCAGGGCGAGCTGCTTGGCCTCTTCGAGCTCCGCCAGCGCCTCGGGGCCCGCACCGCTCGCGCGGGCGAGCAGTACGGGACGGTCGTAGGCCTCCGTCGCGGCTCCCCGTGCGAGGAGTTCCAGGTAGGAGACGTGTTCGTGGGACATGGACACAGGGATACCTGCCGGACGTGTGGTCGCACCACCCCTGTGGACGACCTTCACAGGGGCACCTTCAGTGGGCGGTCCAGCCGCCGTCGAGGGTGAGGGAGATGCCGGTGATGAAGGAGGCCTGGGGGGCGCAGAGGTAGAGGACGGCCTCGGCGACCTCCTCCGGTTCGATGAGCCGCTTGAGCGCCGCGTCCTTGAGCAGGACGTCCGCGAGGACCCGCTCCGGCGGGATGCCGTGGGCGGCGGCCTGGTCGGCGATCTGGCGTTCGACGAGCGGGGTGCGGACGTAGCCGGGGTTGACGCAGTTGGAGGTGACTCCGTGCGGGGCGCCTTCGAGGGCGGCGGTCTTGGAGAGGCCCTCCAGACCGTGTTTGGCGGCCACGTAGGCGGACTTGAAGGCGGAGGCGCGCAGTCCGTGGACGGACGAGATGTTGACGATCCGCCCCCACCCCTGGCCGTACATGTGCGGGAGGGCGCCCCGGATGAGCCGGAACGGCGCCTCCAGCATCACGGTGAGGACGGTGTGGAAGACGTCCGGCGGGAACTCCTCGATGGGCCGCACGAGCTGGAGCCCGGCGTTGTTGACGAGGATGTCCGCGCCCGCGGCGGCGCTCTCCGCGGCGTCCAGGTCGGTCAGGTCGAGCAGCCGCGGTTCGAGTTCCCCGGGGAGCCCGGAGGCCTCTCCGGCCAGGGCGTCCAGGCCCTCGGCGGCCCGGTCGACGGCTCTGACGCGGGCCCCGGCGGCGGCGAGCCGCAGCGCGCAGGCGCGCCCGATGCCGCCGGCCGCGCCGGTGACGAGCGCGGTGCGGCCGGTGAGGTCGAGGGCGAGTCCGGCCGCGCGGGGCAGGGGTGCGGCGAGGTCGGTACCGGGGGCGGTGACGGGAGCGCTCATGCTCCGCACCCTATGAACGGCCCTCTCCCCCACCGATGTGCGTCGGGCCCATAGTTCAGCCGGTTGCTGTGGTGCGGAACCATGTGGGTTCGTCGGCGAGCGCCTTCTCGATCCGCATGAGGGAGAACCGCTTCATCTCCGGCAGGTCGTGCACGTCGAACCAGCTGACCTCGGTGGACTCCTCGTCGTTGACCCGGGCCTCCCCGCCGACGGCCCGGCAGCGGAAGGTCACGTCCATGAACTGGCACTGGTCGCCGTTGGGGTAGACGACGGGCTTGCTGAGGGTCTCGACGATCACGATCCGCTCGACCTCGCAGCGCACGGCGGTCTCCTCGTACACCTCGCGGACCGCGCAGTCGGCGGGCTGCTCGCCCGGCTCGACGATGCCGCCGATGATCGCCCAGCGCCCGTTGTCGGAGCGCCTTCCGAGCAGCACCCGGCCCCGGTCGTCGAACACGACGACGCTCACCCCGGGCAGGAAGAGGAGCTGGTGACCGGCCGTCTCGCGCAGGGTGCGGATGAAGTCAGGAGTAGCCATGGACCGACCCTAGGTCATGTACGGCGGGAGCCGACCGGTCCCGACCCCGGCCCCGTCCCCCGCTCCCGGCCGCCCCGCTCACTCCGCCCGCGTGCGGCGGGCCCGTACCGAGCGGAGCGCCGACCAGCCGAGTCCGGCGGCGGCGAGCGCCGCGAGGAGGGCCTCAGGCAGGGTGCCCATGCGGGTCGCGGGGGTCTGCGAGGAGCGCAGCGGCACCTTCTCGACCAGGACGTCCGGGGTGAACATCCTCGTCTCCGCGACGACCTCGCCGTCGGGGCGGATGACCGCGCTCACCCCGCTGGTGACGGGCACGACCACCGACCGGCTGTGTTCGACGGCGCGCACCCGGGACATCGCGAGCTGCTGGTAGGTCATCTCGCTGCGGCCGAAGGTGGCGTTGTTGCTGGGGACGGTGATGAGCTGCGCGCCGTGGGTGACGGTGTCGCGCACGGCCCAGTCGAAGGCCGCCTCGTAGCAGGTGGCGAGGCCGACCCTGGTGCCCGCGAGGTCGAAGACGCCGACCTCGGTGCCGGCGCCGAAGTCGCGGCTCACCCGGTCCACGTTGCTGTTGAAGATCCGGACGAGGGGCCGCATCGGGATGTACTCGCCGAAGGGCTGGACGTGCCGCTTGTCGTACGTGGCGACCGGGCCGCGTCCGGGCTCCCACTGGATGAGGGTGTTGCGGAGCTTGCCGGTCTCGGGGGCGATGACCGCGCCGATCACGGTGGGCGCGCCGATCGCGCGGACGGCCTCGTCGATGACGTCGGCGGCGTCGGCGTTCGCGTACGGGTCGATGTCCGAGGAGTTCTCCGGCCACAGCACGAAGTCGGGCCGCGGCTCGCGCTTCTCCTCGACCGCCTTGGCGAGCTCGCGGGTGCGGGCGGCGTGGTTGTCCAGGACGGCCCGGCGCTGGGCGTTGAAGTCGAGGCCGAGGCGGGGGACGTTGCCCTGGACGGCGGCGACGGTGGCGGTGCCGTCCTCGGCGGAGTCGTCGACGAGCGGCAGCGCGGCGAGCGCGCCGGTGACCGGGAGGAGCACGGCGAGCGCGGCGGCGACGAGCGGGCCGCGCGGGAGGGTGCCGGTGCCGCGCGGGCCGGTGGCGGCGGTGGCGGTGGACGCGGCGGCGTCGGGGGCGGGCCCGGCGGTGCCGGTGCGGCTCGAAGCGGTACCGGGGGCGTCGGGGGCGGGGACGCCCTGGGCGGGGGCTGTGTCACCCGGGACCCCGGCGTCCGGGCCGGTGGCGGTGGTGTCCGGGACCGTGGCGTCCGGGGCGGCCGCGTCGAGGGCGCGGCGGGCGCGGACCAGGCGGGTCGCCTCGTACAGGCCGAAGCCGCAGAGGGCGACGGCGAAGCCGAGCAGGGGGGTGCCGCCGACGGCGGCGAGCGGCAGGAAGACGCCGTCGGCCTGGCCGAAGGCGATCTTGCCCCAGGGGAAGCCGCCGAAGGGCACGCGCGCGCGTGCCCCTTCCGCGAGGATCCACACTCCGGCTGCGAAGAAGGGCCACCACGGGAGGCGGGAGACGGCCGCGACGCCGAGGCCCGCGGCGGCGACGAAGAGCGCCTCGACGGCGGCGAGGGCGAGCCACGGGCCGGGGCCGACCTCCTCGCCGGTCCACACGAGGAGCGGGAGCAGGAAGCCGAGGCCGGCCAGGTACCCGAGGCCGAACCCGGCGCGGAGCCGGCGGCCCCGCAGGGCCCAGCCGAGCAGGGCGAAGGCGGGCGGCGCGAGCCACCAGAGGGGACGCGGCGGGAAGCTCAGGTAGAGCACGAAGCCGGACAGCAGGGCCGCCGCGGGCCGCGCGAACCACCGCAGCCGGTGGTGGGCCGGCGCGGGTGCGGTGTCGGTCTCGGACGCGTCGACGGGGGTGATGGTGGCGCTCACCTTGCGGAGTCTACGGGTCGTTCCTGTCCGCCGGGCGTCCGGTGCGCACCCCTCTGACCGGCTCGGACGCGGCCGATCAGGAGGGCCGGGGAGCCCGGCTCCGGGGACGGACGCGTCACGCCCCCGTGGCCGCGGGCGGGCCCGGCGGGGTCAGCCGGCGCAGGCGGTCGCGGATGACGCGGACGGCGGACTCGGCGCCGTCGACGGTGACCGTGAAGGTGTGGCCGTCGTCCAGGCGCAGGACCAGGCCCTCGCCCCGCCGGACGATCACGGCCGTGCCCTTCTCGGGGCGCCAGCGGTAGCCCCAGCCGCCCCAGTGGCGCGGCGTGACGCTCGGGGCGAAGTCGGCGCCGACGACGTGGGAGAGCGGGATGCGGCGGCGCGGCAGGCCGATGTGGCCGCAGCGGACCTCCATGGCCCGGTCGTCGACCTTCACGGCCACGTGGACGAAGGCGAGGGTGCCGAAGAGGACGAGCAGTCCGACCGTGACGCAGCCGATCACCGCCATGAGGAGGGCCGCGATGCCCGAGGTCCACTGGAGCTGGACGGCGAGGGCGATCCCCAGGGCCACGCAGGCGGCGCCGGCCGCCGCGGCCACCCACTGGAAGCGGTTGGTGGCGCGGCCGGTCCAGACGTCGGACGTCCGCTCGTCGATGCGGGGGTCCCGGGAGAATTCCCTCATATCGGAAGAATACTCATGTTCGTCCCGGGCGGCGCGGCGGAAAGGAGCCTTCCGGTCACGCTCAGTGAGCGGGGGCGGTCTCCGCGAGGCCACGGCCCTCGGCATAGGCGAGGGCGGCGGCGGGGAGCCGGCCGGGGTGTCCGCCGAGGAGGACGGAGAGGGTGCCGGTGGGGTCGGCGTCGGGGGCGGGCTCGGCGCCGATCCGGCGCAGCGCCTGGGCGGCGACGGCGTCCGCGGAGCCGTGGAAGACGAGGGGCGGGAGGTCCGCAGGGCGGCGCGCCTCCAGGGCGGCGAGGATGCGCTCCTCGACCAGCTCGTAGTGGGTGCAGCCGAGGACGACGGCGCGGACGTCGGCCGGGGTGAGCGCGGCCGCCGCGGCGACGGCCCGGTCCACGGCGTCCTGGTCCGCGTGCTCCACGGCGTCCGCGAGGCCGGGGCAGGGCACCTCGGTGACCTCGGCTCCCCCGGCGAACTCCCGGATCAGTCCGCGCTGGTAGTCGCTGCCGGTGGTGGCCGGGGTGGCCCAGATGGCGATCTTGCCGCCGCCCGCCGCGGCGGGCTTGATCGCGGGCACGGTGCCGATGACGGGGACGTCCGGTTCGAGGGCGGCGCGCAGGGCGGGCAGGGCGTGCACGGTGGCGGTGTTGCAGGCCACGATCAGCGCCCCGGGGCGGTGCTCGGCGGCGGCGAGCGCGACGTCGAGGGCGCGCCCGGTGAGGTCCTCGGGGGTGCGCGGGCCCCACGGCATGCCGTCGGGGTCGTTGGAGAGGAGGATGTCCGCGTCCGGCCGGAGCCGCCGCACCGCGGCCGCCGCCGGGAGGAGGCCGATTCCGGAGTCCATGAGCGCGATCTTCACCCGGTCACCCTAGCCGATGAGCCCCGCATCCCCCTCGTTCTGGGGCAGACTGCCGCGAATGAGCACCCTTGCCTGGTTCACGTCCGCCTCCCTGGCCGCCTGGGTCTGGCTCCTCCTCGGCCAGGGGTTCTTCTGGCGCACGGACCAGCGGCTGCCGCCGACCGCGCGCGGCGGGCACGCGCGCGGGACACGGGACGACGGGAAGCCGGACGCGCACGGGGGCCGGGACGACGGGAGGCCGGACGCGCTCGTCCACGGGCACGCGCGCGAGGAGCCGGTCGCGTGGCCGCGCGTGGTGGTCGTCGTGCCCGCGCGGGACGAGGCCGGGGTGCTGCCGCTGAGCCTGCCGTCGCTGCTCGCGCAGGACTATCCGGGGATCGCGGAGGTGGTCCTCGTCGACGACGGGAGTACGGACGGCACGGGCGGGCTCGCCGTCGAGCTGGCCGGCCGGTGCGGCGGGCTGCCGCTGACCGTGGCGTCGCCGGGCGAGCCGGAGCCGGGGTGGACGGGGAAGCTGTGGGCGCTGCGGCACGGCATGGCGCTGGCACGCGCGCGGGGTCCGGAGTTCCTGCTTCTGACCGACGCGGACATCGCCCACGGGCCGGACAGCCTGCGCCTCCTCGTGTCGGCGGCGGTGGAGAACGATCTGGACCTGGTGTCGCAGATGGCCCGGCTGCGGGCCGAGAGCGCGTGGGAGCGCCTGATCGTGCCGGCGTTCGTCTACTTCTTCGCGCAGCTCTACCCCTTCCGCTGGATCAACCGCCTCCGTCCCCGGGCGACGGCGGCCGCGGGCGGCTGCGTGCTGCTGCGGACGGAGACGGCGGTGGCGGCGGGGGTGCCGGAGGCGATCCGGCAGGCGGTGATCGACGACGTGTCGCTGGCGCGGGCGGTGCGGCGGGCCGGCGGGCGGATCTGGCTGGGTCTCGCGGAGCGGGTCGACAGCGTCCGTCCGTACCCGGGGCTCGACGAGCTGTGGCGGATGGTCTCGCGGAGCGCGTACGCGCAGCTCCGGCACGATCCGCTGCTGCTCCTGGGGACGGTCGCGGGACTCGTGGTCGTCTATCTGGTGCCGCCGGCGGCCCTGGTGGCGGGCGCGGCGACCGGGGACGCGGTGGCGGCCTGGGCGGGGGGTGCGGCCTGGGCGGTGATGGCGGGGTCGTACGCGCCGATGCTCCGCCACTACCGGCAGCCGCTGTGGCTCGCCCCGTTGCTGCCGTTCACCGCGTCCCTCTACCTGCTGATGACGGTGGACTCTGCGGTGCGGCACCACCGGGGCCGGGGCGCGGCGTGGAAGGGGCGGACGTACACGCGCCCGGAGGCGGCGCCGGACCACCGCTGAGCACATCCCCGCGTCCGGAGGCGGCGCCGGACCACCGCTGAGCACATCCCCGCGTCCGGCGCCCTCTCCCCGTTCCCCGGAAGCGGAAATGGCATTTACGATACGGGGGGTAGCGTTTTCAATTACGGGGAGTAGTACCGTCCATTCGGCGCGTACACATCACCCTCGGAGCACCGGATTGACGCCCAATCAAGAGCCCCCAATCCAGGGCCTCCAATCATGCCCATGATCACTCCCCGCCCCTTCTCGGCACTTTTTCTTTATGCGTTCTTCATGCCGGGGGCACCGGTCGGAGCCACGAAGGGCCCGACCCACCGGTAACCCCCTCCGATCTCGGCTTTTACGTGATCTTGAGACAGGAAGCCGTCCGTTTTTGTCACGTTCGATCGGATTGGGGATCCATCACCTCACGAAGCCCGTCGAACAACCTTCCAAGCCGGTCTCCCCAAGCGGCACATCGTGGGCTTAACTATGTGCCATGACCTCCCCCCGCTCCACTTATGGAGGCGGTTACCACACCGCGCCGTCCTTCCCGGACACCCCGATCTACGACTCCCTGGTCGCGGAGCGGGGCACGCCTCAGATCGCCCCGATCCGAGTGCCCGCCGCCTACGACACCGGCAGCAGCTTCCCCACCGCCGGAAGCGGCTCCTACCTTCCGGCGCTCCCCTCGGCGCTGCCCGCCCTCCCGGCGGCGCCCACCCCCCAGCCCGCCCCCGCCTACAACGGCGGCTACGGCTACCCGCAGCCCTCGCCGCAGATGGCCCCCGTCCCCCTGCAGCAGGCCCCGGCGCCGTACATCCCGCAGCAGCCGTCGGCCCCCCGCGGCTATCCGACCGGCCAGTACCCGCAGCAGCCCCGGCCGGCGGCCGCCGGTTACGAGGCGATGCGTCCGGCGGCTCCCCGGCCCGCGCCGGTCCCGGCCCCCGCCCCGTACGGCGACCCGTACAACCGGCCCTACCAGGGCGGCACTTACTGACCGCCCCGTAAATCGGCAGCCCCCCGGCCGGGGCGGCTGGCAGGATGACTCCATGTCCTCTCCCGTGCTCCGCTCCGTCCACGTCCACCCGGTGAAGTCGATGCGCGCGCTGACGTTCCCGGAGGCGGAAGTGCAGCCGTGGGGGCTGGCCGGGGACCGCCGCTGGGTCGTCGTCGACGCGGCGGGCAAGATCGTGACCCAGCGCCGTCACCCCCGGATGGCGCTGGCCTCGGCCGAACCGCTGCCCGGTGGCGGGATCGTCCTGTCCGCCGCCGGGCACCCACCGCTGACGGTCGGGGTACCGCACCCCTCGGCCACCGTCACGGTGGACGTGTTCGACAAGCCCGTGGAGGCGGTCCCGGCCGGAGACGGCGCGGCCGCGTGGCTCTCGGCGTTCCTGGAGGGCGACTTCCGGCTCTTCCACATGGACGCGCCGGAGCACCGGCGTCCGGTGGACCCCGTGTACGCGCTGCCCGGCGAGACGGTGAGCTTCGCGGACGCCTATCCGCTGCTCGTCACCACCACCGCCTCGCTCGACGCCCTCAACTCCCTGATCGCCCGGGGCGACCGGGCCGAGGAGGGCCCCCTGCCGATGAACCGGTTCCGGCCGAACCTGGTCGTCGGAGGGACCGAGCCCTGGGCGGAGGACGCCTGGACCCGGATCGCCGTCGGAGAGGTCACCTTCCGGATCGCCCGGGCCTCCGGGCGGTGTGTCGTCACCACGACCGACCAGCTCACCGGCGCGCGCGGCAAGGAGCCGCTGCGGACCCTCGCCCTGCACCGCCGACGCGACGGCCGGGTCGTCTTCGGCCAGAACCTGGTCCCCGAGCACCCCGGCACGGTCCGGGTCGGCGACACCGTCAAGATCCTCGACTGATCCGCCGGGCGGGGCGCGCGTCACACCTCACCGGCCCGACGGGCGGGGAACCGGCCCCCGGACCGCCGAGTCCGGCGGGGAGGAGCGGTTCCGCCGCTCCGCGGTGGCCCGCTGGACCGCCCCGGACGGCTCGTCCCGTACGGGAACGGTGGCGACGGCCCGGCGGCACTCGGCGCCCGGTGACACCTTCGCCCTGTGGACGGACCGGGACGGGCGCCCGGTGGCGCCGCCGACGGGCGCGGACACCGCCCGCGCGCGTGGGCCGCGGCCGGTCCCGACCGGGGCCGCACCGGCACCGGAAGCTGACCGGGTCCGACCGGTCCCGACCGCTCCGGACCGGCGGTGACACACCCCGGGCACCAGCGGCGTTCCCGGTGCGGACGGGGGTACGCGACCCGTCAACCCCACACCGCCGCGCGCGCTACGGTGGGGCATCGGATCAGCGGCGAGGCATGAGGCGGGGGCAGGACACACCCATGGCACAGGGCACGGTCCAGGTGACGCACACCGGCACATCGCGGTGGCGGCGCCGCACGGGTGAGTACCCCTCCCTCGCCGCCGCCCTGGAGGCCGCGGGCGACGGGGACGTGCTCACCGTCGCCCCGGGGACCTACCGGGAGAACCTGGTGGTACGGCGGGCCGTCACCCTGCGCGGCCCCGAGGGCGGGGCGGGGCCGGTCCGGATCGCTCCCCCGGACGGCGTCCCGCTGACCCTGCGCGCCTCCGCCGTCCTCCAGGACCTGCACGTCGAGGGCCAGGACGTGGCGGCGCCCGCGCTGCTCGTCGAGGAGGGCACGCCCGAACTGCTCGACCTGCGGATCCTGACCCGGTCGGCCGCCGGGATCGAGGTGCGGGGCGCCGCCCGGCCCACGGTCCGCCGCTGCACCGTCGACAACGCGGCCGGGATCGGCATCGCCGTGCTGGACGGCGCGGGCGGGGTGTTCGAGGAGTGCGAGGTGGTGTCCGCCGGGCAGGCGGGCGTCTCGGTGCGGGGCGGCGCGCACCCGCGCCTGGAGCGCTGCCGGGTGCACCACGCCTCCGGCGCCGGGATCGCCGTCACCGGCGAGGGCAGCGCCCTGGAGGGCGTGGGCTGCGAGGTGTACGAGATCAAGGGCGCCGGGCTCCAGATCGCGTCCCGCGCCACCGCCCACCTCACCGACTCCTCGGTGCACCGCACGTCGGCGGACGGCATCACCCTCGACACCGACGCCGTCCTCACCCTCTCCGACTGCGACATCCACGACGTCCCGGAGAACGCGGTCGACCTGCGCTCGCGCTCGGTCCTGACGCTCACCCGGTCGACCGTCCGCCGCTTCGGCCGCAACGGCCTGTCGGTGTGGGACCCGGGGACCCGGGTGGACGCCAACCAGTGCGAGATCCACGACAGCACGGGCGACTATCCGGCGGTGTGGGTGAGCGACGGGGCGACCGCCGTCCTCGACGCCTGCCGGGTGCACGACGTGCCGGACGCGCTGTTCGTCCTCGACCGGGGCTCGCGGGTGGACGTGGTCGACAGCGACCTGTCCCAGGTGCGGAACACGGCGGTGTCGGTGAGCGACGGGGCGACGGCCCAGCTCGACGACTGCCGGATCCGGGAGGCGTCCACGGGCGCCTGGTTCCGGGACCACGGCAGCGGCGGCACCCTGGCCGGCTGCACGATCGACTCCGTGCAGACCGGGGTCATCGTCACCAAGGGGGCCGATCCCGCGATCGAGCGGTGCACGGTCACCTCGCCCGCCGAGGCCGGGTTCTACGTGTCGGCGGAGGGGCGCGGCTCCTTCCACGGCTGCCGGGTGACGGGCAGCGGCGGATACGGCTTCCACGTGACGGACGGCTGCCGGACGACCCTGCGCAAGTGCCGTACGGAGCGGTGCGCGCGCGGCGGTTACGAGTTCCCGGAGGAGGGCGCGGTCGCCGAGGAGTGCACCAGCGACGAGAGCGCGGTCCGCTCCTCCGTACCCGACTCCTCGGGCTCCGGCCCCTCCGCCACCGGGGGCGGTACGGTCCTGACGGCCACGCGGACGGCCGGGCTGCTCGGCTCCGTACCGGCCTCCCGGCCCCCGGCGGCGGCCCCGGAGCCGGAGCCCGTCCCGGCGGCCCGCTCCTCGCAGGACGTGCTCGGCGAACTGGACGCCCTGGTGGGCCTGGAGAGCGTCAAGCACGAGGTGCGGACCCTCACCAACATGATCGAGGTGGGGCGCAGGCGCCAGGAGGCCGGGTTCAAGGCCGCCTCGGTCCGCCGTCACCTGGTCTTCACCGGGAACCCGGGCACGGGCAAGACGACGGTGGCCCGGCTGTACGGCGAGATCCTCGCCTCGCTGGGGGTCCTGGAGCGCGGGCACCTGGTGGAGGTGTCCCGGGTGGACCTGGTCGGCGAGCACATCGGCTCGACGGCGATCCGCACCCAGGAGGCCTTCGACCGGGCGCGCGGCGGGGTGCTGTTCGTCGACGAGGCGTACGCGCTGTCGCCGGAGGACTCGGGCCGTGACTTCGGGCGCGAGGCGATCGACACGCTGGTGAAGCTGATGGAGGACCACCGGGACGCGGTGGTGGTCATCGTCGCCGGGTACACGGCGGAGATGGAGCGCTTCCTCACCGTGAACCCGGGGGTGGCCTCGCGCTTCTCGCGGACCATCACCTTCGGCGACTACGAGCCGGAGGAGCTGCTGCGGATCGTGGGACAGCAGGCGGACGAGCACGAGTACCGGCTCGCCCCGGGCACGGACGAGGGGCTGCTCGCCTACTTCGCGAAGCTGCCCAAGGGCCCGGCCTTCGGCAACGGGCGCACGGCGCGGCAGACCTTCGAGTCGATGGTGGAGCGGCACGCGGGGCGGGTCGCCGCGCTCGACGAGCCGAGCACGGACGACCTGACCCTGCTCTACCCGGACGACCTGCCCGAGCTGCCCTGACCCCTCTCCTCCTGGCCGCAGGCCCCTTCTTCGGCGGGCTCCGGCGGCTCCCCGGCCCCGCGCTGCCGGGGGACGGCGGGCGGGAGGCGGTCGAGGAGGCCGGTACGGCAGTGGGAGAACCCCGGGTCGGCCTGGTAGTCGGAGTGGCCCAGGATCGGCTCGGGCAGCGGGTGGTCGCGGGTGCGTCCGTAGGCGACCGGGTCGAGCAGGACCGGCTCGTCGACGGCGGGCCGCCCGTCCTCGGCGACGACCCGGACGGGTCCGCCGATCGGGTCGGTGGCGCGGTGGAGGTTGCTCCAGCAGTGGACCGTGCGGTTCAGGGAGCCCAGCGCCTCGGGCCCGAAGTAGGCCGGGAACCAGCGTCCGTAGAGCCGCTCCAGGGGTGAGCCGTAGGTGAGCAGGGCGACCCGGCGGCGGGTGGCCGGCTTGAGCTGCCAGACGGCGGCGGCGGCCAGGACGCTGCCCTGGGAGTGCCCGGAGATGACGAGCCGGCCGCCGGTGCGCCGGGTCCAGGAGCTCATCCGCCAGGTGAGGTCGGGGACCGCGCGCTCGGCGTAGCAGGGCGGGGCGAAGGGGTGGGCGGCGCGGGGCCAGAAGGTGCCGACGTCCCAGAGGATGCCGATGGTGCGGCGGGCGGAGGGGTCCCGGTAGGCGCGACGGCCCCAGGTGACGAAGAGCAGGAAGCCGAAGCCGATCATCCAGGAGCCGAGGGCCTGGGTGGCGGAGGCCAGGGCGGCGACGGCGGGGTGGGCGCCGTCGAAGGCCCGGCCCGGCACGTTCCCGCTGGCCCAGGCGCCGACGACGGAGGCGGCCCCGAGGAGCAGGGTGGCGCCGGAGACGACGCCGACGAGGACGGGCGCGGAGTCGGTGAGCGCCGCCCGGGCCCGGACGGTCGCGATCCGTCCCGTACGGACCGGGTCGCCCTCGCCGGCGGCGTCGTAGTCGGCCTCGACCTCGGAGCGCAGGCGCCGGGCGGCGAGCAGGGTCCGCGCGACGAGCAGGGCGGCGGGCACGGCGAGCAGCAGGAGCAGGACGGGGATCACGGACGCCTGCCAGCTGAGCAGGACGGGCGGGCTTATCCGGGGTCCGGGGTCGCCCATGCCGGGGGTGGCCGGTCCGTCGAGCCAGTCGGCGACGCGCTGGGCGACGCCGCCGGACATGACGCCGCCAAGGGCGCAGGCGAGCATGGCGACGGCGGGTCCGCCGAGTCCGTACAGGGCGGTGCGGGGGTCCCGGCGGGAGCGCTGGAGGAGGAGGGCGACCGCGCCGAGGGCGACGACGAGGGCGCCCTGGGCGACGGTGAGGGCGCTGAAGACGGCGTCGCCGGGGAGGGTTCCGGACGAGGCCCAGCCGGGGCGGGACCAGCCCGCGTACAGGACGGCGGCGAGGAGCAGGACGAGGGAGGCGCCGGGCAGCCAGGAGACCAGGGCGCGTTCGAGCCGCAGGTCGAGGTGGTTCTCGCTGCGCCCGCGCCGGCAGACGACCCAGAGGACGACGACGGCGAAGGCGGCGACGGCGGCCTGGAGGATCCGGCCGAGGACGGCGCCGGCCCCGGGCGCCGCGGTGTCGTGGCGGGCGGCGGCGGTGACGAGGGCGGCGGCGACGGTGAGGAATCCGGCGGCGGTGTGCGCGGCCCTGAGCCGGGCGACGATGCGGCGGCCGTACCAGAATCCGGGGCGGCCGAGGGCGGCGCGGGAACCCGCCTCGACGGCGGTGTCCCCCGGGGCCGGCGGCGGGTTGTCGTAGCCGGTGGGCGGGCGCTGGGCCTCGTACGCGCTCCAGGTCCGGTTGGACAGGTACCAGAGCAGGCCGACGAGGACGGCCGGCACGAGGGCGGCGACGGCGAGGCGGCGGCCGGGCACGGACCACCAGCCGCCGCGTTCGACGGAGAGGAAGCCCAGCCAGGAGGCGGAGTCGACGCAGGCGGGGGCGGCGGCGCACTGCCAGGCCGTCAGGTCGAGCGCGACCTCGCAGGCGGCGGCGGTGAGCAGGACGGTGAGGGTGAGGGCGACGAGCCGGACGAGGACCCCGTAGAGCCGGGCGAGCCGGTGTCCGCCCCGGGCGGGCGGGCGCATCCAGTGCGCGAGGTTGGCGACCATGAACGGCAGGAGCAGCAGCCACAGGGCGCGGGTGCCGTCGCCGGAGGTGAGGTTGGACCAGCAGTACGCCTCCGGGACCGGGCGTCCGGCGTACCGTCCGGGGTGGTCCTCGGCGTCGGCGTCCTCGGTCCGCCGGTACACGGCGGCGGTCCTGTCGCCGGTGATCCGTAAGGTCCTGGGGTCGTCGAGCATGTCCTGGGGGGTGGCTCCGCCGACTCCGTGGACGAGGAGTTCGAGCGCCGCGTCCCCGCTCTCCGGGACGGGTGTGGCAGGGGACACTGGGGCGGCTCCCTCATGAGGTGGGAAGATGCGACGTCGGAGACAGGATCGCGGACGGCCGCGCGGCCGCGCACGGTCCCTCACCGAATTTCACCCTCATCCCCCCCATCCCTCGTCCCCTGCGGAAGGACCGGCCCCGGCGGTGACTGACAACCAGAACCTCCTCGCGGAGCAGCGGCGCGCCCTGATCCTCGACGAGGTCCGGCGGCGCGGCGGTGTACGGGTCAACGAACTGACCCGCCGTCTGAGCGTCTCGGACATGACGATCCGCCGCGACCTGGACGCGCTGGCCCGGCAGGGCGTGCTGTCGAAGGTGCACGGCGGGGCCGTTCCGGTGGTCGAGGCGAGCACCCACGAGCCGGGTTTCGAGGCCAAGTCGGTGCTCGAACCGAGCGCCAAGGACGAGATCGCGCGGGCGGCGGCGGCGCTGGTGACGCCGGGCATGGCGCTCGCCCTGTCGGGCGGGACGACGACCTACGCGCTGGCGCGGCACCTGCTCGACGTGCCGGACCTGACGGTGGTGACCAACTCGGTGCGGGTCGCGGACGTGTTCCACGAGGCGGTGCGGGCCGGCGAGGCGCGGCGCGGGGCGGCGACGGTCGTCCTGACGGGCGGGGTGCGCACGCCGTCCGACGCGCTGGTGGGGCCGGTGGCGGACCGGGCGATCCGCTCGCTCCACTTCGACCTGCTCTTCCTCGGGGTGCACGGCGTCTCGGTG
The DNA here is from genome assembly GCF_040702165.1 of Streptomyces sp. NPDC086147. Lineage (NCBI taxonomy): Bacteria > Bacillati > Actinomycetota > Actinomycetes > Kitasatosporales > Streptomycetaceae > Streptomyces > Streptomyces sp. NPDC086147. The sequence goes on along the minus strand of NZ_JBFBJO010000002.1, from coordinate 332,871 downwards.
GAGGCCGGTCTGTCGACTCCGAACCTGGCGGAGGCCGAGACCAACACCTGTCTGATGCGTTCGGCGCGCCGGGTGGTGGTGGTCGCCGACCACACCAAGTGGGGGACGGTGGGCCTGAGTTCGTTCGCCTCCTTGGACGAGGTGGACACGTGGGTGACGGACGGGGGCCTGTCCGGGGGGACGCGGGCGGAGGTCGCGGAGCACGTGCCGGGGCTCGTGGTGGCGGGCGAGGAGCGGGCGTGAGCCCCTTCCAGGTCGAGCGGACCGTGCTGTCGGCGCCGGAGGAGGTGTGGCGGCGGCTCACGGACTGGCCGGCGCACGGGCGGCTGGTGCCGCTGACCCGGACGAGGATCCTGACGCCGGGGCCGAACGGCGTGGGCACCCGGTTCACCGCCCGGACCGGGATCGGCCGTCTGGCGTTCGACGACCCGATGGAGGTCGTGCGCTGGGAGCCCCCGGCGCCGGGCCGTCCCGGCGCGTGCCGCCTGGAGAAGCACGGCCGTGTCGTGCGGGGTTGGGCGCTGATCGAGGTGGCGGAGGCGCCCGGCGGCGGCTGCCGGGTGGTGTGGACGGAGGAGCTGGCGGTACGGGGTCTGCCGAGGGCCTTCGATCCGGTCCTGGCGCGGGCGGGACGGGTGGTGTTCGGGCGGGCGCTGGACGGGCTGCTGCGGAGGGGCTGAGTCTCCGGGCCCTCGCGGGGCCGGTCCCCGGCGTGGTGTTCGCCTCGCCCGCGTCCGCACCCTGTGCTGTCGACAGCGTGTCGGTTAAGGTGCCCTTTCCGCCCGCGTCCCCCGGAGGTCCGGTCCATGGCACGCCGACTGAGGCCGGTGGAGGTCGACTTCACCGCGTCCGCGCCCGTCCGCCTGGTGTTCACGGCGGCGCTAGCCGCCCCGCCCGCGGCCGTCTACCGGTCCCTGGCCGTGGAGGTGGGGAGCACGCCCTCGTGGTTCACCGCGCTCGTCTCCGCCGTCCCGACGGGTGACGGGGCGGGCCGCAGCGTCCGGCTGCGGGGCGGGATCGTCCTGGAGGAGACGATCCTGGCGGCCGAGCCCGGGGTCCGCTACGCCTACCGGGTGGACACGACGAACGCCCCCGGCGTGACGGCCGTGGCGGAGGAGTGGGCCCTCTCCCCCGCCGGGCGGGGGACGTCGCTGCGGTGGACGATGGCCGCCGACGGCCCGGCCCCGTTCCGCCTCGCGCTGCGGCTCGCGCGGCCGGGCCTCGGACGGTCCTTCCGGGGCGCGGCGCGGCGCCTCGACCGGCGGCTCACTCCGGCCAGGACCCCGTCGCCAGGAAGCTCTCGATAGCGGCGGCGTACGGGGCGATGTCGAGGCCCTGGGCGGCCAGCCAGTCGTCGGAGTAGTACTTGTCGAGGTAGCGGTCGCCGGGGTCGCAGAGCAGGGTGACGACGCTTCCGGTGCGTCCCTGCCCGACCATCTCGGCCACGATCTTGAAGGCGCTCCACAGGCCGGTGCCGGTGGAGCCGCCCGCCTTGCGGCCGATGGCCGTCTCCAGGGCGCGGACGGCGGCGACGCTCGCCGCGTCGGGGACCTTCATCATCCGGTCGACGGCCCCGGGCACGAAGCTCGGCTCCATGCGGGGGCGGCCGATGCCCTCGATGCGGGAGCCGCAGTCGGCGGTGGCGTGCGGGTCGTGGTGGGTCCAGCCGTCGAAGAAACAGGAGTTCTCGGGGTCGGCGACACAGATCCGGGTGTCGTGCTGCATGTAGTGCACGTAGCGGGCGATGGTCGCCGAGGTGCCGCCGGTGCCCGCGGTGGCCACGATCCAGGTCGGCTCCGGGTACCGCTCCAGGCGGAGCTGCTGGTACATCGACTCGGCGATGTTGTTGTTGCCGCGCCAGTCGGTGGCCCGCTCCGCGTAGGTGAACTGGTCCATGTAGTGGCCGCCGGTGCGCTCGGCGAGGGCGGCGGACTCCTCGTACAGGGTGCGCGAGTCGTCGACGAAGTGGCAGCGCCCGCCGTGGAACTCGATGAGCCGACACTTCTCGGGGCTGGTCGTGCGGGGCATGACGGCGATGAACGGGACGCCGATGAGCTTCGCGAAGTACGCCTCGGAGACGGCGGTCGAGCCGCTGGAGGCCTCGATGACGGGCTTGTCCGGGCGAATCCAGCCGTTGCACAGGCCGTACAGGAAGAGGGAGCGGGCGAGCCGGTGCTTGAGGCTGCCGGTGGGGTGGGTGGACTCGTCCTTGAGGTAGAGGTCGATGCCCCACCGCTCGGGCAGCGGGAAGCGCAGCAGGTGGGTGTCGGCCGAGCGGTTGGCGTCGGCCTGGACCTTGCGGACGGCCTCCTTGAGCCAGGCCCGGTAGGCGGGGTCGCTGCGGTCGACGTCGACGGTCGGCGTGGCGGTGGCGACGCCCCCGGCGCCGGGGGCCGAACCGTTCTGCGCACTGTGCTCGGTGGTGCTCATCCGCGCTTCTCCTCGATCGCTTCCCCGGGGGCGCTCCCCCGGGTGCTCCACTGCCGACAATACCGCTCTCACCTGGGCAAACGTTCCCTTTGAGCTTCCATAGGGAAGACTTGCGAAAGGGTGTGCGAAAGGGGCCGCGCGAGGGCCACTGGTGCGGTCGCGGACGGCCCGGCACACTGGGAGCGGCGGCCCGGGGGAAACGGGCGGGAAGGGGCGGATCGGCATGCGGGAACCGGAGTTCAGCGCCAGGGGCGTGGAGATCAACCGCTGGCTGCGCTCGCTGACGCGCGCGGGCGAGGTGCGGATCGAGGACGGGCGGCTCGCCCTGCTCACCAGTTACGGCAGCGAGATCGACAGCGCGCCGGTGACGGCGGTGCGGGCGGGGCGCCCGTGGTTCGCCGGGCCGGACGAGGCGGTGGCGACCGTGAACGGCACCCGGTACCGGCTGACGCTGCACCGGAAGGACCGGGACGGCGGCGGCACGGCGGACTCCGGGGAGGCCGGAAAGTCCGAGGAGCCCGGGAATCCCGGGGAGTCGAAGGAGGCGTCGGGGCGCTTCCTCGCCGCGCTCGAACGGGCGGCGCGACGGCGCTGACGCCCGGGATGCGCGGGGCTTCCTGACCTGGCACGGTTCGCCGTGAGTTGCGGGACGGTCACCACTGGCCCACGCTGGAATCACCTCACCGAGGGTTGACAGGTGGTGACGCTACGTCGTGGTCATCACCCCACTGGACCGCACGAGAGATCCGAACCTTCGTCTTCTTCCGGACTACTTCGGGGAGTCGCAGCCGTGATCAGCGAACCGAGCAGGTACTACGCGGTGGAGCTCCAGGCCCTGCCGCAGCGGATCGGACAGGTCCGCAGGATTGTCTCGGCGCATCTGCGCCACTGGCATCTCGACGCCCTGGTCGACCATGCCCTGCTGGGAGTCACCGAGCTCCTGACCAACGTCCATCGACACGCCCGGCCGGACAAGCGGTGCACCGTGGAGATCGAGCTGCTGCTCGACCGCCTCACGGTCTCCGTCAGGGACCACGACCCGCGCCCGCCGCGGACCGAAGGCCCGTTCGGCGACCCGGCCGACGGATCCCCCGACGGTCTCGCGACCTCCGGCCGGGGCCTCGTCCTCGTCGGCGCGGTCAGCGAGAGCTGGGGCGTCCGGCCGTGCGGGGACGACGGGAAGGTCGTGTGGTTCACCCTCGCGGCGCCGCCCGCGGGCACTCCCGTCGGGACGCGCGAGGAGGCCGTGTACGGCGCCGCGACCGAGGGTCCCTTCACCGGCTACGAGCGGGTGCCCGCCGTGCCCCTCGGCACCCCGGCCGAACCGGTCCTGAGCCCCGCCCCCGCGGTGGCCGCCGCCCGACCGGCCCTGGCGGGCCGGGCGGGCTGAGGAACCCGGGCCGGCGGGGGCGGGCACCTCCGGGTGTTCCACCTGTCGGAGCCGGGGCGGGCGGAGTCCGGGCAGGTGGAGTCCCGGGCTCAGGCCACGGCGACCAGGGTCAGATAGGCGATGCCGAGGACGCCCCGGTAGCCGTTCAGCCAGCCGGATCGCTGCCGGTCGACGCGCTCGCGCGTCTCGGCGGCGAGCGGGTGGCCGGGGTTCGCGGCGAGCCAGACCTCCGTGTCGTAGCGGTAGCCGGACTCGAACTCCTCCCACTCCTCGGCGCTCGCCGTCTCGATCCACGCGGGACGGAACCCGGCCGTGATCGCGAGGTCGACGAGGGCGCCGAGGGAGAGGTGGTCGTCGGCACGGGCGCCGGGCCACATGCCGGCCAGTTCGGTCTCGGTGGGGGTGCGCTCCCAGAAGCCCTCGCCCAGGACGACGCGGCCGCCGGGCCGGACGAGCCGGCGCAGTTCGCGCAGGGCGGCGGCGGGGTCGTGGGGCAGGTCGGGGTCGCAGAGCGCCTGACTGGAACCGAGGCAGAGGATCGCGTCGACGGGGCCCCGCTCGGTGCCGAGCGCCGACTCCTCGACGAAGACCACGCGGTCGGCGAGTCCGCGCTCCTCGGCGAGGGCGCGGCCGCGCGCCAGGTCCTCGGCGTCGATGTCGATCCCGGTCCCCTCGGACCCGGGAGCCGCTTCGAGGAGGCGCAGGAGCAACTCGCCCCAGCCGCAGCCGATGTCGAGCGCGTCGGCGGGCCCGGCGGCGGCGAGCCGCCCCAGGATGCGGGCGGCACGCGCCTCGGAGAGCGGCCCGTGGAAGGTGAGGCTGCCGAGGCGCGGGGGAAGTGCGGAGTCGGAAGAGGTCATGGGGCGGAACGGTACGTCGTACGGCGGGACGGTCCCACCGGTTTTCGGCGGGGGCAGGCGGGGGGGGCCGGGAGGGCGGAGGCCCGATCACGGCGGAAGGCCCGTCGCGGCCGGGAGGAAGACCGGTTCCGGTCGGGCGGAAGCCCGGTTCCGCGCCTAGCCTGGGAAGGATGTACACCACGCGCGTGTCCCGCCACGTCGACGCCCCGCCCCTGGCCGTCTACCGGACGCTCCTCGACCCGGAGGCCGTCCCGCGCTGGCGGGTGCCGTACGGCATGACCTGCCGGGTGCACGAGTTCGACGCGCGGGAGGGGGGCGCGTTCCGGGTCTCGCTGCGGTACGAGGGGGAGGACGGCGCCGGGAAGTCGGGGCCGCGCACGGACACGTACCACGGCCGCTTCGTAGAGCTGGTGCCGGACGAACGGGTCGTCGAGGTCGTCGAGTTCGAGACGGAGGACCCGCTGCTGCACGGCGCCATGACCCTGACGACGACCCTGGTCCCGGACGGCGGCGGCACGGAGGTCCTGGTCGTCCACGAGGGCGTCCCAGACGCGGTCCCCGCCGCCGACAACGAGACCGGCACCCGGACGGCCCTGGACCGGCTGGCGGCGTTGCTGGAAGGACGCCCGGAGTAGTCGCGGGCCGGGCGGCTCAGACCGGTTCGCGGGAGAGGGCCGCCAGGGGGTCGTCCAGGACCGGCTGCCAGGCAAGTTCGGCGGCGCCCACGAGGCTGTTGTGGTCCAGGGTGCAGGGGAGGATCGGCACGCCGCCGCTGCGGCCCCAGAGGCTGCGGTCGGCGACGACCGCGCGGAGGCGCTCGGGGTCGGCGTCGAGAAGTTCGCGGTGGAGGCCGCCGAGGATGATCCGGTCCGGGTTGAGGATGTTCACCAGACCGGCGAGGCCGAGTCCGAGGCGGTCGATCAGCTCGCCCACGGCGACCCGGACGCCGGGGTCGTCCGGAGCGGTGCGCAGCAGGTCGCGGGACTGCTGGAGCAGCGAGACCTCGGGGCCGGGGACGCGGCCCGCGGCCGTGAGGAAGGCGAGCGGGTCGGTCTCGACGTCGAGGCAGCCCCGGCCGCCGCAGTGGCACGGGCGGCCCTCCGGGTTCACCGTCAGGTGGCCGACCTCCAGGGCGAGGCCCGCGCTGCCGGTGTGCAGGCGTCCGTCGAGGACGAGCGCGCCGCCGACGCCCCGGTGGCCGGTGGCGACGCAGAGCAGGTCCCGGGCGCCGCGCCCCGCGCCGTGGCGGTGCTCGGCGAGGGCGGCGAGGTTCACGTCGTTGCCGGTGAAGGCGGGGCCCTCGATGCCGGCCTCCCGCACCCGCTCGGCGAAGATCTGCCGGACCTGCGCCCCGGCGGGCCAGGCGAGGTGGAGCGGGTTGAGGGCGGTGCCCTCGGGCTCGGCGACCGCGGAGGGCACGGCGAGGCCGGCGCCGACGCAGCGGCGGCCGCTCTCCGCGAGGAGGGCCGCTCCGGCGTCGACCACGGCGCCGAGGACCTGGGCGGGGTCGGCGGAGACGACGACGCTGCCGGGGGCCGTGGCGACGATCGTGCCGCCGAGGCCGACGAGCGCGGCCCGGAAGCCGTCCGGGTGGACCTGCGCGGCGAGGGCGACGGGGCCCTTCTCGTCGACGGCGAGCCGGTGCGAGGGGCGGCCCTGGGAGCCCGCCGCGGCACCGGGGTTGGAGTCGACCCTGATGAGGCCGAGGGCCTCCAGCTCGGCGGCGACGGCCCCGGCGGTGGCGCGGGTGACGCCGAGTTCGGCGGTGAGGACGGCCCGGGTCGGCGCCCTGCCGGTGTGCACCAGCTCAAGCGCGGGGCCGAGCGCGTTGCGCCCCCTGTCCAGCCGTGTCCGGGTCGTCGTCGCCTTGCCGTTCATGGGGGCGAGTCTCCCATGATCGGACGGCGCCCCCGACCTCGCGGCCCGGTTGATTCCCCCGCCCCTCGCCCCTATCCTGAATTTGTGCCGCTACTAAACAAAGTACGGACGGCCGCATCGGGGGGCCCCGGCGGAGACACCGCCGCCCGCTCCCTGTCCCGCCTCCGCTCCGCCCTGACCCTCTTCTTCGCGCTCGACGGCTTCCTGTTCGCCGGCTGGGTGGTCCGCATCCCCGCCGTCAAGGAGCAGACCGGCGCCTCCGCCGGGGACCTCGGCCTCGCGCTCCTCGGGGTGTCGGCCGGCGCCGTGGTGACCATGACGCTGACCGGGCGGCTCTGCCGCCGGTACGGCTCCCACGCCGTCACCGTCGCCACCGCCGTCCTCCTCTCGCTCTCCGTCGCCCTTCCCGCGCTCACTCGCTCCCCGCTCTCCCTCGGCCTCGTCCTGCTCGTCTTCGGGGCCGCGTACGGCGGGATCAACGTGGCCATGAACAGCGCCGCCGTGGACGTCGTGACCGCGCTGCGGCGCCCCGTGATGCCGGGCTTCCACGCCGCGTTCAGCCTCGGCGGCATGCTGGGGGCCGGACTCGGCGGGCTGCTCGCCGGCGGCCTCTCCCCCACCGCCCACCTCCTCGGCCTCACGCTCGTCGGCCTGGCCCTGACGGCCGCCGCCGGACCCGTGCTCCTGCGCCACCCCTCCCCCGCCCCGCCCGAGGCCCTTCCGGCGCGGTCCGCCGCGACCGCCGCCCCCGGCGCGCGGCCGGGCGCCCAGCGCCGCACGGTCCTGCTCTTCGGGGCGATCGCGCTCTGCACGGCGTACGGCGAGGGCGCGCTCGCCGACTGGGGCGCCCTGCACCTCACCCAGGACCTGCACGCCCATCCCGGGGTGGCCGCCGCCGGGTACTCCGTGTTCGCGCTGACCATGACCGTCGGCCGGCTCTCCGGCACCGCGCTGCTCGAACGCCTCGGCCAGACCCGCACCCTGGTCGCGGGCGGCGCGACCGCCGCCGCGGGCATGCTGCTGGGCGCGCTCGCGCCGACCGTCTGGGCCGCGCTCCTCGGCTTCGCCGTGACCGGTCTCGGCCTCGCCAACATCTTCCCCGTCGCCGTGGCCCGCGCCGGCGCGATCGCCGGCCCCGGCGGGGTGGCGACCGCGTCCACCCTCGGGTACGGCGGGATGCTGCTGGGCCCGCCCTCGATCGGCTTCCTCGCCGACTGGTTCTCCCTTCCGGCCGCGCTCACCACGGTCGCGGTGCTCGCCGCCGGGGCCGCGGTGATGGGCTACCTGGCCCGGGGCACCGGGGCCCGGGGCGGCACCGGGGCCGTGGAGGGAAACGGGCCCGCGGACGGCGGGCGGCCCGCTCAGGGCAGGGTCACCACCGTCGCCGCGTACGAGAGCCCCGCGCCGTAGCCGAGCAGCAGGGCCAGGTCGCCCGAGCGGGCCGCGCCGGTGTCGAGCAGGGCGTCCATGGCCAGCGGGACGGAGGCGCCCGAGGTGTTGCCGCTGGTGACCACGTCGCGGGCGACGGCGACCTCGGGCGGGAGGCCCAGGGAGGCGGCGAGGGCGTCGATGATGCGGGCGTTCGCCTGGTGCGGGATGAAGGCGCCCAGGTCGGAGGGGGTCACCCCGGAGGCGGCCAGGGCCTCGCGGGCGACCTCGGCCATCTCGTACACCGCCCAGCGGTAGACCTTCTGGCCCTCCTGGCGGAGGGCGGGCCAGCGCGGCGCGGGGTCGTCGCGCAGGGCGTTCCAGGGGACGGTCTGGGCGATGGCCCCGGCCTGGGAGCCGTCGGCGCCCCAGACGACGGGGCCGACGCCCGGCACGGGGGCGGGGCCGAGGACCACCGCTCCCGCGCCGTCACCGAAGATGAAGGCCGTGGAGCGGTCCTCCAGGTCCAGCAGGTCGGTCATCCGCTCCGCGCCCACCACCAGGACGTGTCCGCCCCGGCTGCGGACCGCGTCGGCGGCGAGGGCGACGCCGTGGACGAAGCCCGCGCAGCCGGCGGAGACGTCGAAGGCGGCCGCGCGGACGGCCCCGATCCGGTGGGCGACCTCCGTGGCCGCCGCCGGCGTCTGGCGCAGGTGCGTGAAGGTCGCCAGGACGACGCAGTCGACGGCCTCGGGGTCGACTCCCGCCGTCGCGAGCGCCTTGGCGGAGGCGGCCTCGGCCATGTCGGTCAGGGATTCGCCGGGACCGGCCCAGCGCCGGGTGACGATGCCGGTGCGGGACCGGATCCACTCGTCGGACGAGTCGATGTACCGGGCCGCCTCCTCGTTGGTGACGATGCGTCGCGGCCGGTAGGAGCCCACGCCCAGGATCCTGGCGCCCGGTGCTCCGGTCGGTGAGGTGATCCGTGCCGTCATGAGTGCCCCTCCGGGTGGGACGGACGCGCGGCGGGTTACGCCGGCGTCACGGACATCGGGTGGCGGAAGTAGTTCGACGGGTCGTACGCCTTCTTCACCCGCTGCAGACGCGGGTGGTTGCCCTTGTAGTAGAGGGTCTGCCAGGGGATGCCCGAGGTGTTGACGGCGGGGTCCGCCATGTCGTTGTCGGGGTAGTTGATGTAGCAGCCGTCCGTCTGGCCGTCGAGGCCGGGCACTCCCCCGGTGGCGGCGTGCACCTGGGCGTACAGACCACGCAGCCAGCCCTGGTGGGCCGCGTCCTCGGCGGGGTTGGTCCAGAAGGTCTGGTAGAGCATCTTCACCACGGAGCTGCGCTGCGGGATCGCGGTGGCGTCCGGGGCGACCGCGTTGACCTGCCCGCCGAAGGAGAACAGGATCAGCATCGCGCGCGGGTTGCGGTACGCGGTCGTGGTCATCGACGCGTACAGGGCGTCCAGCTGGGCGTCGGTGAAGGCGGTCCGCACGTACGCCGACTTGTGCGCGCCGCGCAGGGTCGGGTCGTTGAGGACCGGGTTGATGGTGGCGACCATCGTGGTCTGCTGGAGCCAGGGCAGGGTGCGGGCCGGGGCGCGGACGGTGGTGACGCCGTCGAGGACCGCGTTCAGGTAGGCGTCGAGCCTCGCCTGCGCGTCGGGCAGGTCCGCGTCGATCTGGGTGACCAGGTTCAGGGCGGCGCTCGCGCTGGTGTAGACGTTGAGGATGGAGCCGAGCTCCTTGTACGGGGAGTCCGGCGCGCTGTTCTGCTCGTGCCAGGTGCTGAAGTTCTTGAGCAGGCGGGTGAACGAGGTCCGGTCGAGCGCGGACCAGGGGATGGCCTGGAGGTGGCTGAGGACCCGGGCGGGCGGGGCGGGCAGCTGGGTGGCGGCCGGGGCGGTGCGGGTGCTGCCCGGGGAGCGCAGCCAGTAGCGGGTGACGATGCCGAAGTTGCCGCCGCCGCCACCGGTGTGGGCCCACCACAGGTCGCGGTGCGGGGAGGAGGCGTCGCGGGTGGCCTTGACGATCCGGGTCGTGCCGGCGGCGTCGACGGTGACGACCTCGACGCCGTACAGGTGGTCGACGACCAGTCCGTCGCGGCGGGAGAGCACGCCGTAGCCGCCGCCCGCGATGTGGCCGCCGGCGCCGACGCCGTAGCAGACGCCGCCGGGGAGGGTGACGCCCCAGCCCTTGTAGAGCTTCTCGTAGACGGGCAGGAGGCGGGCGCCGGGTTCGACGGCGAAGGCCTTCATCGTGTCGTCGTAGCCGACGCAGGTCATCTCCGAGAGGTCGAGGATGACGTCGACGTCCGGCCGGCAGACGAAGTCGGCGAAGCAGTGGCCGCCGCTGCGGACCGAGACCCGCTTGCCGGCCCGGAAGGCCTCGCCCAGGGCCGCGGCGGCGTCGGCGGCGGAGCGGATCATCTTGACGTACTGCGGCCGGGCGACGAACCGCTGGTTGTTGCCGGTGGTCAGGTGCGGGTAGCGCGGGTCGGCCGGGAGGACCTTGTCCCCGGTCGGCGACGCGGTGGTCGCCCGTGCGGCGGGGGCGCCGGCCACGACGCCGCCGGCCAGTGCGGAGGCCGTGACGGCGGCCCCCCGTATCAGGGATCTTCGGTCGAGTGCTGTCATCGGTGGGACTCCTCGGGGCGCTTCGGAAGGGTGTGGGGGCCGCGACGGGGCCCGGCCCGGAGGCCGGGCCCCGTCGCGGAGCGGGTCAGGACTTCGGCGTGGGGCCGTTGCCGAGGGACGAGGCGCCGCTGACGTCGATCACCTGGCCGGAGACCCAGCCGGCCGCGTCGGAGGCGAGGAAGCCGGCCAGGCCCGCCACGTCGGCGGGGGTGCCGGTGCGCCCGAAGGCGGACCAGCTCTCGGCGGCGGCCCGCATCTGCGGGTGGGCGAGCCACGGGTTGAAGTCGGTGTCGATGATGCCGGGGGCAATGGCGTTGACCGTGATCCCGCGCGGGGCGAGGGCCTCGGCCAGGGTGAGGGTGAGGGTGTTCACCGCGCCCTTGGTCATCGAGTACGCCAGTACGTTGGGCATGGCGATGCGGGTCGTCGCGCTGGAGACGTTGATGATCCGGCCGCCGTCGCGCAGCTTGTCCAGGCCCTCCTGGATGACGAAGAGCGGCGACTTCACGTTGACGGCGAGCAGCCGGTCGAAGTCGTCCTCCTTGATGGCGCCGATGGGGGCGAGCAGGCCCGCGCCGGCGTTGTTCACGAGGATGTCGACGCCGTCGGCGTGACGGGTGAACTCGGACCACAGGGCGGCCGCGTCGCCCGCGACGCCCAGCTCCGCCTGGAGGGTGAACGCCTCGCCGCCGGCGGCCTCGATCGCGCCCACCACCTCCTTGGCCTCGGCCTCGCTGCGGTGGTAGTGGACGCCGACCCGGGCGCCGTCCGCCGCGAGGCGCTCCGCGACCGCGCGTCCGATGCCCTTGCTCGCGCCCGTGACCAGCGCGACCTTGCCCGACAGTGTGCTCATCGAGCAACTCCCTTGTTTGTGTGGTGTGTACGGAATTTCGGAAGGTGGTTCAGGGGGTGGGGGGCGGGCCCCGCGAGGACCGGCCCGCCCGCGTCCGGTGCGGCGGTCACGGCTTCGCCTCCGCCGCCCGGGGGCGGGGGATCGCGAGGCAGACCGCCGCGGCGACCAGGGACAGCGCGAGCGTCACCCACCAGCCGAGCCGGAAGGAGCCGGTGCCGCCGCCCGCCAGGACCGGCACCAGGAGCGCGACGCCGAGGACCGCGCCGACCTGGCGGGCCATCGTCACGACGGCGGAGCCCGTGGAGAAGCTCGTGGGCGGCAGCGCCGAGACGGCCGCGCCCACCAGGGTGGGCACCGTCAGGCCCACCCCGACGCCGGTGAGCAGCATGCCGGGCAGCAGCCCCGTCACGTACCGGGGATCGGTGTCCAGGGCGAGGACCCACCAGCCGATGCCGAGGGCGAACACCACCGCGCCGGCGGCCGCGACCGCGCCGGCGCCCCAGCGCCGGGTGAGCGGGCCGGCCCCGATGGCGAGGAACGGCACCATCAGCGGCCCGGGGGCGATGGCGAGTCCGGTGGCCAGCGGTGACCAGTGCCAGACGTCCTGCGCCCACAGCACGGCCGAGAGCAGCATCATCGCGAAGGCGACCGCGAACACCAGGTTGGCCAGGGTCGCGGGCGACACGGCCGGCAGCCGCAGCAGGCCGAGCGGCAGCACCGGGGCGGGGTGCCGGGCCGACCGCACGACGAAGACGACGAGGGCCAGGACGGCGGCCGCGAGGCAGCCGAGCACCCGTCCCGAGGTCCAGCCCCAGTCCTCGCTGCGGATCACGCCCAGGGAGAGCAGCGCGATGCCGGCGGTGAGCAGCCCGGCGCCGAGCAGGTCCGGACGGGCGGCGGTCGCGCGGCCCGGGGTCGGCGGGACGGCCCGCAGGCCGACCGCCCAGGCCGCCGCGCCGATCGGCACGTTGACGAGGAAGATCCAGCGCCAGTCGAGCTGGGTGAGCAGTCCGCCGGCGAGCGGGCCGAAGGCGGCGGCGAGCCCGCTGATCGCGCTCCAGAGGCGGACGGAGGCGATCCGCCGCTCCGGGGGCGCCACGGTCAGCAGGATGCCGAGCGAGGACGGGATGAGCAGGCCGGCGCCGACGGCCTGCACGACCCGGGCGGCGACCAGCGTCCACACGGAGGCGGCGAGGGCGCACGCGATCGAGGCGAGCACGAAGACGGCGAGGCCCCACAGGTACGCGCGGCGCGGCCCGATCCGGTCGGCGAGCGCTCCGGCCGGGATGAGGGAGGCCGCGTAGACCACGGCGTACGCGTTGAGGATCCACGACAGCGTGGCCAGGGACGTGCCGCCGTAGTGGGCGCCCACGTCGGGCAGGGCGACGTTGACGATGAAGACGTCCAGGTTGGACATCGCCACGCCGGACGACACGACGCCGAGGACCACGCCGAACCTGGTGGCCTGGCGGGGGGCGGTGAGGGACATGGGGGTCTCCGGGCTCGTTCTCGGTGGTGCCTGCGTCAGCCGGTGGTGACCGGCAGCCGGTCGTGTCCGCGCTGGACGATCTGGTCGCGGAAGCCGGGGCTGCCGACGACCTTCAGGCCGGGCAGGCGGCGCAGCAGCAGGGGGATCGCCGTCTCGGCGGTGAGCCGGGCCAGGGCCGCGCCGAGGCAGTAGTGGGCGCCGGCGCTGAAGGTCAGCTGCTTCTGGTTGCCCTCGCGGTCGGGGTCGAAGCGGTGGGGGTCCGCGAACCGCTTCGGGTCGCGGTTGCCGGCCGCGACGAGGAGGGTGACGGCGCTGCCCCGGACGACCTTCTCGCCGAAGAACTCCAGGTCCTCGCTGGCCACCCGGTTCAGGGCGTGCACGGGCGGGTCCCAGCGCAGCACCTCCTCCAGGTAGCGGTCGACGAAGCGGGGCTCGCCGGTGAGGCGCCGGGCCAGGTCCGCGTCGCCGACGGCGATCCGGACCGCGTTGCCGAGCAGGTCCTGGGGCGCCTCGCTGCCCGCCACGATCACCGCCATGATGTTGGCGATCAGGTCCTCCTCGGTGAGGTCGCTGCCGTCGAGGGCGCGGATGAAGGCGCTGGTGAGGTCGGGACCGGGCGCGGCGCGGCGGGTGGCGACGAGGTCGGTGACGTACGCGGCGAGCTCCTCCATGGCGGCGTCGCCGGGAGCCAGCTGGGCGAGGTCGCCGACGGGGTCCATGGAGGTGGTGATGGCGGCGATGATCGGGTGCAGGCCGGGCAGGTCCGCCTCGGGAATCGCGAGCAGCTCGCCGAGGACGGCGATGGGGAGCCGGTAGGTGAACTCCTCGACCAGGTCGACCTCGGCGCCACCGGCCCCGAGCTCCTCGACGTGCCGGACGGCGTCGTCGGCGAGGCGCTCGACCATGGGGGCGAAGGCGGCGACGCTGTGGGCGGAGAAGGCGCTGGAGAAGAAGCGGCGCATCCGCTCGTGGTCGGGTTCGTTGCTGAACAGCATGTTCCTGGTGAGCCACACCCAGGAGGAGTGCTCGCGCCAGCCGGGCATGCGCAGGTCCTGCATGGCCGCGTCGGTCTGGAGCAGGACAGGGTGGCGCAGGGCCTTCGAGATCTGCTCGTGGCCGACGGCGAGCAGGTGCGTCTCGCCGAGCCTGACCAGGTCGCCGTGGGCCCGTAACTCCTCGTAGAGGGGATAGGGGTTCTGCTTGCCCTCGAAGGAGAGCAGCCGGATCATCACGTCCAGCGGCTCGGCCAGGGTCGGGGTCTCGGTCACTGCTGCTCCTGGGGGTGGGCGGGGGCGGGCGGGGTCGGGGCGCATCGGTGGGGGGTGGCGGGCTGACGGGCGGCGGTCCGGCCGCCCGTCGTTCAGAGCTGTTCCATCACGAAGTCCGCCTTGGTGGCGCCGCACTCGGGGCAGACCCAGTCCTCGGGGACGTCCTCCCAGCGGGTGCCGGGCGGTATCCCCTCCTCCGGCACGCCCAGCGCCTCGTAGTAGACCCAGCCGCACAGCAGGCACATCCAGGCGCGGCGGGCGGTGCGGACGCTCGTGTCGCTCATGTGCTCACTTCTCCGTTGCTCACTTCTCCGTCGCTCACTTCTCCGTCAGGGGGGTCACGGCGGCGCGTTCGGCCACGAAGCCGGTGATCAGGGCCTGGACCCCGGGGTCGCTGAGGATCCCGATGTGGCCGACGCCGCGCACGGTCTCCAGGCGGGCCCCGGGCAGGGCCCGGGCGATCGCCTCGGCGTCGGCGTACGGGACCCAGGTGTCGGCGGGGTCGTGGACGGCGAGGACCGGGCAGCGCAGGGACGCCCCCCGGGCGACGGCGTCCCAGTGGGAGACCGGGACGCCGTTGCGCCGGTGGAGCTCCGCGTAGACGCGCGCGCGGGCGGCGGGCCCGATCCGCATCCCGGCGCCGTCCCACCGGTCGAGCACGCCGCTCAGGGTGTGGGTGGGCGCGACCAGGACCAGGGCCTCCGGCTCCTCGCCGCGCAGGGCGAGCCCGCTGACCGCCGCGACGGCGCCGAGCGAGTGGGCGACGACCACCCGGACCCCGCCCAGGCTCTCCAGGACGGCCGCGACCGCCCGGGAGTACTGGGTCATGGTGGCCTGGGAGCCGGGCCACACCCCGTGCGCCGGCGCGTCGAACGCGGCGACGGTGAAGCCGAGTCCGCGCAGCGGGCCGACGAAGGAGTGCATGCTGCTGCTGTCGGACGCCCAGCCGTGCACCAACAGGGCGGTGGGGTTCCCGTCGCCGGGCTCCCCCCACACGTACCCCCCGGTGACGTCCGGGGAGCCGTCCACCGTGAACCGCTGCGCGCCCAGCGGCAGGACGTTGTCGGGGCGCAGGCCCAGCGCCCGGGTGTCGCTGAACACGTCGGTCGCCCAGCGCGCGGCGGCGCCCGGGGCGAGCGCGGTCAGGATCCCGTGGGCGGCGCCGCGCACGGCTCGGCGCCCGGTCACCGACCGGCCTCGGCGAGCGGGGGCCCGGAGGTCGGGTCGGACGGGGCCGGCGGCACCTTGGTGCCCGACAGCTCCTGGTAGTAGCCCGACTCGGTGTCGTAGAAGTGCAGGTGGCGGACGATGCTCCACATCTGCCGGAAGGTGAAGCGCTCCTCGCGCACCATCCCCGGGTACCGGTCCTTCAGCGCCTGCTGCGCCTTCGGGAGGTGGTAGAAGGGGATCACCGGGGCCACGTGGTGGGCGGTGTGGATCGAGATGTTGTGGGTGAGGAAGAGCAGCCACTTCGGGTAGACGTAGTCCGTCGTGACCAGGAGCCGGCTGGCGTTGCGGGTCCAGTGCTCGGCCGTCAGGTACGGGATGTCGCTGGCGCTGTGGTGCATCAGGGTCGTGGCGCTGAACCAGGCGTGGGTCGCGATCCAGGGCGCCACGAAGTACAGCAGCACTCCCTGCCAGCCGGTGAAGTAGCCGAGCGCGCCGAAGTACGGGACCCCCAGGGCCGCGACGAAGAGGATGGAGCGCCGTACGTCGCGGCGGTGGGACTCCTTGGGGAAGAAGCCGGGCCGGAAGCCGGACTCCACCCAGTAGTTGATGGTGCCGCCCCAGAACGCCCAGGTGCGGGTGGAGAGGTAGACCAGCTTCTGGCGGAGCGGCATGCGCTTGAACATGCCGGCCGGCAGGGGGCGCCAGTCGGTGTCCAGCTCCAGGTGGTTGGTGCTGGAGTGGTGCATGTTGTGGACGTGTCGCCAGGCGTGGAAGGGGTAGGCGAGCGGCAGCAGGGAGAGGTGCCCGACGGCCGTGTTCAGCCGCCGGTTGCGGGAGAACGAGCCGTGCCCCGCGTCGTGCGCGATGCAGTGCAGGCCCCAGCCGCCGAGGCCCGCCAGGAGCCAGAGCGGGACCCAGAACGCCCAGTGGGTGAAGGCGACGGCGACGGTGGCGCCGCCGTAGAGCAGCCAGCTCACCGCGAAGCCGAGCAGTCCGCGCGAGACCTTCGGCTCGAAGTACTCCTTGGGGACGGCGTTCTGGAGTCGCTCGCCCTCGATCGCGGCGGACTGGGCGAGGAACTTCGCGAACTGGTCGTCCGGCGCGGTGGGAAAGTCGAATGCACCCATGCCGAGTTCCTCCTAGACGGCCTGCTCCGGGAGCCGGAGCTCCTTGGCCAGGTAGCCGCTGAGATCGTCGATGGTCTGGTACTCGTAGAGCAGCCCCGGAGAGAGGCGCCGCTCGACGACCTTCTCCAGCGCGCCGGAGACCTGGACGGCGACTCTGGAGTCGAGTCCGTACGACTCGAAGGTGAGCGAGGTGTCGATCTTGTCCTTGGCGACCTTGAGGTGGTCGGCGAGGTAGTCGACGAGCCAGTCGCGCAGGGCGGCCCGGGTGAGCGGGCCGGCCGGCTTGGCGATCTTCTTCTTGAACACGCTGACTACTCCGTCTTGTCGGTGGAGCCGGCGGCCGCCAGGGCCCGCGCCTGCTCGCGCTTCTTCTCGATCTGCTCCTTGCTGGGCTCGCGCAGGTCCTTGACCACGCCGAGCTTGCCGAGGCCGGCGAGCATCCAGCCGCTGAGGTCCGGCTCCAGCCAGGTGACGCCGTGCCGGTACGAGCCGGGGAAGGCGTGGTGGTTGTTCTGGAGGCCCTCGCCGAAGGTCAGGAGGGCGACGGTCCAGTTGTTGGCGCTCTTGTCCTCGTTGTCGAAGGGGCGGCGGCCCACCGCGTGGCAGACGGAGCCGACCATCCAGGCGGCCTGGTTGGCGAGGAAGATCCGGGCGAGGCCGCCGAAGACGATGCCGGTGAGCAGGGACATCGCGGTCTGCTCGACGGCGAACCCGACCAGGCCGGGCAGGATCGTGCCGCCGATCACCCAGACCGGGTAGGTGCGGTGGTAGTACATCAGGCGGCGGCTGCGCAGCACGTCGGGCGCGAAGACCGACCACTTGGAGTTCTCGTCGCTGAGCATCCAGGGCATGTGGGCGTACCACAGGCCGTGCAGGCGCTGCTTGAAGGTGCGGCCGTGCAGGTTCGGCGAGTGGGGGTCGCCCTCCTGGTCGCTGAAGCGGTGGTGCCGGCGGTGGGTGGTGACCCACCACATGACGGGGCCCTGGGCGCCCATCGAGGCGGTGATCATCATGACCCCCTCGAAGACGGGGCCGGTCTTGAAGGCCTTGTGCGCGAGGTAGCGGTGGAAGCCCACCGTGATGCCGAACATGTGGACGAAGTACATGGCTCCGAAGAGCCAGAGGTCGGTGGCGGTGAAGTTCCCGGTGACCAGGAACCAGGCGGCCGCGGCGGTGCCCATCAGGGGCAGGGTCATGGTGGTCAGCGCCGAGAACCGCTTGGTCCGGAGGCTGATCGGGTCCAGCCGGACGATGGCGTTCGCCAGCGCGGCTGAGGAGGCCGTGGCGGTGGACATCAGCTCGCTCCTTTTCGACTCGCGGATTTTCGTTCCGGGTTGCGTGCGGAGGTGCGTGCGGGGTTCCGTTCCGGTGTGCGGTCCGGGTCCCGGCTCTGTTCGCGGACCGGTGCGCGGCGCGTCTTCCGGTCGGGGTAGCGCACGTCGTCGACCAGGCCGATCGCGTCCAGCAGCCGGATGACGGTGCCGGTCGGGTCGAACTGCCAGAACCCGTGCCGGTTGTGCGCGAGGGAGGGCCGCGCGTGGTGGTTGTTGTGCCAGGCGCCGCCGACCGAGATCGGCACCAGCGGGGGCACGTTGCGGCTGCGGTCGCGGGTGGAGTAGGGCCGGTTGCCCAGGGTGTGGCCGAGGGAGTTGACCGCCCAGGTGACGTGGTCGAGCAGGAAGATCCGTACGAGCCCGCCCCACAGGAGGCCGCCGACGGCGCCGCGCGCGCTTCCGGTGAGCAGCCAGCCGAGCAGCGCGGGCAGCGCGAGGCCGAGCAGGACCCACACCAGGTAGTACTGGTTGAGGCGCATCACGAGCCGGTCGCGGACCAGGTCGGGCACGCGCTTGGCCCAGTTCTGCCGGCGGACCTTGAACAGCCAGCCCACGTGCCCGTGCCACAGGCCGCGCAGCGTGGCCCAGCGGTCGTCGCCGAGCGGACGGGGCGAGTGCGGGTCGCCGTCGCGGTCGGTGAAGGCGTGGTGCGTGCGGTGGGTGGCCACCCAGAAGAGCACCGGGCCCTGGGCCGCCATGCTGCCCGCGATCCCCCACAGCGTGGTCACCACCGGCTTCGCGGAGAACGAGCGGTGGGAGAAGAAGCGGTGGAAGCCGCCCTCGACGCCGAGCGAGGTGATCGCGTACATGCCGGCGAGCAGTCCGAAGTCCACCCAGGTGAAGCCGTACGCGGCCGCGAACCAGACCGCGGCGAGCACGCCGAGGGCCGGGACGCCGACCGTGACGTACGCGAAGCGGCGCGCGGCGGCGTCGATCTCGCCCTCCTCCGGCACCGCGTCGGGGAGGTCCGGGTCCGTGTCGGGGGCGTGTAACGCGGCGTCGCGTCCGGCCATCACGCGACCTCGCTTCCGGCCGGGACGGCGAACCGCTTGAGCGTGCCGTCGAGGTAGGCGGTCCTGGTCGCCCTGCGGCGGACCTTTCCGCTGGTGGTCATGAGGACGGTGCCGGGCGGGCCGAAGCGGAGGACGGCGGGGCTCACCCCGTGGTCGGCGGTGACGGCCGCGGTGACCTCGGCGCGCAGGGCGGCCTCCTCGGCGGCGAACCGGCCGGAGGTGCCGCGGTACTCGGCGACGACCACGATCTGCTCCTCCACCGAGTCCGGCACGCCGGCCTCCTCGCCCGACACGGAGAACACGGCCGAGCGGCGCAGGGCGCCGTGGCAGCGCTCGACGGAGGCCTCGACGTCCTGCGGGTGGAGGTTCCGGCCGCTGACGACGATGACGTCCTTGAGGCGTCCGGTGACGAACAGTTCGCCGTCGAGGACGAAGCCGAGGTCGCCGGTGCGCAGGAAGCCCGGCCCCCCGTCCGTACGGCCGGCCGGGCGGGCGCCGAAGACGGTCTCGCTCAGTTCGGGGCGGCGCCAGTAGCCCCGGGCCACGCTCGGTCCGGACACCCAGACCTCGCCGATCCGGCCGTCCGGGAGGACGTTCGCGGTGTCCGGGTCGACCACGAGCACCTCGTGGCCGACGGCGAAGACGCCGCAGGAGACGGCCTCGACGGCGGTGGGGGCGCCGGCGGGGACGCGTACGGCCGTGCCGGTCGCGAGGGCGTCCTTGTCGAGGAGTTCGCGCCGGACGGCGCCGCTCGCGGTCGGCTTGCCGGTGACGAACAGGGTCGCCTCGGCCAGGCCGTAACAGGGGATGATCGAGGCGGCGTCGTAGCCGCGCGGGGCGAACCGCTCGCGGAAGCGCTCCAGCGTCGTCGCGGAGACGGGTTCGCTGCCGCAGAACACCTGGCGCAGCGCGGACAGGTCGAGGGTGTCCAGGGCGTCGTCGGGGATCTGCGTGGTGGCCAGCTCGAAGGCGAAGTTGGGGCCGACGGTGATGGTGACCCGGTAGTCGGTGAGGGCCTTCAGCCAGCGGTAGGGGTCCTGGACGAAGTGCACCGGCGAGAGCATGACCAGGGGCCAGCCGCCGTGCAGGGCCAGCATGATCGTGCCCATCAGGCCCATGTCGTGGTACGGCGGGAGCCAGGAGCAGCCGATCCGGTCGGGCTCCATGCCCATGTGGGCTTCCAGGACGCGGCAGTTGCTGACCAGGTTCTCGTGGGTGAGGACGATGCCCTTGGGGTCGCCGGTCGATCCGGAGGAGTACTGGAGGAGCGCGGGGTCCGCGAGGACGAGCGGCGGGGCCTCGGCGGCGGGGTCCTCGGTGAAGAGGGAGGTGTCGGGGAAGACCCACCTCGGGCGGTCGACGCCCTCGGGGTAGCGGGTCTCGAAGTCCTCGACGTGCGGGGCGAAGCGTCCGTCGGTGAGGACGGCCTGCGGGGCGCAGTCGACGACGATGGAGAGGAAGCGGGCTGTGGCGCGGCGCCCGAAGGGCGGGAAGGAGGGGACCGCGGTGCAGCCCGCCCGTAATATCCCCAGTAATCCGGCCACGTAGTCCAGTCCGGGGTCGAGCGCGAGGACCACCCGGCCGCCCGTCAGGCCGAGGCGGGTGAGTTCGCGGGCGACCGCGCGGGAGCGCAGTTCGAGGTCGCGGTAGGTCCAGTCGACCGGGTGGTCGGTGGTGCCGTCCGGCAGGAAGCGGAAGGCCAGGGCGTCGGGGTGGGCCTCGGCGCGGGCGGTCAGGATCTCCGGGAGCGACAGATCGCCCGGAGGGCTTGCGAAGGGTTCCATCGAGGACAACGGCCTTTCTGAATCGGTCTGGTCGCTCATGGACGTCTCGACGGCACGCCGGTAGCCCGGGAGCCGGGGCGGCCTCCGGAGAGGTCGTCCCGGCCTCGGATCCCGCCGTCGCGGGGCCGCTCCCGGAGCCGGGGTCGGCCGCCGCGGCAGGTCCTCCCGGCCTCGGTTTCAGCCGTCACGGCAGGCCCTCCGCCGGCCCCGGGGTCAGCCGCCGCGGACCATCCGCAGTTGCTGGGCGGAGCCCAGGTGCGTGCCGTCCGGGCCCCAGGCGTCGATCCACTCCGAGGACCAGCCGGAGGGGCCGGCCTGCCGGGTCGTGGCCCGGAGCAGCAGCCAGGGCGAGGACGCCTTGGCCAGGCCCGCGCCGGGCCGGACCGTGATCTCCACGGTCGGCACGAACGCGAGCGTCGAGAGCACCGCGGAGTAGGAGGGGGCGAGCGCGTCCATCAGGAGGACGAAGCGCGGGGCGTCGGGCGGGAGGTCGTCCTCGACCAGCCTGACCCAGGCCACCAGCTCGGCCTCCTGCCCGCCCGCGTAGGGGCGCGAGGAACCCACCGGCCTGATCTCCATGCTCGTCGAGATCGGCACGAATTCTTTCGGAATGGCGAATTTCTCGCACTCTTCGGGACCGGGAACCTCCGGAATGGGAAATTCCACGACCGGCCAGGAAACATCGCCGGATTCACCCGCGAAGACCGCCCACGAGTCGAGCAGTGTGCCCCGCTCGGACTCGATGCGTCCGGATACGGTCGAACTCGAACGGCCGGTGTGACCCGGCGCGGTCACGACCCGGAACGGGGAGTCGATCGACCGCCCGAACCGGCCCGTGACGCTGACGAGTTCACGTTCTCCGGCATGCTCGCGCATGGCCTCCGCGACGAGGCCGAGGGCCAGGCCGCCGTGCAGTCCACCGAAACCCTTGAGGTGTTCGGGAACGTCCGTGTATCCGGTGTGTAAATTGCGCAGAAACTTTCCCGGACCGACCTCTTCGGCCATGCCGCCCATCCCGTCCTTCGTGTTTTTCTGCATGTCCCGGCACTTTAGAGGTTCGGGCACCGCGACTTCCACCGGTTAGCGCTTCCGGACGGCTCCCGGAACCGCCTGCGGGAAAGAGAAGAAGCCGTGGGGGTCGTACGACGACTTGATTCGGCTCAATCGCGGAAGATTGGATCCGTAGTAGGCCTGCGCATAGTTCGTCAGGTTGGTGTCCGGGAAGTTCACGTACGAGCGTCCGTTGGAGTACGGGTCGACGGCGCCGAACAGTCCGTTCAGCCACCCCTCCGCCGCCGCCCGGTCCTCCGCCGCCGGGACGGGCGTGGCGAGGCTGACCGTGAGGGTGGCGCTGAAGAGGGAGTCGCGGTGCACCCACGCCGTCGCGTCGGTGGCCGGCAGGTTGGCGTTCTTGCCGAGTCCGAGCAGGG
Organism: Streptomyces sp. NPDC086147; assembly: GCF_040702165.1. NCBI lineage: Bacteria > Bacillati > Actinomycetota > Actinomycetes > Kitasatosporales > Streptomycetaceae > Streptomyces > Streptomyces sp. NPDC086147. Next base: position 310,839 of record NZ_JBFBJO010000002.1, on the reverse strand, counting down.
AGACGATCCGGGTCTGCCCGGCCCGCCGGTCCGCGTCGAAGGCGGCGAGCAGCTCGTCCACGCCGGACTGCGGCGGGATGCGGTGGAACATGCGGCCGCGGTTCTTGAGCCAGTTCTGCCGGGGCAGCGCGGCCTCCGGGTTGGAGCCGGTCTCGTGGCAGGCGTCGACGGTCTTGTCCTCGCAGCCGAAGACCCGCATCATCGCCCGGTCGTACGGCAGTTCCTGCACGACCCGGGTCGCCGGGGCGGTGCCGACCAGCGAGGCGAGCGCGGCCAGCTCGGCCTCCAGCTCCTCCGGGGTGCCGAAGTGGACGCCCGAGACGATGAAGACCGGCAGGCCGCCGGGCTTCGCGTCGGCGAGCCGCAGGATGCCGCCGCAGGCGAGGTCGGCCGAGGCCTGCGCCGACCAGTCCAGGTAGCCCTTGACCGCGCGCTGGGCGTCCGACCAGGACCAGGTCAGGGTGTAGTGGCCGACCCGGGTGATCGGGGTGGGCGCGACCCGGAAGTCGGTGACCACGCCGAAGTTGCCGCCGCCACCGCCGCGCAGCGCCCACAGCAGGTCCGGGTGGCTGGTCTTCGAGGCCGTGACGATCCGGCCGTCGGCGAGCACGACCCGGGCCGAGACCAGGCGGTCGGAGGCGGGGCCGTACTTGCGGTACTGCCAGCCGGTGCCGCCGCCGGTGAGGAAGCCGCCGGGGCTGACGGTCGGACAGAAACCGGCCGGAACGGTGATCCCGTACGGGGTGAGCCGGGGCAGCACGTCCACGGCCTGGACGCCGGGGCCGATGCTCACGGGGCCCGTGCCGTCGCCCGGGCGGACGTGGTCGAGCCGGGTCAGGTTGACGACCAGGCCCTCGGTGGTCGACCAGCCGCCGTAGCTGTGGCCGCCGGAGCGGACGGCGGTGTGCAGGCCGTGGTCCTGGGCGAAGAGCATCGCGGTGCGGACGTCCTGCGGGGTCTCCGCGTAGACGACCGCCCGCGGGCGCACGTCGTCGAACATGGCGGTGGCCAGCTTGCGCGCGCGGTCGTACTCCGCGTCGCCGGGGAGCACCAGGTCGCCGGTGAGGGAGCGGCTCAGGCGGCTCCAGGCGGCGCCGTGGGCGTGCCCGTGACGGGGGCGGGCCCCCGCGGTGGCGGCGGTGGCGAACGCGCCGGCGGTGGTGGCGAGTCCCGCGCCGGCAGCCAGCAGGGTCCTGCGGTTGATCATGGTCGTTCGTTCCCTTCGGGGTGGGTGTACCGCGCGTGTCGCGCCGGTGTCGGTTCCGGCCGAGCGGTTCGGCCGTCACGGCTCCGGCCGGACGGACCTGCCGTCACGGCTCCGGCCGGTGGTCGGGGAGGGGCCGGGCCCGGGCCCGGAGCAGGCGCTGCCAGCGCGCGGCGCGCGGGGCCGGGGCCGCCGGGCCGCCCCCGGCGCCCACCCACGCGGCGACGGGGCGGATCCCGTGCAGCGCGTTGACCAGCCAGGTCTCCCGGTCGTGCAGTTCCTCCGGGGCGGCCCGGCCGTAACGCACCACCACGCCGCTCTCCCGGGCCTGCCGGACGAGCAGGGCGCTGGTGACCCCGGGCAGCAGGTGCGGTCCGGGCTCCGGCAGGCACAGCTCGTCGTCCTCCCACCACAGCAGGCTGGCCGTGGTGGACTCGATGGCCGCCCCGCTCGCGGTGGTGAGCAGGGCGTCGTCCGCGCCCGCCTCCTGCGCCTCGGCCCTGACACGCGCGAGGAGGGCCAGGTCGGGGCCCTTGCGGTGGGGCGCGGTGCGCGGGTCGGCGTCCGGCCGGGGCAGGACGCGGACGGGTCCGAGCAGTTGCGGCGCGCGGCGCGGCCAGAGCGCGAGGACGCCGTCCCCGTGCAGCTCGACGCGCGGGAACCAGGCTCCCGTGCGGGGCAGCGCGGCGAGGGCGTCCCGCCAGAAGCGCTCCACGGCGGAGGCGTCCCGGCCGCTGTCGCGGCAGGCCCGGGTGAACCGCGCCCGGTGGCCCTCGACGTCCCGGACCCGGCCGTCCTCGACCAGCCAGGAGTCGGCGGCGAGCAGGGCGTCGGGGGCGGGGGCTCCTGGGACGAGGCCCCGGGCCCCGTCCCAGGCGAGCCGGGCCTCCGCGACGGCCGGGTCGTTGGGCGGATTCATCGGGTCAGTACCGTCCCTTGCCCTTGTTGGTCGGCGCTCCCGTACGGGGTCCGTAGGGGGCGCGTTCGAGCCATTCGCCGAAGGAGGGCACGACCGGGGAGAGGGCCGCGCCGACGGCCTGCCGGAGCCGGGTGACGCGGCTCCTGGGCCGGAGGTGGGCGAGGGCGGTGCGGGCGGCCTCGCTGTTGAACCCGGCGGCCTGCCGGCGTTCGACGGCGAACGCGCCGACGGCGCCGGCCCGCCGCTCCGGCGCCGCGAGGGCCTCGGCCACGGCGTCGGCGGCGGCGACGGAGTCGGCGATGCCGCTGTTCATGCCCCGGGCGCCGAAGGGCGGGAAGAGGTGGGAGGCCTCGCCGACGAGGAGCACCCGGTGGTGCGGGTCGGTGAAGGACTCGGCGACCACGTGCAGGAACTTGTACCGGGACACCCAGAGGAGCCGCTTCGCGTACTTCTCCCCGACGACCTCGGCCACCCAGCGGGCCGCCGCCGCCTCGTCGGCCCACTCCGCCGGGTCGTCGTCGTCCTTGCACTGGAGGTCGAGCTGGAAGCCGCCGGCGAAGGGCACCCGCATCACGCTGCGGCCGCCGAGCGCCGGGTGCTCGTAGACGAACACGCGCTCCAGCGGCAGCGGGTCCGCGGGGTCCTCCTCGACGTCGACGACGACGTGGAAGGCCTCGGAGCGCTCCCCCAGCATCTCGATGGACTGGGAGCGGCGCACCCGGGAGCGGGCGCCGTCCGCCCCGATCACGTACTCGGCCTCCCACACCGTGCCGTCCTCGGTGGTCAGCCGGGCCGACCGCTCCGACGTCTCCACGTCGGTGACGGCGGCGCCCCAGCGGAACACGACGCCCGCCTCGCGGCAGGCCGCCATCAGGTGCCGCTCGGTCTCGATCTGCCGCAGGCTGGTGAACGGCGGCACGAGGCCCTCGTGCTGCGGCTGGGGCGGATAGCTGCGGGCGAAGACCTCCCGGGAGCGGTAGACGGTGCGGCGGGTGGGCCACACCACTCCGTGGGAGACCAGGGTGCGGTCCAGTCCCGGGCTGATCCGGCCGAGCAGCTTCAGCGACTCGCGGTGCACGAACAGGGCCCGGCTGCCGGGACGCGTCCGGTCCTCCGGTTCGGCCTCCAGGAGGGTGACCGGCAGGCCGTGGCTGCGCAGGGCCAGGGCGGCGGTGAGGCCGACCGGTCCCGCGCCGACGACCAGGACCGGCGCCCGGCCGGGCTGGTGGCTGTTGGGGGTCATGACGGCTCCTCAGTCGGCGGCGGGGGCGGCCGGCGCGGTGTTCTCGCGGAGCATCCGGGTGATCTCCACCCGCTGGACCTTCCAGGTGGAGGTGCGCGGCACCTCGTTGAACGGCCAGTGCAGGGGTGCGGCGAGGGCGGGCAGGTCGGCGGTGGCGCGGTCCCAGCGCCCCTGGTCGAGCGGGGCGTCGCGGCGGGTGCAGACGACGGGGACGGGCTCGCCCTCGGGGCCGGTCACGATGATCACTTCGAGGAGCTCCTCCAGGCGCTTCAGGAGGATGTCCTCGAGTTCGAGGTTGGAGTCGATGGTGTCGATCTGGTCGATCTCGCGGTCGATCAGGTGGAGCCGGCCGAAGCGGCCGAGGGTGCCCATGTCGCCGAGCTTCCACCAGCCGTCGTTGAAGTTGTCCAGGTAGCGCTGGTGCTCGCCGAGGTACGTCATGATGCGGCCGCGACCGCGGAGTTCGAGGTTGCCGGGCTGTCCCTTGGGGACCGGGCGGCCCTGGTCGTCGACGACCCGCAGCTTGATGAAGCCGGGGAGGACGTAGCCGACGTCGCGGCCGTCGTTGCGCTCCGCGCTCTTCTCGGTGTACCAGGCGCCGGAGATGGGGCCGGTCTCGCTCTGTCCGTAGAGCTGGATCAGGAGCGGGCGGGGGCGCGCGGAGGCGGCGAGGAGGCGCTGGATGGTGCGCGGGTGGATGGCGTCGAAGGTGCTGCTGTAGTAGCGGATGCTGGACAGCGGGGCGCCGGGCGCGTCGGCCAGGTCCTCCCACTGGACGAAGTTGTTGGGGTGGGTCTCGACCAGGCCGGGGCGGTGCCGGACGAAGACCGGGGCGATCTTGTCCGGGTCGAGGTCGTTCAGGACCAGCAGCGGGTTGCCGTAGTTGAGGAAGACGCCGAGGGAGTGGAAGAAGCGCGAGTGCACGAAGGACATGCACAGCGCGACGGTCTCCTTCTTCCGGATCGGCCAGGCGATCATCTGCTGCGGCAGCAGCCGGTGGAACAGGGCCCGCGCGTTGTGGACCATCAGCTTGGAGACGCCGGTGGTGCCCGAGGTGTGGGTGATCAGGGCCGGCTGGGAGGGGTGGAGCTTCACGGCGGGGCGCCGGGGCAGCCCGTTCAGCTCGGCGAGCAGGCGCAGTCCGCCGTGCGCGTCCGTGCCGGCGAGCAGGGTCTCGTGGGTGAGTTCCCGGACGGGGACGCCGTCGAGGGGGCCGGTCAGCTTGGCGGCGTCGGTGACCAGCCAGGGCTTGTCCAGGCGGCCGAGGAGCTTGCCGACGATCTCGCCGGGCAGCGCGGAGGAGATCATCACCGGCACGGCGCCGACGCGGGCGATGGCGGCGGCGATCAGCGAGATGTCGAAGTTGTCGGACTTGTGGACGGCGACCCGTTCGGTGGGCCGGACGCCGGTGTGCCACAGGCGGGCGGCGAGGTCGTCGACGACGTCGGCGAGGGAGGCGTACGTGAAGCCGGTGCCGAGGTCGGGGAAGGTCGCGAGCGGCTGGTCGAGGGTGACCGGCGTGCCGGGGAACTTCGCGGCGGCCTGCTCCCACAGCAGACCGAGGTAGAAGGCCTTCTCCGGCAGTTTCCTGGCGAGCGTGGAGAGCATGGGGCTACTGCTTTCTCTGCGGAGGGAACGGAGGACGGGTCGGACGGGGGTGGGGGCGGGGCCGGGGCCGGGGGTCACCAGGCGCCCTGCCGGATGAGGAAGCGCTGGAGCTTGCCGGTGGCGGTGCGCGGCAGGGCGGCGACGACCTCGACGGCGCGCGGCACCTTGTACGGCTCCATGCGGGACCGGGCCAGGGCGATCAGCTCGGCCTCCAGGGCGGAGGGGTCCGCGGCGGCGGGGTGGCCGGGGCGCGGGACGACGAAGGCGCGCAGCTTGGACGCGCCCCGCTCGTTGCGGACGCAGGCCACCGCGATGTCGTGCACGGCCGGGTGGCGGGCGAGCACCTGCTCGATCTCGACCGGCGAGAAGGTGATCCCGCCGACCATCTCCAGGTCGTCGGTGCGGCCCCGGTGGGCGAGGGTGCCGTCGGGGTTGCGCACCACCAGGTCGCGGGTGTTCAGCCAGCCGTCGACGAGGGTCCGGGCGGTCTCCTCGGGCAGGTCGTGGTAGCCGCGGGTGACCGTCGGGCCGGTCACCCACAGCTCGCCGGGCGTGCCGTCCGGCACGGGCCGCCCGTGCTTGTCGCGCACCTGCGCCGTGAAGCCGGGCGCGGGCCGGCCCACCGTGCCGGGCGCGTGGTGGACGACGCCGTTGGTGGCGATGGCGTGCCCGGCCTCGGTCGAGCCGAGCTGGTCGTAGAGCGGGGCGCCGAGGAAGGCGCTCGCGCGCTCGCGCAGTTCGTCGGTGAGCCGCTCCCCCGCCGAGACGGCGGCGCGGACGCTCGCGAAGTGCGCCGGGTCGGTCTCGGCGACGAGGTTGGCGTACGCGGAGGGCACGGCGAACAGGTACGTGACCCGGTGCCGGGCGACCAGCTCGGCGATCCGGGCGGGCCGGGGCGGGCCCGGTTCCAGGACCGCGGAGCCGCCCGAGTACAGCGGGAACGCGAGGGCGTTGCCGAGCCCGTAGGCGAAGAACAGCTTGGACACCGACAGGGCGGTGTCGTCCGGGCCGAAGCCGAGCACCTGTGCGCCGGCGCCCGTGTAGTAGACCGGCAGGTCGGCGTGGCGGTGGACGACGCCCTTGGGGAGTCCGGTGGTCCCGGAGGTGTACTGGAGGTAGAGCGGGTGGTTCTCGTCGACCGGGGCGGCCGGGGCGGGCTCCGCTCCGGCCGCCAGGTCGAGCAGCCGCTCGCCGGTGAGGCGGGCGAGGCCGGCGAACCGGTCGGCGAGGGAGTCCTCGGCGAGGACCGCGACCGCGCCGCTGTCCTTGGCGACGTAGCGGTGCCGTTCGGCCGTGAGGCCGGGGTTGGCGAGGACGGCGACGGCGCCGAGGCGGGCGGCGGCGAGGAAGCCGACGACCCAGGCGATGCCGTCGGGCAGGGCGAGGAGGACTCCCCGGCCGGGTCCGGCCCCGTGCTCGGCGAGCACGGTCGCGGCCCGGGCGGCGAGGTCGTGCAGCCGGCCGTGGGTGAGGGTCAGGTCGCCCTCGTGGTAGGCGGCGCGGTCGGTCCAGTTCCGCTCGGCGGCGGCGTCCCCGAGCGCTGCGGCGACGTTCATGGCGTGGGGCTCCTGGTGGGTCGGCTCGTGGGCGGACGGGGTCTTGCGGGGGCTCCCCGACGAGGGCCCCGGGGCTCAGGAGCCCGTGACGAGCGGCTTTCCGAGGCGGAAGGCGCGCAGCGGGGCGGAGGCCTTGAGGACCATCTCGTCGAACTCGTCGTCGGCGTCGGAGTCCAGGACGACCGCGCCGCCCGCTCCGATCCGCCACTGGTCGCCGACCCTGACGGCGGTGCGGATGACGATGTTGAGGTCGGCGGTGCCATTGGTGGAGAGCCAGCCGATCGAGCCGGAGTACACCCCGCGGGCCTCGTCCTCCAGTTCGTCGATGATCTCCATGGTGCGCAGCTTGGGCGCCCCGGTCATCGAGCCGCCGGGGAAGCAGGCGCGCACCACGTCGATCGCGTCGAGCCCGGTGCGGACCCGGCCGCGGATCGTGGAGACGAGCTGGTGGACGGTGGTGTAGCTCTCGGTGGTCATGAGCCGGGGCACGTGGACGCTGCCCACCTCGCAGACCCGTCCGAGGTCGTTGCGGAGCAGGTCGACGATCATCAGGTTCTCGGCCCGGGTCTTGGCGCTGGCGGCGAGCGAGGCGCGCAGGGCCTCGTCCTCCTCCGGGTCCGCGCCGCGCGGCACGGTGCCCTTGATGGGCTTGGTCTCGACGACGCCGGAGCGGTCGATGGAGAGGAAGCGCTCGGGCGAGGAGCTGGCGACCTCGACGTCGCCGAGCCGCAGGTAGGAGGCGTACGGCGCCGGGTTGGCGCGGCGCAGGGCCCGGTAGTAGACGTAGCCGTCGTCCTCTCCGGGGAGCCAGGCGGAGGTGGTGAGGCAGACCTCGTAGCTCTCCCCCGCCCGCAGGTTCCGCTGGATCTCGTCGATCCGGGCCCGGTAGGCCTCCCGGCCGTGGGTGAGCCACTTCTCGGCGTCGACGGCCTCGCCCGGACCGGTGGTCCCGGCGGGTCCGGCCGGGCGGAGGGAGAGGAGGGCGGCGCTCGTGGTGTCGAGCCAGCGGACGGCGGCCGCCTCGGTGCCGGGGGTGGTGTCGCTGAGGGCGAGCAGGTACGTGCTGCCCTCCTGGTGGTCGACCACCACCACCCGGTCGGCGAAGATCCAGGCGGCGTCCGGGGTGGGCGAGACGTGCTTGTTGACCGAGCCGAGGTCGCCCTTGAGCTCGTAGCCGAAGTAGCCGACGTATCCGCCGGTGAAGCCGAACGGCAGGTCGGGGACGTCGAGTCGGCGCCGTCGCAGCTGCGCCTGGAGGTAGTCGAAGACCGTGCAGGGGATGCGGCGCGGCGGTTCGCCGGTGCGCTCGACCTCGGTCTCGCCCTCGGTCAGGCGGTAGCGAACCGTTTCGGCGAGCGGCCCCGAGGCGTCGCCGAGGAAGGAGAAGCGGGAGCGGCCGGGCTCCACGTGGGCGCTGTCCAGCCAGAAGGCGTTCGCGGCGGAGTCCGCGTACAGGTGGGTGAAGGCGGCCTCGGTGTCGACGGCGGTCTCGATGGTGCGCAGGTGGACGCGGTATCCGGCGGCGGGTTCGGCGGGTATCACCGCCCCGGGTAAGGCGACGGCGTACGGCTGTCCGGCGGGGACGGCGGGCGGGACCGCGGGCTCGGGGCGCGGGTGCTCCTCCCGGTGGGCGCGGGTGAGGTCGCGGAAGTTGGCCATCATCCGGCGGCCGTGCTCGGTGGAGACGGACTCCGGGTGGAACTGCACGCCCCAGATCGGCCGGGTGCGGTGCCGCAGGCCCATGACGACCCCGTCCTCGGACCGGGCGGTCACCTCCAGGGTGTCGGGCAGCGGCTCGGCGACGCCGAGCGAGTGGTAGCGCACCACGGTGAAGTCCTGCGGCAGGCCGGCGAAGACGTCCCGTCCGTCGTGGCCGATCCGGCTGAGGAAGCCGTGCCGCGGCTCGGGGGCGGGCCTGATCTCGGCGCCCTCGCCCAGTCCGATGCCCTGGTGGCCCAGGCAGACGCCGAGGACGGGAACGGTCGCGGTGCGCAGGACGTGCGCGGAGACGCCGAAGTCGCGGGGCCGGGCGGGGTGGCCGGGTCCGGGCGAGATGACGACGTTGTCGAAGGCCGTCAGGTCGAGTTCGGCGGCGCCCGGGGCGTCGTTGGTCACGACGACCGGCTCGACCCCGTTGACCTCGGCGAGGAGCTGGAACAGGTTGTAGGTGTACGAGTCGTGGTTGTCGATCAGCAGGGTTCTCATCACACGGCTTTCTCGGGAGGCGGCCTCGGGTCGGTCCTGCGGGCCCTTCGGTGCCTTCGGCCCTTCGCTGTCTCGGGTCCTCGGTCCTGCGGGCCCTTCGGGTCAGCCCTTGGCGATCAGCTCGGAGACGGCCGAAGCGGCCAGCAGTGCCTGGTCGTCGTTGAGACGCGGGTCGCAGAGCGTGCGGTAGGCGCGGCCGAGGCCGTCCTCGCGGGCCGGGCCGCCGGTGCCGAGGCACTCGGTCACGTCGTCGCCGGCGATCTCCAGGTGCACGCCGCCGGGCCACGCGTCCGCCCGGTGCATGGCCTCGAAGAAGCCGGTGATCTCGTCGAGCACGGCGCTCATGTGCCGGGTCTTGACCCCGGTCGCGGTGGTGACGGTGTTGCCGTGCATGGGGTCGCAGACCCACAGCACGTCGTGCCCGGCCGTGCGGACGGCCTCGACCAGGGCGGGCAGTTCGGCGCGGACCCGGCCGGCGCCGAAGCGGCCGATCAGGGTGAGGCGGCCGGGCCTGCGGTGCGGGTCGAGCCGGGCGCACAGGGCGGTCAGGGCCTCGGGCCCGGTGCCCGGCCCGATCTTGCAGGCGACGGGGTTGGCGAGCCGGGCGAGGAAGGCGACGTGGGCGCCGTCGAGGCGGCGGGTGCGTTCGCCGATCCACGGCAGGTGGGTGGAGAGCAGGTAGTCCTCCCCGGTGTGCCCGTCGCGGCGGACCAGGGCCTGCTCGTAGTCGAGGACCAGGGCCTCGTGGCTGGTCCACAGTCCGGTGTGGCGCCAGGTGCCGTCGCGGTGGGTGGCGGTCTGCCCGTAGTCCTTGAGGATCGAGCGCAGGCTGCCGTCCCAGGCGCGGGTGGGCAGGCCGGCGCCCCCCGTGGTGTACGAGCCGTCCGGAGGCAGCAGCGCGGAGGCGGACTCGTGCGCGATCAGGTGCAGTTCGTTGAGGACCGCGCGGGCGGTGGCGTAGCCGGTGAGCATGCGGCGCGGGTCGGGGACGCGGGCGGCCGGGTCGGCGGCGTGTCCGTTGACGAGGTCGCCGCGGTAGACCGGCAGGGTCAGGCCGTCGACGGTCTCCTCGGGCCGGGAGCGGGGCTTGGCGTACTGGCCGGCGAGCCGGCCGACGGTGATCGCGGGCAGCCGGGTGCGGCCGCTGATGATCTCGGCCATCCGTCCGATGACGCGGTGCTTGCCGCGCACGGCGGCGAGCCCGGCGGCGCCGACGGGCTCGGCGCAGTCACCCGCCTGGAGCAGGAAGGCGCGTCCCGCGCCCGCGTGGGCGAGGCCGGAGGCGAGCCGGCGCACGTCGGCGGGGGCGGTGAGGGCGGGGGCGAGGGCCAGTTGGTCCTGGACCCGGGCCGCCCGGGAGGCGTCGGGCCACCGCGGCTGCTGCTCGGCCGGAAGGTTGCGCCACTCGGTGAGGGCGAGCGGCGGCAGGGTGTCGGCCGCAACGGTCGGCGGGGAATCGGCGAGGGTCACGGCTTCTCTCTTCCGTCCGTACGAGGGGAATGGTTCCGTGCCGGTCGGTCAGCCTTCGTGCTCGGCGGTGACCAGTCCCTTGGGCTCCAGGAGGAACTGGGCCAGGCTGCCGTCGTGCGGGGTCTCGGGCACGCCCGCCCAGGGGCGGACGCGGCCGGTGACGACCTTGCGCACGGAGGGCTCGCGGAGCACCTGCTCGGCGAGGCCGGCGTGCTCGCCGAGGAGGCTGACGACGAGGGAGTCGCGCAGCGGGCGGGTGCCGTCGGCGGGGCGCCAGGGCGCCACCACGACGAACGGGAAGCCCAGTTCCGTACCGGCGACCGGGTCGTCGGGCCGGTCGACGGAGACGACGAGCGGGCGCAGCACGGTGGTGCCGTCGCCGGGGTTGGCGAGCAGCGAGCCACCGTGGCGGTGGGTGCTGTGGTCGGTGGCGCCCGCGGTGAGGTTGCGCAGGTGGTCGGCCAGGGCGGCGGCGGTGTCGGCGCCGAAGGCCGGCAGGGTGGCGCGCTCGTCGAGGACGGGGTGGACGGGCAGGTCGGCGAGCCGGGCGGCGAGGGCGTCGGCGAGCGGGGCGGCCTCTCCGGCGGTCAGGACGAGGGAGATGTTGTTGCAGCGCACCCCGCCGTCCTCGGCGATCCAGTCCACGAGGTCGTCGAGGACCTCCTTGTCGTCCTCGGCGCCCGCCCCGACGAGGACCTTGCTGCGGCCGGGGCCGCGCACGAGGACGTCGCTCCGGTGTCCGAACCGCTCGGCGGCGGCCGGTCCGCCGTAGACCAGGCCCAGGTCGGCCTGGGCGAGGAGGTGTTCGCCGACCTCGTGGTCGCCGGGCAGGAAGGCCAGGGTGTCCGGGTCGATCCCGGCGGCGAGCAGGGCGGCGAAGAGGCGGCGCGGGGTGAACGGGTCCCTGCTGCCGGGGCGGACGAGGACCCGGGCGCCCAGGGCGAGGGCGCGGACCCAGGTGACGTTGGGCTCGGGGTGGTTGTTGGGCACGACGGCGGCGAGCAGGGCGCCGCGCGGCACCCAGACGGTGCGGTAGCCAGGGGCCTCGAAGGGCTCCGGGTACTCGGCCCGGTTGATGCGCTCGATGATGCCGAGGGAGCCGCGGACGCCCTCGATGGCCCGGGTGACGGCGGCGCCGGGGGTGCCGGTGGCCAGGACGACCCGGCGGCGGTACTCCTCGGGGGTCTCGCCCTCCAGTTCGGCGGTGGCGAAGAGTTCACCGGCCTTCGCGAAGAGCTCGGGACCGGGGGCGGGGCCGGGCTTCGCGGCCCTGAGCCGGTTGAGGGCGGCCTGGGCGAGCAGCCGGGGGGCCAGGCCGACGGAGACGAGCGGGGTGCCGTCGAGGGCGGCGAGTTCGGCGCGGTCGCGGCTGTCGACGTCCTGGCCGCCGATGACGGGGTTGACGACGGGCAGGGACGGGGCGGCCATCAGTAGACCCCCTCGATCACGGCCGGGGCGTCCTTGGCCTTGAGGGGCGCGATGTCGGCGAGGCCGTCGAGGTCCGACCCGGCGGCCGGCTCGACGCGGATCGCGGTGTCCCGCTCCAGGACGTTGGGCAGGAACATGTCCCGGCTGAGCTGGTGGACGAGGACCTGGCCGCGCTCCCCGTACGCGACGGGGCCGCCGGTCTCCGGGTCGAGCAGTTCGACGAGGGACTGCGGGTGGTACGGGACGAAGACGCACGGGTGGCGGTCGCCGTCCTCGCGCGGGCGCTGCGGGGCGATGCCCATCAGGGTGTTGCCGTAGATCGCGGCGACCCTGGCGTTCGGGAAGAAGGTCTCCTCGATCTGCCGCAGCGACTCGGGACTGATGCTGGTGCCGGCCCACAGGATGGCTTCGAGGGAGTCGGCGAGCCGCTCGTACAGGCCGGGGCGGGCGCAGACGGCCTCCAGGACCGGGGGCGTGATGAAGAGCACGCTCACGTTCTGGGTGTTGACGACAAGTTCGATCTGCTCGATCAGGTACTCGCGGTACTCGGCGGCCAGTTCGGTCCGGCCGGAGCCGATGAGCCGCTTCACCCAGCGCGGGTCGAAGTCCAGGGTGAAGCACATCGAGCCGCGGAGCTGCGCCAGGTGCCGGACGGTGCGGCCGACGACGTGCGGGCCGGTGGGGCCGACGTGCAGCCAGTGGCCGCGGCCGGGGAAGCCGTGGGCGGCGAGCACCTCGCTGACCCATTCGACGTTGCGGGAGCGGGCGTGCGCGTCGACGACCCGCTTGGGCGCGCCGACGGTGCCGCCCGACTCGAAGACCTCGAAGGGCTGTCCGGCGGCACCGGCGGGCACCAGGTCCTCCACGGGCACGGTCCGCAGCTCGCCGCTGACGTCCGGGAAGCGCCGCAGGTCGGCGACCGAGGCGATGTCCGTGCGCGGGTCGAAGTCGAGCGTCTTCGCCTTGCGCAGCCAGAACGGGGAGCCGGTGGCGGGGTCGAAGTGCCAGTCGAGGGTGGCGCGCAGATGGTCCTGCAGAGTCATGTTCGTCCGTCCGTGGGTAGATCGGCTCAACGGCCCGGGGCGGGACCCGGGCCAGATCGGCACAACGGTGCTATGCGGAGGGGAAGTTCGAGCCATGCCGCCCTGATGGGAATTTACCTTTCCCGTGAGGCACCTTGGCTGTCAAGCGGGACTCGAGCAGACGAGCGAGCCGGCGGGGCAGACTGTTCAACTGCCGGATCGCCCACCTGGCCAGCCGCCCCGACCGCTCCTACCATCACCACCATGACCTCTGGAAACACCCAGCGCCTGGACCTGAACACCCTGTCCGCGCGCACGTACTCAGCCATGCACAAGCTGGCCGGTCAGGCCGCCCAGGCCGCCACCGAGGCCGGTCTCGAGCAGCCGCTCATCGAGCTCGTCCGCATCCGCGCCTCGCAGATCAACGGCTGCGCCTTCTGCATCGACATGCACACCCTCGACGCCCGGCACGCCGGCGAGAGCGAGCAGCGCCTGTACGCCCTCACCGCCTGGGAGGAGACCCCGTTCTTCAGCGAGCGGGAGCGGGCCGCCCTGGAGTTCACCGAGGCCGTCACCCTCATCCACGACGGACACGTCCGCGACGAGGTGCACGAGCGCGCGGTGAAGGTCTTCGGCGAGGAGCAGCTCGCCGCCCTGCTGTGGATCGTCGTCGTGATCAACAGCTACAACCGGGTCGCGATCCCGCAGCGGCTCACCCCGGGCAACTACACCCCCTCCGCCTGACCCGGGCACCGTCCGCCGTGTCCGCCTCCGGGCGGGCACGGCGCCGCGCCCCGAAGGGCGCGGCGGACCGAGAGACCGCCGCCATGCCCGCCCCCTCTCCGGCCGCGCTCCCCGAGGAGCGGCCCGGCCTCCCGCCCCGCGCCCCGGCACGGGACTTCACCGACGTCTTCACCCGGACGCTGCTCCGCCACCGCGGCCCGACCACGGAGCTCCTCGAACGCCGCGTCCGCCACCGGCTGCGGCTGCGGCTCGTCGGACAGACCCTGACCGGCAGCGCGTCCGGCGCGCGCCGCCTCGTCCGCCGCACCGAACTGGTCGCCCCGGACGGCACGGTGGTCTCCCGCAACCTGGTGCTCGGCCGGCTGCCGCGCGACGAGGAGCTGGCCTCCGCCGTCACCAGCCGCTCCGTCCCCCTCGGCCGTTCCCTGGCCGCGTACGGCGTCCCGCAGCGGCGCACCCCGCTGACCGCCGGTCTCGCCCCCTGGCGGGGCCCGGGCGGCGGGCCGTCCGCCGTGTCGCGCGGCTATCTGCTGCAACTGGCCGACGAGGCCCCGCTGTACGTCCGGGAGACCTTCCACCCCTCCGTGGCCCCGCCGGAGCGCGCCCCGTGAGCGCCCCCGACCCCGTGGTCGTGGTCGGCGCCGGACCGGTCGGCCTCTCCGCCGCGCTGGCCGCGCACGCCCTGGGCCTGCGCCCGCTCCTCCTCGAAGCCCGGGCGCGCACGGCCGAACGGCCCGGCAGCCGCGCCGTCTTCGTGCACCGCGCCACCCTCGACCGGCTCGACGCCGTCCGGCCCGGGCTCGGCGCGGAGATCGCCGCCCGGGGCCTGGTGTGGGACACCAAGCGCACCCTGTGGGCGGGCCGTCAGGTCCACCTCCGCACGTACGCCACCGATCCGGCGACGGCCCCCTTCACCAGCCTGCCGCAGACCGTCGTCGAGGACCTGCTGCGCCGGGCCTGCGACGAGGCGGGCGTCCGGACCCTCTGGGGCGATCCCGTACGGGAGGTGGTGCCGTCCTCCGACGGGGTGCGGCTGCGCACCGCGTCCGGCGCCGTCCACGGGGCCCGTCACGTCATCGCGGCGGACGGCGCGCGCTCGGCGGTGCGCGAGGCCGTGGGCATCGGGCTGGACGGCAGTACGTCGGCCACCGAGTTCGTGGTCGTCGACGTGGCGGACGGGGAACGGCCCGCCCGTCCCGAGCGGGTCTTCCACTACCGGCACCCGGCGGCGGGCGGACGCCATGTGCTCCTCGTGCCCTTCCGGGGCGGCTGGCGCGTCGACGTCCAGTGCCGCCCGGGCGACGACGCCCGGCACCTCGCGGCGACCGCCCGGGAGTGGCTGCCCGCGGTGCTCCCCCAGGTGCCCGGCCCCGAGGTCACCTGGTCCTCGGTCTACCGCTTCCAGCTCCGGGTCGCCGCCCGCTTCGCCGACGCCACCGGGCGGGTGCTGCTCGCGGGCGAGGCCGCCCATCTGCTGCCGCCCTTCGGGGCGCGCGGGATGAACTCCGGCGTCGGCGACGCCGTGGCCGCGGCCCGGGCCGTGCGGGACGACGCCGTGGAGGCGTACGTCCGCGAGCGGCGGACGGCGGCCGAGCGCAACGTCCGCGCGGCCGGCGCCGCCCTCGACCACCTGCTGGCCCCCCGCCCCGGCCTGCGCCTGCTCCAGCGGTCCGCCGCGGTCGCCGCCCCGCTGTGGCCCCGCGCGGGCCGCTGGCTGGACGCGGCCCCGTACGGACCCCGGATCAGGAAGGTGCGCTACTGAGGGCCCCTCCGGGACCGCTCCTCGCCGCGCCGGGCGCGTTCGGCGAACTCCTGCCAGACGCGGGCGTACTCGGAGGCCAGCTCCGCGACGGCGCCGGCCCGGTGGACGGGGACGCCGTCGGCGAGGGTCTGCCACTGCGCGGGGGGAAGGGTCAGCGCGCTCAGCAGGCGGAGCAGGACGCGGCCGCTCTCGGTGTGGCGCAGGGCGGGGTCGCGGCACAGGTTCTGGTAGGCCGCGGCCAGTTCCTCCTCCGGGGCCGGAGCCGGGGCCTGAACCGCTGCCGGGACCGGCCCCGGGGACGGAACCGCGCGCACCGGCGGCCCCGGTTCCTCCGGCCGCCCGCCGTCGCCGCCCCGCAGCCGCTCCGGTACGGGGTCCTCGCCGCGCCGCACCCGGTCGCGCACGTCCCGTACCGTCGCCGGCGACAGGCCCGTCCGCTTGGCGATCTCCCGCAGCGAGACGTCCGGGGACTCGGCGAGCAGGCGTCCGGCCTCGCGGCGGCCCTGGGCGGTGGACAGCGGGCGCACCCGGCCGTCCCGGCCGAGCCGCCCGGCCGGGGCGTCGGGCCCGGGAGCGCTGCGCCGCAGCGCGGCCACGGTGTGCGCGGACAGGCCGGACACGGAGGCGATGGCCCGGTCCGCCCAGTGCGGGTGGGAGGCCAGGATCCGCGCCGCCGCCGCCTGGCGCTCGGCGAGCGAGAGCGGCAGTCCGTGCCGGGTGTTGGCCTCGACGGCGTACACGAAGGCGTCCTCCGCCCCGCCGTCGAAGAACCGGACCTCGACCTCGGTCCGGCCGCGCAGCACGGCGGCCCGCAGCCGGTGCGTGCCGTCGACCACCCGCATCGATTCCCGGTGCACGACGATCGGCGGCAGTTCGCCCTCCGCCGCGGCGAGGATCCGCAGGTGCTCCGGGTGCTCGGTGCGGGCCCGGGGCGAGTCGGCGGGGTGCAGCGCGGCGACGGGCACGAGGTGTACGGCGGTGAGCAGGGGCGCCCGCGACGGCTCGGGCTCTCCCCCCGTACCCGGGAACGCCCCGGCCCTGACAGTGTTCACGGCTCTCTTCCTCCTCGTACGCGCGGTGGGCAACCGTGCGTTTCGCACGGTCGCCCACCCTTCGCGCGTCCCTGAAAACGTTCGAACGCCCGGTCGTTCAGTCGAGTGCGCGCAGCAGCGCGACGACCTCCCGGGCCGCCGCGTCGGCCTCCTCGCCGGCCGGCTCCGACCCCGGCGCCGCCTCCAGGAGCGGTACGGCGTCCGCGAGCAGCGCCGCGAGCCGGCCGTCGTTCTCCCGGGTGAAGGCCTCCGAGCCCTCCCAGAAGACGTCCCGCACCGCGCGGGCGGTGAGGAACGAGCCGTCCGGGGCGGAGGTCAGGAGCTTGCCCGCGAGGGACCGTTCGAGGGCGGTCGGGGTCCAGCGCCCGCCGGCCAGGTCCGCCGCGAGCGTCCGCGCGGCGGTCCGCACCCGGCCCGCGCCGGGCACCGGGCGGGTGCCGACGAGGAGGCCGGGGATCGGGTTGGCCCGGTAGTTGTCCCAGAACGCGTCGCCGAACCTCTCCACGGACTCGGCCGGCACCTCGGGCACCGCCCACGCGTAGTCCTCGAACCCGGCCGCCGCGAGGCACTCGGCGAAGGCCCCGTGGCTCCAGCGCGAGGTGGTGATGGTGGAGGTCTCGGTGCCGATGAGGTCGGTGACCAGGATCCCCCGGTCCCCGTCCGGGGTCTCCGAGACCACCCGCAGCCCGTACGCGTCCCACTTCGGTCCGAAGGGTTCGAACTCCGGCCGTACGGTGAGCGCGACGAACCGTCCGCCCGGGGCCAGGTTGTCGTGGATGCCGCGCAGCATGGCGGTCAGTTCGGCCTTGGTGGTGGCGTAGTTGAGCAGCCACACCGCGCTCACCAGGTCGAAGGCGCCCAGCCTGGGCAGCGCGACGGCATCGCCGACGTGGTAGGTGATGCCGAGCGGGCGCTCCCGCTCGGTCGCGCGGGCCAGTTCGACCATGACCGGGGACAGGTCGACGCCGACGGCCTCGGCGGCGCCGGCGGCCTTGATCAGACGGGTGTAGTGGCCGTGCCCGCAGGCCAGGTCGAGGACCCGCCGGCCATTCAGGTCGCCGAGGTGCTTGAGGACGTTGTGCTGCTCGGGTCCGGCGAGCGGGGCGGTGTCCTTGAAGTCCGAGTACCGGTCGCCGATCCCCGCGTACTGGTCCTGCTGCTCGCCCTCGACGGTCGCGTCCGCCGGGTGGGGGGCGAAGTCGGTGTAGCCGGTGGCCCCGCCCTCGTGGAAGGTGTCCTCGTCGGGCTCGGTGAGCGGGAGGCCCCGGCGGATCCGCTCGGGCAGGTCGGGGTTGGCGGAGAAGTACCGCGCGAAGGCCACGGCGTCGGCGGCCCCGGTGTCGAGCCGCCGCGCGGCGGTCTCCGGGTCGGTCGGGTCGTCCCCGGTGAACGGGTTGGTGAGCAGGGTGCCCGCCCAGCGCTCGCGCACCAGCCGGTTCAGCCGCTCGTCCGCGCTCTCCACCAGGTGCAGATAGGCGAGCCGTCCGGCGTCGAGGGCGTCCGCGAGCAGCCCGTAGACCACCGAGGGGTCCTGCTCGACGGTGTCGTTGTAGCCGCTGGCGGGCGAGATCCGCAGCGCCACCCGGTCCGCGCCGATCGCGTCGGAGACGGTGCGGACGGCCTCGACGGCGAAGCGGATCCGGGCGGCGGGGTCGCCGCCGTAGCCGTCCTCGCGGAGGTTGGTGTTGTCGCAGAGGAACTGGTGGATCAGGTACCCGTTGGCACCCTGGAGTTCGACCCCGTCGAAGCCGGCCTCGACCGCCGCGGCGGCGGCCGTCGCGAAGTCCGCCAGGGTCGTGGCGATGTCCTCGGCGGTCATCGCGCGCGGCTCCACGGTCGGCACGAGCCCCTTCGGGGTGCGCGCGTCGCTGAGCGCGGTCACGGCGGACGGGGCGAGCGGCCGTAAGCCCTCGGGCAGCAGGTCGGGGTGGGCGATGCGGCCGTGGTGGGAGAGCTGCGCCACGATGCGCCCGCCCGCCCGGTGCACCGCGCCGGTGACCTCCGCCCAGCCGGCGATCTGCTCGGGGGTGTGCAGTCCGGGCTGGCCGGCCGGTCCGGCGGCGGCCGGGCTGATCCGCACGCCCTCGGTGACGATCAGCCCGGCGGAGGCCCGCTGGGCGTAGTACTCGGTCATCAGCGGGCCGGGCACGCCGTCGGCGCCGGCGCGGTTGCGGGTCATGGGGGCCATGACGACGCGGTGGGGCAGGGCCAGGGCGCCGGCGGTGAGCGGGTCGTACAGGGATGGCATGGGTCTCTCTCCGTAGGGTGCTTCGGATGTCCGGCGGTTCAGGCGTTTCCGGGCCGGGCGTCGGCGGCCCCGGCCGCTCCGGTCCAGGTGGTGAGCTCGATGCCGTCGCCGAGCGGCAGGTCGAGCGAGACGTAGCCCCGGTCGCGGTCCCGGATCCGCTCCAGGTACGCGGCGGGCAGCATCGAGAGGTTGTCGGAGACGATCACGGCTCCGGGCGCGAGGACGGGCTCCAGGACCTCCAGGACCGGCAGGTACAGCTCCTTCCAGCCGTCGAGGAGGACGAGGTCGACGGGCGCGTCGAAGGCGCGCAGCAGCTCCAGCGCGTCGCCCTCCCGCACGTCGACGAGGTCGGCGAGCCCGGCCTCGCCGAGGTTGGCCCGGGCCCGGCGCACCTTGCTCGCGTCGAGCTCGGTGGTGACGAGCCGGCCCCGGCCGTTCTCCCGCAGGCCCGCGGCGATCTGCACGGCCGAGGTGCCGAAGGAGGTGCCGAACTCCACGACGAGCCGGGGGCGCAGCATGCGGACCAGGGTGTACAGCAGCCGCCCGGTGTGCGGGTCGACGGGGAGCAGCGCGTCGGCGCAGAGCGCGCTGGCCTCGGCGGGGGTGGGCGGGGCGGCCAGCCGGGCGGCGTCGGCGTGGGCGCGCTCCATCACCTCCTTGTCGTCCCGCTCGGCCTGGGAGTACAGCCGGTTCAGGACGGCGCGGACGGCGGGGTCGTCGAGCCCCGCGGGGCCCGGGGCGGCGGACTGGACGGTCACGGTGGGTCTCCCGCTCTCAGAGGGACGCGAGCAGGTCGCGGCGGACGTAGCTCTGGGCGTTGTAGATGGTCCGGCGGGTGTCGGTGATGGCCCGGCGGCCGTGCATCACCCGGGTGTTGTCGATGAGCGCGACGTCGCCGTCCTGCCACTCGATGTCCTCGGTGAGCCGGTCGGTGAGCCGCTTCATGCGAGCGGTCAGCTCCTCGCCGAGCGGGCTGCCGTCGGCGAAGGAGATGACCGGCCTCTCGTAGTTGTAGGAGGGGCCGAAGACGCTGTTGGCCCAGGAGAGCCGCTCGCCGAAGAGCGTGGCGTGGGCGGCGCCCGTGCGGTACGTGTAGTGGGCGGAGCCGTCCTCCAGCTGGACGAGCGTGGTGGACGCGCGGCCGTCCGGGGCGCTCTCGACCAGGGCGCGGAAGTCCTCGAAGGTGATGTCCTCCAGGGGCTTCGCGCCGCCGGTCTGGTGGCTGACGAACTGCTTCCACTTGGCTTCCTCGACCCGGCGCGCGTACGTGATGTCCTGCGCGAAGGCGGCCCGGTCGGCCTCCTCCGCGGCGTCCCACACGCGGTAGCCGTCGCACACGGTGGTCTGCGAGCCGTGGGAGGCGGCCTTCTCGCAGAGGAACCAGGTCAGGTCGGGTCCGAAGGGGCTGTTGCCGTTCTCCAGGTGGAGGCCGACGGCATCGGTGCCGGCGTCGACCTTCTGCGCGACGTCGCCGCCGTGGAAGGAGCGGGCGGGGTCGAGGGTGACGCGGTCGGAGTGGTTCTTGACGAAGAGGGAGAACTCCTCGACGGAGGGGCGGAATCCGCGCAGGACGACGTGCCCGGCCTCGGCGAGCAGCCTGACGACGGCGCGCGGGTCCAGGTCGCCGAGGGACGCCCCGTCGGCGCCGGGCGTGACGAGCTTTCCGGTGCCCGTGCCGAGGGGCGTGGTCTCCGGCCGGCTCACAGACATGTTGACCTCTCGTTCTTCGCGGTTGTCATCGCGATCGGTGAGTGAGGAGGTGCTCGACGACGGCCTTGCGCATGGGGCGTCCGGTGACGGTGAAGAGCCTGCGGTACGCCTCGTCGTCGGCGCCCATCAGGTGGACGGTCTCGACCCGTTCGACCTCGGAGAGGTGTTCGGCGCCGAACGCGGCGAGCGTGTGCTCCGCCTTGATCCGGTCGGCGGCGGGGTCGATCACGAACAGGCCGTGCAGGGCGGGCAGGTCGTTGCCGACGACGGCGACGGCTCGGACGAAGGGCAGCCGCGCGTACTGGGCCTCGACCCACTCGGGTGCCACGTTGCGGCCCGCCGAGGTGATGATGACGTTCTTCTTGCGTCCGGTGATGGTGAGGTAGCCGTCCTCGTCGACGCGGGCGAGGTCGCCGGTGTGCAGCCAGCCGTCGACGACGGCGCAGCTGGAGGGGTCCTCGCGGGTGTAGCCGTCGAAGAGGGAGGAGCTGGAGACGAGCAGTTCGCCCTCCTCGTCCAGCCGGACCCGGACGTGCGGGAGCGGGCGGCCCACGGTGCCGACGCGGCGGGCGCCGGGGGTGTTCCAGCTGACGACGGAGCTGTTCTCGGAGAGTCCGTAGCCCTCGTACACGGCGATCCCGAACGCGTCGAGTCCGCGCAGCGTCTCCGGGTGGACGGGGGCGCCGCCGCAGCAGATCAGGGGCGCCCGTTCGGTGCCGAACAGGGCGGGGGCGACGTCCAGTCCGTCGGCGGCGGCCCGGCGGGCGGCGTCGAGGAGCGCGTTGGCGAGCGCGGGGGTGGCGACGAGGGCGGTGGGGCGGGCCGCGGCGAGCTGCGGGAGCGCGGCCTCGACGGCGCCGCCGCTGGTGCCGACGAGCGGCGTGCCGGGCGGCAGCAGGGTCAGGCAGCCGCCGTCGAGCAGCACCAGGTACAGGCCGGTGACCTGCTCGATGAGGAGGCTGAAGGGGACGAAGGAGAGGTAGCCGGTGAAGGCCCCGGTGGGCATCGCCCCGTGCAGGGAGTCGATGAGGGCGCCGACGCCGTGGGCCCGGATCCGTACGCCCTTGGGGCGCGAGGTGGTCCCCGAGGTGTGGATGATCTTGCAGATCCAGTCCTCGTCGCCGTCGGGCACGGCGTACGGTGCGGTGCCGCCCGCGAGCGCGGCGAGGGAGACCTCGACGACCCGGCAGCCCTCGGGCAGCACCGGTCCCCATTCGGCGAGCCGTGCGGCGCCCTGCGCGTCCACCAGGCAGACGTCGGCCTCCTCCAGGAGCCCGGCGGCCTGTTCGCGCGAGAAGGCCAGCGGCACGGGGACCTCGGTGGCGCGCAGCGCGAGCAGGGCGAGGTCCGCGACGACGAACTCCGGCGTGTTGCCGCACAGGACGCCGATCCGGCCGGCGCCGGTGCCGATCCCGTCGGCGAGCGCCCGGGCGGCCCGGGTGATCTCCCGGTAGCCGTGGGCGGAGGCGACGCCGCCCCGGCCGTCGAGGACCCGGACGAGGGGCCGGTCGGTCTCGGCGTGGCGGCGCAGCGCGTTCTCAACGGCCCGCACGGCCGACCACCTCCCGGGGGGTGGTGGCGTCGGTGAGGAGCTCGACGACGGGCGCGAAGAAGGCGTACCGGCCGGTCGCCCCGGCGAACAGGCCGGCGAGCCGGGCGAGGTCGATGAAGCCGACGGTGGGGCGCTGGTCGTAGTAGGTGCCCCAGGCGGCCCGCTCCTCCGGCGTCAGGTGGTCCGGGTCGGCCTCGCCGAGCACGGTGTAGTTGATGTCGAGGCGGGCGAGCAGGTCGCGGAGCTGCCGGGTGACGGTGCACAGGATGTGTTCCATGCCCATGGTCCAGGCGATGATCGGGATGACCCGGATCAGTTCGCGTCCCGCTCCGCCGGGTCCCGCGAGCGCCCCGATCTCGATGATCCGGTCGCGGTCGACGGGGGTGCCGGTGCGGGCCGCGATGGCCTCCTCGATGCGGGTGTCGAGGTAGCGCTCGGAGAAGAAGGGCCGGTCCGGGGCTGCGTACGTACAGCCGGCGCAGGCCAGGACGGTTCCGCCGGGCACCGGGTCGCGCTCGGAGGGGACGGCCAGGACGAACGCGTCCGGGTCGGGCTTGACGTCGGCGGCGTGGGTCTCGGCGTAGGTGGTGCGGGCGAGTTCGCCGGCCCGGTGCCAGCCGTCGGTGTCCCGCAGGGCCAGGGATATCTTCAGCACGTCCGTGTCTCCGCTCGCGAGTGCTCGGGGTCGGGCAGACGGTGCGCCCAGGGACGGATCTGTTCGAGCTGGGCGGCGAGGGCGAACAGGGTCGCCTCCTCGCCGAAGCGTCCGGTCGCGTGGACGCCCACGGGGAGTCCGGCGGCGGTCCGGTGCAGCGGGACGGACATGGCGGGCTGCCCGGTGAGGTTGGCCAGTGGGGTCTCGTGGCAGAACTCGACGGCCCGCAGGAGCTGCCGGCGGGGGGAGCCGGTGGCGAAGGTGCCGAGCGGCGGGGCCGGTTCGGCGGTGACCGGGCCGAGGAGCACGTCGTACTCCTCGTGGAAGGCGGCGAGTCCGCGCGCGGCCCGCTGGAGGGCGGTGACGGCGAGCAGGTAGTCGGCGGCGCTCAGGCTCCGGCCCCGCTCGTACAGGTCCCAGGTGAGCTCCTCGAAGCCGTCCGGCTCCGGGGTCCGGCCGCTGAGCAGCGCGTATGAGGTGATGGCGGAGGACACTCCGGCGGCCCAGAGCGCCAGGAACGGTTCGACCAGGTCGGCGAAGGCGACGGCGGGTTCGGCCTCGGTCACGTCGTGGCCCAGGTCGGCGCAGAGCCCGGCGGCCTCGCGGACGGCCTCCGCGCAGGCGGGGTCGAGCCAGCCACCGCTGCCGGGCCTGAGGGTGAAGGCGATGCGCAGGGGCCGCAGGCGGGGGGCGTCGATGACGGCCCGGAGGAACGAGCCGGCGGGGGCGGGCGGCGCCCAGTAGGGGTCGCCGGGGGCGGGGCCCGCGACGGCGTCGAGCACGGCGGCGCTGTCCCGGACCGAGCGGCTGACCACGTGCTCGGAGGCGAGTCCGTTCATCAGGTCGCCGACGGCGGGTCCGAGCGGGGTGCGGGCCCGGGTGGGCTTGAGGCCGAAGACCCCGCAGTTGGAGGCGGGGATGCGGATGGAGCCGCCGGCGTCGTTGGCGTGCGCGACGGGGACCAGGCCGGCGGCGACGGCCGCGGCGGATCCTCCGCTGGAGCCGCCGGCGCTGCGCGCGGGGTCCCAGGGGTTGCGGGTCGGACCCTGGTGGCGGGGTTCGGTGGTGGGCAGCACCCCGAACTCGGCGGTCTTGGCCTTGCCGAGCACCCGCAGGCCCGCGGCGCGGAACCGGTCGCCGAGCTCGCTGCCCCGGTCGGGCACGAAGCCGGCGAGGAAGCGCGAGCCCATGGTCGCCTCGATGCCGGCGACGGTGGGGCCGAGGTCCTTGAGGAGGAACGGCACTCCCCGGAGCGGTGGCTCCCGGAGCGGCGATCCGTGGGGCGGTGCTCCCCCGGGCGGTTTCCGCGGCTCCTCGCCGGCCTCGGCGAGCGCCTGCTCGAAGGCGGTGACGGCGACGGAGCCGATCGGGCCGTCGTACCGCTCGATCCGGTCGACGGCGGCGCCGAGCAGTTCGGCCTCCGTCAGCTCTCCGTCACGGACGAGTCGAGCCTGCGCGTGCCCGTCGAGCCCCCGTAATTCCCCTAAGGAGGTCATACGGCCTCTCCCCTCCCAACCGATAGCTTTTATTAAAGCTTTCTCCTGAGAGAGTAGCCTCCGGGCGGAGGTCCATCAACCGCCCCCGGTGCGCGGGGCTTGCCCGCGTGCCGCAAAAATGGGATAGGTGCGTCAGGACGGCACCACGGGCGGACGAGCGGCCCGCCGCACGACGAGGAGATGCATGAACGACCAAGCCCCGGCCGGGGCGATCCCCCTGGACCGGCTGGCCCGCCACGCGAACCGGCTGGCCCAGCTCGTGAACGCGGCCACCCGGGCCGCGTCGGCCGACGCCGGTCTCACCCAGGCCGACACCGACGTCCTGCTCGCGCTGTACCGCTCCGAGGGCCACCGGCTCCGCCCGACCGCCCTGTCCGCCCTGTGCGAGCTGTCCTCGGGCGGCACCAGCAACGTGACCCTCCGGCTGGTGCAGGCCGGCTACGTCACCCGGGAGGCCAACGCCAACGACGCCCGGAGCACCTGGGTGCAGCTCACCGCGGAGGGCGAGGCCCTGGCCGGTTCGGTGCTCGCCTCAGCCACAGCGGCGCACGCGGAGCTGCTCGACCGGCTGCCGGACGGGCTCGCCGAGCGGCTCGACGACCTCCTCGCGACCGCCCTCGGCCACCTCGACCAGCGGGCGATGCCCCGCCTGCACTAGGGGGTGTCCCGACAGGGCCGCGAGCCGGGCCAGTTGCACGGGGTTGGGGACGCCCTCGACCCGGTAGCCGCCGGACACCACGGTCGGCGTCGTCCGCACCGAGGGCCAGCGGGCCACCGCCGTGCGGTGCCGCCGCGCGTACCGGGGCGAGTCCACCGCGGCGAGGAACCGCTCCGGATCGAGCCCCGCGCGCCCGGCCGCCCCGGCCAGCACCCCCGGCTCCGCTATGTCGAGCCGCTCCCGGAAGTACGCGTCGAAGACCTGGTCGCAGTAGGCGGCGCCGCGGCCCCGGTCCACCGCGTAGTGATAGCCCTGGAGGGCGAGCCGGGTGGGGGCGTACGGCGGGGGCTCCCGGTGGACCGGCACTCCGAGGCGGTCGGCGAGCGGGCGCACCCCGCTCTCCCAGACGCGGGCCGCCGGCAGCCTGTTCCGGGCGGCGCCCGCGGCCTCGTGGGGGTACCAGCGGACGGCCGGACCGAAGTCCTCGAACTCCGCGGCCAGCAGACGCCGGGTCAACATGCTGAAGGGACATCCGAAATCGAACCAGGCGTCGATGACTGCGGTCATGGCCATGAAGCATACTCAAATCGCTGTTTTCCCCAGGCACGTCCGGGACGATAATGTCACGTCCGCATCACGCCGACATCACACGTTGACCTCGAAGGACTCCGGCCGGCGGGCCGGACCGCCCCCTTCCGCGGAACAGTCTCGCCCCGCCGGATGAACCGCGCGCGAAGAACGCGCGGCCCCCTCCCCTCACCGGGACGTCGCGGAGACCTCCACCCGGCCGAGCAGGGTCTCGCCGTCGGCCGCGAGGACGCGCTTGCGGTAGGCGCCCGTCGCGTGGTCCGTCTCGCGCAGCTCGATCGCCCCCTCGGTCCGGGCGTGGACGTCCCCGAAGCCGGTGACCCCGAGGCCCAGGACCTTCAGCCGGGCCGGCTGGTCCGTGTCCGCGTACGAGGGCGCCTCCAGGTCCATGAGCTGACGGGCCACCAGGCCGGCCATGCGGCGGCCGGGGGCCACCAGGCCGTGGCAGCGGCCCTCGACGGCCGCGCACTCGCCGATCGCCCGGATCCGTTCGTCGGCCGTGCGGAGCCGGGCGTCGACGAGGAAGCCGCCCCGCTCCCCGGTCGCCAGGCCCGCCGGCGTGGCGAGTTCGTCCCGGGGCCGGATCCCGGCGGAGAACACGACGAGGTCGGCCGCGAGTTCGGTGCCGTCGGCGAACCGCACCGCCCTCGGCCCGACCGAGACCGTCCTCGCCCCGCAGTGCACCTCGATGCCGAGGCCCCGGACCAGCTCCCCCAGGAGCCGCCCGCCGTCCGCGTCGACCTGGAGCGGCATCAGATGGGGCGCGGTCTCCACGACGCGGGTGCGCATCCCGAGCCTGCGCACCGCGTCCGCCGCCTCCAGGCCGAGCAGCCCGCCGCCGACCACCACCGCCGGCCGGCCGGGGCGCGCGGCGGCCCGGATCGCGTCGACGTCCTCGATCCTGCGGTAGGTGAAGCAGTGCGGCAGGTCGTGCCCGGGCACGGGCGGGACGAACGGCCGCGAGCCGGTGGCCAGGACCAGCGCGTCGTAGGGCACCCGGGTGCCGTCCGAGCAGCGCACGGCCCCGCCCGCGCGGTCGATCCCGGTCACGGTGGTCGACAGGCGCACGTCCACGAGCGCGTCCGGCGGCACGCCGGGGAGGGCGAGGGCGGCTGGGTCGCGCCCGGAGACCAGGGAGGAGAGCGCGATCCGGTTGTAGGCGGGCCGCGGCTCCTCGGCGAGCACCACGATCCGCCACGTGCCGGAGACGTCCAGGGCGCGCAGCTCCTGGACCAGCCGGTGCCCGGCCGGGCCGTACCCGGCGACGACGAGGGTCCTCACCTCGCCTCCCGGGCCGGTCCCAGTGCCGCGCACACCGCGCGGAGCGTGTCGGAGCACCCTCCGCAGCCGGTGGTCGCGCGGGTCGCCTCCACCACCGCCCCGACGGACCGAGCGCCGTCGTGCCAGGCGCGTTCGACGGCCTCGCGGTCGACGCCGTTGCAGTGGCACACCACGGACTCGTCGGGCGCGGCACCCGCGGTGCCGAGCAGCAGCCCGAGCGGATCGGCGGGTAAGGGCGCCTCCCGGTCGTAGAGCTGGCTCACCGCCGCGATCCCCTCGGGGAGGCCGACCAGGACGGCCCGTGCGATCCGGTCCCGGACGAGTTCGAGGCGCGCGTACCGGCCGAGGGCGGGGTCGTGCAGGGTCACGGTCCGTTCGACGGGGAAGCCCGGGAAGCCCAGGCAGGCCACGTCGAGGCCGGGCACCCGGGGCCGCAGGATCGGCGAGGGGGCCGTGTACCAGGCCGGTCCGCCGGTCAGGTCGGCGGCCAGGGTCTCCGCCTGGCCCAGGGCCCCCACCAGGCCGGGCGCGCCCGTGCAGGCGCCGATCGCCCGGACGGCGGGATCGCTGGTGCGCAGCCGCCCGTCGACGACGACGCCGTGCCGCACCCGCAGGCCCGCCCCGAGGGCGAGGGAGGTCTCGGGGACGCTGCCGACGCACCACACGACGGTGTCGACGTCGAGGATCTCGTCCTCCTCGACCCTCTTGTCCAGCCGCAGCTCGACGCCCCAGTCCTCCAGGGCCGCCACCACCAGCGCGCCCGCCGTCGCGTCGAGGTGACGGTGCATCGGGTACGGGCCGGCGTGGGCCAGGACCACCTGGTGGCCGCGCCGCCGCAGCGCCGTCGCCGTCTCCACGCCGAGGACGCCGCCGCCGACCACGGCCACCCGGCCGTGCACCGGCCGCAGGCTGTCGTCGAGCGAGTGGAAGCCGCGCCCGGGGGCGACCGGCCGGGCCCCGGTGGCCAGGACGAGGGTGCCGTACGGTTCCGCCACGCTCTCCCCGGCCGACGTCCGCCCGTGCACAAGCCGGCGGGCCCGGTCGATCCGGGTGATCCGGACCCCGGGCAGCACCCTGGTCCCGCGCGGTGGTTCGGGCAGGGTCACCGCCTCCGGCGCCAGGCTGCCGTCGAGGACCGACCCGAGCAGGGTGCGCTGGTACGCGGGATGGGGCTCGGCTCCGAGGACGGTGACGGGGCCGCCGTGGCCGAGGGCGGCGAGCCTCTCGGTGAGCCGGTGCGCGGCGATGCCGTTGCCGACGACCACCACGCGCTCGTCGGCGCCGCACGCGCTCCGGCCCGCACCTCTCCCGGTTCTCCGGTGTTTCGTCCTGTTCACGTCCCGTCCCCCGTCCCCGTCTTCTCTTCTCGCTCGTCCACCGGTTCCACGCGGACCGCGCTCACCTTGAACTCCGGCATCCCGCTGCGCGGGTCGAGCGCCCCGCTCGTGAGCAGGTTCGCCCGTCCCTCGCCCGGGAAGTGGAACGGCAGGAACACCGTGTCCGTGCGCAGGCTCTCCACCGCCCGCACCCGGGCCACCACCGCGCCCCGCGCCGACACCACCCGCGCGAGCCCGCCCTCCACCAGTCCGGCCCGCCGGGCCGTGTCGGGGTGGATCTCCACGTACGCCTCCGGGACGGCCTTCGCGAGCCGCTCGACCCGCCGGGTCTGCGCGCCGGACTGGTAGTGGGCCAGGACCCGCCCGGTCGTCCCGTACAGATCGAACGATCCGCCGGGCCGTTCGGCCGCGTCCCGGTGCTCGACCGGGACGAAGCGGGCCCGGCCGTCCGGGTGGCCGAAGGAGTCGAGGAAGAGCCGCGGGGTGCCGGGGTGTCCCGGCGCCGGGCAGGGCCAGTGCAGGACCTCGCCCGCGTCGAGGCGCTCGTAGCTCACGCCGGAGTAGTCGGCCCGGCCGCCCGCCGTCGCCCGGCGCAGCTCGTCGAAGACCTCGCCCGGTCGGTCGGGCCACCGCTCGGCCGGCTCCCCGAGCCGTACGGCGAGCCCGCGCAGCACCTCCAGGTCGCTGCGGACCCCCGGCGGCGGGTCGAGCAGTCTGCGCCGGCGCAGCACCCGCCCCTCCAGGCTGGTCAGGGTGCCCTCCTCCTCGGCCCACTGCGTGACGGGCAGGACCACGTCCGCGAGGCGGGCGGTCTCGGAGGGCACGAAGTCGGCGACGACCAGCAGGTCGAGCGCGGCGAGGCGCTCGGTGACGTGACCGGCGTGCGGGGCGGAGACCACCGGGTTCGAGCCGAAGACGAGCAGGGCGCGCGGCCCGTGCTCCGTGCCGAGCGAGTCGAGCAGTTCGTACGCGCTCGGGCCCGGACCCGGCAGCCGCTCCGGGTCGACGCCCCACACCTCCGCCACGTGCGCGCGGGCCGCCGGGTCGGTGATGGACCGGTAGCCGGGCAACTGGTCGGATTTCTGTCCGAGTTCGCGGCCGCCCTGGCCGTTCCCCTGGCCGGTGAGGCAGCCGTAGCCGCTGCCCTGCCGCCCCGGCAGGCCGAGGGCGAGGGCGAGGTTGATGAAGGCGGAGACCGTGTCGGTGCCCTTGCTGTGCTGCTCGGCGCCGCGGCCGGTCAGGACGTACGCCCGCCGGGCGCCCGCCAGGAGCCGGACCGCCTCGCGCTGGGCGGCGACCGGGACGCCGGTGGTGCGCTCCGTGCGCTCCGGGGTCCAGGCGAGGGCCCGGCGCCAGGTCTCCTCGAAGCCGCCGGTCCGCTCCTCCACGTAGGCCCGGTCGAGGTGTCCGTCGACCACGGTGAGCTGCAACAGGCCGAGCGCCAGGGCGAGGTCGGTGCCGGGCGCGGGTCTCAGGTGCAGCGCGGCCCGTTCGGCGGTGGCCGTGCGGCGCGGGTCGATGACGACGAGCGCGCCGGCCCGGTCGAGGTGGCGCACGAGCGGCGGCATCGTCTCGGCCGGGTTGGCCCCGGCGAGCAGCACGACGTCGGCCTCGTCGAGGTCGGTGACGGGGAAGGGCAGCCCCCGGTCGACGCCGAAGGCGGCGTTGCCGGCGACGGCGGCCGAGGACATGCAGAAGCGCCCGTTGTAGTCGATGCGGCTGGTGCCGAGGGCGACCCGGGCGAACTTGCCGAGCAGGTAGGCCTTCTCGTTGGTGAGGCCGCCGCCGCCGAACACCCCGACCGCGTCCGGGCCGTGGGCGGCCCGCAGCTCCGCCAGCCGTCCGGCGACCAGGTCGAGCGCCGCGTCCCAGGTCGCCGGGGCGAGCCGTCCGTCGGCGCCCCGCACGAGCGGTGTGCGCAGCCGGTCGGCGGTGGTCAGGACCTCGGGCGCGGTCCAGCCCTTCTGGCACAGGCCGCCCCGCTTCCCGGTGCCGGCGAGGACGGCGGGCGTCACGGTCACCCGGTCGCCGGCGGAGGTGAGTTCCGTACCGCACTGGAGCGCGCAGTACGGGCAGTGGGTGAGGACGGTCCGCCCGGCGCCGGCTTCGGCGTGGTCGCCATGGTCCGTGTGGTCCGTGTGGCCAGCGCGGGCGGTGTCCTCGGCGCGGGCGTCAGACACGGCTGACCCCGCGGCGCCGCTCCCGCGACGGGTCGAGCGGGCCGCCCCCGTCGGACGCGGGCCGCAGGTAGACCGCCCGGACGACCGCCCCGCACACCACGTAGAAGCAGAGGAAGCCGAGGAAGGCGGGGGTCCCGCTGCCGCCCTCGGAGCCGTACGCGGCCCGGAAGGCGAGGTTCACCGCGACCCCGCCGAGCGCCCCGACGGCGCCCGCGATCCCGATCACGGCGCCCGAGCGCTGCCGGGCCCGGGCGAAGGCCTCGCCCGCGTCGCGGCCCCCGGTGACCTCGCGGCCCGCCTGCTCGGCGAAGACGGCCGGGATCATCTTGTACGTGGAGCCGTTGCCGATCCCGGTGAGCACGAAGAGGACCGTGAAGGCCGCGACGAACAGCCCGTACGAACCGGCCCGCGAGGCGAGCAGCAGTCCGCCCGTTCCCGCCGCCATCCCCGCGAACGTCCACGCGGTCACCCGGGCGCCGCCCCACCGGTCCGCGAGCCGCCCGCCGAAGGGGCGGGAGAGCGAGCCGAGCAGCGGGCCGAGGAAGGTGTACGAGGCGGCCTGGAGCGGGGAGGCGCCGAACTGGGTCTGGAGCACGAGCCCGAAGGCGAAGCCGTAGCCGATGAACGAGCCGAACGTGCCGACGTAGAGCAGCGAGATCCACCAGGTGTGCGCGGAGCGCAGGGCCGCGCGCCGGGCGCCCTTCTCGGCGCGCACCGGCGCAAGGTTGTCCATGCGCAGCGCGCACAGCAGGGAGACGACGACGATCAGCGGGAGGTAGCAGGCGGCGACGTACGACGGGTGGGTGTCGCCCGCGACGGCGATGACGAGCAGGCCGAGGAGCTGGACGACGGCGACGCCGAGGTTGCCGCCGCCCGCGTTGAGGCCGAGGGCCCAGCCCTGGAGGCGCTGCGGGTAGAAGGCGGTGATGTTGGTCATCGAGGAGGCGAAGTTGCCGCCGCCGACGCCGCCGAGCGCGGCGATCAGCACGAAGACCCAGAGCGGGGTGCCCGGCCGCTGGACGAAGTAGGTGGCGGCGCAGGCGGGCACGAGGAGGACGGCGGTCGCGAAGACGGTCCAGTTCCGGCCGCCGAAGCGGAGGACGGCGTGGCTGTACGGGATGCGGAGCGCGGCTCCGACGAGGGTGGGGGTGACGACCAGCAGGAACTTCTCGTCGGGCGTGAACGGCAGCCCGATGCGGGGGGACATGAAGAGCACGAGGACCGACCACATGCTCCAGACGGAGAAGCCGATGTGCTCGGAGGCGATGGAGAGGGCGAGGTTGCGACGGGCGACGCGTCTGCCCCGGGTCGCCCATAAGTGCTCGTTCTCCGGGTCCCAGTGCTCGATCCGGCGGCCGGTTCTTCTGCTCGGGTTCATCACTCGCCCTTCGGGCCGGATTCCGCACTGCGTCGACGAGTCTGCTTTCCGGACAGGAATCTTGGGCAGCGCCCGGGGACAGCGTCAACGGCCCGTTTCAGGGTCCGTCAAGTCCGCCCACCACGGCTCTCCGACGGGTGTTCCTCCCGCCGTGAACCCTTCGGCGGAGGCGCGTGAACAGGCGTGATCCGGCTGCGGTCGTACGGGAGAACGCCGTGACGGCACGGGAGAACACCCCGGCCGTACGGGACGGCCGGCCCTCGCTCCCCCTCCCCGTACGCCTCGGGAATCCCTGGTTTCCCGTACGCCTCAGGAGTCCCCGTCCAGCATCCGGGTCAGGACCTCGCGCTGGAGGGGCTTCGCCTCGGCGTGGCGGTCGAGGCCCTTCTCCGTGAGCTTCACCTGGACGCCGCGCCGGTCCTCGGGGCACATCCCCCGGGCCACCAGGCCGTCCTTCTCCAGGCGGGCGACGAGCCGGGACAGCGCGCTCTGGCTGAGGTGGACGCGGCCGGAGAGTTCCTGGACGCGCCAGGCCGCCGGGCCGCCCTCGGACGCGCCCTCGGCGAGGACGTCGAGGACCTCGAAGTCGCTGGCGCCGAGCCCGTGGGCGTGGAGGGCCCGGTCGAGCTCACAGGTCGTACGGGCGTGCAGGGCGAGGACGTCACGCCACTCCTCCACGAGCGCGCGTTCGGACTTGTTCGCTGCCATGGCCGCACATTAGCAGAGACGACCCCTTTTGTTGCACGAGAATTAAATGCGCTTGCATTCAATGCATGTGCATGTACTGTCTCCGTCCATGACCTCTCCGCTCACCGACGTGCCCAAGTCCGCGCAGGAACGCTGGAGTCCGCGCCTCTGGGGCACCCTGCTCGTGCTCTGCGCCGCGATGTTCCTCGACGCCCTCGACGTCTCGATGGTCGGCGTCGCCCTGCCCTCGATCGCCGCCGACCTCGACCTGTCCACCTCCACCCTCCAGTGGATCGTGAGCGGCTACATCCTCGGCTACGGAGGGCTGCTGCTCCTCGGCGGCCGCGCCGCCGACCTGCTCGGCCGGCGCCGGGTCTTCCTGATCGCGCTCGCCGTCTTCGCGGTCGCCTCGCTGCTCGGCGGGCTCGTCGACTCCGGGCCGCTCCTCATCGCCAGCCGGTTCGTCAAGGGGCTCAGCGCCGCCTTCACCGCCCCCGCCGGCCTGTCGATCATCACGACCACCTTCAAGGAGGGCCCGCAGCGCAACCGGGCCCTGTCCATCTACACCACCTGCGCCGCCACCGGCTTCTCCATGGGCCTCGTCCTGTCCGGGCTGCTCACGGAGCTGAGCTGGCGGTGGACCATGCTGCTCCCCGCCCCCGTCGCCCTGATCGCCCTCGTCTTCGCGCTGCGCCTCATCCCGCACAGCGCCCGCGACGACTCCTCCGGCGGCTACGACCTGCCGGGCGCCGTCACCGGCACGGCCGCGATGCTGCTGCTCGTCTTCACCGTCGTCGAGGCGCCCGAAGCGGGCTGGGCCTCCGCCCGCACCCTGCTGTCCTTCCTGGCGGCCGCCGCCCTGCTCGTCGCCTTCGTCCTGATCGAACGGCGCAGCCCGAGCCCGCTGGTGCGGCTCGGGGTGCTGCGCTCCGGCTCGCAGGTCCGGGCCCAGCTCGGCGCGGCGGCCTTCTTCGGCTCGTACGTCGCCTTCCAGTTCATCGTGACCCAGTACATGCAGTCGCTGCTCGGCTGGTCCGCGCTCCAGACGGCGCTCGCCTTCCTTCCGGCCGGCGTGCTGGTGGCCCTCTCGTCCACGAAGATCGGCGGGATCGTGGACCGGTTCGGCACGCCCCGGGTGATCGCGACCGGCTTCACGCTGCTCGTCGTCGGGTACGCGCTCTTCCTGCGCGTCTCGCTCGTCCCGCGGTACGCGGCCGTCATCCTGCCGTCGATGCTGCTCATCGGCGCGGCCTGCGCCCTGGTGTTCCCGTCGCTCAACATCCAGGCCACCAACGGCGTGGCCGACCGCGAACAGGGCATGGTCTCGGGCCTGCTCAACACCTCGATCCAGGTCGGCGGCGCGTTCTTCCTCGCCGTGACCACCGCCGTCATCACCGCGGGCGGCGGACACGGCGGGGACGCCTCCCCGCAGGCGGTCCTGGACGGCTTCCGCCCGGGTCTGGCCGTGGTGGCGGTCATCGCCCTCGCCGGACTGCTCATCACCCTGCCGGGGCTGCGGAGGCCGCGGGGCGCGGCGGCCGGGTCGGTCGTGGTCGCACGCTCCTCGGACCCCGAGCCGGCCACCGGGGACGCGACCGCGGGGAACACCGCCGCCGACGCCCAGGCCACCGGGGACGTCCCGGCCACCGGGGACGTCCCGGCGAAGGTCGCCCTCCGCGACTGACCGTCGGGAGGGAAACGGGGGAACGGGGGGAACGGGGGACGCGGCCGTCCGGCGCTTCGGCGACCGGGCGGCCGCGCCCGTACGTTCCCCGCCCCGCGTCGCCCCTACGGGTTCAGCCGCGCGGGAGCAGTCCCACGTCCTGGCCCAGGCGGCGGGCCGACGCGGTGAAGAAGGCGTCGCGGTCCTCGACGACGCGGTGGAACTGGCCGAAGACCTCGAAGGAGACGAGGCCGAAGAGCTGCGACCAGGCGGCGACGAGCGCGGCGGCGAGGGCCGGGGGCAGGTCCGGGGCGATGTCGGCGGCGATCCGCTCGGCCTCGGGGCGCAGGGCGTCCGGGAGCGGGGGGAGGGCGAGGCCCTCGCCGGTGTGGGCCAGGCGGACGATCTCGACGAGGGCGAGGCCGACGCGCGCGGCGGGGGCGATCGTGTCCTGGGGCGCGGTGTAGCCGGGGACCGGGGAACCGTAGATCAGGGCGTACTCGTGGGGGTGGGCGACCGCCCAGGCGCGGACCGCCCGGCAGACGGCGGTCCAGCGGTCCAGCGGGCGCTGCCCTGCGGAGTCGGCGGCGGCCCGCTCGGCGGCGGCGCCGACGGCGTCGTAGGCGTCGACGATCAGGGCGGTGAGGAGGTCGTCGCGGCTCGGGAAGTAGCGGTAGAGCGCGGAGGACACCATGCCCAGCTCGCGGGCCACGGCCCGCAGGGACAGCTTGGCGGCGCCTTCCGCCGCGAGCTGGGTGCGGGCCTCGTCCTTGATGGCGGCGGTGATCTCGATGCGGGCGCGGGCGCGGGCTCCTTGAACGGGCGTCATGGAGAGCAGTGTGCCACTTCCGGAGCACCGCACCGAAATGAGAGCACCGCACAGAAGCAAGAGCGACACATTGAAACAAGAGCACCGCTCTTGCTTGTGGGTGCCGAACCGTGCACACTGATCTCAAGAGAGAGCAGTGCTCTCGCTCGACTCGCTCCACTCCCCCGACTCGCTCCGCTCACCGCCGGAAGCCCTCAGGAGGCAGCCATGTCCGCCCAGCCCGCCGACCCCACCGGCTCCCCCGCGCCCCACGTCCTCAAGCCCGGCTGGTTCACCGTGAACGTCCTCAACCGCGTGGTCGCCTGGACGACCCGCCGGGGCATCAGCGTCTGGGGGTCCCGCGTGCTCGCCGTCCGGGGGCGCAAGAGCGGCGAATGGCGCCGCACCCCCGTCAACCTCCTGACGGTGGACGGCGCCCAGTACCTCGTGGCCCCCCGCGGCCACGTCCAGTGGACCCACAACATGCGGGCGGCCGGGGGCGGAGAGCTGCACCTCGGCAAGCACGTGCAGGAGTTCACCGCCGTCGAGGTCTCCGACGACGCCAAGCCCGCGCTGCTCCGCGCCTACCTCAAGCGCTGGAAGGCGGAGGTCGGCGTCTTCTTCGACGGGGTCGGCCCGGACTCCTCCGACGCCGAACTGCGCGCCGCCGCCCCGAAGCACCCCGTCTTCCGCATCACGACGACGGGCTCCGCCGGTCCGGCCGCGTGAACGGACCGGGCCGGCGGAGCCCGTAACAGGTCGGCCGGAGTCTCCGGCGTCCGCGGCGGACCGCCGCGGACCGTGCTCAGGCGTCCGCCCTCGTCCCCCCGGCGCCCCCGGCGCTGTCGACGCCCTCCGAGGCCTCCGTACGCCCGGCGCCCTCCGTGGCTTCCGTACCCTCGGCGCCTTCCGTGCCCTCCGGCTCCGACGCGTCCCGCTCCTTCGCCGTGACGCCCCGGCCCGCCGGGCCGACGCCGGACGAGGTGTCCATCCGCTTGTCCAGGAGTTCGAGCGCCCGCCGGGCCAGACCGTTCGAGCGGACCATGCCGCCGAGGGTGGCCGAGCCCCGGGTGATGTCGGCGAAGGCGTTCCAGGCCGGCCGCAGGCCCGTGAGCGTGGCGTGCAGCAGCCCCGGGCGCCGCTCGAAGACGGCGAGCATCCGCCGCCCGACCGCCATCTCCACGCCCAGGCCCGCCTTGATGGCGAAGGCGTAGTTCAGGGCCTGGCGGCGCGCGTCGACCGCGTCGTTCGCCTCGGCGACCCGCACCGCCCACTCGCCCGCGAGGCGGCCCGAGCGCAGCGCGTACGAGATGCCCTCGCGCGTCCACGGCTCCAGGAGGCCGGCCGCGTCGCCGCAGACCAGGACCCGGCCGCGGGAGAGCGGCGAGTCGTCGGTGCGGCAGCGGGTCAGATGGCCGGAGGAGATCGAGGGCTCGAACCCGGCCAGGCCGAGCCGGGCCACGAAGTCCTCCAGGTACCGCTTGGTGGCGGCCCCCTCGCCGCGCGCCGAGATGACGCCGACGGTCAGCGTGTCGCCCTTGGGGAACACCCAGCCGTAACTGCCGGGCATCGGGCCCCAGTCGATGAGGACGCGGCCCTTCCAGTCCTCGGCCACGGAGGGCGGCACGGGGATCTCCGCCTCCAGGCCCAGGTCGACCTGGCCCATCTTCACCCCGACGTGAGCGCCTATGCGGCTGGCACTGCCGTCGGCGCCGACGACCGCGCGCGCCAGGACCGTCTCGCCGTCGGCCAGGACGACGGCGGCGGTCCGCCGGTCCGGCACCGACGGCCCGTGCTGCTCCACCCGGGTCACCGTGGCACCGGTCCGCAGCTGGGCTCCGGCCTTCTGCGCGTGCTGGACGAGCCGCGCGTCGAACTCGGGCCGGTTGATGAGGCCGAAGAGCATCCGGCGCGAGCGGCGGGTGCGGGCGAAGCGCCCTTCGAGGGAGAAGGTGACGGCGTGCACCCGGTCCTGGAGGGGCAGTTCGAAGCCCGGCGGGAGCGAGTCGCGGGAGGGGCCGATGATGCCGCCGCCGCAGGTCTTGTACCGGGGCAGCTCGGACTTCTCCAGGAGGAGCACCCGGCGTCCGGCCACCGCCGCCGCGTAGGCCGCGGACGCGCCGGCCGGTCCGGCGCCGACGACCACGACGTCCCAGACGTCCGCCTCGGCGTCCGGGCCCGCCGCCCCGCCGTCCACGGCGGGGGCTGCGTCCTCGGGACCGCTCTCCGCCGCGTCCTCGAGGCCGTCCGCGCCCCCGTCGCCCACCGCGCCCGGGGTCTCGTCCCTCGCCGCCTCCGCACCCGTGCCCTCAGGAGCCGCGCCCTCGGGCTCGGTGTTCTCCGGACCGGCGTTCCCTGCGTGCTCGCTGCTCACGATGTGCTTCTGCTCCTGATCCGACCGGGGGTCTGCTCCTGACGCATCCTACGGCGCGGTAGCCGGAGCCCCGGCCGTAGGATCGACGGTGCGTTCGCCGCGCCACGAGACGCGGCGGCGCCGTCCTCTCCGTCGTAACGTCGCACCCACCAGGAGCGTGCCCATGACCGCGAATCCGATCGCCGAGACCGTACGGTCCCTGATGCCCCGCGCCAGGACGGAGCTCACGGAGCTGGTGGCCTTCGAGTCGGTGGCGGACGAGAACGTGGCCCCGCGCAGCGAGTGCGAGGCGGCGGCGAACTGGGTCGCGGACGCGCTGCGCGCCGAGGACTTCCAGGACGTGGCGCTGCTCGACACCCCGGACGGCTCTCAGGCCGTGTACGGCATACTCCCCGGCCCGGCCGGCGCGCCGACCGTCCTCCTCTACGCGCACTACGACGTGCAGCCGAAGCTGGACGAGTCCGCGTGGCTCTCCCCGCCGTTCGAGCTGACCGAGCGCGACGGACGCTGGTACGGGCGCGGCACGGCCGACTGCAAGGGCGGGGTGATCCTGCACCTGCTCGCGCTGCGCGCCCTGAAGGCGAACGGCGGCGTCCCGGTGACGGTCAAGGTGATCGTCGAGGGCTCGGAGGAGCAGGGCACCGGCGGTCTGGAGCGGTACGCCGAGGAGCACCCCGAGCTGCTGACGGCCGACACGATCGTCATCGGCGACGCGGGCAACTTCCGGGTGGGCCTGCCGACGGTGACCGCGACCCTGCGCGGCATGACGATGATCCGGGTGCGGATCGACACCCTGGAGGGCAACCTGCACTCCGGCCAGTTCGGCGGCGCCGCCCCGGACGCGCTCGCCGCGCTGATCCGCGTCCTCGACTCGCTGCGCGGCCCGGACGGCTCGACCGTCGTCGACGGCCTGCCGGGCGACCAGGTGTGGGAGGGCCTCCAGTACCCGGAGGAGAACTTCCGCCAGGACGCCAAGGTGCTGCCGGGCGTGGACCTGCCGGGCGGCGGCACGGTCGCGGACCGCATCTGGGCGCGCCCCGCCGTCACCGTCGTCGGCATCGACTGCCACCCGGTGGCCGGCGCCACCCCGTCCGTCCCGAGGACGGCCCGCGCGCAGATCAGCCTGCGGGTGCCGCCGGGCCAGGACGCGGCCGAGGCGACGAAGCTGCTCTTCGCCCACATCGAGAACCACACGCCGTGGAACGCCCGGGTGACCCTGGAGCAGGTCGGCCAGGGCCAGGCCTTCCAGGCGGACACGTCGAGCCCGGCGTACGCCTCGATGGCGGAGGCGATGGAGGTCGCGTACCCCGGTCAGGAGATGCAGACGGCCGGTCTGGGCGGCTCGATCCCGCTGTGCAGCACGCTGGCCTCGCTGTACCCGGAGGCGGAGATCCTGCTGATCGGCCTGAGCGAGCCGGAGGCGCAGATCCACGCGCCCAACGAGTCCGTGTCGCCGGAGGAGCTGGAGCGCCTGTCGGTGGCCGAGGCGCACTTCCTCCTCAACTACGCGCGCTCGAAGCAGGTCTGACGCATTCTCGGTTCCCGGTCGGGTTCAGCGTTCGGCGAAGCTCGCCGAGAGCGTAGAACCGGGCGGCGGACCTGCGCGGACGCGTAGGTTCGCCGCATGGACCCCATCACGGTGACTCCGCGGCTGCACCTGCTCGACCACCCCATCGGCCAGGCCTACCTCTGGCGGGACGAGGAGGAGCTGACCCTGATCGACGCGGGCTGGGCGGGTACGGCGGACGCGACGGCGGCGGCCGTACGGGCGGCCGGTCTGGACCCGGACCGGCTGCGCCGCATCGTGCTGACCCACTGCCACCGGGACCACGTGGGCGCGGCCGGGAAGCTCGCGGACCGCCACGGGGCCGAGATCGTGGCGCACCGCCTGGACGCGCCGGTGGTGCGGGGCGAGGCGCCGGTCCCCGAGCCCGACCTCCTGGACTGGGAACTCCCGCTGTACGAGCACGGTCTGACCGTGCCGGAGGCGCCGCCGACCCGGGTGGACCGGGAGGTCGGGGACGGCGAGGAGCTCGGCTTCGGCGACGGGGCCGTGGTGGTCCACACCCCCGGTCACACCCCGGGCTCGATCGCCGTGCACCTCCCCCGCCACGGCGTGCTGTTCGCCGGGGACACGGTGGCCTCGGTCCGGGGGGTGACCTTCGGCGTGTTCCACGCCGACCGCGCCCTCGCCCTGGAGTCGATGCGGAGGCTGGCGGAGCTGGACCCGTCGGTGCTGTGCTGCGGCCACGGCGCGCCGGTGGTCACGGACACGGCGGCCCGGCTGAGGGCGGCGGCGACGGCCGGGGCGGTCGTCCCGACCTGAGCGGCCCCGGTCGGGCCCCCGGGTGTCGCCGCCCGCCCCGGCCGGTCACCCCACCGGCACCCCGGCCTCCAGGTTGAGCACCGTGCCCCGCTCCCGCGCGCGCAGGGCCCAGCGGAGGCGCTGGTAGCGGACGGGCGGCAGCAGTTCGGCGGCCTCCTCCTCGGTGACGAAGCGCCAGTCGCGCAGTTCGGCGCCGGGAAGGCTCAGCCGCTCGGTGTCGGCGGGCCGGAGCGTGCCGCCGTCGAAGAGGAGGCGCAGCCCTCCGTAGCCCGGGGGCGCGGGCCGCTCCCAGTCGACGAGCAGCAGCCGGGGCACGGCGTCGAGCGCGAGGCCGACCTCCTCGGCCACCTCCCGCATCCCGGCCCGCGCCGGGGGCTCGCCCGGCTCCACGACGCCGCCGGGGAACTCCCAGCCGGGCTTGTAGGTGGGGTCCACGAGCAGGAAGCGGTCCCGTTCGTCGAAGAGCAGCACACCGGCGGCGACGGTCTCGCCGGTCGGCTCGGGCGTCTGGACGATCCCGCAGGGGGCGGCGAGCCCTTCCCGGATCGCGTCGGCGACGGCCCGGGCGGTCGCGGCCGCGGTGAGCGCCGAGTTGTCGACGGCGTACGCGTCGGCGGCGAGCCAGTCGAGGGCGGCACGGTACGGGTCCACGTGCCCGTGGCACCACTCCCGGACGCGGGCGTCGACCTCGGGGTCGCCGTACTCCGCCCGGGTGTCGATCCGTTGACGCAGGATCGTTTCCTCAGGTGTGAGCAGGATGTGGCGCACCTCGATGCGGCGGGCGGCGAGGCCGCCGAAGATCTCGTCCCGGTACTCCTGGCGGATCAGGGTCATGGGGACGACCAGGACGCCGCCGGTCTCGGCGAGCAGGGCGGCGGCGGTGTCGACGACGAGCCGCCGCCAGATCGGCAGGTCCTGGTAGTCCTCCACCTCGGCGAGCCGCTTGGCCGGAAGGAGCCGGCGCACCGCGCCGCCGGTCAGCTCGGGGTCGTACAGGGTGCTGTGCGGGATCAGATCGACCAGTTCACGCGCGGTGCTGGACTTTCCCGCGCCGAACGCCCCGTTGATCCAGACGATCACGTTTCCCCCTCTTCGATAGCCCCCTGTGGCTTGCCCGCAACACCCTGCCACGGAAACCACGATCGTATGGATCGGCGGCGGGACCGGCATGCGCGTGACACTTCGGGGAAACCGTCGTTGGGAACGGCAAGCACGAGGGGTGTGGAGATGAGTCGTACGGTTCTCGAACGTTTTCCGGCCGGCGGTCCGCGGGGCAGCTGGCCCGCCGAGGAGTTCGCCGGCGCGCGGCGCGACGAGGGCGTGCCGGCCCGGGTCGTGATGGACCTGGAGTCCGACACGTTCCTGGTGGTGGTCGAACAGAGACCGCCGGAGCGGAGGAAGGCCGAAGGCAGGCTGATCGGCCCGAGGAGGTCCGAGCGGGCCCGGGAGTAACCGGGCGCGCGAGCGGACGAGTGGGCGGGCAACCGGGTCCGCGAACGGACGAGTACGGGAGCAGCCGGGCGCGGGAGCGAACGAGTACGGGAGCAGCCGGGCGCGAGGACGCGAGGAGTCGTCGCGCCCCGCCGCGTGACGCCGTCCGTACGGCCTCAGGAACCGCCGCCGGCACCCGCGTTCGCGTCGGCGCGCGTCCCCTCCTCCCGCGCGTGCGCGGCGGCCGACGCCGCGCCGAGGAGGCCCGCGTCCGTGCCCGTGAGCGCCGGGACGACCTTCAGGTCCCGTACGAAGGAGAGGGTGGCGTAGCCGCGGAGGCTGCGCCGGAGCGGGGCGAAGAGGACCTCGCCCGCGCCCGCCACCCCGCCGCCGACGACCGCGACGTCGATCTCGACGAGGGCCGCCGTGGCGGCGATGCCCGCGGCGAGCGCCCGGGCCGCGCGTTCGAACGAGGCGACGGCCACCGGATCCCCGGCGCGCGCGGAGGCGGCCACCGCGGCGGCGGAGACGTCGCCGTCGGGCCCAGGCCGCCAGCCGTTCTCCAGGGCGCGGCGCGCCAGGTGCGGGCCGCTGGCGAGGCGTTCGACGCAGCCGCGTCCGCCGCACGCGCAGGGCTCCCCGTCCAGGTCGACCACGATGTGCCCGATGTGACCGGCGTTGCCGGTGGGGCCCGTGTGCAGGCGCCCGTCGAGGACGAGCCCGCCGCCGACGCCCGTGGAGACCACCAGGCAGAGGGCGTTGTCGTATCCTCGGGCGGCTCCGAGCCAGTGCTCGGCCGCCGTCATGGCGACGCCGTCGCCGACGAGGGTGACCGGCCGGCCGCCGGCGGCCCGGCGGACCCGGTCGACGAGCGGGTAGTCGCGCCAGCCGGGGACGTTGACGGGGCTGACGGTCCCCCGGGCCGCGTCGACCGGGCCCGCGCTGCCGATGCCGACGGCGTCGGCCGCCTCCCACAGCGGGGAGGCGGCGAGGTCGCCGAGGACGCCCTCGACCGCCGCCATCACCGTCTCGCCGTCCTCACGCGCGGGCGTGGGCCGCCGGGACCGGACACGGACGCGCCCCTCGCCGTCGACCAGGGCGCCGGCGATCTTGGTACCCCCGATGTCGAGGGCGGCGACGAGGCCCGTGGCGAGGTCGGTGTGCATGGGCGGGAAACCTCCGGGGACGGCCGGGAACGGGGGGCGTTCCGTATGGTCTCACGCGGCCTGACAACGTTGTCCAGGCCCTATGCTCGTCCGGAGTCCGAAAGACGGCCCGGCCACGGCGGGGTCCCGACACGACGGAGGAACCGCAGACCGTGGCCGACACCGCCCACCGCCCCGAGCACCGCTACGGCAACCGGCCCACGATGAAGGACGTCGCCGCCAAGGCGGGCGTCGGCCTGAAGACGGTGTCCCGGGTGGTGAACGGCGAGCCGGGCGTCACGCCCGACACCGAACGGCGGGTGCAGGAGGCCATCGAGGTCCTCGGCTTCCGGCGCAACGACAGCGCGCGGGTGCTGCGCAAGGGCAGGACCGCGACCGTCGGCCTGGTCCTGGAGGACCTCGCCGACCCCTTCTACGGTCCGCTGAGCCGGGCGGTCGAGGAGGTCGCGCGGGCGCACGGGGCCCTCCTGATCAACGGGTCGAGCGCCGAGGACCCCGAGCGGGAGCAGGAGTTGGCGCTCGCGCTGTGCGCGCGCCGGGTCGACGGCCTCATCGTCATCCCGGCCGGCGACGACCACCGGTACCTGGAGCCCGAGATCAGGGCGGGCGTCGCCACGGTGTTCGTCGACCGCCCCGCCGGGCGGATCGACGCCGACGCGGTCCTCTCCGACAGCTTCGGCGGCGCACGCGACGGCACGGCCCACCTGATCGCGCACGGCCACCGCCGGATCGGTTTCGTCGGCGACCGCCCGTGCATCCACACGGCGGCCGAGCGGCTGCGCGGCTACCGCGCGGCGATGGAGGACGCGGGCCTTCCGGTCCACGAGGAGTGGGTCTCGCCGGGACCGACCGACCCGGAGCGGGTGGACGCGGCGGTACGGGAGATGCTGGCCGCGCCCGAGCCGGTGACGGCGCTGTTCGCGGGGAACAACCGGGTCACCGTCACGGCCGTCCGGGCCCTCGCCGGGCAGGACCGGCCGGTCGCCCTGGTCGGCTTCGACGACATCGAACTGGCCGACCTCCTGGGCATCACGGTCGTCGCCCAGGACGCCGCCGCGCTCGGCCGGACGGCGGCGGAGCGGCTGTTCCGGCGCCTGGACGGGGCGGACGGGGCGCCCGAGCGGGTGGTGCTCGGCACCACGCTCCTCCCCCGCGGCTCGGGCGAGATCGCACCGCCGGCCGTCTGAGGCCGGCCCCGGCGGCCGCCCGGTTACTCGGCCGAGGCCGTGAGGTCGCCGCGGCGCGGGGCCGCGAAGCGGTCGAGGGCGGCGCGGGTCATGCCGGTGAGGGCGTCGACCTCGGCGGTGTCGAGGGCGCCGCAGTCGATGCCGCGCAGCAGGTAGGAGCTGAGCGCCTTGGCGGTGGCCGGCTCGTCCATGACGTCGCCGCCCGCGTGGTTGGCGTAGGCGGAGAGGCGCTTGGCGGCGGCCTCGAAGCCCTCGCGGTAGAAGGCGAAGACGGCGGCGTAGCGGGTGGGGATGTGGCCGGGGTGCATGTCCCAGCCCTGGTAGTAGGCACGGGCGAGGGCGCGGCGGGTGAGGCCGTAGTGCAGCCGCCAGGCCTCGTGGACCTGCGCGGTGGAGCCGACCGGCAGGACGTTGGTGGAGCCGTCGGAGACGCGGACGCCGGTGCCGGCGGCGGCGACCTGCATGATCGCCTTGGCGTGGTCGGCGGCCGGGTGGTCGCTGGCCTGGTGGGCGGCGGAGACGCCGAGGCAGGCGCTGTAGTCGAAGGTGCCGTAGTGCAGTCCGGTGGCGCGCCCCTCGGCGGCCCCGATCATGCGGGCGACGGCGGCGGTGCCGTCGGCGGCGAGGATGGCCTGGCTGGTCTCGATCTGGATCTCGAAGCCGAGGCGGCCGGCGTCGAGGCCGTGGGCCTTCTCGAAGGCCTCCAGGAGGCGGACGAAGGCGGTGACCTGCTCGGGGTAGGTGACCTTGGGGAGGGTGAGGACGAGGCCCTCGGGGAGGCCGCCGTGCTCCAGGAGGCCGGTGAGGAAGACGTCGGTGGTGCGGATGCCCCGGTCGCGTACGGCGGCCTCCATGCACTTCATCCGGATGCCGGTATACGGGGCGGCGGTGCCGTCCGCGTACGCCTCGGAGACCAGCCGGGCGGCGCGGGCCGCGTCCCGGTCCTCGTCGTCGCCCCCGTAGCCGTCCTCGAAGTCGACCCGGAGGTCCTCGATCGGCTCGCGCTCCAGCTTGGCCCGCACGCGGCCGTACACGTCCTCGGCGAGGTCGTCGGAGAGGCCGAGGACGGCGGCGAAGGAGGCGGCGTCGGGGGCGTGTTCGTCGAGGGCGGCAAGCGCCTGGTCGCCCCAGGAGCGGACGGTGCCGGCGTCGAAGAGGTTGCCGGGGACGTAGACGGTGTGGACGGGCTGGCGGGTGCCGGGGTCCCCCGGGTAGCGGCGGTCCAGCTCGGCGTCCACCGCGGCGAGGGAGGCGCTGATGCCCTCGCTGACCGCGCCCGCGAGGCTCGTCGACACCTTCTCCTGCTGACCCATCCCACTACCCTCCTGTTTTCCGCTGCACGGAATCAACAATCCGTATGGCGAAGTTAACGGGCGGCCGGGACCCACGTCAATGGGTGTCCGAAACGGCCGGGGGCCGCACGGTGAGAGTTCACCGTGCGGCCCCCGGTCCGACAGAACCGCAGGTCAGCCCTTGCGGGTCTTGACCTCTTCGGTCAGCTGCGGGACGACCTCGAAGAGGTCGCCCACCACGCCGTAGTCGACGAGCTCGAAGATCGGCGCCTCGGCATCCTTGTTGATCGCGACGATCGTCTTCGAGGTCTGCATGCCCGCGCGGTGCTGGATCGCGCCGGAGATGCCCGAGGCGATGTACAGCTGCGGCGAGACCGACTTGCCGGTCTGGCCGACCTGGTTGGCGTGCGGGTACCAGCCGGCGTCCACCGCGGCGCGCGAGGCGCCGACGGCCGCGCCGAGCGAGTCGGCGAGGGCCTCGATGACGGCGAAGTTCTCGGCGCCGTTGACGCCGCGGCCGCCGGAGACCACGATCGCGGCCTCGGTCAGCTCCGGGCGGCCGGTCGACTCGCGCGGGGTGCGCGAGGTGACCTTGGTGCCGGTGGCCAGC
This sequence comes from Streptomyces sp. NPDC086147, assembly GCF_040702165.1. Taxonomy (NCBI): domain Bacteria; kingdom Bacillati; phylum Actinomycetota; class Actinomycetes; order Kitasatosporales; family Streptomycetaceae; genus Streptomyces; species Streptomyces sp. NPDC086147. The sequence goes on along the minus strand of NZ_JBFBJO010000002.1, from coordinate 265,999 downwards.
GGGCCGAAGGAGACCGACAGGGCCTCGACGGCGCCGGCGGCCGGGGCGGCCTCGACGGGGGCCGAGTTCGGCTTGACCGTGATGACCGGGGTGCCCTTGGAGACGCGGGACTTGGTGGTGAAGGAGGCGGCGAACACGGCCTGCGTCGCCACCGGGCCCTCGTCACCGGCCTCCAGGTCCACGGCGTCGGTGATGACGCCGGAGCCGATGCGGACCGCGAGGCGGGCCGCGATCTCCTTGGCCTCGGCCGAGGAGGGGACCAGGACGGCGGCCGGGGAGACGGCCTCGTAGGCGGCCTGGAGGGCGTCGACCTTGGGGACGGCGAGGTACTCGGCGAACTCGGGCGCGTCGGCGGTCAGGATCTTGACCGCGCCGTGCTCGGCGAGGACCGGGGCGGTGTCGGCGGCGCCGTTGCCGAGCGCGACGGCGACCGGGTCGCCCAGACGGCGGGCGAGCGTCAGCAGCTCCAGGGTGGGCTTGCGGACGGCTCCGTCGACGTGGTCGACGTAGACGAGGATCTCAGCCATGGGGATTCAATCTCCTGCGAAGGTGAGGGGGAGGTCTGAGGCGGCTCGCGCGGGTCGCCGGACGCACGTCCGGCTCGCGCGGCTGAAGTCTTAGATGAACTTCTGGCCCGCGAGGAACTCGGCGAGCTGCTTGCCGCCCTCGCCCTCGTCCTTGACGATCGTGCCGGCCGTGCGGGCCGGACGCTCGGTGGCGGAGTCGACCGCGGTCCACGCGCCCTCCAGGCCGACCTCCTCGGCCTCCAGGTCGAGGTCGGAGAGGTCCAGGGACTCCACCGGCTTCTTCTTGGCGGCCATGATGCCCTTGAAGGACGGGTAGCGCGCCTCGCCCGACTGGTCCGTCACGGAGACGACGGCCGGCAGGGAGGCCTCCAGCTGCTCGGAGGCGGCGTCGCCGTCGCGGCGGCCGGTCACCTTGCCGTCCTCGATCTTCACCTCGGAGAGCAGCGTGACCTGCGGGACGCCCAGGCGCTCGGCCAGGATCGCGGGCAGCACGCCCATGACGCCGTCGGTGGAGGCCATGCCGGCGATGACCACGTCGTATCCGGTCTTCTCGATCGCCTTGGCGAGCACCAGCGAGGTGCCCATGACGTCGGAGCCGTGCAGGTCGTCGTCCTCGACGTGGACGGCCTTGTCGGCGCCCATGGACAGCGCCTTGCGCAGCGCGTCCTTGGCGTCCTCGGGGCCGACCGTGAGCACGGTGACCTCGGCGTCGTCCGCCTCTTCCGCGATCTGCAGGGCCTGCTCGACCGCGTACTCGTCGAGCTCCGACAGCAGGCCGTCGACGTCGTCGCGGTCCACCGTCAGGTCATCGGCGAAGTGCCGGTCGCCGGTGGCGTCGGGCACGTACTTCACACAGACAACGATCCTCAAGCTCACGCCGGCTCTCCTACTGCATCGTCATAACTGGGCTGCCTTGTTGCTCGCAGCATAGGCGCCTGAAGGGCGGGTTTCCGGTCGGGGCGCCGTACGCCCCGCCCGAAATATTACTCGCCAGTACACCCAGTTCGTTACCACTGAGCAACCGCTCAGCCGTGTGACCTTCCCAACGCGCGGAGAGCGGCGCGCACGGGAACTCTCAGTCGCGCAGCGCGTTGAAGCGTCCGTGGTGGTACAGGAGGGGCCGGCCCGCCCCGTCCGGGTCGCCCGCGACCGCCTCCGCGATCACGATCCGGTGGTCCCCGGCGGGCACCCGGGCCACCACGCGGCACACCAGCCAGGCGAGGACGTCGTCGAGCACGGGCACGCCCTCGGGGCCGACGCTCCAGGCAGTTCCCTCGCCGAAGCGGTCGGCGCCGCTGCGGGCGAAGGTGGCGGCCAGGTCCTGCTGGTGCTCGCCGAGTATGTGCACGCCGATGAACTCGGCCTCGGAGACCACCGGCCAGGAGGAGGATGAGGTGCCGACGCCGAAGGAGAGCAGCGGCGGGTCGGCGGCGACGGAGTTGAGCGAGGTCGCGGTGAATCCCACGGGGCGCTCGCCGTGCGCGGTGACGACCGCGACGCCGGCCGCGTGCCGGCGGAAGACGGAGCGGAGCAGATCGGGTGAGGCCTGCCGGGGGGCGCCGATCGTGGGAACGGTGCGGAACTCGGGCGAAACCGTCATGGAATTGTCCTTCTGCGAGGGCGGCATGGAGGAGTCCTGGGGTGGGTCAGACGCCCGGACAGCGCGCGCTCGCGTTGCGGGCCAGGTCCACGTGGGCCCGGCCGTAGAGAAGGAGTTCCAGAGTCACTCCGTCAGGGTGACGATCGGTGGCGGTTGCAGTCAAGTGCGTACCGCGATGTGGGAGGAGCGGCACCGCGCGGGCCGGACGGGCCGGGCGGGGTTGCGTCGCGCGGGCCGGGGGGTGCGCCGTCGCGCGGACCGGGGGAGGTGTCACCGCGTCAGACCGCCCGTCCCAGGGCGGCGATGACGTCCGCCCTGCGGGGCTGCCCGGCGGCCCGGCGGACGACGCGCCCGGTCCGGTCCAGGACGAGCACGGTGGGGGTGCGGGCGATGCCGAGCGCGCGCACGAGGTCGAGCCGGGCCTCGGCGTCGATCTCGACGTGCCCCACGCCGGGCACCATCGCGGCGACCTCGGCGAGGGTGCGGCGGGTGGCCCGGCAGGGCTGGCAGAAGGCGGTCGAGAACTGGACGAGGGTGGCCCGCTCCCCCAGTTCGGCGCCGAGCGCCTCCGGTCCCAGGACCTCGCTCATCCCTCTCCGTTCCCTTCGTCTCCGCGCGCGCCCGTTCCGCGCGCCACGGGGTACAGCGCCGCGGGACGGGCATTCGATTCCCGTTCCGGCCACCGCGAGTGACGAGAATCTCCCCTCGCAAACGCGCTCAGGCTGGTCACGGCGTCCCTCATGGGGCACGATCTGCCCAAAGCCGAAAACCTACGGCCGCGTAACTTCGCCGGGAGAACCCTCCCCGGACAAGCAGGAAGAAGGGGTTCCTCTCCGATGGCAGAACTCGTCTATCGGCCGGTCGTCGGCGCCGCTCTGACCATGTTCAAGGCGCTGGACCTGAAGATCGACACGCAGGGTTCGGAGCACATCCCGCGGACCGGCGGAGCCGTCCTGGTCAGCAACCACATCAGCTACCTGGACTTCATCTTCACCGGTCTCGCCGCGCTGCCGCAGAAGCGCCTGGTGCGCTTCATGGCGAAGGAATCGGTCTTCCGGCACAAGATCTCCGGCCCGCTCATGCGCGGCATGAAGCACATCCCGGTGGACCGCTCGCAGGGCGAGCACGCCTACCGGCACGCCCTGGAGTCGCTGCGGTCCGGCGAGATCGTCGGCGTCTTCCCCGAGGCGACCATCTCCCAGTCCTTCACCCTCAAGGGCTTCAAGACGGGCGCGGCGCGCCTCGCGCAGGAGGCGGGCGTCCCGCTGATCCCGATGGCGCTGTGGGGCACCCAGCGGGTCTGGACGAAGGGCCGGCCGCGGAACTTCAAGCGGAACCACATCCCGGTGACGATCCGCGTCGGCGAGGCCGTGGAGGCCCCCGCCGACCAGTACGCGGGCGCCATCACCCGGCGGCTGCGCGAGCGCGTGCAGGAGCTCCTGGAGGCCGCGCAGCGCGCCTACCCGGTCCGCCCCAAGGACGCGGGCGACACCTGGTGGGTGCCCGCGCACCTCGGCGGTACGGCTCCGACGCCGGCCCAGGTCAAGGAAGCCTGACCGGCTCCGGCCCGGTCGGCTCCAGCCCGGCGGGAAGGGTCCGGTCCAGGTGCGGCCGGTCGCGGGCGGCCCTCAGGGCCGCCAGGACGGCCGGGTGCGGCTCGGCGTGGAGCAGCGGGTAGTCCACCTCGCCGAGCTCCGGCCGTACGGACCGGACGAGCCGCTCCTCCCCCAGGGAGAACCGGGTGTCGACGCCCGGCGCGTTGCCCCTCGGGTCCTGGCGGGCCCAGGTCCGCTCCCCCGGCAGCAGGACGGCGGTGAGGCCGTGCACCACGGGGTGGGATCCGTCGTCGTCGGTGAGCCGCTGGTAGCAGAGGGCGGCCGGGATGCCCCGGGCCCGCAGGAGCGCCGCGTACGCGACGGTCTTGGCGTAGCAGATGCCGGTGCGCAGCTCCAGGACGTCGGAGGCGCGCCAGGTGACGCGGAGGTCGCCGGAGTCCATGGAGTGCGGGATCGCGTCGCGCACGTACGCGAAGGCCGCCTCGGCGTACCCGCGGGCGTCGGGGTGCCCGGCGGAGAGGCGGTCCGCCACCTCCCGTACGCGCGGGTGCTCGTGGTCGACGGCCTCGCCCGCGGCGAGGTAGGCGTCGACGTCCGGGTCCTGCTGGATGAGTTCCATGCGGGACGACCCTAGGGAGACGGCCGGACGGAGTCAATGAATTTCCGTCCGGCCGTATATTCATGCATTCCGGTTCAGCGGGCCAGCTCTTCCTTCAGGGCCTGGAGGAAGGCGTCCACGTCGTCCTCCGTGGTGTCGAAGGCGCACATCCAGCGCACGTCGCCGGCGGCCTCGTCCCAGAAGTAGAAGCGGAAGCGCTCCTGGAGCCGGCGGCTCACCTCGTGCGGGAGACGGGCGAAGACCGCGTTGGCCTGGACCGGGTAGAGGATCTCCACCCCGTCGAGGGCGCGCACCCCGGCCGCGAGGCGCTGGGCCATCGCGTTGGCGTGGCGGGCGTTGCGCAGCCACAGGTCCTTCGCGAGCAGCGCCTCCAGCTGCACCGACACGAACCGCATCTTCGACGCGAGCTGCATGGACAGCTTGCGCAGGTGCTTCATGTGGCTGACCGCGTCCGGGTTCAGCACGATCACGGCCTCGCCGAAGATCATCCCGTTCTTGGTCCCGCCGTACGAGAGCACGTCCACGCCCACCGCGTTGGTGAACGCGCGCATGGGCACGTCCAGCGAGGCGGCGGCGTTGGCTATCCGGGCCCCGTCGAGGTGCACCTTCATGCCCTTGGAGTGGGCGTGCTCCACGATCGCGCGGATCTCGTCGACCGTGTAGACGGTGCCCAGCTCGGTGTTCTGGGTGATCGAGACGACCTGGGGCATGGCCCGGTGCTCGTCCTCCCAGCCCCAGGCCTGCCGGTCGATCAGCTCGGGGGTGAGCTTGCCGTCCGGGGTCGGCACGGTGAGCAGCTTGAGGCCGCCCATCCGCTCCGGCGCGCCGCCCTCGTCCACGTTGATGTGGGCCGACTCGGCGCAGATGACGGCACCCCAGCGGTCCGTGAGCGCCTGGAGGGCGGTCACGTTGGCACCGGTGCCGTTGAAGACCGGGAACGCCTCGGCGCTCGGCCCGAAGTGGCTGTGCACGATCCGCTGGAGGTGGTCGGTGTACTGGTCCTCGCCGTAGGCGACCTGGTGGCCCTCGTTGGCGAGGGCGAGGGCCGCGAGGATCTCGGGGTGGACGCCGGCGTAGTTGTCGCTGGCGAAGCCCCGGACCGACGGGTCGTGGTGACGACGCGCGTCGGTCCTGGGTCCGATGGCCGCGGTCACGGCTCGGGGGTCAGCCACAGGCGCTGTCCATTCACTTCCTGGGCGGGCCTGTCCCACAGGCCGGCGACCTCTGCGGCCAGGTCGTCGACGTCGGTGAAGCCCGCGAACTTCGCGTTGGGGCGCTCGGCGCGCATCGCCTCGTGCACCAACGCCTTGATCACCAGGATCGCAGCCGCCGCCTGCGGGCCTTCGTCGCCCCCCAGCTTGCGGAAGGAGTCCGCCATGGCGAGGGTCCAGGCCTCGGCCGCCGCCTTGCCCGCGTTGTACGCGGCGTTGCCCGCGACCGGCTTGTGGGCGCCGACCTGGCTGATCAGGGCGTAGCGGCCGCGGCCGCCCGCGCGGAGCAGCGGGTCGTGGAAGGCGAGCGAGGTGTGCTGGACCGTGCGGACCAGGAGCTTCTCCAGGAAGTCCCAGTCCTTGAGCTCGGTCTCCGTGAAGGAGGGGCTGCCGCGCCAGCCGCCGACGAGGTGGACCAGGCCGTCGATCCGGCCGAACTCCTTCTCGGTCTTCGCGGCCCAGTCGCGGGTGGCGGCGAGGTCGAGCAGGTCGACGGTGTCGCCGACGACCGTGGCGCCGCCGTGCGCGTAGCGGGCGGCGTCGACGGCCTCCGCGAGGCGGGCCGGGTCCGCGTCGGACGCGACCACGGTCGCGCCCGCGTCGGCGAGCCGCAGCAGCGTGGCGCGGCCCGCGGGGCCGGCCGCTCCGGCGACCGCGATGACGGCGCCGTCGAGCGGCCCGCCGTTTCCTTCGGCGTTCATGGACACCGTCTCCTCCGTGCGCTCGGCGTTCCCCGGTCCTTCGGCAGGAGCGCTCACGCGGCGGCCCGCTCGGTGCGCGGGGCGCCGGCGGCGGTGATCCCCTTGGTGTCGGCGATCACGCCCTTCAGCTTCTTGGCGAGGGCCTCGAAGAACATGCTGAGCGGAAACTCGTCCGGAAGCACGTCGTCCACGAGCTTGCGCGGCGGCAGGGAGAGGTCGAGGGCGTCGGGGCCCTTGGCCCACTTCGAGCCCGGGTGCGGGGCGAGGTAGGTGGAGACCAGCTCGTACGCCTTGAACCAGTGGACGAGCTTGGGGCGGTCGATGCCGTCGCGGTAGAGCTTCTCGATCTCGGCGCAGAGCTGGTTGGTGACCTCGGGGGCCCGCTGCCAGTCGATCTTGAGCGTGTTGTCCGTCCAGCGCACCACGTCGTGCTTGTGGAGGTACGCGAAGAGGAGCTGGCCGCCGAGGCCGTCGTAGTTGCGGTTCCGGTCGCCGGAGAGCGGGAAGCGGAACATGCGGTCGAAGAGGACGGCGTACTGCACGTCACGGCCGTGCGTGTTGCCCTCGGCCTCCAGCTTCACGGCCTCCTTGAAGGCGGTGAGGTCGCAGCGGAGCTCCTCCAGGCCGTACATCCAGAAGGGCTGGCGCTGCTTGATCATGAAGGGGTCGAAGGGCAGGTCGCCGTGGCTGTGGGTGCGGTCGTGGACCATGTCCCAGAGCACGAAGGCCTTCTCGCAGCGCTCCTGGTCGTCGATCATCGCGGCGATGTCGGAGGGCAGCTCGATGCCCAGGGTGTCGACGGCGGCCACGGTGACCTTGCGGAAGCGGGCGGCCTCGCGGTCGCAGAAGATGCCGCCCCAGGTGAAGCGCTCGGGGGCCTCGCGGACGGCGATGGTCTCCGGGAAGAGGACGGCCGAGTTGGTGTCGTACCCGGCGGTGAAGTCCTCGAAGGTGATGCCGCAGAAGAGCGGGTTGTCGTAGCGGGTGCGCTCCAGCTCGGCGAGCCACTCGGGCCAGACCATGCGGAGCACGACGGCTTCCAGGTTGCGGTCCGGGTTGCCGTTCTGCGTGTACATCGGGAAGAGCACGAGGTGCTGGAGCCCGTCGGCGCGGTCGGCGGCCGGCTGGAAGGCGAGCAGCGCGTCCAGGAAGTCCGGCACCGCGAAGCCGCTCGCGGCCCACTTGCGCAGGTCGGAGACGAGGGCGCGGTGGTAGGCGGCGTCGTGCGGGAGGAGGGGGGCGAGCCGCTCGACCGCGTCGACGACCCGGTCGAGGGTCTGCTCGACGAGGGAGCGGGCGGGGGCGCCCTCGGCCTCGAAGTCGACGGAGCCGTCCGCGCTCTGCCAGGCGCGGATCTCCTCCACGGCGTTCTTGAGCTCGGGCCAGGCCGGGTGGTCGACGACCCGCTCGTCGGTGGCTATCTCCCCACCGGTCACGTCCTGCACAAGAATTTCCGTCATGCCTCTTCCTCCACAGGAGAACCTCGCGTCAAGACACCGTATACATCGACGCTTCTCCCCCACAAGAGGAGCAAGAGAAATTATCCTGTGCGACCCCCCTGTCGACAGAAGTTTTTCCTGTCACCAGGGGGCGAGGCCACTCTTCCGCCATTCGGGTGCTTTCGCCCCGGGTCCGTTCTCTCGACCCGGCCCGACGGCTCACACCAGCGGCTTGACGAGCAGCTCGAACTCCAGGTCGTCGCGCTGGGGCAGGCCGAAGCGCTCGTCGCCGTAGGGGAAAGGCGTCGTCCGGCCCGTCCGCCGGTAGCCGCGCCGCTCGTACCAGGCGATCAGCTCCTCGCGCACGGAGATCACCGTCATGTGCATCTCGCGCACGTCCCACAGCTCGCGCACCCGGCGCTCGGCCTCCGCGATGATCAGCTTGCCGAGGCCCGCGCCCTGGAGCTCGGGACGGACGGCGAACATGCCGAAGTAGGCGGCCTCCCCGCGGTGCTCCAGCTGGCAGCAGGCGACGGTCTCGCCGTCCCGCTCGACGACCAGGAGGCGGCTGCCGGGGGCGGTGATGACGGCGGCCACGCCCTCGAGGTCGGTGCGCTGCCCCTGGAGGATGTCCGCCTCCGTGGTCCAGCCGGCCCGGCTGGCGTCGCCCCGGTAGGCCGACTCCACGAGCGGGACGAGGACGGGGACGTCCTCCAGGACCGCTTCGCGATAGCCGATCCGGCCGGTCTCCTGGGACGTGGCGGTGTCCATGTACGGGGCTCCCCTCGGGCTTCGGTGATCGGCGTGCGCGATCGCCCCGAGCCTAACGCGCGCACCTTTCGCTCCCCCTCGTACGCCTGTGCGCAACCGTGCGCCCGCGTACCGCCCCGGGGCGGCGGGCATCCCTCCCCGGAGGGGACGGGTGTCGAGGGGGAGGTGTGCCGTGCACGGACCGGCTCTGTCCGGGTGGCTGCTGGTCACCCTGTGCGCGGCGACGGGCGTGTACTGCCTGCTGCGGATGCGCGCGGGCACCGGGCGGGAGCGGCGGGCCGCGGGCGGCGAGGCGGTGATGGGGTTCGGGATGGCGTTCATGGCGCTGCCCGCGGCGGTCCTGACGCCGCCGGGGTGGAGCTGGGCGGTGTACGCGGCGGTGTTCGGCGCGACGGCGCTGCACGGCCTGCTCGCCGTCCGGCACGGCGCCCACCACCTGCACCACCTGGTGGGCTCGCTCGCCATGGTCTACATGGCGGTGGCGATGGCCGCCCCCGGCGCGCCGGGGGCGCACGCGGGGCACGCGGCGGCGGGCGCGGGGGGCATACCCGTGCTCACGGGCGGGCTCCTCCTCTACTACACGGTGTACGTGCTGCGCGCGGGGGCGCGGCTCGTCCCGGTGGCGGCGACCGCGGGCGGCCCGATGGGCGGCGGCGTGCCGACGGGCGGGTCGGCCCGGGCGGGCGGCCCGGAGACGACGCTGGCGTGCCGTCTGTCGATGGCGCTGGGCATGGTGGCGATGCTCGTGACGCTCTGAGGGGGCGAGGGACGGGGGACCGGCGGCGTGCGGGCGGGTGCTCGCACGGCCGGGAGAACCGGGCGGGCAGGAGTCCGGACGCGCAACGAAACCGTGGCGTACGTCACTTGCTCTCCGCGCCCGTACCCCCGACCCGTACCGCACTCATAGGCTGGCGCCATGTGGGTCTCCCTCGTGCTGTTCCTGCTCGGCCTCCTGACCGCCCTCGTGGCCCCCCGGCTGCTGTCCAGGGCGGACTGGGTCGAGCGAGAACCCGTGGTGGCCCTGTGGGTCTGGCAGTGCGTGGTGGCCGCCGTCCTGCTGAGCTTCGCGCTCTCCATGACGTTCAGCGCCTCGGCCGCCTGGCAGGCCGTGCGGGGCCAGGTCTTCGCGCCCGCGCCGAGCGCCGTGATCGAGGCGTACGAGCTCGGCACGAGCGGCCCCTGGTCCGCGGTGCTCGCGGTGGTCCTCGCGGCCGGCGGGGTGTGGTCCGGGGCGATGCTGGGGCGGGAGATCGGGCAGGCCCGCGCCCGGCGCCGGCAGCGCCGCTGCGACCTGCTCGTCCGCGCGCCCCTGATGCCCGGGGAGGAGCCGGGCGGCGAGCGCCTGGTGGTCCTGGAGGGCGAGCGGGCGGACGCCTGGTGGCTGGCGGGGCCCACGCCCCAGCTCGTCATCACCACGGCGGCGCTGCGCCGCCTGAAGGGGCGTCAGCTCGACGCGGTCCTGGCGCACGAGCAGGGCCACGCCCGGGCCCGGCACGACTGGCTGCTGCACTGCTCGGCGGCGCTGGCCGCCGGCTTCCCGGGCGTTCCCGTCTTCACGGCCTTCCGGGAGGAGATGCACCGGCTCGTGGAGCTGGCCGCCGACGACGTGGCCTCGCGCCGGTTCGGGCGGCTGACGATCGCGCTCGCGCTGGTCGAACTGAACGAGGACCGCGGGGTGTTCGGGCCCGGTCCGGTCCCGGGCGGGGGTCTGCCCCAGCGGGTGAACCGGCTCCTGACCGCGGCGCCCCGGCTCACGGCCGGACGCCGGCTGCGCCTGACGGCGGCCGCGTCCCTGGTGCCGGTGGTCCCGGTGCTCGTGGCCTTCGTCCCGGCCCTCCGCGCGCTGGGTTAGCCCTCTGACCCGCGGGGCACCCCGGGAGGCGCGCGAAGCACGCGGAGGGCCGTCCGGGGCGTGTGAGGGATCATGCGGCGGCGATCCTGGGGCAGGATCGGCCCATGCGCTCCTCCGCCGTGGTCTCCGGAGTCCTGTCCGCCCTGCTGATCGCGCTCGTCGCCGTGGGATGGTCGCCGCTGCTCTCCTTCGACCGGGCGGTCGCCGAGGAGCTGCACCGCGGCGCCGTCGCCCACCCCGGCCTCACCCGGGTCAACCGCGTCCTGAGCGACTGGGTGTGGGACCCGCTGACGATGCGCGCCCTGGCCGCCGGCACGGTGGTGCTGCTGTGGTGGCGGAGGGAGCGGCGGCTCGCCCTGTGGGTGGCCGGGACGAGCGTCCTGGCCCTGCTCCTCCAGCAGGGTCTGAAGGCCCTGGTGGGGCGGGAGCGGCCGCAGTGGCCCGATCCGGTCGACCAGGCGCACTACGCGGCCTTCCCGTCCGGGCACGCGATGACGGCGACGGTCGTCTGCGGGCTGCTGCTGTGGGTCCTCGCGCTGCACTGGCGGGACGGGTGGCGCGGCTGGGCGGCGCTGGCGAGCGCCGCGGTCGTGTCCGTGCTCGGAGTGGGGTGGACCCGGACCTACCTCGGCGTCCACTGGCCCTCGGACGTCGTCGGGGGCTGGCTCCTCGGCTGGTTCTGCGTGTCCGTGGCGGTCCTCACGTACCGCCGGAGCGGGCGGCGCGGCGTGCGGACCGCTCCCGGGGCCGGGGACGGTGGCGACGAGGACGGGGGGAGCAGAATGGACGGAGAACGATGAAGCCGTCTGTTCTGGACGATCCCCCGTGTCGCCCAGAACAGACGGCCTCCCCGGCGGTCCGCCACGGGGGCAGGCCGACGGTGTGCGCCGAGTATATTGGCCGGCAGCCAGTCAACGCAGGAGTCCAGCATGTCCCCGCGTAGCCCATCGGTCAATGAAGAGCTCCGGCGCCGGTCGCGGGAGCGCATTCTGCAGGCCACGGTGGAGCTCGTCGACACGCGGGGCTACGAGGCGACCACGCTCGGCGACATCGCGGAGCGGGCGGGCACGGCGCGGGGGCTGATCTCGTACTACTTCCCGGGCAAGCGGCAGCTCCTCCAGTCGGCGGTGCACCGGCTGATGCACCTCACGCTGGAGGCGGCGCTCGAACGCGAGCCGCGCACGGAGGACGGCCGGGAGCGCCTGGCCCGCGCGATCGACGCGATCCTGGGGCTCGCGGTGGAGCGCCCGACCCTGATGCGGACCCACATGGCGGGCATCCTCCAGGCCGAGGGCTTCGTGCGGTGCGAGGAGCAGCAGCGCCTCGCCTTCCTGCTGCGCGACACGGTGGAGCGGTACGGCTCCGAGGACGTGGACACGGACTATCCGCTGCTGCGGGCCCTGCTGATGGGCGCGGTGGTGGCGGTGCTGCTGCCGGGGGCCCCGATGCCGTGGACGCGGCTGCGGTCGGAGCTGTTCGCGCGCTACGGCCTCGACCAGGAACTGGGCGCGCCGCCGGACGGGGATGCGTCCGGCGGCGCGCCACGGCTCGGGTCGACGGCGGGCCCCGGGGGTCCCGCCGGGCGGGGTCAGTCGAAGTAGTCCGGCTGCGTCTGGACGTTGAGCTCGTCCAGCCGGATCCACCTCGCGGGGTCGGTCAGGCGGTCGGAGATCTTGAGGACGTCGAAGCCCTTGGCGATGTCGTTCGAGTAGATATGGCCGTTGTAGTAGTACGCGGACCACGAGCCGCCGACCGACAGGGTGGTGTCGGAGAGCGGGCCGCGCTCGAAGTAGGCGATCTCCTTCGGCTCGGCCGAGTTCGTGAAGTCCCAGACGGAGACGCCACCCTGGTACCAGGCCTGGACCATGAGGTCCTTGCCCTTGACCGGGATCAGGGAGCCGTTGTGGGCGACGCAGTTCTCGGTGGCGGCCTGGTGGCGCGGGATCTTGAAGTAGCTGCGGAAGACGAGCTTGCGCTTCTTGCCCTTGCCGACGATGTCGTAGATGCCGTCAGCGCCCCGGTTCGGGCCGACCTCGGCGTTGCAGGTGGCCGCGCCGCCGCCGCCGAGTTCGTCGGTGAAGACGACCTTGTTCGCCTTCAGGTTGAAGGTCGCGGAGTGCCAGAAGGCGAAGTTGACGTTGTCCTGGACGCGGTCGATCACCCGGGGGCGCTCGGGGTCGGAGATGTCGAAGAGGATGCCGTCGCCCATGCAGGCGCCGGCCGCGAGGTCCTCCTCCGGCAGCACGGTAATGTCGTGGCAGCCGGTGGTCTTGGAGACGCCCGGGTTGGTGGGGGCGCCCGGGTTGCCGCCGCCGTCCGGGCCCTCGCCCGGGAAGAGGACGGGGAAGCCGACGAGCCTGGCCTTCTCGGGCGCCTTGCGGGGCACCTTGATGACCGAGATGCCGTCGTGCGGGGGCTGGCAGTCGGGGAACGCGGCCCCGGGGCCGTACGACGAGACGTAGATGTACACGTCCTTGCGCTGCGGCACGATCGTGTGGGTGTGGGAGCCGCAGGCGGTCTCGACGGAGGCGACGTACTTCGGGTTCCCGATGTCGCTGATGTCGAAGATCTTCATGCCCTCCCAGGACTCCTTGACCGTGGCGGGCTGGGTGGTGCTCGCGCAGGAGTCGTCGCTCCGGGAGGAGTCGGTGGAGAGGAAGAGCAGGTCCCCGGAGACCGAGATGTCGTTCTGGGAGCCGGGGCAGAGGACCTGGGCGACGGTCTTCGGGGAGCTCGGCCTGCTGATGTCGAAGATCCGGAAGCCGTCGTAGTTGCCGGCGAAGGCGTACTTGCCCTGGAAGGCGAGGTCCGTGTTGAGGCCCGGCAGGGCGTCCTTGGGGATGTTCGCCAGGTGCTCGATGTTCCGGGTGTGGACGATCTCGTCCACGCCGGGTATCTCGCCGCTCCGGATCGCGGAACGCGCTTCGGCGGCCTGCTCCGAGGAGACGGTGGCCCGCGTGGGGGCGTCTCCGGGGTCGGGGGTGGCGGCCACGGGCCCGGCGGCGAGCAGCGTGGCCAGCAGTCCGGCCGCGGCGGATGCCACGCCCAGGCGTCTGATCCGTCCGCGCGGGTCGCGCGCGGCGGTCGTGGTACGCGGGGTACGCAACGAAGTCACTCCGTCCTCCCTGGTGTCCGTTCGGTCCCGAACGGATGCTGGACCCCGGCAGTATCTTCCTTGCCGTGCACATCTCAACAGATGGCAACACAGACGTAATGAAGGATTCTGATCGGTACCCCGGAGAAAAGTGCTAGGAACGGTCACGGTCCCGCAAGAACATCTGGAGGTCGCGTTGTTGATCCGCCGTCAGCGTGCCGTCGTCGCCGCGGCCCTCTGCGCCGCCGCCGTACTCGCCCTGGGCGCCTGCGACGCGGAGCCGGACGAGGGCTCGCCGCGGGCGGCGTCGACCGGGGGGACGGTGATCGCGCCGGGGAAGCCGGGCGAGCCGGCCCGGCGGGTGTCCCCCGAGGAGGCCGCCCGGCTGCTCCCCGACGAGAGCCCGAACGGCGCGGACTTCCGGTACGTCCAGATGATGATCGTGCACCACCGCCAGGCCCTGACGATGACGGAACTGGCGCCGGGGCGGGCGGAGTCCGACGGGGTCAGGAAGGTGGCCGAGCGGATCTCGGCCGCCCAGAAGCCGGAGATCGGCGCCATGGAGGGGTGGCTGAAGAGCAACGGCGGGCCGCGCGACCAGGGGGCGCACGATCACCACTCGATGCCGGGCATGGCCACGGAGGCCCAGTTGGCCGAGTTGCGCGAGGCCCGGGGCAAGGCCTTCGACGAGCTCTTCCTGAAGCTCATGGTCACCCACCACCAGGGGGCCGTGACGATGGCGGCGGAGCTGCTGGGCGCGGGCAACAACGGCCTGGTGGAGGAGATGGCGAACGACGTGATCGCCCAGCAGACCTCGGAGATCAACCGGATGCGCTCGCTGTAGGAGCGGGTGCCTCCCCGGTGGTGGGCGCCTCCCGGGCGCGGCCGTCAGGCCGCCGCGCCCCCGCCCGCTCCCTCGCGGTCGGCCTGGGCGGCCGCTGCCGCGAGGACGGTGTCGAGGAGGCCGGGGAAGAGGGCGTCGAGGTCGTCCCTGCGCAGGACGTTGAGCTTCGCCGTCCCCCGGTAGACCTGCCGGACCACCCCGCTCTCGCGCAGCACCCGGAAGTGGTGCGTCGTCGTGGACTTGGTCACCGGGAGGTCGAAGTACGAGCAGCTCAGCTCGGTGTCCTCGCGCGCCATCTCCCGCACGATCCGCAGGCGCACGGCGTCCGCGAGCGCGTGCAGCACGTCTTCGAGGCGGATCTCGTCGCCCTCGGGGTGTTCGAGGACGCGCGGGCTGCTGGTGGTCGTCATGGCGGCGGCTCCACTTCATCCGGGAAGACGCCATTGTACGAGGGATCCCGTAGTTCGATGATCGCCGTAGTTTGACAAGGGTCGTAGTACGGTGAGTATCGTACGAGCGTCTTCGCGGCATCCCGAGACCGAGGCACCCCGAAACGGAGTCCGTCATGAGCGTCGCCCTGTTCGAGCCCTACACCCTGCGTTCCCTGACCTTCCCCAACCGGGTCTGGATGGCGCCCATGTGCCAGTACTCGGCGGTGGCGACCGGACCGGACGCGGGTGTCGCCCACGACTGGCACTTCGCCCACTACGCCGCCCGCGCCACCGGCGGCGCCGGACTGATCCTGGTCGAGGCGACCGCCGTCGCCCCCGAGGGCCGCATCAGCCCGGCGGACCTCGGCCTCTGGAACGACGCCCAGACCGAGGGGCTGCGGCGGATCGCCGGCTTCCTCAAGGAACACGGCACCGTGCCCGGCATCCAGATCGGTCACGCCGGGCGCAAGGCCTCGACCGACCGCCCCTGGGAGGGCCGCGGGCCCGTCGCGCCCGGCGGCGACGGCTGGCAGCCCGTCGGCCCCAGCCCGGTCCCGTTCGACGAGGGCCACCCGGTCCCGACCGAGCTGACCGAGGAGCGGATCCGGGAGATCACCGGGCAGTTCGCGGACGCGGCCCGCCGCGCCCTGGACGCCGGGTTCGAGGTCGTCGAGGTGCACGGCGCCCACGGCTACCTCATCGGCGAGTTCCTCTCCCCGCACAGCAACCGGCGCACGGACGCGTACGGCGGCTCCTTCGAGAACCGGACCCGCTTCGCCCTGGAGGTCGTCGACGCGGTGCGCGCCGTGTGGCCCGAGGAGCTTCCCGTCTTCTTCCGGATCTCGGCCACCGACTGGCTGGAGGAGCAGGGCTGGACGCCCGACGAGACCGTGCGGTTCGCCGCGCTGCTGCGCGAGCACGGCGTGGACCTCCTCGACGTCTCCAGCGGCGGCAACGGCGGACCGGCCCGGATCCCGGTGGGCCCCGGCTACCAGGTGCCCTTCGCCGCCCGCGTCAGGGCGGAGACCGGGCTGCCCGTGGCCGCCGTCGGCCTCATCACCGAGAGCGGACAGGCCGAGAAGATCGTCGCCGGCGGCGAGGCCGACGCGGTCCTCCTCGGCCGCGAGCTGCTGCGCGACGCCTCCTGGCCCCGCCGCGCCGCCCGCGAACTGGGCGCGGAGATCCAGGCGCCGTCGCAGTACGCCTGGGCGATCTGACGAGGTCCCGGGGGCGGGGGCGCGTCCGGGAGGCGTTGTCAGTGGGCGGGTGCAGACTGGCCACATCCGTGACAAAGACGTCCTGGAGGTGGCAGCCATGCCCGACGCACTCCTCACCGTGGGGACCCGCAAGGGCCTCTTCATCGGCCGCAGGCACGAGGGGCGGTGGGAGTTCGACGACCCGGCGTTCCCCGCCCAGGCGGTGTACTCGGTCGCCGTCGACACCCGGGGGCCGGTCCCGCGCCTGCTCGTCGGCGGGGACAGCGCCCACTGGGGCCCGTCCGTCTTCCACTCCGACGACCTGGGCCGGACCTGGACCGAACCCTCCCGGCCGGCCGTGCGGTTCCCCGAGGACACCGGGGCCTCCCTGGAGCGCGTCTGGCAGTTGCACCCGGCGCCGGAGCACTCCCCCGGCGTGGTGTACGCGGGGACGGAGCCGGCCGCGCTCTTCCGGTCGGCCGACGGTGGCGAGTCCTTCGACCTGGTCCGGCCGCTGTGGGAGCACCCGACCCGCTCGCGGTGGGTGCCCGGCGGGGGCGGCGAGGCCGTGCACACCGTGGTCACCGACCCCCGCGACCCCGACGCGCTCACGGTCGCGGTGTCCACCGCCGGGGTGTTCCGGTCGCGGGACGGCGGGGCGGCGTGGGAGCCCTCCAACGAGGGCGTGTCCGCGGTGTTCCTGCCGGACCCGCACCCCGAGTTCGGGCAGTGCGTCCACAAGATCGCCCAGGACGCGGGCGACCCGGACCGGCTCTACCTCCAGAACCACTGGGGCGTCTTCCGCAGCGACGACGCGGGCGCCGTCTGGTCCGACATCGGCTCGGGGCTGCCCTCCGACTTCGGGTTCGCGGTCGCCGCGCACCCCCACCGCCCCGGCACCGCCTACCTCTTCCCCATCACGGCGGACTCCGACCGGGTGCCGGCGGGCCGCCGGTGCCGGGTCTACCGCACGACCGACGCCGGGGGCACGTGGGAGCCGCTGACGGCCGGACTGCCCGGGGGCGACCACTACGGCACGGTGCTGCGGGACGCGCTGTGCACGGACGACGCGGACCCGGCGGGCGTCTACTTCGGCAACCGGAACGGCGAGTTGTACGCGAGCGAGGACGACGGGGACACCTGGCGGCTCCTCGCCGAACACCTGCCGGACGTGCTGTGCGTGCGGGCGGCGGTGGTCTGAGGCGTACGCACAGGGGTGGTCCGGGACGTGCGGGCGGCGGTGGTCTGAGGCGTACGCACAGGGGTGGTCCGGGACGTGCGGGCGGCGGCCGGAGGCGCGCCGCCCGCGTTCCGGGTCACGGTTCGCCGGGTCAGGGCAGGCGCCAGTCCACCGGCTGCGCGCCCAGGCCGAGCAGGAGTTCGTTGGCGCGGCTGAAGGGCCGGGAGCCGAAGAAGCCCCGGTCCGCCGACATCGGGGACGGGTGCGCGGACTCGACCGCCGGGAGGCCGTTCAGGAACGGGCGGGTGTTGCGGGCGTCGCGGCCCCACAGGATCGACACCAGGGGCTTGCCCCGGGCCGCGAGGGCGCGGATCGCCTGCTCGGTGACCTCTTCCCAGCCCTTGTCCCGGTGGGCGCCCGGCTTGCGCGGGGCGGTGGTCAGGGCCCTGTTGAGGAGCAGGACGCCCTGGCTGGTCCAGGGGGTCAGGTCGCCGTTGGACGGCCGGGGCAGGCCCAGGTCGGTGTGCAGCTCCCGGAAGATGTTCTCCAGGCTGCCGGGCAGCGAGCGGACCTCGGGCGCGACCGCGAAGCTCAGCCCGATCGCCATTCCCGGCGTCGGATAGGGGTCCTGACCCACGATCAGGACCCTCACGTCGTCGAAGGGCTGCTGAAAGGCCCGCAGGACGTTCGGCCCGGAGGGCAGGTAGGTCCGGCCCGCGGCGATCTCCGCCCGCAGGAAGTCGCCCATGGCCGCCACACGTCCCGCGACGGGGCTCAAGGCCTCCGCCCAGCCGGGCTCCACCAGTTCACTCAAAGGTCGCGCTGTCACGGTCCGTCACTCTACCGGCCTACAGTGACAACGGCCCCGGACGTCCGCCCGGCCCCTCCCACCCCGCACGAGGACGGTGCATTTTGGTTTCCGTGAACGCCCCCTCCGACGGTCCGGCCGGTCTGGTCGTCGGCGTCGACTCCGGTGGTTCGGGGCTGCGGATCGCCCTGGCCGACGCCGCCACCGGCACGGTGCTCGACGGCAGCGCCTCGCGCGAACCGGTGCGGACCGGACCGGGCGGGATCTCCGCCTCCCACTTCCTGGAACAGGTCCTGCCGGCTGTCCGCGCCCTGGCCGGGCCCTTCGGCGGACGGCCGGTGCGCGCGGCGGCCGTGGGCGCCGCCGGCATGGCGACCCTCGGGGACGAGCTGCGGGCCGTGCTGCCGGGCGCGCTCGCGGAGGCGTGGGGGGTGCGGCGGCTCGCCCTCGCGGCCGACGCGGTCACCGCCTACGCGGGAGCGCTCGGACAGCGGCCGGGCGCGGTCGTCGCGGGCGGGACGGGGATGATCGCGCTCGGCACGGACCTGACGGCCTGGCGGCGGGCCGACGGCTGGGGGCATCTCCTGGGCGACTGCGGCAGCGGCGCCTGGATCGGCCGGGCCGGTCTGGAGGCGGCGATGCGCGCGTACGACGGGCGGCGGGGCGGTTCGGCGGCGCTCCTGGACCGGGCCGAGAAGCTGTTCGGGCCGGCGGCGGGGCTTCCGGCCGCGCTCTATCCGCGCGCGGACCGGCCCGCGGTGCTCGCCTCCTTCGCGCCGGAGGTGGGGCGCTGCGCCCCGGAGGACCCGGTGGCGGCGGACATCCTCGCGCGGGCCGGCGCGCACATCGCGGAGGCGGCCGGGGCCGTGTGCCCGGCCGGGTCCGGCGCCGCGGTGGCCCTGACCGGGGGCCTTTTCAGAATGGGCGACCCCCTGCTCGTACCCCTGGGGGCCGCGCTCGGGGAGCTGCTCCCGCACGTCCGGAGGGTGGAGGCGGCGGGCGATCCGCTGGCCGGGGCGGTCGCCCTCGCCTCGGCGCTCGCCACCGGGACGCTCCGGCTGCCGGAGGACCCGTCACTGCTCCGGCTGTTCGGCGAGGGTCCCTCGTAGCGGGACGTCCTCGCAGGTGGGGGCCGGTGCGGCGGGCCGGAGGACGGCCGGGCGGGGGCGGAGGCGGGGCCGAAGGGAGCGGAAGCGCCTCCGGGACCGGACATAGAGGGACAGAAGGCGCGTGACCGCACCTCAGCGAACGGCGGCGGGGGCGAAACCAGTAGCATGCGGCGCCATGAGCTCCCCCACTGGGCCTGCTTCCGGCCTGCCTGTACGAATGCCTCGACCCCGCCAGTCCGGGCGGCACCGTCGCCCCGAACCCGCGGCGGCGCCCGAGGGCGCTCCCGCACTGGTTCTCGCCGTGCCCGGCGTGCCGTCCGCCGCCATACGCTCGCTGGCCGAAGAGGTCGTGAGCATCGCCCGTTCCGAGCTGCCCGGCCTGGAGGCCGCGATCGGCTTCCTGGAGGGCGACGACGCCGAGTTCCCGTCCCTGGCGAACGTGCTGACGGCCGTCGAGTCGCTGCGCACCCAGCGGTACGAGCTGGCCCTGGCCGCCGGCCGCGAGGTCACCGCCCCGACGGGCCCGGCCGCGGTCGTCGTCCCGCTGCTCGCCGGTCCGGACAGCGCCCAGACGCGCCGGGTCCGCCAGGCCGTGATGGACGGCGGCAACACCGCCGAGCTGACCGACGTCCTCGGTCCGCACCCGCTGCTCGCGGAGGCGCTGCACGTGCGCCTGTCGGAGGCGGGCCTGGCCCGTGCCGACCGCGCCCGGCTGTTCACGGTCACGACGGCCGCCGACGGCATCATCCTGGCCACGGTCGGCGGCGAGGAGGCCGTGCAGGCCGCCGGGATCACCGGCATGCTGCTGGCCGCGCGCCTCGCCGTGCCGGTGATCGCCGCCGCGCTCGACCAGGAGGGCTCGATCGCCTCCGTCGCCGAGCAGCTGCGCGCCGCGGGCTCGGAGCAGCTGGCCCTCGCGCCGTACCTGATCGGTCCCGAGCTGGCCGAGGGGCTCCTCGACGAGGCCTCGAAGGAGGCCGGGTGCGCCGCCGCCGAGCCGCTGGGCGCCTACCCGGCGATCGGCAAGCTGGTCCTCTCGCAGTACTCGGCCGTGCTGGGCATCCCGCCGCAGCAGCCGCAGGGCGCGCCCGCGCTCTGAGGGGCGCGACGCCGTTCGCCGTTCCCACGGAAGGGCCCGCACCGGACGGTGCGGGCCCTTCGGCGTGTCCGGGCCGGGGGCGGGACGAGGACACGGCGGGCTCGGACTCGGCCCCGGACGCAGCCCCGGACCCGGACGCGGCCCCGGGTTCAGCCGAGGACGACGCAGGAGGCCGCCGGGGCCTCGATCGCGCCCGCGCGGGACGGGACGCCGGTGCCGGGGTCGAGGGCGAACCAGGTGACGTCGCCGGAGCGCTCGTTCGCCGCGTACAGGTGGCGCCCGGAGGGGGCGAGGGTCAGGTCGCGGGGCCAGGTGCCGCCGCAGGGCACGGTGGCGGTCAGCTCGGCCTTCGTCCCGTCCGGGTCGAGGGCGAGGACGGCGAGGGTGTCGTCGCCGCGGACCGCGGCCCAGAGGAAGCGCCCGTCGGGGGCGACGGCCACTTCGGAGGGGTAGCTGGGGCCGGGGGTGCCCTCGGGGACGACACGGGTCTCACCGAGCGGTTCGAGGGTGCCGGTCTCCGCGTCCCAGCGGCAGACGGTGAGGACGGGCTCCAGCTCGTGCAGGACGTACGCGTGCGTGCCGGACGGGTGGAAGGCGAGGTGGCGCGGGCCGGTGCCGGGGCGCAGCGCGGTCTCGCCGTGGAGGGCGGGCCCGTCGGCCGCGGGGTCGAGGGAGTAGACCCACACGGAGTCGGTGCCGAGGTCCACGCTCAGGGCCCAGCGGCCGCTGGGGTCGGGGAGCACCTGGTGGGCGTGCGGGCCGCTCTGGCGGTCCGCGACGGGGCCGCTCCCCTCGTGGCGCAGGACCGCCTCGGCGGGGCGGACGGTGCCGTCGACGGCCAGGGGCAGGACGGTGACGCTGCCGGAGGTGTAGTTGGCGGTCAGGACCTCTCCCCCGGCCAGGGAGAGGTGGGTGGGTCCCGCGCCGTCGACGGGGACGGGCGCGCCGAGCGGCCGGGGCGCGGGCCCGGTGACGTCGAAGGCGGCCACGGCGCCCGCGTCGGTCTCGGACACGGCGTACAGGAGGGGGCCCGCGAGGGCGAGGAAGGAGGGGTCGGCGACGGCGTCGCTCGCGCCGGTGACGGTCAGCGCGCCCGTCTCCGCGTCCACGTCGGCGACGAGGACCCCGCGTCCGCCCGCCGAGGTGAAGGAGCCGATGTAGGCCCGTACCGCGCCCTCGTGCTCCCGGTTCCCGACCGTTCCTGCGTCGCCCACGGCGTCTCCCCTGTCCCGGCGCCGGCCGCATTCGGCCGGCCGTTCGCGGCCGACGGTAGCAGGGGTCTAGACCAAAGGGCCGGAACCGGGTCGGTTCCGGCCCCGCGTCGGGACGTTCGGGTTCAGGCGGCCGGGACCAGGGGCGCGCGCGGGGAGGTGCGCAGGGGCGCCGCGAGGTCGACGAGGGCCTGCTCCAGGCCGTGCAGATGGCCGAGGGCGGCCTCGGCGCCGGGGTGGTGGTGCGGCACCCCGGCCGCCTCGGCGACCGAGGCCCCTACGGGCCGCGCCGGGGGTACGAGGGCGTGGACGGCGGCCTCGACGCGCCAGGCGGCGGCCGCGAGCCGGGCGTCGTGCGAGGCGTCCGGGTCGGCCGCGACGGCGGCGAGGCCCCTGATCTCGCGGGCGCAGTCGTCCAGGAGCGCGAGCACCCGGCGGGCGCGGGCCTTGCGGGCGCGCAGCGGGCTCAGCGGGTGCACGAGCGGCGCGAGGGAGAGCCGGACCCGGCCGAGCAGGAGCTCCAGCTCGGCGGCGTGCGGCGCCGGGTCGGCGTCCGGGTCGCCGGCGAGCCGGCGGGCGGCGGCCGTGGTGCAGGTGTGCACGCAGGTCACGGCCCGCTCGATCCAGGCGTTGGTGGCGGCGTGCGTGGTCACGGGCAGCAGGGCCACGCCGATCGCGGCGCCGACCGCGCCGACGGCGGTCTCCTGGAAGCGGAGCAGCAGCAGCCCGGGGTGCAGGACGCCGAGCAGCCCGTACAGAAGTCCGGCCATGACGGTCACGAAGAACATCATCCAGCTGTACGAGAGCGGGGCGGTGTAGAAGATCCCGAAGACGCACACGGCGACGAGGAGGGCGGTCGGGGCGGGCGCGCCGCCGAGGGGGACGGCGATCAGGAGTCCGGCGGCGATGCCGGTGACGGTGCCGAGGACCCGGCGGAAGCCCCGGACGAGGGTCTCGCCGCGCGAGGCGGTGTTGACGAAGATCCACCAGGCGGTGCCGACGGCCCAGTACCAGCGCTCGGGGGAGATCAGCTGTCCGGCGGCGAGGGCGACGGCGCAGGCGGCGGTGGCCTGGAAGGCCTGGCGGGTGGTGGGGCGGGCGAGGCCGGCGCCCGGCAGCGGGAGGGGCGCGGCGGGCGGCGGGACGCGCCGCTCGATGCACCAGGCGCCGAAGCGGACGGCGCCGGAGGCGAGCAGGGCGAGGGCCACGGCCGCGTACAGCTCCGGGAGCTGCGCGGGGAGCGCGTGCAGGAACTGCGTCACGAAGAACTGCATGAAGGCGAAGATGCCGAGGGCGTGTCCGCGCGGTCCCCAGCGGCGGGCGTAGACCCCGGCGAAGACGACGAGGAGCCAGGCGGCGTCGCGGAGGAGGGGGGCGCCGTGGAGGAGGGTCGCCAGGGCAAGGACGGGGAAGCCGGCGGCCGGCAGCAGGGCGGTGGTGACGGCCTGGCGGCGCACGGTCGGGTCGCCCACGGTGAAGAGGGCGAGCAGCGCGGCGAGGCCGGCCGTGATCGAGGCGGTGAGGGAGAACCCCGCGAGCTCGGCGAGCGCGACCGCGAGGCCGATGCCGAGGACCGCCCGCAGGGAGACGCGCAGTCGGACGAGACCCGGATCCGGGGCCACGAACATCTTCTTCACGGCTACGGCCGCCCCCTTGTCTTGCCTTTCGCCGGCCGTGCGGCGCCCCGGGGTGGTGGGGTCGCGCGGACACGACGAAGGCGCCGCGGTCCGGACCGGCCTCGTCGCCGCCCCGGCGCTGCGCGGCGCCGAAAGTACGTGGATACGACACAGGAAAACATCCCCGGTCCCATTGGCTCAACTCATCGCCGATCCACTGGACCATTGGCCCCACTCGGCGATCCGTCATCGCTCCATTGGTGGGCCAACGGACCATTCTCGCGGGAGCGCCGTCGCCGTGGCGGACATGGAAGGCGGCCCGGATCGCGGAACGATCGGCTCCAGGTCTCGACGGTTCACCCGGCGCGGGCCTATCCTCACTGCTTACTTACTCGTCAGTAACAGCTCCGCACCGTCGCTTCGGAGGATCCCCATGCCCCGGCCCGCACGCTCCGCCCTCGCTCTCGCCGGTCTGATGGCCGCCGCGGGCACCGCCCACTTCCTCGTCCCGAGGCCGTTCGACTCGGTCGTGCCGCGCGCCCTGCCGGGCAGCCCGAGGACGTGGACGCGGGTCAGCGGGGTCGCCGAGCTGGCGCTCGCCGCCGGTCTCGCGGTGCCGAGCACGCGCCGGGCGAGCGCCCGCGCGACCGCCCTCTTCTTCGTCGCCGTCCTCCCGGCCAACGTGAAGATGGCCTACGACTGGCGCCACCGCCCCGCGGCGGCCAAGGCCGTCGCCTACGGCCGCGTGCCCCTCCAGCTCCCCCTGGTCCTCTGGGCCCGGCACGCGGCCCGCGCGGAGGACTGAGGGGCGCGAAGGCACGGGAAGCGTAGAGTCGGGCCGCGGGCGGGACCGAAGGAGGCAGGCGGGGCATGGCGGTGGACGAACTCGACACCCGGATCCTGCGGCTGCTGATCGAGCAGCCGAGGACGAGCGTGCGCGAGTACGCGCGGATCCTGGGCGTGGCGCGGGGCACCGTGCAGGCCCGGATCGACCGCCTCGAACGCGACGGCGTGATCACGGCGACCGGCCCGGTCCTCTCCCCCGCCGCCCTCGGCCACCCGGTACTCGCCTTCGTGCACGTCGAGGTGACCCAGGGGCACCTGGACGAGGTCGGGGACGCGCTCGCGGCCGTGCCGGAGATCGTGGAGGCCTTCTCGATCACCGGCGGCGGCGATCTGCTGACCCGGGTGGTGGCGCGGGACGCCGGGCACCTGGAGGACGTGATCCAGCGGCTGATCCAGCTCCCCGGGGTGGTCCGCACCCGGACCGAGATCGCACTGCGCGAGCGGGTGCCCCACCGGCTGCTGCCCCTGGTCGAGGCGGTCGGACGGAGACCGGGGACTTCCTGAACCCCTTCAGAATAGGTCGCACCTGCGAGCCAAAAGGCCCTTTTGTCCTTGCATGTGCGGCGATCAACGGCTTAGTCTTCCGTCCATGCAGTCCTATACCATCGGGCAGGCCGCGCGTCTGCTGGGCGTCAGCCCCGACACGGCTCGCCGCTGGGCCGACGCGGGCCGGGTCACCACCCACCGCGACGAGAACGGCCGGCGGCTCATCGAGGGCCACGACCTCGCGGCGTTCTCCGTGGAGATCGCGCAGGGCGACGACGAGGACGCGTCGTACACGTCGGCGCGCAACGCCTTCCCGGGCATCGTCACGGCGATCAAGCTCGGCGACGTCGCGGCCCAGGTCGACATCCAGGCAGGTCCGCACCGGCTCGTCTCCCTCCTGACTCGGGAGGCCGTGGAGGAACTGGGACTGGAAGTCGGCATGCAGGCCACCGCCCGCGTGAAGTCGACCAGCGTGCACATCGACGTGACCTGACCCCGCGTCCGCCGGGAACGGAGAATGGCGGACAGGGAACGGGAAACGGCGGGGTCGCGGGATCAGCGGGTGTCGTGGACGCCGTCGGCGCCGTGGACGCTGCGGGCGACCAGGATCGCCACGTCGTCCTGGGCGGAGTCCCCGAGGAGCCGCGCGAGGACCTCGTCGCACAGCGTGTCCAGGGGCCGGTCGAGGGGCCGGAGCGCCTGGGCCAACTGCCCCATGCCCTGGTCGAGGTCCCGGTCGCGGGCCTCGACCAGGCCGTCCGTGTAGAGGGCGAGGAGTCCGCCCTCGGGCAGGACGAGCTCCTGCGTGCCGAAGTCGTGGGCGCCCGTGCCCAGCGGGGTGCCCGGCGGTCCTTCGAGGAAGCCGACGCTCCCGTCCGGGGTGGCGACGGCCGGCGGCGGGTGGCCCGCGCGGGCGATCACCCACCGGCCGGTGGCCGGGTCGTGGACCGCGTAGACGCAGGTCGCCATCTCGTCCTCGCCGAGGTCCGCCACGACGGCGTCGAGGGAGCTGAGCATCCGGGCCGGCGGGATGTCGTGACGGGCCAGGGTCCGCACGGCGGTGCGGAGCTGGCCCATGACGGCCGCCGCGTGGATGCCGTGGCCCATGACGTCGCCGATGACGAGCCCGGTCCTGCCGCCCGGCAGGGCGATGACGTCGTACCAGTCGCCGCCGACGTCGTGGGCGCTCGCGGGCAGGTAGCGGCCGGTGAGTTCGAGGCCGGTGACGGCGGGGAGCGCGTTGTTGGTCAGGGAGCGCCGGAGGGTGAGGGCGGCCTCCCGCTGGGTGGTGTAGAGGCGGGCGTTGTCGATGTTGAGGGCGGCGCGGGCCACGACCTCGTCGACCAGGACGCGGTCCTGGGCGTCGAAGGGCTCGCGGGTCCGCAGCCTGGTCACCGTGACCGCGCCGAGGACCTTGCCCCGGGCCACGAGGGGGACGAGCCGCGCCGAGCCGATGCGGTCGGCGAAGTAGTCGCGGAGCGCCTCGGTGCGCGGGTCGGCGAAGAGGGCCGGGAGGTCGGAGGCGTAGAGGTTGGTGGGCCGCCCGTGGACGACGACCCGCTCGTACACGGAGTCCAGCGGGATCTGGAAGGTCTGCCCCGGGAGCAGCACGGACGTGGGGGCGGTCGGCTCGGGGAAGCGGGCGGCGAGCCGTCGCAGGACGCCCCGGGTGGAGGCGGCCGGGTCGTCCGGTTCGAGGACCGACTCCAGCATCTGCACGTCGGCCGAGTCGGCGAGCTGGGGCACGAGGAAGCGGACGACCTCCTCCGCCGTCCGCCCGAGGTCCAGGGTGGTGCCGATCCGGGCGCCGGCCTCCGCGAGCAGGGCGAAGCGGTGGCGGGCCCGCTCGACCTCGTCGTGCGCCTCCTGGCTCTCGGTGATGTCGACGAGGGAGGCGATGAGCCCCAGGGGCCGGCGGTCGGTGCGGTCGAGGAGCGGGGCGTACGAGCAGGACCAGATGTGGTCGCGGCCGGGGTCGGCGGGGGTGCGGCCGACCCGGCGGGCGTCGACGACGGCGGTGCCGGTGTGGAGGACGCGGCGCATGAGGACTTCGAGCGAGTCGGCGTTGACGCCGGGCACGACCTCGGCGAGGCGGCGGCCCACGTGCTCGGCGGCCGGGACGCCGTTCATCCGGGTCAGGGCGTCGTTGACGCGCAGGAAGCGCAGGTCGGGGCCGAGCAGGGCGAGGCCGATGGGCGACTGGGTGAAGAGGCTCTCCATCGCCGCCAGGTTCTCCCGCATCCGCAGGACCTCGGAGGTCTCCACGGCGATGAGCATCGCCCCTGTCCGCCCCTTCGGGTCGGCGGCCGGCACGATCCACATCTCCATGGCGACCGTGTGCCCGTCGCGGTGGCGGACGGGCAGCGTGCCCATGATGGTCTCGCCCGCCTGGACGCGGAGGGTGAGCCGGTCGGCGAGCTCCCGGTTGGCGTCGGGGACCAGGAGCGGGGTGGCGAGCCGCCCGAGGACGTGCTCGGGGCGGTGGCCGAGGAGGTCCTGGGCGGCGAGGGACCATTCGACGATGCGGCCGTCGGCGTCCTCCCGCCAGAGGGCGATCGGCAGCAGTTCGCGGAGCACGCCGGCGTCCCCCACGGCCGCCCGGGGCGGCTGCGGGACCCTGCTCGACGACTGGTGAGTCTCCAACACACCGCCCCACGCCTCGGTCGGCCCCAGGGGGCGCAATCCCTACCGAATCACCCTATCCGAGACATCGGCGGCGAGCGCTGCGCATGCGGCCGTTCGATGCCCTCCGGCGGACCCGGGGCCGGACGTGACAGGCACGGCCGGAAGCGGCGAAGATCTGGACGCGGACGGCCGTCCGGCGGACCGGACGGCCACCGAGGCCGCCGGTGCCACCGGGAGGCGGAGGCGTCGGCGGACGTGTACGGCGAGGCGGGGGCGGCGGCCGGTACCGCTCCGAGGACCAGGGAACGACCCGAGTACAGGGGTGCGCGCGTGAGCAGAGTGATCGACGGCCGTTTCGAACTGGTGGAGCGGCTGGGCGGGGGCGGCATGGGAACGGTGTGGCGCGCCCGCGACCTGGCCCTCCACCGCGACGTGGCGCTCAAGGAGGTGCGCCCGCCGGACCCCGCGATGGCCGAGTACGACACCGAGGGCGCGCGGACCCTGCGCGCGCGGGTGCTGCGGGAGGCCCGTGCCCTGGCCCGGATCGACCACCCCAACGTGGTGACGATCCATCACATCGTGGACGCGGGCGAGGGCACCTACCCGTGGCTCGTGATGGAGCTGGTCACCGGCGGCTCCCTCCAGGACCGGCTCGACCGGGGCACGATGCCCCCCGCCGAGGCCGCCGGGCTCGGCCGCGAGCTGCTCTCGGCCCTGCGCGCCGCCCACGGCCTGGGCATCGAGCACCGCGACGTGAAGCCCGCCAACGTCCTGCTGCGGCCCGACGGGCGGCCGGTCCTCACCGACTTCGGCATCGCGGCGATCCAGGAGTCCACCGCGCTGACCGCCTCGGGCTCGATCATCGGCTCGCCGGACTACATGGCGCCCGAGCGGATCCGGGGCGGCGCGAGCGGCCCGGCGGCCGACCTGTGGTCGCTGGCCATGCTCCTGTACGTGGCGGTGGAGGGCCGCCACCCGCTGCGCCGGGAGAACACCCTGGCGACCCTGGCGGCGGTCATCTCCGACGACGTGCCTCCCCCGGTCCGGGCCGGCGCGCTGACCGGCGTACTGACCCGGCTGCTCGTCCGGGACCCGGCGGCGCGCCCGGACGCGGAGGAGCTGGACCGGGCGCTGACGTCCGTCGCGACGGGGACGCCGGAGGACGGCGGGGCGGTACGGGACCGGACGCCGGACTTCGGAGCGCCGGGCTTCGGAGCACCGAACGCCGGAGGCACGGGCTTCGGGGAGCCGGGCCCGGGAAGCGCGGGCGCCGGGGGGACGACGTCTTTCCGGCTCGCGCCGCCGGGGGCGGGCGGTCCAGCGGGCACGGGCCCCGGGCCCGGGTTCCCCGGGACGGGAGCTCCGGCGGGTTGGTCCGGCGACTCCCCCGCGACCGCCCCGGTGGCGGGCCGCGCTCCCGGGCGGCGCGGACGCCGGATCGTCGTGGCGGCCGCCGTGGCGGCGGTCCTGGCGGTGGGCATACCGGTCGCCGTCGTGAACTGGGACCGGGGCGCGGGCGAGCCGGGCGACGGGCCGACCGCCGCCGCCCCCTCGCACCGGGGACCGGGCGCGCAGCCCTCGAGGTCGGCGACGCCCTCGAAGGAGCCCGCGACGGAGGCGACCGCCGGGAAGCCCGACCTGCTGACGCCCGAGGGGGTCCGCACCGCCGTCGCCGCCGTCAAGGCGGCCTCGGGCAACGCAAAGGTCAGCAGGTTCGTCGTGTACCCGGAGTACGCGATGGCCGAGGCGATGGTCGAGGGCAGCACGAAGCGGTACGACCAGTACATGTACCGGGGCGGGGACGTGGCCGTCCGGCAGGGCCCCGGCGGCACCGCCTTCCCCGGCTCGGTCCCGGTCGACCTGGACACCTTCGCGTGGGACGCCCTGCCGGCTCTCCTGAAGCGCGCCGACAAGGAGCTGGGGGTGAAGGAGCCGACCCACCGCTACCTGGTCGTCAGCCCGGCCTCGACCCTCACGAACACCGCCGCCGGGATGAGCGTCTACCTGTCCGACACGTACGGGTCCGCCTATCTGGCGGCCGACGCGAAGGGCCGGGTGACCTCCGTCTACCCCCGCGAGGACTGACGGCGTCCGGAGGGGCCTGGCGGTCAGGCCGTTCCGGGGGCCGTGAACGCGACTCCGGCCGCCGGTACGGTGACCTCCGCGTCGCTCCCGAGGGCGTACGCCGCCACCCGTGAGGCCGTCGCGGCCGGAACCGCCTCGGCGACGCCCGGCACCGCCGGGACGTCCTGGGTGGCGTGCGCGTCGTGGGGCACGACGACCCGGTAGCCGCGCGCCAGGGCCGTCCGGGCCGTCGCCTGCACGCACATCTCCGACATCACCCCGCAGACGGCGACCGCCCGGACCCCCGCGCCGGTGAGGACGTCACCCAGCGGCGTCCCCACGAAGCCGTCGTCCTCGGGCTTGCGGATCACCCGTTCCAGCGGGCCCGGCTCCACGCGGTGGTGCAACTCCCAGCCGGGGGTGTGGGGTTCGTCCTCCGATCCGGGCGGGCCGTCGTTCTGGAGGTGGACGACGAGCGCCCCGGCCCGCCGGGCGCGGGCGATCAGGTCCGCCGTCCGGTCGACGAGCCGGTCCGCGTCGGGCACGGCCCCGTCGCCGGTGACGAACGCCGACTGCACGTCCACGACGATCAGGGCGTCGACGGGCGGGGACTCCGGGGGCTGCGCGCTGTCGGTCATCCCGCCATCCTCGTGCCCCACCGGGCCGTGCCGCCACGGGATTTCGGCCGGAGAGGGCCGCCGGTCAGCCGCCCGTCGCGCGGGACGCCCCGTTCAGGAGCCACCGGCCGGAGACGCCCGTCGCCAGGAGACCGGCGAGCAGGGCGACGAGGGAGGCGCCGGGGCCCGACGTCCAGTCGACCTCCGGGGCGTGGACGGCGAGGACGACGGCGGCGGCGAGGGCCACGGCCGGGACCGCGCCGAGGGCCGGGCGGAGCCGGGTCAGGTCGTCCTCGGCCAGGGAGGCGAGGACGCCGACGCCGAGGGCGAGCGCCCACACCCCGAGGCCCTGCGCGTCGGCGCGGTTCACCGTCCACGGCACGAGCGGGCCCCAGAAGGCGGGGAAGACGAGGAGACCGGCCCCGATGCCGAGCCAGCCGGAGCCGAGCACGGCGAGCGGCGGCTTCGACCAGCCGGGCAGCGGGGCGACGGGCACCCGCCGGCCCGCGTCCGCGAGCCGTTCCGGTCGGGCCGGGCGGCGGTACTGCGCGGCGAGGCAGCCGACGGCGCCGAGCGCGAGGACGCCGAGGACGGCGACCCAGCCGAGGCTGAACAGGGCGAGGAACAGCGGCCTCCCCTCGGCCGCCTGGAGGCTGCCGGCGTTCAGGAGGCTCACCGCGAAGAGGCCGACGAGGACGGTCACGAGCGGCAGGACGAGGCTCCGCGCCTCCTCCCAGACGCGGGCCCGGCCGAGCGTGAGGAGGGCGGGCGCCACCCCGGCCATCGCCGCGCCGAGGAGTCCGGGGCTGAGCGCCTCCGGGGACACCCAGGCCCCCGCCGCGTACCCGGCCAGGCTCGTGCCGGCGAGCAGGAGGCCGACGGCAAGGCCGACGCCCCCGACGACACCGCTCAGGACCACGACGCCGGGCGAGAGCTCCCGGCCGTCGGGCGTCCCCCCGTCCACGGGCGTCCGTTCTCCGGTGGTGCTCACGCGCGTTCCCCTTCCCGGGTGGCGGCCGACGCGGGCCCGGTGCGTACGAGAGCCGGTCCGGCCGCCGGCGGCTCCTGCCGCCTCACGACCTCGCGGGCGTGCAGGATCCGCAGGCTCACCGCCGTGACGGCCGCGTACGCGAGGACGCCGACGCCGATGCCGGCGCCCGCGATCAGGGCCGTCACCCGGTCGAGGCCGAGGGTCCGCTCCAGGACCGGGACCGTCACCGCCGAGAACGCGGGGGCCAGGCACAGGGCCGCGAGGTGCAGCCCCCACTCCTCGGCGGCCCAGAGGGCCCCCCGGGCGCGGGCGCGGGCCGCCCGCACGGCGACGACCGCGTACATCGCTCCGTACGGGACGAGGTACGCGAGCAGGAGCCGGCGGCCCGCCGTGCCCCCGTCGAGGAACGAGACCGTGATCCACGCGAGGCCCGCGGCGCCCGCGAGGTGGACGGCGACCCGGACGGGGGCCGGGCACCAGGTGCCGGTCAGGCCCGGGACGGAGGTGCGCCGGTCGAGGGCGCGGGAGGCCAGCAGCGCGCCGAAGACGACGAGCGCGCCGAGGTGCATGATCGCGACGCGGTTGACGTCGAGGATGTCGAGCCCGGGGTAGAGCCGGGGCAGCGCGCCCCATTCGAGCCGAAGGAGCGGAGCGGTCATCAGGAAGCCGTAGCAGAGCAGCATCCAGCGCTGGTGCAGGTCGGGGAAGCCCCGGACGGCGGCGAGGACGCCGAAGGTCACGCTGCCGACGGTGCCGACCAGGATGGTGGCGAGCACGATCCAGAACGCGGCCCCGCTGAACGCCTCCGCCGGCGGGGTGCGCACCAGGTAGAGGGCGGCGCCCGCCATCGACGCGTACACCGTGACGGCGAAGACGGTCCCGGCGGCCCGGTGCAGCCGGATCCGGCGCCGGACGGCCGAGAGGAGCTGCACGGGTCCGAGCAGCATCAGGAGGCCGCCGAGGACCGAGTGCACGATCAGCGGGACCAGGCTGCGCTCGTACGGCTCCGCCCGGTCGCGGACGGCCTCGGCCACGAACTCCGGCGAGACGGTCCGGCCGAGGACCCACTCGCCGAGGGCGGGCGCGCCCGGCCGGGCGTACGGCCAGAGTTCGGTCACGGCGATCGGCGCGTACGCGAGGCAGACCACCGTCACGGCGAGGACGGCCGCCCGTCCCCGTCTCGTGCCTGCCGTACGTCGACGTTCCACGGCGGTTCCCCCTTCGCCCCCTCCGCGCGCCCACGGCCGCGATAGTCCTGCCTGGACCATGGAGGGACTACGGAGGAAGGTAGGGCGGGCCGGGGACGGGGGTCAACCGGTCGGTAACAAGAATCCGGGGCGGGGCCGCGACGGGGTCAGGGCTCGCGGCTCTCGACCCACTGCCAGAAGTCGACCATCATCCGCTCGTAGCGGATGCCGAACTCCAGCGCCTCGCGCTGGCCGCGCGTCAGCAGTTCGCCCACGTCGCGGGCGAGTTCCTCGTACCCGTCGAGGGTCCGCCGGTGCTCCTCGACCTGGACGGGGGCGTGGACGCGCGGACTGGCCCCGAACCACAGCTTGAGGATGCCGCGTTCGCGGGCCTCGACGGGCACGAAGGCCGGGTCGGCGAGCCAGTCGCGCAGGGCCGCCGCGCCCTCCCCGGTGAGGCTCATCAGCCGCCGGTTCCGGCCGCCGGGCTGGCGCACCTCGGAGAGGAGCCCCGCCCCCAGGAGCCGGTCGCACTGCGCGTAGACCTGCGCGTGCGGCATGGACCAGAACGGCGCCACGGTCCGCGCCGCCTCGACCTTCACGTCGTACGGAGTGGCCTCGCCCAGCTTGTCGATGATGCCGAGCACGAGGTACGAGGGCGTGGTCAACCGGACTTCAGACATGCGGCGACCGTACCCCGGCCCTATTCCGTCCGGCGGGCCCTCGCCGGGGCGGCCCCGGAGACCGCTCCGGCCGGGGCGGGCTCCGGGCGGAGGAGGTCGCCGAGCGCGGTCAGGTGGATGAGCCGGAGGATCCGCGGCTGGTCGCAGAGGAGCCGCCAGCGCCCGCCCCGTTCGCGCGTGCGTTCGGCGCAGCGGACGAGGAGGCCGAGTCCGGTGGCGTCGCAGAAGGTGAGTCCCCGGATGTCGAGGGTCAGCGCGTCGGACTCACGGGCGAGGGCGTCGAGTTCGGGGCGCAGGCGCCGCACCAGGACGAGGTCGAGCTCGCCCCGGAGGGCGACGAGGGTGTGTCCGCCGGACGAACGTGCTTCCAGATGTCGGCCTTGACGGGGGATCAGCTGCATCGACCTCTCCAGGGGGTGGTTCCGTATGTCACACAGAGCGTGACCAACTCCTACCCGGAGGGGACGTTTCGCCTGTCACGCAATCACCCGAATCGGTGAATATCAGCCCCGTTTCCCGCGTCGGCCCCCGACGCACCCCTTCCCCGCCCGGGACCGTTCACCGCCCGTCCGACGCGAGGGCCGCGGCGGCCTCCTCCTGGATGCGGCCGAACTCGGCGCCCATGGAGGCGGCGAGCGCCTGGGCGGCGGAGAGGGGGCGGACCATGACGGTGAACTCGTCGATCCTGCCCTCCTCGTCGAAGTGGAGGAAGTCGCAGCCGTTGATCTCCTTATCCCCCACCTTCGCGGTGAAGACGAGGGCGTGGTCGCGGCCGTCCGCGCCCTCGATCTCGCGGACGTACCGGAAGTCGGAGAAGACCCGGAGGACCCCGCGCAGGATCGCGGCGGTGAGGGCCTTGCCGGGGTACGGCTTGAAGGCGACGGGGCTGGTGAAGACGACGTCCTCGGCGAGCAGCGCCTCGACGGCGTCGAGGTCGCGGTTCTCCACGGCGGTACGGAACGGGTGCACGGCACGACTCCATAGGCAACTAGTTGAATAGGTGCAGGGGCAGCTAACCGTATGGTCCGCGTTCCGTCCAGGGGTCACCCCCGGGGACGGACCGGCCGGCCCGTCAGCTCCGCCAGGGGGAGGCGGCGGAACTCCAGGGTCTCGTAGGGGCTCGTGGTCCCGGTCTCGTGGAGCAGGCCGACCGTCTCCGCGTCCAGGGGCACCAGGTCCGAGTAGGCGGCCTTCCGGCAGGAGACGGTCAGCGCCTTCACGGCGGTCCCGCCGTCGTCTTCGAGGCGCCAGACGGCGGGTTCGGCGCGGGCGTCCGGCACCGAGGGCGCCGAGAACAGCAGGACCCCGCCCGCGCGCAGGACGCTGCCCTGCACGACGGGCACGCCGTCCAGGGCGGGTTGGGGCGCGAAGGGCCGTTCGAGGGTCGCGCCGCCGTCGCCCGAGACGGCGTCCGCGCGGTTCCCCGGACTCGTGCCCAGTTGGTCGCGGGTGTTGAAGTACAGCCTTCCGTCGGGCAGTTCGGCGACGGTCGTCTCGTTGGCGTTCACGTGGCCGTCGTAGGTGTCGTCCACGAGACCGAGGCGCCAGGAGTGTCCGCCGTCGTCGCTGTGGAACGCGTGCGCCCCGTAGTGACGGGGTTCCCGCCCGGTGTCGGGGGACCCGGCGGGCGGTGCCGCCGAGTGGTCGGCGGGGACGACGAGCCGCCCCGCGTGCGGTCCCCGGGTCAGGGCGAGGGCGTGGCCCGGCCCGGTGGCGTACCAGCGCCATCCGGGGCGCTTCACGCTCGCGGTGATCTCCCGCGGCGCGGAGAAGGTCCTGCCGTCGTCGGCGCTGCGCTGGACGAACACCCGGCGCCCCCGGTCCGCCGGCACCTCGCCCCGCAGGATCCGCTCCTCCGTCGCCTCCCCGCCGTTGTAGGAGCTGAGCAGGACCACGTCGCCGGAGCGCGGGTCGACGACCGGCGCGGGGTTGCCGCGCGTGTCGCCGTCCCCGTCGGCGACGACCCGGCGCGGCCCCCAGGTGCACCCGCCGTCCTCCGAGCGCCGGACCACGATGTCGATGTGTCCGCTGTCCCCGCCGTCGTCGACCCGTCCCTCGGCGAAGGCGAGGACGGCGCCCTCGCGGGTGCGCACGGCGGCCGGGATGCGGTAGCTCGCGTAGCCGCCGGTCCCGGCCGTGTACGGGACGGAGGCCACGCACGGGGCCGGGGCCGGGGCCGCCGTCGGGACAGGGGCCGAGGCCCGGGCCGCTCCCGCGAGGACCAGCAGGAGCGCTCCCCAGGTCCGGACGACCGTCATGCGGTTTCTCCCTGCCGTCGCGCCGTCCCCCGGTCCGGTGCCCGGCGGCCCTCCGGGACAGTCTCCGGCCGGGGGCCCGGCCGGAGGGGACGGCGCGCCGGGCGGGACCGCGGACCGGGGCCGCCCGCCGAACCGGGCCTGCCGTGCCTCGGACCGCCGCCCCCTCGGGCCGGCGTGCCGTCGGCCCGCCGTCCCCCCAGGCCCCCCAGGCCGCCGTCCCCTCAGCCCGCCGTCCTCGCCATCCACGCCTCGACCTCGTCCGCCGAGCGCGGCAGGCCCGCCGACAGGTTCTCGTGGCCGTCCTCGGTGACGAGCAGGTCGTCCTCGATGCGGACGCCGATGCCCCGCCACTCCTCGGGCACGGTCAGGTCGTCGGGCTGGAAGTACAGGCCCGGCTCGACGGTCAGGACCATGCCCGGCGCGAGGACGGCGTCGACGTACTCCTCCGTGCGGGCCCGCGCGCAGTCGTGGACGTCCAGGCCGAGCATGTGGCCGGTCCCGGCCATGGTGAAGCGGCGCTGGAGGCCGAGGGCGTACGCGCGGTCCACCGGCCCCTCGACGAACCCCCACTCCACGAGGCGGGCCGTCAGGCTGCGCTGCGCCGCCTCGTGGAAGGCGCGGTAGGGGACGCCCGGCTTCACCGCCGCCATCCCGGCCTCCTGCGCCTCGTGCACGGCGTCGTACACCCGGCGCTGGACGGGGGTGAAGGTGCCGCTGATCGGGAGGGTGCGGGTGACGTCGGCGGTGTAGAGGGTGCGGGTCTCCACGCCGGCGTCGAGGAGGAGCAGGTCGCCGGGGCGCACCGGTCCGTCGTTGTCCGTCCAGTGCATGATCGTGGCGTGCTCGCCGGCGGCGCAGATGGAGCCGTAGCCGACGGAGTTGCCCTCCAGGCGGGCCCGGCGGAAGAAGGTGCCCTCGATCCAGCGCTCGGAGGAGGCGACCGCGCGGGAGAGCTCCGCGACGCAGTCGGTGAAGCCGCGCACGGTGGAGTCGACCGCCTTGCGCAGCTCGCCGACCTCCCAGGCGTCCTTGACGAGCCGGAGGCCGCTCAGCGCCTCCTCCAGCTCCTCGTCGCGCTCCTCGTCGGTGGTGACGGCCGCTTCGAGGGCCGGGTCGATCCCCCGGACGATCCGGGTGGGGACGCCGGTCCCGGCGGCCAGGTCGTCGGCGGCGGTGCGGACATCGCGGCAGGGCAGTCCGAGGACGGCGCCGGACTCGGCGAGGGAGGGGCGGCGGCCCGTCCACAGCTCGGCCGTGTAGCCGATCCAGAACTCGTCGTCCTCCCGGCTGTCGCGGGGCAGCTGGTAGCAGTACGCGTCGTGGCCGCCGTCGGCGCGCGGTTCGAGGACGAGGGCGCCGTCGCGGGCCCGGTCGCCGGTCAGGTGCACGTAGCCCGAGTACGGGCGGAACGGATAGACGTCGTCGTTGGAGCGGTACTTGAGGTTCCCCGAGGGGACGACCAGGCGCTCGCCGGGGAAGAGCGCGGAGAGCGCGGCGCGGCGGCGGGCCGCGTACGGGGCCTGCTCGTCGGGTTCGAGCCCGTGCCGTTCGGTGTCCGCCCACCCCGTCCTCATCAGGGCGGAGAGCTCCTCGGAGACGCCTTCGTAGAGACCGTTCTTGCGACCCTTCGCCACGTCCTGCTCCTTCTTCCGGTTCTTCCGGTCCCTCGGGGGGATTCCACGGCCGCCGGGCGTCGGCGGCCCCCGGACGGTACTGCGCCCGGCGCCCGCCGGTGGCCGGGGTCCGCCAGTGGCACGGATCGGCCAACCGGGATGCCGCGGGCACCGATAATGCGGTCATGGCGAACGACGCGAGGCTCGGTGAGGCGCTCCGGCTGCTGGGGGTCGGGGAGGGGGCCCGACGGCTCTACCCGCGCCTCCTGGAGCTCGGGCCCGCGCCGCTGGAGACGATCGGCGCGGCGGCCGGTCTGACGGGCGACGGGCTCGCAGCCGCGTACGGCGAGCTGGTCGACGCGGGTCTGGCGAGCGCCGTCGCGGACGGCGGGGACCCGGTGGCGCCGGTGCCCCCGGCGGCGGGTCTGGAGATCCTCGGCCGGCACCGGGCGGCCGAGCTGGACGAGGCCCGGATCACGGTCGGCGGGGCGTTCGAGGCGTTCCGGCGGCAGCGGCTCGCGGCGTACCACGACGACCTGGTCGAGGTGGTGACCGGGGAGGCGGTCGGACCCCGGATGCGGCAGGCCTGGGCCAGTGCGCGGGAGCAGATCCGGCAGCTGGACTCTCCCCCGTACTTCCCGCTGCCGAGCGCCACCGACGACGCGCTCGCGACCCTGGCGCGCGGGGTGACGCAGCGGGTCGTCTACTCGCAGGCGTCCCTGGAGCACCCGGGGCAGCTGGAGGAGGCGATCGAGCCGTGCGTGGAGGCGGGCGAGCAGGCGCGGGTGCTGCCGTCGGTACCGGTGAAGCTGCTGATCATCGACGAGGCGTACGCGCTGGTCTCGCTCTCCATCAGGGAGGCCGACGTCCACAACAGCATGCTGGTCGTGCAGCCGTGCGGCCTGCTCTCGGCGCTCGTGGCGCTCTTCGAGCAGACCTGGCGGAGCGCGCTGCCCCTGCACGGCCGCTCGGTGCGGCCGGCGGGGCTGCTGCCCGCCGACCGCCGGCTGCTCCGGCTCCTCGCGGCCGGGGCGGGCGACGATGTCCTCGCCCGGGAGCTCGGGGTCAGCCGCCGCACGCTCTTCCGCCGGATCCAGGTCCTGATGGCCCGGCTCGGTGCTACGAGCCGGTTCCAGATGGCGCTCCAGGCGCAGCGCTCGGGGTGGCTGTGACGTCACCCGTCCCCGGCCCGGTCTTCGTGAGGTTCTTCCACAGGAAGGTGTGCAGGAGGGCGCTGTTGTGGGCGGCCTGCTCGTTGTCCCCCGCGCCCGCGTGGCCGCCGCCGGTGTTCTCGTGGAAGAGGACGGGGTGGCCGAGCTCCCGGAGCCGCGCCGCCGTCTTGCGGGCGTGGCCGGGGTGGACGCGGTCGTCGCGGGTCGAGGTCATCAGGAGGACGGGCGGATAGGGCCGGTCCGCCTCCAGGCGGTGGTACGGGGAGAGGTCCCGCAGGTGCGGCAGGTCGGCCTCGTCGTCCGGGTCGCCGTACTCGGCGATCCAGGACGCGCCCGCCAGGAGCTTGTGGAAGCGGGTCATGTCGAGGAGCGGCACCTGCGCGACGATCGCGCCGAACAGTTCGGGGTACCGGGTGAGCATCGCGCCCATGAGCAGGCCGCCGTTGCTGCCGCCCACCGCGCCGAGCCGGTCCGGGGTGGTGACGCCCCGGGCGACCAGGTCCTCGGCGACGGCCGCGAAGTCCTCGAAGGCGCGCGGCCGTTCGGCGCGGAGCGCGGCCTGGTGCCAGTCGGGTCCGTACTCGCCGCCGCCCCGGATGTTGGCGACGACGTGGGTGCCGCCGCGCTCCAGCCAGGCCCGGCCCCGTACGGCGCCGTAGGAGGGGGTGAGGGAGACCTCGAAGCCGCCGTAGCCGTAGAGCAGGGTGGGCCCGGGGCCGGTGGCGGAGTGGTCGGGGCCGATGACGAAGTACGGCACGCGCGTGCCGTCCCGCGAGGTCGCGAAGTGCTGCGCGACGGTCAGACCGGTCGTGTCGAAGCGTTCCGGGGCCTGCTTGAGGACCTCGGTGTCGCCGCCGATCTCGCCGCGGCGGAGGGTGGAGGGCTGGAGGAAGCCGGACACGTCGAGGAAGTACTCGTCGGTGCGGTCCGGGTCCGTGCCGGTGACGCCGACGTCGGAGAGGGGCGGGACGCCGACGAGGGGCGAGCGCTCCCAGGGGCCCTCGTCGGTCGGGGTGAGGACCTCGACGCGGGTGCCGACGTCGCGCATCGTCTGGAGGACCAGGTGGTGGCGGGTCCAGGTGTGCCCGGCGAGGGCGGTCCGCTCGTCGGGCGCGAACAGGACCTCGTGGGCGCGGTCACCCGCGAGGAAGGCGTCGAAGCCGAAGGCGAGGAGGGAGCCGCTCGGCCGCCCGAGCCACTCGGACTTGAGGGCGACGATCAGGTGCCGGCGGTGCGCGTAGGCCTCGGCGTCCTCGGGCACGTCGATCCGCACGAGCGTCCCGCCGGGCTCCAGGAGGTGCGTCTCGCTGCGGAAGAAGTCCAGCGAGCGGCCGACGAAGTCCCGTTCGAAGCCGGGCGTGGTGTCGTGGTGGCCCCAGGCCGACACGTCCGCGCTCCCGGCCTCGAAGACGGTCTCGGCCTCCTCCAGGGGGGTGCCGCGCCGCCAGCGGCGGACCGTGCGGGGGTAGCCCGAGTCGGTCAGCGAGCCCGGTCCGGTGTCGGTGCCGACGAAGACGGTGTCGGCGTCGATCCAGCCGATCCGGGTCTTCGCCTCCGGCAGCCGGAAGCCGTCCTCGACGAACTCCTTCGCCTCCAGGTCGAACTCGCGGACCACCGCGGCGTCGGCGCCGTCCCGCGAGAGGCTCACCAGGGCCCGGTCGTGGGCGGGCCGGCGTGCGACCGCCCCGTCCCAGACCCACTTCTCGTCCTCCTCGGCGGCGAGCGCGTCGACGTCGAGGAGGAGCTCCCACTCGGGCTCGTCCTTGCGGTACTGCTCCAGGGTGGTGCGCCGCCACACCCCGCGCACGTGCTCGGCGTCCTGCCAGAAGTTGTAGAGGTGCGCGCCTCGCCGGGTGGTGTACGGGATGCGGTCCGAGGCGTCGAGCACCTCCCGCAGGCGCTCCTTCAGCGGGGTGAACCCGGGGTCGGCGGCCAGGGCCTCCGCCGTCTCGGCGTTCCGCTCGGCCACCCACGCGAGGGCGGCGTCGCCGGAGACCTCTTCCAGCCACAGGTACGGGTCGTCATCGCTCATCTGCGTATTGTGCGGGACCGGCGCGCGCGACCGAAGGGGGCCTCCGGTCTCAGCCGGTCCGGCGGAGCCGTACGCCCAGGTGGTGCTGGAGCGGCAGGCCGACGGCCGCGAGGTCGTGGACGAAGTCGAGCGTGTCCGGGTCGGCGAGGGTGTAGCGGCGGCGGGTGGCGTCCACCTGCTTGGCCGTGGGGGCGAGGGCGACCTCGTGAGTGGCGAGGTCGACCGCGGTGCCGTCCGCGCGGCCGACCGCGATCTCCGCGATACCGGTGGGCTGGGTGATCAGCGCCTCGACGCGCCCCTCCGGCTGGAGCCGCCACCAACCGCTCTCCCGTGCGGAGGGCCGCAGCGGGGCGCCGTCCCCGTCGACCAGCCAGGCCCGCGCCTCGTAGCGGAGGAAGGGCCGCCCGTCGTGGCTGAAGGCGACCTCCTGCTCGTACGCGAAGTCCCCGTCGAGCGACGGGTACCCGCCGCGTCCCCGGCCGGTCCAGGTCCCCAGGAGCCCGAGGACCGGCGCGAGCAGGGGGTGCGGGGCGGGCTCCGCGTCCGGCCGGAGGGCGTCGGGGTAGGGGTGCTGCCGGTCGGGGTCGGTCATGGGGCGTGCTCCTGGATCGTGGGCCGTGCCGGTTCGCAGCCCGGGGGGTGTCCTGCCGATCATGCCGGATCAGCGAGCGGCATGATCGGCGAGGAACCCCCGGGGCCCGTCTGGCGGCGGGCCGGGGCGGCGCGCTACGGCCGGGCGGGGATCCGGGGTCGGCGCGCTACGGCCGGGCGGAGGTCCGCTCCCCGTTCCGTGCCGTCACCCGCAGGACGACGGCGGCGGTCGTGCCCGCGAGGGGGCCCAGGCGAGGGCGGCCGGGACGCCGTGGCCGAGGCCGGCGGCCTCGTACACGAAGCCTCCGTACGGGCTCGCCGGACTCGTCGCGTTCTCCACCGGCGGGGAGACGAGCGGCCCGACGACGGTCGCGCAGACCGTGACGGCCGCCGTCGCCGGGACGGTGGCCCGGGTGAGCAGGCCGGGCGGCGACCCTGTCGTACGAGAGGACGACCGGGGACAGGGCGACCACGGCCGTCCCCGCGGTGGCGGCCGGGCGCGCGGCGCGGGCCGGCGGTCGCGGGGGAGACCGGAGGGCGGGGATCACGCTCCGGACCCGGGCACGCCCCCGTTCCGGTCCCCGGGACGGCACGTCCACTCCCCGAGACACCGTTGACCCGCCCCGTGACGGCCGCTACGTTCGCGCCATGTTGCGTACAGCCCTGCTCACCACGCGCGGTCACATCGACCTGCTGCGGGTGGCCTCCGCCGCGTGTCGTCGCGGCCGCTGACGCCCTTTCACCGCTCCTCCCCTCTTCCTGACGCCCTGACCGCCGTGTGCGCGCGCCCGTTCCGCGCCCGCGGTCGCTGAGGCGTACCCTCGCCGCCCCCTCCCTCCCGGAGTCCGTCATGACGGTCGACCATGCCCCACCGCCCTCCGCCCCTTCCGCGCCCGACATATCGGTTCTG
This sequence comes from Streptomyces sp. NPDC086147, assembly GCF_040702165.1. Classification (NCBI taxonomy): domain Bacteria; kingdom Bacillati; phylum Actinomycetota; class Actinomycetes; order Kitasatosporales; family Streptomycetaceae; genus Streptomyces; species Streptomyces sp. NPDC086147. The sequence continues at coordinate 225,060 of NZ_JBFBJO010000002.1, read as the reverse complement.
CCCGGTTCGGACGTCGAGTCCCTCACCCCCGCACGGGGAGCCGGCCGCGGTCCCTCCGTCCCCCGCTGGCTGCGCCGGGCCGTCGGACCGGTGCTGCTGCTCCTCCTCTGGCAACTGTCGAGCTCGGCGGGGGTGCTGCCGGCGGACGTGCTCGCCTCGCCGGGGACCATCGCCCGGGCGGGCGGCGAGCTGATCGTCGACGGCACACTGCCGAACGCGATGGGGGTCTCGCTGCGGCGGGTCGCCGTGGGGCTGCTGCTCGGCGGCGCGGTGGGGATCGTCCTCGCCCTGGTGTCCGGTCTCTCGCGGCTCGGGGAGGACCTGGTCGACGCCCCCGTGCAGATGCTGCGGACGGTGCCCTGGGTCGGGCTCATCCCGCTGTTCATCATCTGGCTGGGCATCGGGGAGGCGCCGAAGGTGGCGCTCATCGCCCTCGGCGTCGCCTTCCACCTCTACCTCAACGTGTACGCCGGGATCCGGGGCGTCGACGCCCAGCTCGTCGAGGCCGGCGAATCCCTGGGGCTCGGCCGGTGGGGCCTGGTCCGGCACGTCGTCCTGCCGGGCGCGCTGCCCGGCGCCATGACCGGTCTGCGGTACTCCCTCGCCACCGCCTGGCTCGCCCTCGTCTTCGGCGAGTCCATCAACGCCGACGCCGGGATCGGCTTCCTCATGAACCAGGCCCGGGAGTTCTTCCGCACGGACGTGATCGTCGTCTGCCTGGTCGTCTACGCCTTCCTCGGCCTGCTCGCCGACGCCCTCGTCCGCACTCTCGAAAGGCTGCTGCTGCAATGGCGACCGACCTTCACCGGGCAGTGACCGTCCAGGGGCTCACCCGCTCCTTCGACGGACGTCCCGTGGTCGACGGGCTCGACCTGACCCTCCACGCCGGGCAGTTCACCGCGCTCCTCGGGCACAGCGGCTGCGGCAAGTCCACGCTGCTGCGCGTCCTGGCCGGGCTCGACCGGGAGATCTCCGGCACCGTCCTCGTCCCGCGCCGCCGTGCCGTCGCCTTCCAGGCGCCGCGCCTCATGCCCTGGAAGAAGGTCTGGCGCAACGTGCTGCTCGGCCTTCCGGGGAAGCCGGGCCGGGAGGTCGCGGAGAAGGCCCTGTCCGAGGTCGGCCTCGGCGAACGCTCGGGGGCCTGGCCGAAGACCCTGTCCGGCGGCGAGGCCCAACGCGCCTCCCTCGCGAGGGCGCTGGTACGGGATCCGGACCTGCTGCTGCTCGACGAGCCGTTCGGCGCGCTCGACGCGCTCACCCGGATCAAGGCGCAGCGCCTGGTGGCCGAGCTGTGGCAGCGGCGCGGCTGCACGGTCCTGCTCGTCACGCACGACGTGGACGAGGCGCTGCTGCTCGCGGACCGCGCGCTGGTGATGCGGGACGGGGTCATCGCGTACGACACCGCCGTCGACCTCGACCGGCCCCGCTCCCCCGGCGACCCCGCGCTCGCCGCGCTCCGCACCCGGCTGCTCGCCGAACTCGGCGTGGCGGAGGGCGAGTCCGTCGAGAAGGCGGCCTGAATCCCGTACGCGTACCCCACCTCCGCACGTACCTCCGCACACCTCCGAGGAGAGATCCGTGAAGTCGTTCCGCCCGTCCCTCGCCGCCCTGCTCGTGCCGCTGGCACTCCTCGCCTCCGCCTGCTCCGGCGCCTCCGCGGCCGGCGAGGCCTCGAACTCCGACGGCAAGGGCTCCCTCGTCCTGAACGTCGGTGACCAGAAGGGCGGCTCCGAGGCCCTGCTGCGCGCCGCCGGCGAACTCGACGACCTGCCGTACCGCGTCACCTGGTCGACGTTCACCTCGGGGCCACCCCTCCTGGAGGCGGTGAACGCGAAGGCCGTCGACATCGGCTCCGTCGGCAACACCCCGCCCGTCTTCGCCGCCGGGGCCGGTTCGAAGATCACCGTGATCGCCGCGACCCACGGCGACTCGGCGGGCGAGGCGATCCTCGTCCCGAAGGACTCGCCGCTGCGCACCGCGGGCGACCTGAAGGGGAAGAAGGTCGCCGTCGCGCAGGGCAGCTCCGCCCACTTCCAGCTCGTCGCCTCCCTCGCGAAGGCCGGCCTGAAACTGTCCGACGTCCAGGTCACCCTGCTCCAGCCGGCCGACGCCCTGGCCGCGTTCACCACCGGCAAGGTGGACGCCTGGGCCGTCTGGGACCCGTACACCTCGCAGGTCCTGCTCGGCGGGAAGGGCCGGGTCCTGGCCGACGGACGCGGGGTCGTCAACGGCCTCGGCTTCCAGGTCGCCTCCCCCTCCGCGCTCGCCGACAAGGAGAAGGCCAAGGCGATCGGCGACTTCGTCGAGCGGCTGCGCCGCGCCCAGGACTGGGTGTTCGAGCACCCGGAGGAGTGGGCGAAGGTCTGGGCGAAGGAGACCGGCCTGCCGTACGAGGTGGCGCTCGCCGCCGTCAAGCGCAGCAACGGCACCCGCATCCCGGTCGCCCTCGACGAGGCCGCCGTCGCCTCCGAGCAGCGGATCGCCGACACCTTCGCCGAACTCAAGCTGATCCCGAAGAAGTTCCGCTTCGCGGACTACGTGGACACCCGTTTCAACAAGGACCTGCCGCCGTCGACCACCGCGGCGCGCAGCTACGGAAAGGCCTCCTGATGAGCGTCCATCTGCACTGGTTCCTGCCGACCGGCGGCGACGGCCGGACCCTCGTCGACCGGCACGCGTACACGGACGGCGGGATCACCCGGAACCGGACCGTCTCCGGGGTGCGCGCGCCCGACATCGACTACCTGGTCCAGATTGCCAAGGCGGCCGAGCAGCTCGGCTTCGAGGCGGTGCTGACCCCGACCGGCACGTGGTGCGAGGACGCCTGGCTGACCACGGTCGCGCTCGCCCAGCACACCGAACGCCTCAAGTTCCTGGTGGCGTTCCGGCCGGGGGTGATCTCGCCGGTCCTCGCGGCCCAGATGGCGTCCACGTACCAGCGGATCACCCGGGGCCGGCTGCTCCTCAACGTGGTGACGGGCGGCGACTCGGCCGAGCAGCGCCGCTTCGGCGACCACCTCGACCACGACCGTCGGTACGCGCGCACGGCCGAGTTCCTCTCGGTGGTGCGGGGCGTGTGGGGCGGGCGGCCGTACGACTTCGAGGGCGAGCACTTCCACGTCGAGGGCGGGCTCACGGCCCTTCCGCCGGACCCGCTGCCCGAGATCTTCTTCGGCGGCTCGTCCGAGGCCGCCGGGCCGGTGGCGGCGGAGCACGCGGACGTGTACCTGACGTGGGGCGAGCCGCCGTGGCAGGTGAAGGAGAAGATCGACTGGATCCGGCGGCTCGCGGAGGAGCGCGGCCGGACGGTCCGGTTCGGCATCCGGCTGCACACCATCTCCCGCGACTCGGCCCGCGAGGCGTGGGCGACCGCCGACCGGCTGCTCTCCGACCTCGACGCCGAGACGGTCGCCGCCGCGCAGGAGCTCCTGGGCCGCAGTGAGTCGGTCGGCCAGCAGCGGATGCTGGCGCTGCACCGGGGCGGTTCGCTCGACCGCGACCGCCTGGAGATCTCGCCGAACCTGTGGGCGGGCGTGGGCCTGGTGCGGGGCGGGGCCGGGACCGCGCTCGTCGGCAGCCACGCCGACGTCGCGGACCGGATCGAGGAGTACCACGACCTCGGGGTGGAGCACTTCGTGCTGTCGGGCTACCCGCACCTGGAGGAGGCGTACTGGTTCGGCGAGGGCGTGACGCCGGAGCTGGCCGCGCGCGGACTGCTCCCCTCTCCCCCGGCCTCTCCGCTCCTTGGCGTCCCGGCGACGAACGGGCGCCCGGCCTCGGCGCCGGGCGGTGCCCCGCTGCTCGTGCCCGGCGGCCGGTAGGAACCGGCGGGGCGGGGCGCGGGAAGATCCGCGCCCCCGCCCCGGTTGGTAGAAGCGTGAACGATTTCGTGAGGGAAGAAACAGTGGAAGGCGGCGGGGAGGCCCGCCCGCTCGACGTCGTCGTCATCGGCGCCGGGCAGGCGGGCCTCTCCGCCGCCTTCCACCTGCGGCGCACCGGCCTGGAGCCGGACCGGGACTTCGTCGTCCTCGACCACGCCCCGCGCCCTGGCGGCGCCTGGCAGTTCCGGTGGCCCTCCCTCACGTACGGCAAGGTCCACGGGATGCACGCGCTGCCCGGGATGGAGCTGACCGGCGCGGACCCCGCGCGCCCCTCCTCCGAGGTGATCGGCGGCTACTTCGACGCGTACGAGCGGACCTTCGACCTGCGGGTCCACCGGCCCGTGGACGTCACCGCCGTCCGGGAGGGCGAGGGCGGACGGCTCCGGGTGGAGACCTCGGAGGGCGTCTACGCGACCCGGGCCCTGATCAACGCCACCGGTACCTGGGACCGTCCCTTCTGGCCGCGCTACCCCGGCCAGGAGACCTTCCGGGGCCGCCAGCTGCACACCGCCGGATATCCGGGCCCGGAGGAGTTCGCGGGCGAGCGGGTGCTCGTGGTGGGCGGCGGGGCCTCCGGGACCCAGCACCTGATGGAGATCGCCGGGGTCGCCGCCGACACGTTCTGGGTGACCCGGCGCGAGCCCGTCTTCCGCGAGGGTCCGTTCGGCGAGGCGGAGGGGCGGGCCGCCGTCGCGCTGGTCGAGGAGCGGGTGCGGCGGGGGCTGCCCCCGCAGAGCGTCGTCTCGGTCACCGGTCTCCCCCTCAACGACGCGATCCGGGAGGCACGCGCGCGCGGGGTCCTGGACCGGCTCCCGATGTTCGACCGGATCACCCCGACCGGGGTGGCCTGGGACGACGGCCGGAGCGTCGACGTGGACGTGATCCTGTGGGCGACCGGCTTCCGGGCGGCGATCGACCACCTGACCCCGCTGCGGCTGCGGGAGCCGGGCGGCGGCATCCAAGTGGAGGGCACGCGCGCGGTGCGGGACGAACGCGTCCACCTCGTGGGCTACGGCCCCTCGGCCTCGACGATCGGCGCCAACCGGGCCGGTCGCGCGGCCGTCTCCGACGTCGGGCGGCTCCTGCGCCGCGAGCGGGAACGGGACCGGGACGGTGAGCGGGCCGTCGCTCCCGCGAGCCAGTCCGTTGAATCGGTCCGCTGAACCAATCCGCCGATCCGGTCCGCTGATCCGGTCCGCTGAACGGGCCCGTCGAACCGGCCCGTCCCCGCCGCCTCAGGGTGTCGCCGCCCTCCGGCCCGCGTTGAACTCGGCCACGTTCACCTGGTGGGAGGCGTAGTCGGCGGTGAAGCGGGTGTCGCCCGGGGCGACCGTGACGAAGTAGAGCCAGTCCCCGTCCGCCGGACTGATCACCGCGTCCAGGGCCTGGTCCCCCGGATTGCCGATGGGGGTCGGCGGCAGCCCCTTGCGCGCGTAGGTGTTGTACGGGCTCGTGGAGCGGATGTCCTCGTGCGTGGTGTCCACGGTGCTGCGGCCGAGCGCGTAGTTGAGGGTCGAGTCCATCTGGAGGGCCATGCCCCGGGCGAGCCGGTTGTGGACGACCCGGGCGACCTTGGCCATGTCGTCCGGGTTGTCGGCCTCGGCCTGGACGATGCTGGCCGCGATCACCGCCTCGTACGCGCTCATCCCGTGGGCCCTGGCGCCCTCGGCGACCTTCTCGGTGCCGAACCGCTTTCCGGCCGTGGCCACCATGAAGCGCAGCAGCTCCTCCGGCGTGGTGGTCGGGAGGACCGGATAGGTGGCGGGGAAGAGGTAGCCCTCGGGGTTGCCGCGGGCCTCGGCGGGCAGCCGGAGGGCGGTGCCGGGCGCGGTCGCGGCCTTCCGCGCGGCCCCCTTGGGCAGTCCGAGCGCCCGGTCGACGGACGTGTAGACCTGGGCCGAGCGCCGGCCCTCCGGGACCAGCAGGGGGCGGGGCCGGTCGGCGGCCGGGCGGCCGTCGCGGACGAGCAGCAGGGCGGCGGTGACCGCGGCGGCCACGGCGAGCGCCGCTCCGAGGAGGAGCACCAGCCGTCCGCGGCGGGTAAGACGGGGTCGGGAACGGTGCGGGGGTGCGTACGGTGTCGGCCGGTACGTCATGGGCGCACGCTAACCCGGCCCGTACGGGAATCCGGGGAACCCCGCACGCGACGGCCCCCGTACGGAGGCCGGGCGTCGTCCACCGGAACGCTCACGCGGTCCGGGAGACGACCGCCTCCGCGCCGGTCCCCTCGTCCTCCGGGGTCGTGGCGCCGTCCCGGCGGACCAGGGCCGCGTACCGCCCGTCCCGGGCGAGCAGTTCCTCGTGCGTCCCGCGCTCCACGATCCGCCCCTCCTCCAGGACGACGATCTGGTCGGCGTCGCGGACGGTGGAGAGCCGGTGGGCGATGGTGATCGTGGTGCGGCCGGCCGACAGGGTGTCGACGGCCCGCTGCACGGCGTGCTCGGTGCGCGTGTCCAGGGCGCTGGTCGCCTCGTCGAGGACCAGCACCGGCGGGTCGCGCAGGATGGTGCGCGCGATGGCGAGGCGCTGCTTCTCGCCGCCCGAGAAGCGGTATCCGCGCTCGCCGACCAGGGTGTCGTAGCCGTCCGGGAGCGAGGCGATGTGGTCGTGGATCTGGGCGGCGCGGGCGGCGGCCTGGATCTCCTCGTCGGTGGCGTCCGGCTTGGCGAAGCGGAGGTTGTCGGCGACGGAGGCGTGGAAGAGGTAGGTCTCCTGCGAGACGACGCCGACCGCGCGGGCGAGGGTGTCGAAGTCCAGGTCGCGCACGTCGACGCCGTCGAGGGTGACGCGCCCGTCGGTGACGTCGTACAGCCGGGGCACCAGGTAGCTGAGGGTGGACTTGCCGGAGCCGGTGGGGCCGACGACGGCCAGGCTGCCGCCGGCGGGGACGGTCAGGTCGACGGCGTCCAGGGTGGGGCGGCCGGGGGCTTCGGGGTCGTACCGGAACTCGACCTTCTCGAAGGAGACCTCGCCGCGGATCCTCGGCAGCCGGACCGGGTCGGCGGGCTCGGTGATGTCGACGGGCAGGTCGAGGTACTCGAAGATGCGCTGGAAGAGCGCGAGGGAGGTCTGCATCTGCACGCCGGTGGAGAGCAGGCTGACGGCGGGCCGGAAGAGGCCCTGCTGGAGCGAGACGAAGGCGACGAGCGTGCCGAGGGAGATCGCGGTGCCGCCGGATCCGACGGCCAGGCCGGCGGCCCAGTAGATCAGGGCGGGCATGGCGGCCATGACGATGCCGATGACGGACATCCGCCAGCGTCCGGCCATGGAGGAGCGGACCTCCAGGTCGACCAGGCGCTCGGACTCCTCGGCGAAGGACCTGGTCAGCGAGTCGGAGCGACCCATGGTGCGGCCGAGCAGGATGCCGCTGACCGAGAGGGACTCGGTGACGGTCGCGGCCATGGCGGCCATCTGCTTCTGGCGCTGGGTGGTGATCCGCTTGCGCTCGCGGCCGACGCGGCGGCTGATCCAGACGAAGACCGGCAGCAGGAGCAGCGAGACGAGGGTGAGCCGCCAGTCGAGGGCGAGCATGGCGACGACGGTCGCGACGACGGCGGTGAGGTTGGAGACCAGGGAGGTGGCCGTGGAGGTCACGGTCGCCTGCATGCCGCCGATGTCGTTGGCGATGCGGGACTGGACCTCGCCGGTGCGCGTGCGCGTGAAGAAGGCGAGCGGCATCCGCTGGAGCTGCTCGTAGACCGCGGTGCGCAGGTCGTGCATGACGCGCTGGCCGACGGTGGTCGAGATGAGGGTCTGGAGGACGCCGAAGACGCCGGTCAGGACGGCGGTGACGATCATCCCGAGGGCGAGCAGGCTGAGCAGCCCGGTGCGGCCCTGGGGGATCGCGACGTCCAGGATCTCCCTGAGCAGGAACGGCGAGGCGACCGAGACGAGCGAGGCGGCGCCGACCAGGAGGCCGACGAGCGCCAGGCGCGCGCGGTAGGGGCGGAAGAGCCGCAGGATGCGCCGCACCTGGGCGGGCTCCTTCGGTTCTCCGGGGTCGCGGGGCGGGGGTGTCCATTCGGACCGGTCGTGGGGGCGCATGGGCTCCTTCGGAGGATTCGGTGTCGAGCAGAGCATAGGTCACTGTTACCTATACTCACAATGAACGGCATCCTGATATTGTTCCCGTCATGAGCACTACCGACCGTACGAGCGATCCGGACGCCCCCGGCCGTACGAACGAGGCGGACGCCCCGAGCCGCGCGGACCGCGCGGGCGGGCCGGGCGCCTCCGACGCCGACGGACTCCTCGCCGAGCAGCTGCTCCGGCTCGCCCGCCGGCTGCACCGCATCCAGAAGCGCCATCTGGAGCCGGTCGGCATCACCCCCGCGCAGTCCCGGCTCCTGCGCACGGTCGCGGCCTTCGGGGAGCCGCCCCGGATGGCCGACCTCGCGGCCCGTCTGGAGGTGGTCCCCAGGGCGGTGACCAGCCTCGTCGACGGCCTGGAGGCGGCCGGCCGGGTGCGCAGGGCGCCCGATCCGGTCAACCGCCGCGTGATCCGGATCGAGCTCACCGACGCGGGCCGCGCCACGCTGCGGGAGCTGCGCAGCGCGCGCCGGGCCGCCGCAGAGGACATCCTTGCTCCATTGACCGCCGAACAGCGCGAGGTGCTCGGAGGCCTGCTGACCGCCCTGGTCGACCCCGGCCCGGAGGGCGGCTGCTGACCCCTCGGGGACGGGATCGCGCCGAAGGGGAGCCGTGACATGCCGCTGCTGGAACCGGACCCGCAGGCCCTCCGTCCCGGCCGGGAGCGGACCCCGGCCCCGGACCGGGTCCCGTCGCTGCACGCCAAGGGCACCTCGCGCCGGCTGCGCGAGGAGCTGACCGGGATCCTCGGCCCCGGCAAGGTGCTCGGCAGGATCTCCGACCTGGTCCGCTACGCCTCGGACGCGAGCCCCTACCGCTTCGTCCCGCAGGTCGTCGTGGTCGCCGAGGACCTCGACGACGTCTCCGCCGTCCTGTCGTACGCGCACGGCAAGGGCCGCGAGGTCGTCTTCCGGGCCGCCGGGACCAGCCTCAACGGGCAGGCGCAGGGCGAGGACGTCCTGGTGGACGTGCGCCGCCACTGGGCCGGCGTCGAGGTCCTGGACGGCGGCGCCCGCGCCCGGATCCGGCCCGGCACCACCGTCGTGCGGGCCAACGCGGCGCTCGCCCCGCACGGGCGGGTCCTCGGCCCCGACCCCGCCAGCGCGATCGCCTGCACGATCGGCGGGGTCGTCGCCAACAACGCCTCGGGCATGACGGCCGGGACGACGCGCAACTCCTACCGGACGGTCGCCTCGCTCACCGCCGTCCTGCCGAGCGGCACCGTGGTCGACACCGCCGCCCCGGACGCCGACGAGGAGCTGGCGCGGGCCGAGCCGGCGCTCTGCGCGGAGCTGCTCGCGCTGAAGGCCGAGATCGAGGCGGACGCCGAGCTGACCGCCCGCATCCGGGCCAAGTACACCCTCAAGAACACCAACGGCTACCGGCTCGACGCCTTCCTCGACGGGGACACGCCCGTCGAGATCCTGCGGGGCCTCATGGTGGGCTCCCAGGGCACCCTCGGCTTCCTCTCCGAGCTCGTCTTCGACACCCTGCCGCTGGACCGGGCGGTCTCCACGGCCCTGCTCTTCTTCCCCTCGCTCCCGGCCGCCGCCGAGGCCGTGCCGCTGTTCAACGACGCCGGGGCGATCGCCGTCGAGCTGATGGACGGCAACACGCTGCGGGCCTCGGTCAGCGTGGCGGGCGTGCCCGCCGACTGGGCGGAGCTGCCGAAGGGGACGACGGCCCTCCTGGTCGAGTTCCGGGCCCCGGACGCGGCGGCCCTCGACGCCTGTGAGCGGGCGGCGGACGAGGTGCTCGCCGGGCTCGACCTCGTCGCCCCGGTGGCGTCCGTGGAGAACGCCTTCACCCGCGACCCGAAGCGGATCGGCGGCTACTGGAAGGCCCGCAAGGCGTTCGTGACGGCGGTCGGCGGCTCGCGCCCCTCCGGCACGACCCTGATCACCGAGGACTTCGCGGTGCCGCCGGCCCGGCTCGCGGAGGCCTGCGGCGCGCTGCTCGCCCTCCAGGAGCGGCACGGCTTCGACGCGGCCGTGGCCGGTCACGCGGCCCACGGCAACCTCCACTTCCTGCTCGCCTTCGACGCGGCTGACCCGTCCGACGTCGAGCGGTACGCGGCCTTCATGGACGAGTTCTGCAAGCTGACCGTGGAGCGCTTCGACGGCTCCCTGAAGGCCGAGCACGCCACCGGCCGCAACATCGCGCCCTTCCTGGAGCTGGAGTGGGGGACGCGGGCGACCGAGCTGATGTGGCGGATCAAGGAGGCCTTCGACCCGTCCGGGGTGCTGGCCCCGAGGGTCGTCCTGGACCGCGACCCGCAGGCCCATCTGCGCGGTCTGAAGACGATCCCGGCCGTGGAGCGGATCGCCGACCCCTGCATCGAGTGCGGCTTCTGCGAACCGACCTGCCCCAGCCACGACCTGACGACCACCCCGCGCCAGCGGATCGTGCTGCGCCGGGAGATGCTGCGGCAGGAGGACGGCTCGCCGGTCGAGGCCCGCCTCCTGGAGGAGTACGGGTACGACGCCGTCGACACCTGCGCCGGCGACTCCACGTGCGCGCTCGCCTGCCCGGTCGGCATCGACACGGGCGCCCTGATGAAGGAGTTCCGGCACGAGCGGCACTCGCCGCGCGAGGAGCGGATCGCCGCCCTGACCGCGCGGAACTTCCGGGCCGTGGAGGCCTCGGCGCGGCTCGCGGTCGCCGCCGCCGACCGGATCGGCGACCGGGTCGTGGAGTCGGTGACCGGTCTCGCCCGCAGGGCGGTCCGCCCCGACCTCGTACCGGAGTGGCTGCCGGAGATCCCCGGCGCGGCGCCGCGCCGGCTGCCCCGAACCCACCGCCCGGCGGCGGTCGCCGTCTACTACCCGGCCTGTGTGAACCGGATCTTCGGCACCCCGGACGGCGACCCCGGGCCCTCGCTCCCCGAGGCCGTCGTCGCCGTGTCGGCGCGGGCCGGACGGCCCGTGTGGATCCCGGACGACGTGGCCGGGACCTGCTGCGCGACGATCTGGCACTCCAAGGGGTACGAGCGGGGCAACGAGGTGATGGCGAACCGGATCATCCAGGCGGCCTGGGGATGGACGGCGGGCGGGAGGCTGCCGCTCGTGGTGGACGCCTCCTCGTGCACGCTCGGCGTCGCGCACGAGGTGGTGCCGTACCTGACGGAGGAGAACCGGGAGCTGCACGCCGGACTGACCGTGGTGGACTCCCTCGTGTGGGCGGCGGACGAGCTGCTCCCCCGACTCGACGTGCGCCGCCGGGTCGGCTCCGCCGTGGTCCACCCCACGTGCTCGATGCGGCACCTGGGCGACGAGGACCGGCTGACCGAGCTGGCCGGGGCCTGCGCGGAGGAGGTCGTCGTCCCCGCCGACGCGGGCTGCTGCGCCTTCGCGGGCGACCGGGGCATGCTGCACCCGGAGCTGACGGCGTCGGCGACGGCCCGGGAGGCGGCCGAGGTCACGGCCCGGCCGTTCGACGCGCACCTGTCGGCCAACCGGACGTGCGAGATCGGGATGGACCGGGCGACGGGCCGGACCTACGAGTCGGTGCTGATCGCGCTGGAACGCGCCACGCGCCCCTGACCCCGCGTCAGCTCTCCCGGAAATCCCGGGCGGTGGAGACCTTCGTACGTTCGGGTGAGGCGCGGCGGGCGGTACGGCACCGCGCCGGAGCCGGAACGTACAGTCCGACTGTCCGACTCCGGCTCCGGGAGGTTCCGTGAACGAGCAGACGCCGCCCGCCCCGAGCCGCCGCGAGGTCCTCAGGACCACCGCCGGAGCGGCTGGCGCGGGTCTCGCTCTCGCCGCCGTCGGCACCGGGGCGGCCCACGCGGCACCCGGCCCCGCGGCCGTCCCGGCGCGCCGGGACGCCACCATGGCCGGTGTCCCCTTCGAGGCCCGCTCCACGGTCCGGGTGGGGATCGTGGGCTTCGGCAACCGGGGCGCCGCCATGATCGGCCACTTCCTCGCCCACCCCTGGGTGCGGGTCGTCGCCGTCTGCGACCCGGTGCGCGCGAAGGCCGAGCGGGCCGCCGCGCAGGTCGTCGCCGCCGGCCGGCCCGCCCCCGCCCTGTACGCCAACGGCGAGGAGGACTACGAGAACCTCTGCGCCCGCACCGACCTCGACCTCGTGTACGTGGCCACCCCCTGGGAGAGCCACTTCGCGATCGCCCGGGCCGCGATGCTGAACGGCAAGCACGTCGGCGTGGAGTGCCCGGTCGCCATGGAGATGGACGAGCTGTGGGAGCTGGTCGACCTCTCGGAGCGGACCCGCCGGCACTGCATGCAGCTGGAGAACTGCTGCTACGGCCGGAACGAGATGCGGGTGCTGCGGATGGCGCACGCGGGGAAGTTCGGCGAACTCCTGCACGGGGCGGGGGCGTACAACCACGACCTGCGCGCCCTGCTGTTCTCGCCGACGTACTACGAGGGGCCCTGGCGCCGGCTGTGGCACACCCGGCTGCGCGGCGACCTCTACCCCAACCACGGCTTCGGCCCGGTCGCGAACTACATGGACGTCAACCGGGGCGACCGGGCGGTGAGCATCAGCAGCCTCGGCACCCCGGCGCTCGGCCTCGCCGAGTACCGGCAGGAGCACGTGCCGTCCGGCGACCCGAGCTGGAAGGAGACGTACGTCGGGAGCGACCGGACGGTCAGCCTCGTCCGGACGGCCAGGGGCCGGGTGATCCGCCTCGAACACGACGTCTCCACCCCGCACCCGTACAGCAGGGTCAACAGCCTGGGCGGCACCCGGGGCGTCTTCGAGGACTACCCGCCCCGGATCTATCTGGAGCCGGACCACCGGGACGACCAGTGGGGCGACTTCTCGGCCTACGCCGCCGCGTTCGACCACTGGCTCTGGAAGGACCACGCCAACCCGCCGGGCGCGCACGGCGGCATGGACTACCTCATGGTGTACCGCCTGGTGCAGTGCCTGCAGAAGGGACTCGTCCCGGACTTCGACGTGTACGACGCCGCCGTCTGGACGGCACCGCTGCCACTGAGCCACGCCTCGATCAGGGCGGGCGGGGCACCACAGGAGATCCCGGACTTCACCCGGGGGGAGTGGCAGCGGGCCCGGTCGGGAGTGGACTCGGTGAAGCCGGTCTGAGGGGTTTCCGTGCTCGGCTCCGGTAGGCGGGGGCTGGGCGGAGCGGGTGCCTTCTCAGTACTTGGTCGCAGAATCGGCCCGGGGTACCCGTACGCCTCAGCGACCGGCTGGAGGGCTCGCCCAAGGGGTCCCCTCGGCCGCCGCGTCCAGAAGGTCGCCCAAGCGGAGCGAGGCCGACGGTGAGGCGGAGAAGCACCTCGCCGGAGGCGCTGTGGCGACGCAGGAGGCTCTCGAAACCTTCGCCGGACCGGTAGGAACTCGCAGCGCAGGCGAGGAGAGCCTTCTCCACCAGGGAGTCGTCATCGGCATGCCGGTCGAGGTGCTCCCGCAGAACCTGCGGTCTCGACCTGGGCGACGGCACCGTGCGACTCGACAACACTCCTTGGTTCGCAAGCGGCGTGGCGTGCGGAGGCATCCTCACCACCCACTCCGACAAGGACGGCGTTCACCGGGTCGGCCAGGTGGTCTCGCCGTCGCAGAACTGCACGATCCAGCTGATCGTGCTGCCTGACGAGGGATCCGACGCAGCGCGGCAGAGCGCTCTGAAGGCCTTCGCGGAACTGGGAGTGGGTGGAGAGGGGATCGAGCAGTTCGGCATGGTCGCTCTCGATGTGCCGTCGGCGGCAGGCCTCGCAAAGGTCCAGCGGCTCCTCGATTACGGCGTAGCCCAGGAGTGGTGGGATGTGGAAGAAGGCTGCATCACCGACGCCTGGCGGGCAGCACGGATCCGATGAGATGCGCGCGCTCCGGCACCCGCCGACAGTGTCGGCACAAGTCCCGTCCGGGCAGAGGCAGAGCGGCCCGCGTCGCATCCGCCGGACCGCCTCTTCGAGCCCAGCCCGCTCCTGGGCTCGGCGGGAGGTGTCCGGGGCTGTGAAACCGCGGTCCTACGTTCCGTCGGCCGACCACAGCGACGGGAAGCAGCGTCACACAGTCGGCAGCCGCTTGGTGCTCGCCGGTCAGCAGTCGAACGCGTCGAGGTGCCGGCGCAGCAGGCCACCGATGTCTTCGCGGCCCCCTTCGACCGGCAGCGGCGAGGGGGTGTCCTCGCCGTTCGCCATGGCGAGGCTGCTGGCGAAGCGCACGAGGTCGGGCGCCGGAGCGAAGGAGTCGCGCAGCCAGACGGCGAAGGCGCCGGCTTCGTCCGCCGTCACGTCGGTGAGGGTGATGTAGGCGTAGTCGGGTTCGGTGATGGCCGCGGTGCCGTCCAGCCACACGTCCGGCGCCAGCTCGACCTCGAAGTCCAGGACGGTCATTTCGTGGACGCCGGACCGACGGTGCCCGATGACCGGGTCGGGGAAGGCCTCGCGCAGGGCCCGCTCCAGGGAGAGCAGCGTGGCGTGCCAAGCTCCACCGTCCCCCTCGGGGGGATAGAAGGCGAAGTTCGTCCGGATGTCTCGTTCCGTGGCCATGGTCTTCCTTGTTCTCAGGGGACGTACCGTGTCGAGCCGGGCGTGCCCGTCATCGCCATCATGGACTGCCAGTAGACGGCGTTGTCCCTGCCGTTCGTCACGATCTCCAGGCCCCTGATCTCGCTGTTGGCGGGATTGGCCATGGCTTGCTTGTAGCGGACGAGTTCCTTCTCGTCACCCGCGTACATGGAGTCGACGACGGGGTCCCACGCGATCTTCCCCTGGTTGTTGATCTTCACGGGCTTCGCCAGTGTCTCCTCGACCCGGTCGAGGGTGCGGAAGCTCTTCTTCGTGCAGTCCGGGTCCCGTGCGTGCTTCGCCTCGACGAGGTGGCCGTCGAGGGGGCGTATGCCGTCCACCATGAGCCCGCGCTTGCTCCCGAGCAACGGCACTTCCCGTTCGGGGTAGCCGGCCACGCGGAGCTGGTAGGCGTTGTCCGGGGCCGCCGGGCCACCGCCGCCTGCCAGGCCGCCGGGTCGGAGGGTGTTCGTCCACGAGCGGAACCGCTGCTGCTCTGCCACGGTGAGGAGGCGGGTCGTTCCGGGAACCGGCGGAATCGGGTCGGCGAAGGAGATGCCCGGGTCGACGGGATTGATCATCGGAGCCAGGGCCGGCACCTGCCCGGTGTACGACGCGAGGACGACCGGGACGGGTACGGGAATCGGCGCGGGAATGAGCGGCGGCAGGAACGGGAGTCCCGGGACGGCGGGCGCCGTCGGCGGATCGGCCGCGGGGAGCTTGACGCGTGCGGCGGACGAGTCCAGCGCATGGCCAACGGAGCCGAGGTCCCGGATCCAGGAGTCCACGAGCACGGCGTCGAGCAGTCCGCCGTCGTATCCGTTGCCCCCGAACATCGGCTGGTCCCAGGGCATGTCGACCGCGAAGAGGTCCATCCTGCGCTCGGCGATTTTCCCCTTGGCGGCCTCCACGTGCTCGGCGTACCGGTCGCATGCCTTGGCGATCTGTGTGCAGGCGGCGACGAGGTTCGTCACCAGCGGCTCGCCCTCCTCCGCCTTCGCCGGCGGGCAGGTAAGGCCGATGCTGTGCTTGACGTACGTCTGGAAGGCGTCGGCGGCCTCGCCGGAGTGTGCCTTGCTCGCGGTGAGGGCGTACGCCTGCGCGTCCTCCAGGAAGCGTTGCATGAGCACCCCGGCGTGACGCCAGGAGCCGGCGACGTCCCGGATCTTCTCCGGCGAGCCACGGAAGCGGTCACTGCCGCCGCCGGGGGCGTACTGCTCGTACCAGGCGGTCTCCCCCACCACTTCAGGAAGCTCCTGGCCCAGCCCGAGGTAGTTCTCGGTGCAGTCGGCACCGGGGTCGCCCATTCCTGCGGTGAGGTCGGCCTGCCGGCCCAGGAAGGCGGAGACCAGACGGCTTTCCTCGGCCATGAACTCGCGGGCGTTGCGCATCAGCCCCTTGCTCGTCTCGCCAAGGACGTAGGAGCTGAAGCCCATCGTGTCGAGCGTCGCGGAGGCTGCCGAGACATACACCTTGGCAAAGGCCCGCCCGGCTTCGTCGTCCCCCGCCATCCCGTGTTGCCGCGCCAGCTCGTGGCCGACGGCGACAGCCGTGTCACGTGCTCCCCGCATCGTGTCGAGAAGCCCCATGGAGCCGCGGATCATTCCCTCCGCGATGAACTTGACGTCCGGAGCCAGACCCATCACCGTCGCCTCCCCCTTGCAGACGTGAATCGTCAACCTACCTCAGGCTGATGCCATCGCCTGGGCGGTGTCGGATGCTCGGCTCGTTGCTGTCGGCCAAGGGGCGGAAACCGAGCATCGGGACCTCGTCCGGGTCGACGTCCTCGGACAAGGGCCGGCCTTCCAGGAGGAAGTCGAAGAAGGCGCGCAGGGCTTCGTCGCCCAGTTCCAGCGGGTGGAAGGGCAGCGCGTACGGCTCCTCGCCCCGCTCCCGATCGCACTCCACGGGACGGTCACCCACCCAGTAAGGCGCCTCGAAGACGGGTACGCCGACTCCCCTGGAACGTCGCCCTCCGTCGACTCCATCCCCCGGCCAGGGAAGACTTGGGCGATCAACGCCGCCGTTCCCTCGGCCACCGGCTCGCTGCCCCCGCAGTGCCGAGGCCACGTCTCCGTCCGCGTACGCCAGTAGCGCCGCCTTCGCTCCCATGCGACGCACACCAGCCCCACCGCTGACAGCCCCGCCGTCCCGAAAACACCCGAAGTTTTCGGGAGCGGCCAGCGACTGGGTACGTTCGTGCAGGCCAGAACCACCCCGCGCCCCCATCCGCCAAGTACCTTCAAGCACTTGGCCGCAGCCCTGCCCTCCGTCCGCACAGGGGCCGGGCACTGTCGTGTCCGGGCACGGCGTTCCGCCCGGTCCCTGTCCCGGCAGCGGCGCCGGCCGGGCGCGACCATGGCCGGATCCTTTCCCTCCGCGTGGAAAATCGATTGCCGGTTCCCGGGGAAAAAGCGAACCTTGCACGGTTTCCGGCGCCGTCGCACCCCCGACGCGCGTCTCCCCCGCCCTACCCGGAGACCCTGGGACGCCATGCAGATTCGAGATCTTCCCTACGCCGACCCGGGGGTCCCCGATGTGCGTTCGGGCACGCGGTTCCTCGTCTGGCTCGGTCGCCGACAGCTCGGCGGGCAGGTGAAGTCCCTGCTCTGGGGGCTGCTGCACTACCTGGGCATCGCCGGCCTGCCGTTCGGCATCGGCCTCGCCGTCCAGGCGGTCGTGGACCGCGACGGCGGGCGGCTCGCGCTCGCCGGGGCGCTGCTCCTCGCCCTGGGGGGCGCGATCGCGGCGGGCGACGTGATGCTGCACCGCACCGCCGTCACCAACTGGATCACCGCCGCCACCCGGGTGCAGCAGCTCCTCGCCCGCAAGACCGCCGAACTGGGCTCCGTCCTGACCCGGCGGGTCGCCGCCGGCGAGGTCGTCGCCGTCTCCACCGGCGACGTCGAGAAGATCGGCTGGTTCGTCGAGGCCCTGTCGCGGTTCGCGGCGAGCGCCGTCGTGCTCGTGGCCATCTGCGCGGGCCTCCTCGTCTACCAGCCCGCCCTGGGCGTCGTGGTGGCCGTCGGCGTCCCCGTCCTCGCCCTCGCCGTGCTGCCGCTGCTCCCCCGCGCGACCCGCCGGGCGGACGTCCAGCGCGAGAAGGCGGGCCGGGCCACGGAGCTGGCCTCCGACACCGTCGCCGGGCTGCGCGTGCTGCGCGGCATCGGCGGCGAGGAGCTGTTCCTGGGCCGCTACCGCGCCGCCTCCCAGGAGGTCCGCCGGGCGGCCGTGCACAGCGCGCGCATGTGGGCCCTGATCTCCGCGATCCAGGTCGTGCTGCCCGGTCTGCTGCTCATCGCGGTGGTGGTGCACGGCGCCCGGCTCGCGCTCGACGGGCGGATCGCGGTCGGCGAACTGGTCACCGTCTACGGCGCCGTGGCCCTCGCCCACCATCCGCTGCGCACGTTCGAGGAGATCGCGATGGCGTACTCCTTCTCCCGGCCGTCCGCGAAGCGGGCCGCGCGGGTCCTCGCGCTCGCCCGTACGACGACCGCCGCGGCGGCCGGGGACGGGGAGCGCCGGGCGTCCGGCGACCTGTACGACCCGCTGACCGGGGTGCGCGCCCCGGCCGGGCTGTTCACCGCCGTCGTCTGCGGCGACCCGGACGCGGCCGGGCGGCTCGCGGACCGGCTCGGTGGCCACCCGGCCGAACCGTCCGCCGAGGGGCGGGCCCACGCCTCGGTGCTGCTCGGCGGGGTCCCGCTCGACGAACTGCCGCTGGAGACCGCCCGTACCGCCGTCCTCGTGCAGGACAAGGACCCGGTGCTGCTCTCCGGCACCCTGCGCGAACTGCTCGACGTGCCCGCCTCGGGCGCGGTGCGGGCCGAGGACGCGCTGACCGCCGCCCGCTGCGAGGACGTCCTCGACGCGCTGGCCCAGGCCTCCGTGGACGCCGACGGCGACACGATGCGCACCCGGATCACCGAGCGCGGCCGGTCGCTCTCCGGCGGCCAGCGCCAGCGCCTCGCGCTCGCCCGGTCCCTGGTGGCCGACCCGGAGGTGCTCGTCCTGGACGAGCCGACCTCGGCGGTCGACGCCCACACCGAGGCGCGGGTGGCCGCCGGGATCGCCGGACTGCGCGCGGGCGCGACCACCGTCGTCCTCGCCTCCTCGCCGCTGCTCCTGGACCGCGCCGACCGGGTGGTCCTGGTCCACGAGGGCCAGGCGGTCGCCGTCGGCACCCACCGCGAACTGCTCGCCCGGGAGCCCCGCTACCGCGCGGTCGTCACCCGCGAGACGGACGGGGAGTTCGCGGTGGACACCGTGCGCGCACCGGGGGCCGTCGTACTCGAAGCACTGGAAGGGGAATCGGCATGATCGGCCTGGCTCCGCCGGAGTACGACCCGGGGGCCCCGACGACGGCGACGACGCTGCCCGTCGCCGCGACGGCGACCGTCCGCACCTACGTGCGCGCGCTGCTGCGCCGTCACCGCCGGGCGTTCGCCCTGCTCGTCGGGGTGAACGCGGTCGCCGTCATCGCCTCGATGGTCGGCCCGTACCTGCTGGGCTCGGTGGTGGACGGCCTGGCGGCCGGGGCCCGCGACCTGCACCTGGAGCGCACGGTCGCGCTGTTCGCGGGCGCGCTCCTCGTCCAGGCCGTGTTCGTGCGGCTGGTCCGGCTGCGCGGGGCGATGCTGGGCGAGGAGATGCTCGCGGACCTGCGCGAGGACTTCCTGGTCCGGTCGGTGGGCCTGCCGCCGGGCGTGCTCGAACGGGCCGGGACCGGGGACCTGCTCTCGCGGATCACCACGGACGTCGACCGGCTCGCCAACGCCATGCGCGAGGCCGTGCCCCAGCTCGCCATCGGCGTGGTGTGGGCGGGGCTGCTGCTCGGCGGCCTGGTGGTGACGGCCCCGCCGCTCGCGCTCGCCCCGCTCCTCGCGGCGCCGCTCCTCGTCGTGGGCTGCCGCTGGTACTTCCGGCGGGCGCCCTCGGCGTACCGCTCGGAGGCCGCGGGGTACGCGGCGGTGGCCGCCGCGCTCGCGGAGACCGTCGACGCGGGCCGCACGGTCGAGGCGCACCGCCTCGGGGCGCGCCGGATCGCCCTGTCGGACCGGCGGGTCAAGGAGTGGGTCGGATGGGAGAGGTACACCCTCTTCCTGCGGTCGGTGCTCTTCCCCGTCGTCGACCTCACCCACGTGGTGGTGCTGGGCGTCGTGCTGCTGCTCGGCGGGTCGTTCGTGCTGCGGGGCTGGATGGACGTGGGGCAGCTGACCACGGGCGCGCTGCTCTCGCAGATGCTGGTGGAACCGATCGGGATCGTCCTGCGCTGGTACGACGAGCTCCAGGTCGCGCAGGTCTCCCTGGCCCGGCTCGTCGGCGTCCGGGACATCGAGCCGGAGGCGGGCGACGAGAAGGTGCGGCCCGAGGGCCGGACGGTGCGGGCGGACGAGGTGCGGTTCGGCTACCGGGAGGGCGTCGACGTGCTGCACGAGGTGACCCTGAAGGTGGCGCCGGGCACCCGGATCGCCCTGGTCGGCCCGTCCGGCGCGGGCAAGTCCACCCTCGGGCGGCTGCTCGCGGGCGTCTACGCCCCGCGGACCGGGTCGGTCACCCTCGGCGCGGCCGAGCTGGCGCGGATGCCCGCCGAGCGGGTCCGCGAGCACGTGGCCCTGGTCAACCAGGAGCACCACGTCTTCGTGGGCTCCCTCCGGGACAACCTGCTGCTCGCCAGGGCCGGGGCCGACGACGCCGAGCTGTGGGCGGCGCTCGCGGCCGTGGACGCGGAGGGCTGGGCGCGGGGTCTCGACGGGGGTCTGGACACCGAGGTGGGCTCGGGCGGCCGGGCGCCGACCCCGGCGCAGGCCCAGCAGATCGCTCTGGCGCGGCTCGTCCTGGCGGACCCGCACACCCTGGTCCTGGACGAGGCGACCTCCCTGCTCGACCCCCGGGCCGCCCGCCATCTGGAGCGGTCGCTCGGCCGGGTCCTCGACGGGCGCACGGTCGTGGCGATCGCGCACCGGCTGCACACCGCGCACGACGCCGACCTGATCGCGGTGGTCGAGTCCGGCCGGATCAGCGAGCTGGGCAGCCACGAGGAGCTGGTCGCGGCGGACGGGGCGTACGCGGCGCTGTGGCGGTCCTGGCACGGGTGACCGGGCTGTATGTACGCGGGAGGGCCCGCACCGGGGATCCGGTGCGGGCCCTCCCTCGTACGCCACGGGCTACAGCAGGCCTAGCGCGAAGACCGCGCCGAGCCCGCCCAGGAGCATGAAGACGGGGGTGAGGACCTTCAGCTCGACCCAGCTTCCGGCCCGGAACCGCATGAACCTGGGCGGGCCGACCGGGTACCAGAACTTGCGGCCGACGGGTATGGGCCAGAGGACCGGGCAGCCCGAGACCGTCAGGGCGTCGCCGATGTCGTGGACGAGGGCGCCGAGGACGATCGGCAGCCCGAGCCACAGGTACTCCTGGCCGGGACCGGTGAAGAACCAGTTCGCGCCGTTGCCGGGGTCTTCGAGGATGTCCGCCATGATCCAGGCGCCGGCCGCGCCGAGCAGCCAGACCAGGACATCGCTGGAAGCGCGGGCGGCCTTCCACAGGAGGCCTTCCACGGCCAGGACGAGGTGGACGAAGAGGAGGGCGAGGACCGCCCACCGGCCGCCGCTGACCGCCGCCGCGGAGGCCCCGACGCCCATCAGGGCCGCCCAGAGCCAGGTGTGGGTGAGGGTCCGGTGTCCTCCGGTCCGCCGGGGGTCGGCCTTGGAGCGGGTGGCCTGGTAGACGGCGTACGACAGCTTGTCGATGATCCCGCAGAGGATCTTGGAGAGGGGTCCGAAGGAGCGCGATATGGTCGCGGACTTGTGGTCGAGGTCGGGGGCGAGGGCCGCGCCCGCGCAGATGAGCGCGCCGACGACGAGTACCGGCCAGGGCATCGGGCGGTCGTAGGCCGCCGCGAGGGCCCCGACCCCCAGCCAGGCCGCCGCTCCGGACAGTGAGTGCGCCGGTCCCATCATGGTTGGCCCGCCCCGTTTCTCCCCTGCCGGCGCTCGGTTGGCGCCCGGTCGACGGACGAGCCTACCGCCCGTGATCAACACCGTGGGTGGCCGGTTCCCTCCTCGGAACGGAATCCAGGCAAGATGGGGGCGTGACCCTTATCGACCAGCTGCCGCCGACCGCCGACCCCGACGCCCTCTTCGAGGCCTTCTCCTCCTGGGCCGGGGAGCGGGGCATCACGCTCTACCCGGCCCAGGAAGAGGCGCTGATCGAGGTCGTCTCCGGGGCGAACGTCATTCTGTCCACCCCCACCGGATCGGGAAAGTCGCTGGTCGCGGCGGGTGCGCACTTCACCGCGCTCGCGAACGACCAGGTGACCTTCTACACCGCGCCGATCAAGGCGCTGGTGTCGGAGAAGTTCTTCGACCTGTGCAAGCTCTTCGGCACCGAGAACGTCGGCATGCTGACCGGCGACGCCTCCGTGAACGCGGACGCGCCGGTGATCTGCTGCACGGCGGAGGTCCTGGCCTCGATCGCGCTGCGGGACGGCAAGTACGCCGACATCGGCCAGGTCGTCATGGACGAGTTCCACTTCTACGCCGAGCAGGACCGCGGCTGGGCCTGGCAGATCCCGCTGCTCGAACTCCCCCAGGCGCAGTTCGTCCTGATGTCGGCGACGCTCGGCGACGTGTCGATGTTCGAGAAGGACCTGACCCGGCGCACGGGACGGCCGACCTCGGTGGTCCGCTCGGCGACCCGGCCGGTGCCGCTCTCGTACGAGTACGTGCTCACGCCGATCACGGAGACCCTGACGGAGCTCCTGGAGACCAGGCAGGCGCCCGTCTACATCGTGCACTTCACGCAGGCGCAGGCCGTCGAGCGCGCGCAGTCGCTGATGAGCATCAACATGTGCACGCGCGAGGAGAAGGACAAGATCGCGGAGTTGATCGGCAACTTCCGCTTCACCACCAAGTTCGGCCAGAACCTCTCGCGGTTCGTGCGCCACGGCATCGGCGTGCACCACGCCGGCATGCTGCCGAAGTACCGGCGGCTGGTGGAGAAGCTGGCGCAGGCCGGTCTGCTGAAGGTGATCTGCGGGACGGACACGCTCGGCGTGGGCGTGAACGTGCCGATCCGCACGGTGCTCTTCACTGCCCTCACCAAGTACGACGGCAACCGGGTGCGGACGCTGCGCGCCCGGGAGTTCCACCAGATCGCGGGCCGGGCCGGCCGGGCCGGCTTCGACACCGCCGGCTACGTGGTCGCCCAGGCCCCCGAGCACGTCATCGAGAACGAGAAGGCGCTCGCGAAGGCCGGCGACGACCCGAAGAAGCGCCGCAAGGTGGTCCGCAAGAAGGCCCCGGAGGGCTTCGTCGCCTGGAGCGACACGACCTTCGAGAAGCTGATCGCGGCCGAGCCGGAGCCGCTGACCTCCCGCTTCAAGGTCACCAACATCATGCTGCTCTCGGTGATCGCCCGGCCGGGCAACGCCTTCGAGGCGATGCGCAAGCTCCTGGAGGACAACCACGAGCCGCGCAAGGCGCAGCTGCGGCACATCCGCCGGGCCATCGCGATCTACCGCTCGCTGCTCGACGGCGGCGTGGTGGAGCAGCTCGACGAGCCGGACGCCGAGGGGCGGACGATCCGTCTGACCGTCGACCTCCAGCAGGACTTCGCGCTCAACCAGCCGCTGTCGACGTTCGCGCTCGCCGCGTTCGACCTGCTCGACCCCGAATCCCCCTCGTACGCCCTGGACATGGTGTCCGTCGTGGAGTCGACGCTCGACGACCCGCGCCAGATCCTGGCCGCCATGCAGAACAAGGCGCGCGGCGAGGCGGTCGGGAGGATGAAGGCGGACGGCGTCGAGTACGAGGAGCGGATGGAGCGGCTCCAGGAGATCTCGTACCCGAAGCCGCTGGAGGAGCTGCTCTGGCACGCGTACAACGTCTACCGGACGTCGCACCCGTGGGTGGGCGACCACCCGGTGTCGCCGAAGTCGGTCATCCGCGACATGTACGAACGGGCCATGTCCTTCACCGAGTTCACCTCCTGGTACGAGCTGGCGCGGACCGAGGGCATCGTCCTGCGGTACCTGGCGAGCGCGTACAAGGCGCTGGACCACACCATCCCGGACGACCTGAAGACCGATGACCTGGAGGACCTGATCGCCTGGCTGGGCGAGATGGTGCGCCAGGTGGACTCCTCGCTGCTCGACGAGTGGGAGCAGCTGGCGAACCCGGAGGTCCAGACGGCCGAGGAGGCCCAGGAGAAGGCCGACCAGGTCAAGCCGGTCACGGCCAATGCCCGCGCCTTCCGGGTCCTGGTGCGCAACGCCCTGTTCCGCCGGGTGGAGCTGGCCGCCCTGGACAACGTGGACGCGCTCGGCGAGCTGGACGCGGAGTCCGGCTGGGACGCGGACGCGTGGGGCGAGGCGATGGACGCGTACTGGGACGAGTACGACGACCTCGGCACGGGCCCGGACGCGCGCGGTCCGAAGCTGCTCGCCATCGAGGAGGACCCGGCGCACGGCCTGTGGCGCGTCCGGCAGACCTTCGCCGACCCGAACGGCGACCATGACTGGGGCATCGGCGCGGAGGTGGATCTCGCGGCCTCCGACGAGGAGGGGCGCGCGGTCGTCCGCGTGACGTCCGTCGGACAGCTGTAGGAGGAGTTTCCGTGGTGACCAATCCCGCCGAGAGACTGGTGGACCTGCTCGACCTGGAGCGGATCGAGGTCGACATCTTCCGGGGCCGCAGCCCGCAGGAGTCGCTCCAGCGGGTCTTCGGCGGGCAGGTCGCCGGCCAGGCCCTGGTGGCGGCCGGCCGGACCGTGGAGGACGACCGGCCGGTGCACTCGCTGCACGCCTACTTCCTGCGGCCGGGCCGTCCCGGGGTGCCGATCGTGTACCAGGTGGAGCGGGTGCGCGACGGACGCTCGTTCACGACCCGCCGGGTCACGGCGGTACAGGAGGGACGGACGATCTTCAATCTGACGGCCTCCTTCCACCGGCCGGAGGAGGCCGGGTTCGAGCACCAGCTGCCGCCCCGGCACCTGACGGACCCGGAGAGCCTGCCGAGGCTGGTGGACGAGATCCGCGACCACCTGGGCGAGCTGCCGGAGGCCCTGGAGCGGATGGCCCGCCGACAGCCCTTCGACATCCGCTATGTGGACCGGCTGCGCTGGACGAAGGAGGAGGTCGAGGACGCGGATCCGCGCAGCGCGGTGTGGATGCGGGCCGTGGGGCCGCTGGGCGACGACCCGCTGGTCCACACCTGCGCCCTGACGTACGCCTCGGACATGACCCTCCTCGACGCCGTCCGCATCCCGGTCGAACCCCTGTGGGGCCCGCGCGGCTTCGACATGGCGTCGCTCGACCACGCGATGTGGTTCCACCGGCCGTTCCGGGCGGACGAGTGGTTCCTGTACGACCAGGAGTCCCCGATCGCCACGGGCGGCCGGGGACTCGCGCGGGGCCGGATCTACGACCGCGAGGGCAGGCTCCTGGTGTCGGTGGTCCAGGAGGGCCTGTTCCGCGCGCTCGGCTGAGCGTCACTCGAACTCGGTGCCGCCCTTGCGGGTGAGGTAGGCCGGGCTGACCGCCTTGGCGATGGCCCGGCCGCCCAGGACCGGGCTGTACCGCTCGGTCACGGGCCGGACGACGACGCCCTCCCGCAGGTGCGCCTCCCGGCCGGATACCGTCTCCCGGCCGCTCGCGTGCGCGAGGACGGTGTCCAGGTCGTACGGGCCGGAGTACAGGCGCGGGACGAGCGGGACCTCGCCGGGCTCCAGGACCTCGGCCGGGTCCAGCCAGCGGACCTGTCCGTCGATCTCGGCGGACACGTCGAACAGCGCGTACCCGACGGTCTCGCTCCGGGCGTCGGCGCCGTACGCCAGGTCCTGGACCCCGGAGCCGTACACCTCGCCGAAGAGGCCGACGCGGCGGGCGCCGAGGCGCTTGGCCAGGCGCTCGGCGACGGCGGCCAGGCCGTGGCCGTGGACGGCGCGCCAGTACAGGTTGCGCGGGTCCTCCTTGAGCGCGAGGCCCTTGGCCCCGAAGCCCTTGGAGGAGACCTGGACGCGCCCGTCCCCGGCCCCGTACGTCAGCAGGCAGGCCGTGCCGTGCAGCTTCTCCGTCAGGACGACGGGCTCGCCGGGCTCGAAGACGTCCGGATACCGCTGGAGGTTCTCGACGTCGACCCAGGGCAGCAGGTCGGGCGCGCGCTCCACGTCCCCGCTCATGTGCGTCGGTATCGGCGGCACCCACTTGACGATGCCGAGCCGCTCCGCGAAGTCGGTGCCCTCGGCCGCGGCCCGTACGAGGTCGGTGTCCGCGAGGGCGGCGGGCCGACAGACGAGCCCCTGGGACAGCTCCCCGCGCAGCCGCACCGCCTTGACCCGGTCCGCGTTCCCCCCGGCGAGGCGCCCGGTCAGTCCCAGCTCCTCGATGAGCGCGGCGGGCAGCACCGCCTGCTCGGGGATGTAGACGGCGGCGTCGCCGGTCTCGTAGACGCCCTTGGCGACGACGGCCCGGTAGAGGCCGACCTGGGCCAGTTCCAGGGCGTCGGCGTCGGGATGGGGGTGGACGGTCAGGACTTCGGCGGTGACGCGCAGGGTCGACATGGTTCAGGACTCCGGTTCCGGTGGCTCGGGTGTCGTTCTCATCCCGGTCACCCTGCCGGGCCGGGAAACCGCTGGCCCACCGGTTTTCGCGGCTGGTAGCGTCACGCGCCCGAATCGCCAGGCGGGTCCAGGCCCGGCAGGACGTCCTGCTCCACCTCGTGGCGGCGGGTGCGGATGTCCGGGCCCGGCGGATGGAGCTTGGCGTCACAGGTCGGGCCGAGGCCGGTGCGGCGCGAGTCCGCGCCCTTCAGGGGGCGGCCGCAGAGCCGGCACCGGATGCGGCGCGGCGCCCCCTCCGTCGTGGAGTCGATCGCGATTGCCATTAGTTCGTCGCCCATGGTCAGATCAAACCCCATCCCCCCGTGCGCACGAGGAGCGGCCATGAGCCTGTACGACATCCCGCTGAAGACCCTGAACGGCGAGCCGGTCTCCCTGGCCGACTACCGGGACCGCGCGGTCCTGGTCGTGAACGTCGCCTCCAAGTGCGGTCTGACCCCGCAGTACGCGGGCCTGGAGCGGCTGCAGAAGGAGTACGGGGAGCGCGGCCTCACCGTGCTCGGCGTGCCCTGCAACCAGTTCGCGGGCCAGGAGCCGGGCAGCGCGGAGGACATTCGGACGTTCTGCTCGACGACGTACGGGGTGTCCTTCCCGCTCCTGGAGAAGACGGACGTCAACGGCGCGGACCGCCACCCGCTCTACGCGGAGCTGGTGAAGGTCGCGGACGCCGGGGGCGAGGCCGGTGACGTGCAGTGGAACTTCGAGAAGTTCCTGATCGGCCGGGACGGGCAGGTCACGCGCTTCCGTCCGCGCACCGAGCCGGACGCCCCCGAGGTCGTGGCGGCCATCGAGGCACAGCTTGCCTGACGTGGCGTACGGCGCGGGGGTGGTCGAGCGGCTGCGGGCCGCCGGGTGCGTCTTCGCCGAGGAGGAGGCCGCGATGCTGCTCGCGGCGGCGCCCGGGCCCGCCGAGCTCGACCTGATGGTCGAGCGGCGGGCCTCCGGCCTGCCGCTCGAGCACGTCGTGGGACGGGCGGAGTTCGCCGGGCTGCGGATCGTCGTCGGCCCCGGGGTGTTCGTGCCCCGGCGGCGGACCGAGTTCCTGGTCGAGCGGGCCGTGGCCCTCGCCTCGCCCGGCGCGCTCTGCGTCGACCTGTGCTGCGGCTCGGGCGCGGCGGCCGCGGTGCTGCTCGACCGGGTCGAGGGCGCGGAGGTGCATGCCTCGGACGTCGAGCCGGCGGCGGTGGACTGCGCCCGGCGGAACGTCGAACCGCGCGGCGGCCGGGTGTACGAGGGGGACCTGTTCGCGCCGCTGCCGCCGGAGCTGCGGGGCCGGGTCGAGGTCCTGGTCGCCAACGTGCCGTACGTGCCCACCGGGGACATCGGCCTGCTGCCGCCCGAGGCCCGCGACCACGAGCCGCTCGTCACGCTCGACGGCGGCCAGGACGGCCTCGACGTGCTGCGGCGGGTCGCCGCCGGGGCGCCGGAGTGGCTGGCGCCGGGCGGCCACCTGCTGGTGGAGACGAGCGAGCGGCAGGCCGAGCGGGCGGTGGGGGCGGTCTCCGCGCACGGCCTGGAGGCGCGGATCGCCACGTGCGAGGAGCTGTGCGCGACGGTGCTCGTCGCCACGCGGGCGGGGTGACGCCCACGAGTGGCGGAGTGGCCGCTCAGCGGCCGAAGGTGTCGATGTTCTCGACGAGCCAGCGGCCGTCCCGGTGGACGACGTCCACGGCGAACATGGCGCCCGCGTAGACCCCCTGGTCCTGGGCCTTCGGCTGTTTGCCGCCGGTCTTGGCGGTCCCGGCCGTGCTCACGCTGCTCTGGTCGGCGTAGACCAGGACCCGGGCGCGTTCGCCGTCGATCCGCTCGACCGCGCTGTCGGTGACCGCCGTGGTGATCACCGTCTTCTGCTCGGCCGCCCGGGCGAGGACCCCGCCGAGGAGCGTCCGGTGCTGTTCGACCGCCTTCCCGGTGAGGAGGGTCTTCCCGGCCCTCTCGAAGGGGGCCGTGTCGGCGTGGTCGTAGGAGAAGAGCGCGGCGACGGCCGCGGCGGTCTGCCCCTTGATCTCGCTGGTACGGGCGAGGTCGGTGAGGGCGGTGTTGCCGCGCGCGGGGTCGTCGCGGAGCTCTCCCGCCCGGCTGTGCGCCCATCCGGCGAAGCCGCCGAGGAGGAGGGTCAGCACGCAGAGGACCACGAGGGGGGCGGGGCGGCGTGACGGGGTCCTGTCCCCGGTGGCCTCCCGCCCCGGCTCCCCGGCCCTCTCCCGTACGGGCTTCGCCGGTGGTCCCTTCCTCTCCGGCGCCTCGTCCTTCTCCCGTACGGGCTTCTCCGCCGACCGCTGCCGGGGGGCGGTGGCGGGCTCGGTCAGGAGGCCCACGGAGGCGCGGGGGCGCGGGGCCGTGCCCTCGGGCGCGGCGGCGAGGGCCTGGCGGCGGCGCTGGCGGTTGAGGTGGTGGCGGGGCGTGGGCATCGTGCGTCGTCCTTTCGGGTGCGGGCGGCTCTCGCGGGTGCGGTCCGGTCAGCCGGCCGCCGTGCCGCCCACGGGGGCCTGCCCCAGGGCACTGAGCTTCCACTGCCCGTCGGTCCTGGTGAGTTCGCCCAGCATGCGGCTGTCCTTGTCCGTGCTCTTGCTGTCGGGCGTCGTGACGGTGATGCGGAGGGCGACGAGCAGCCGGGCCCGCCCCGCGCGGTCGTCGAGTTCCGTGACGGCACCGGACAGCACCCGGGCCGTGGTCACCGTCTTCGCGGCCTTCACCTGCCCGGCGAACTCCGTCCGCCCGTCCACGAGTTGCTTGTGGAGCTCGCCGGTCGTGGAGGACTCCCAGAGGTCGAGGCCCTGGTCCACGCGCCGGTGGTCGAGCGTGTTGAGGTTCTGCACGGCCTGCTCCCCCGCCGCGAGCGCCCGGTCGCGCTGCACGGCGTACGCGGCGGAGTCGTCGTGGGCCGCGGCGTACCAGTCCCGGCCCGCCCAGGCCGCGAAGGCGCCCGCGACCAGGGTGAGGACGAGGGCCACGGCCAGGGCCGGGCGGATGCCCGCCGGGGTGCGGACCGCGCGTGTCATGGGGTTCTCCCGTCTCCCGCTCGTGCGCGTGCTCACGCTCAGCGGGCCTTGATGTCGACGATCAGCCACCGGCCGTCCCGGAACTCCGCGGTGACGGTGAGCTGGGCGGCGGCGGACGTGGCGGGCGCCTCGCCCCGCCGCGAGGTCTGGTCGAGGAACACGAGGAGGCGCGCGGTGTTCCCCTTGAGCTCGATCACCCCGGTGCGGACGGCCTGGGTGGTGAGGGTGATGCGCTGCTCGACCAGGCCGGCGCGGACCTGCGCGAACAGGTCGGCGTACTGGCGGGCGGCGCGTCCGCCGAGGACGGTTCCGGCGGAGCGTCCGGCGGCGTCCGGCTGGGCGGGGGCGTAGGAGAAGACCCGGGCGAGGCCTTCGCCGACGTCGCCGCCGACGCGGGTGGTGGCGGCGGTGTCGGTGAGCGCGTGGTTGCGGGCCGACGGGGTCGACCGGAGCTGGTGGGCCCCGTAGAAGAACGCGCTCCCGCCGAGGAGGAGGGCGACGACGGTCGCGACGAGGGCGATCCGCCGCAGGCGGGGGGTGAACCGGCCGGTGGCGGTGCGGGTGCCGGTGCCCGGGCCGCTGTCACCGTGGTCCGGGGCGTCCGTCCCGGAGTCCTCCGGGACCGGGGCCTCTCCGGCGGGTCCGTCCGCCGGGGCGGCCGTCTCCGGGGCGGCCGTCTCCGGGATCGTCCCGGCCGCCGTCGCTCCGGGGTCCCGGACCTTCCCGTCCGTGTCCCCGGACGGCCCGGTCGTCGTCTCCTCCGGGTCCGGCGAGGCGTACCGGGGTGTTTCCCCCGTGCTCTCCGGAACCCGGCGGACCGTTCCGCGCAGCAGTCGCGTCACTCGTCCCCGCCCTCCTTCTTCTCGTTCTCCTCCGCGCCGGCTACGGGGACCGCGCTCAGGGCCGCGACCTTCCACGTGTTCTCGCCGGTGCGGGTCAGGACGGCTTCCAGGCGCTTGCGGTCGGTGGCCGGGGCGGTGCCCCCGCGCGGGGTGACGTCGACGCGCACGGTCGCGATGAGCTTCGCCGTGCCGGCGCGCGTGTCGAGGGCGGTGAGCGCCGCCTCGGTGACCTCGGCCCGCGCCGAGGCGCCCACCGCGGGCGCGGTGCGGCCCAGTTCGGTGCGGAGCGGGCCGGTGGAGGCGTCGCGCCAGGCCCGTACGCCCGCTTCGGCGCGCTCACGGGTCGAGGCGTCGAGCGTGTTCAGGACCGTGAGACGCTGCCGGCCCTCGGTGAGCGCCGCGTCCCGCTCGCGGCCGAAGGAGAGGCCCTCGTCGGAGCGGGCCTGCGCGTAGGTCCACGCGCCGGTCCCGCAGAAGCCGAGGGCGACGACGAGGGCGCCGGTGCCGAGGATCCTCGCCCGCCTCACCGCGCGCTCCCGGTGCCCAGGCCGAGGAGCCCGGCCATGTCCGTCGGCCCGGCGCCCTGGCCGGGCAGCGCGAGCGCGCCGGGCAGGGCCTGCTTCCGCGGGTCCGCCGTACCGGTCGCGCTGCCCGAGGGCAGGGAGCCCGGCTTGGCGGGGGCGGGCACGGGGCCGCCCTTCGGGGCGTTCGCCGAGCCCCGCACGTTGATCCCGGCCGCCGCGGAACCCGTGCAGGCCGCGCCGGTGTTGAGGGCGGGCGCGGTGCCCAGGTCGAGGCCGTTGCGGTAGCGCGTGCCGCCGTACCCGGAGGTGCAGGGCAGCGGTTTGAAGAAGGTGACGGCCATGCCGAAGTTCACCTTTCCGCCGTCGACGGCGGTGGCTCCGGCCGAGACAGCCGCCGGGTACTTCACGAGCAGTTCCTCGATGCCGCGCTGCCGGGTGACGGCGACCTCCGAGGTGGTCAGGAGGTTGGCGAGGACGACGCCCAGGCTCGGGTCGAGGTCGCGCAGGAGGCCGCTGACCTGGCCGGCCGCGTCGGGGGTGACGGTCAGGACGCGCCGCAGGTCGGCGTCGGAGCCCTTGAGGGCGGCGGCGAGGTCGCGCGCTCCGGTGGCGAAGCCCCGGATGGCGCGGCTCTCGTCGGCCTGGGTGCGCAGGACGACCTCGCCGTCGTTGATGAGCCGGGTGGTGGACGGCAGGGCCAGGTCGGCGGCCTGGACGAACGCGCTGCCGTTGTCGAGGAGGGCCTGGAGGTCGTCGCCGTGTCCCTCGAAGGCCTTGCCGAACTCGTCGACGACCGTGCGCAGGGACTCCAGGGGTACGGAGGCGGTGAGGTCGTTCATGCTGGTGAGCACGTTGGTGACCGGGGCCGGCACCTGGGTGTCTTCCTGTTCGATGCGGGCGCCGTCGGCGAGGTAGGGGCCGCCGTCGCTCTCGGGGCGCAGGTCGACGTACTGCTCGCCGACGGCGGAGAGTCCGGCGACCACGGCCTGCGCGTCGGCGGGAATCCGGGGGGCCGACTTCTTGATGCGCAGTTCGGCGACGACCCCTTCGGCGGTGAGGCCGATGTCGCCGACGCGTCCGACGGAGACGCCCCGGTAGGTGACGTCGGAGTGGGTGAACAGGCCTCCCGTACGGGCGAGGTGGACCTTGACGGTGTAGTGGTCGGCGACGCCGACGTGGCGGCCGAGGTCGGCGTAGCGGACGCCGACGAAGCCGAGGACGAGGACGGCGATGACGAGGAACGCGAGGTTCTTCAGCCGTACGGTGCGGGTGATCACCGGTTCTCGCCTCCGTGCGTCGGGGTGCCGCCCGTGCGGACCGGGGGCAGCGGCAGGGTCGGCCCGGCGCTCTGTCCCCGGCGGGCGCCCGGCTCGGGCTCCGGTTCGGGCTCGGGCTCCGGTTCCGGTTCGGGTTCGGGTTCCGGGTCGGTCGTTTCGGGGGACGACGGGGTGGGGTCGGGGGTGGGCTCCGCCTTGGGGATCAGGGGCGGGATCACCTCGGTGCCGGGGGCGGCGGCGAGGTGCAGATAGGCGTTGAGGTAGTCGCCCTTGATGCCCCGCATCACCTCGTCGGTGAAGGGGTACGTCAGCAGGACCTGGAGGGATTCGGGCAGGTCGGCACCGGCGTCCGCGAGCGCTTTCAGGGTCGGCGCGAGGGCCCTCAGATCGGCGACCATGTCCTTCTTGCTGGCGTTGACGGTGGAGACGGCGACGCCGGACAGGGTGTCCAGGGCGCGCAGCATGGTGAGCAGGGAGCCCCGCTGGTTCTCCAGCGTCTTCAGGCCGGGCGAGAGGCCGGTGAGGACCGTGTCGACGTCCTTCTTGCGGCCGGCGAGGGTGGCGGAGAGCCGGTTGATCCCGTCGAGGGCGCGGGTGATGTCGCCGCGGTGCGCGTCCAGGTCGGTGACCAGGGTGTTCACCCGCTTCAGCATCGAGCGGACCTCGGGCTCGCGTCCGCCGAGCGCCGCGTTGAGCTCCCGGGTGATGGTCTTGAGCTGGTTGACGCCGCCGCCGTTGAGCAGCAGGGACAGGGCGCCGAAGACCTCCTCGACCTCCGTGTTCCGGCCGGTGCGCGCCAGCGGGATGACGCTGCCGTCGACGAGCCGCCCGCCGTCGTTCCGCCGTGCGGCCGCCTGCCGCGCGCCGCCCCGCTCGGTGCCGCTCCGGTTCGGCGCGACGAGCTGGACGTACTTCTCGCCCAGGAGGCTGGACTGCTCCAGGCGGGCGCCGGCGTCGGCGGGCAGCCGGACGTCGCCGTTGATCTTCAGGGTGACCCGGGCGGTCCAGCTCCCGGGCACCAGCTCGATGGCGGTGACGCGCCCGACGGCGACGTCGTCGACCTTGACCGCGGACTGGGGCACGAGGCTCAGCACGTCCTGGAGTTCGGCGGTGACCGTGTAGGGATGGGAGCCGAGGTCGGCGCCGCCGGGCAGCGGCAGGTCCTCGATGCCGTCGAACCGGAGCGGGTTCGCGGGGACCGCGCCGAGGACGACGGCGATGCCCAGGCCGAGGGCGACGGTGGCGACGGCTCCGGCGCCGAGGAGCTTCCCCGAGGGCGAGGTGCCGCGGCTCATCGCTCCCCCTTCCCGGTGCCCGCCGCGGAGCCGCCGGCCACCGGCAGCGGGAGCAGCGGTCCGCCCAGGCTGATCTCGTTGAGGTTGGCGCGGCCGTCGAGGGTGCGGGTGGCCGGATTGTAGGCGTTGACGAGGTTGCCGGCGGCGAGCGGGCCGACGTCGAGGGCCTCGGCGAGGGAGGCGCGCTGGTCGACGAGGGTCTGGGTGAGGGGCACGAGCCGGTCGACGTTCTTCTTCAGCTCGCCGCGGTTGTCCTTGATGAAGGTCTTGACCTGGGCGAGGGCCTTGCCGAGCTCCTTGAGGGCGCCGGTGAGGTCGTCCTTGTTGTCGGCGAAGTAGCCGACGACCTCGTCCAGGCGCTCCTGCGCGGTGCGGACGTCGCCGTCCTTGTCCTTGAGCATGGTGGTGAAGGTCTGGAGCTGTCCGAGGCTGGTGAACAGCTGCTCGCTGCTGCCGTCGAGGGTCTTGGCGGCCTTGCCGAACTCCTCGATGGAGGTGCCGATGGCGGCGCCGTTGCCCTTGAGGTTCTTCGCGCCGGTGTTCAGGAGCTCGGACAGGGCTCCGGCGGAGTTGGCGCCGTTCGGGCCGAGCGCCTCGCTCAGTTCGGTGATCGACGCGTAGAGCTGGTCGATCTCCACGGGGACGCGGTTGCGGGAGGCCGGCAGTTCGGCGCCGTCGGCGAGGGCGGGGCCGGTGCTGTAGGCGGGGGCGAGCTGGACGTAGCGGTCGGCGACGATGCTCGGGGCGACGACGGCGGCCCGGGCGTCGGCGGGGACGCGGACGCCCTCGTCGAGGTGGAGCCGGACGCGGACGCGGGTGCCCTGCGGTTCGACGGACTCGACCTCCCCGACCCGTACGCCGAGGACGCGCAGGTCGGATCCGGCGTAGACGCCGACGGCCCGGTCGAAGTAGGCGGTGATGCGGGTGCCGTCGGGTTCGAGGACGCGTACGGCGACGAATCCGCAGGCGGCGAGCACCACGAGGGCGAGTCCGGCGGCGAGGGGCGTTCTGGGCTTGGTCATCGTTCACCGCTCCCCTTGGCCGTCGCCGTCTGTTTCGGCGGCAGGCATCCGGTCGTGGGCTGCGAG
Source organism: Streptomyces sp. NPDC086147 (assembly GCF_040702165.1). NCBI lineage: Bacteria > Bacillati > Actinomycetota > Actinomycetes > Kitasatosporales > Streptomycetaceae > Streptomyces > Streptomyces sp. NPDC086147. The sequence continues at coordinate 190,946 of NZ_JBFBJO010000002.1, read as the reverse complement.
GCTTCGGGCAGGTAGGTCCGGGGGACCACGCCGCACAGGTAGCTGTCGAACCAGCGCCCGTTGCCGAGGGTGTTGCCGACGAGGCGGTAGTACGGACCGACGAGCGCGAGGGTCTTGTCGAGCTGGCCGCTGTTCTTCTCCAGGACGGCGGTGACGCGGCCGAGGGCCTTGAGGGTCGGGCCGAGCTGCCGGTCGTTGTCGCCGACGAGGCCGCTGAGCTGGGTGCCCAGCTCCCTGCTGCCCCTGAGCAGGGCGCGGATGGCGTCGCGGCGCTTCTTGAGCTCCCCGAGCAGGGAGCCGCCGTCCTCGATGAGCGTCTCGAAGCTGGACTTCTTGTCCTCCAGGGTCTTGGTGAACTTCTTGCTGTTCTCCAGGAGCCGGGCGAGTTCGGTGTCGCGCTTGGAGACGGACCGGGACAGCTCGGACAGGCCGGTGGCGGCGTTGCGGACGTGCGGCGGGGAGTTCTTGAAGGTGTCGGAGATGGTCTCGAAGCTCTCCGCGAGCTTCTCGGTGTCGATGGCGTCGGCGGTGCCGCTGAGGTCCTGGAAGGCCTGCGTCACGTCGTACGGGGAGGTGGTGCGGGACCGCGGGATGCGGGTGCCGGGGTCCTGCGGGGCGGAGCCCAGCGGGTCGAGCGCCAGGTACTTCTCGCCGAGGAGGGTCTTGATGGCGATGGCGGCGGTCGACCGGTCGCCGACCCAGGCGTCGCCGACCTCGAACGTCACCTTGACCTTGGGTCCGTCGAGGGCGACTCCGGTGACCTTGCCGACCTTGACGCCGGCGATGCGCACCTCGTCGCCCTCGTCGAGTCCGGCGGCCTCGGTGAAGTCGGCGCTGTAGGCGGTGTCGCCGCCGACGAGGGGGAGCCGTTCCACGTTGTAGGCCAGGGCGGCGAGGAGGGCGAGGAGGAGGAGTCCGACGAGGGCGACGGCGACGGGGCTGCGTTCCTTGACCGGCTTGAACCGGGGGCGGGCGCTCATCCGCGGCACCTCGATTCGGTCACGGTGACGCCGGTCGGGGGCTTGGAGCCGTCGGAGGTTCCCACGCCGCTCACGCGCGCCTCGCAGAGGTAGAGGTTGAACCACGACCCGTACGAGGAGAGGCGGGCCAGGGCGGTCAGCTTGGCGGGGGTGTTGGCGAGGAAGGACTCGATGCGGGGGGTGTGCTCGCCGAGGTTCCCGGAGAGCCGGCCCAGTTCGCGGATGTCCTGCTTGAGGGGGGCGCGGCCCTCCTGGAACAGTCCGGCGGTCGTGGTGGTGAGGTCGCCGATGGCCTGGACGGCCTGGCCGAGGGGCTTGCGGTCGGCGTTGAAGCCGGTGACGAGCTTCTGGAGGGTGACGACGAGCTCGTTGAAGCCGGCCTCGCGGGTGTTGAGGGTGGTCAGGACGGTGTTGAGGTGGGTGACGACCTGGCCGATGACCTCGTCCTTGGCGGCGACGGTCTTCGTGAGGGAGCCGATGTGCCGCAGGAGGCTGTCGACGGTTCCGCTCTCGCCCTGGAGGACCTGGACGAGGGAGCCGGCGAGGTCGTTGACGTCGGCGGGCGAGAGGCCCTCGAAGAGCGGCTTGAAGCCGTTGAACAGCAGGGTGAGGTCGAGCGCGGGCGTGGTGCGCTCCAGGGGGATGGTGTCGCCGTCCTGGAGGGTGCCGGCGAGGTCCCCGCTGCCGCGGTCGAGGGAGACGTACCGCTGGCCGACCATGTTGAGGTACTTCACGGCGGCGGTCGCGGAGCGGGGCAGGGAGCGGTCCTCGCGGACCGTGAAGGTGACCTGGGCGGTGCGCCGTTCGACGACGCGCACGCCGGTCACCTCGCCCACCTTCACCCCCGCGATGCGGACGGAGTCGCCTTCGGAGAGGCCGGTGACGTCGGTGAAGAGCGCCTTGTACGAGCGGGTGGCCGAGCCGACGCCGGTGTTGGCGATGCTGAGGCCGAGGACGGTGGTGGCGAGGGCCGTGACGAGGACGAACACCAGGGACTTCAGGACCGTCCCGGTCAGGCCGCGCCGTCGCGTGTGGGCGGGGGGCTTCGTCATCGGAGGGTCACCTCCGCTCCGCGGAGGGCCGGTCCGGCGAGGAGGCTGCTCCAGTCCGGCAGGTCGCCGGGCCGCTTCTTCGCGGCGGGGGCGAGGAGTTCGTTGACGAGGTCGTTCTCCTGCGGGGAGTTGGCGGGCCCGAGGTCCTGGTCGGCGGCGGCGGAGGCCTGGGCGGCGGGTGCGGCCGGGACGCCGAGGTAGGGCACGGGGTGGCAGCGCGGGCCGCCGCCGGAGCCGTAGGAGGGGGCGTCGCGTCCGGGGGCGTAGGCACCGCGCGCGGGCACGGTGGTGACGTTCACGTGGATTCCCGGCCGGTTCGTGCCCTTGCCGAGCGCCTTGTCCATGGCGGGCACGAACTGGGCGAGGGTGCGCAGGGTGCAGGGGAAAGACGGGGAGTACTCGGCGAGCAGCTCCAGGGTGGGCCTGCTCGTGGCGCTGAGCCGGATGATGTTGTCCTTGTTCTGGCGCAGGAAGGCGGTCAGGTCCTGGGCCGTGCGGGTGGTGGCGCCGAGGGCGCCGGCCAGTTCGGCCTCCTTCTCGGCGAGGGTGCCGCTGGTGGTGGTGAAGTCGGTGAGCGCGGTGACGATGTCCGGGGCGGCGTCCGCGTAGAGGTGGCTGACCTTCACGAGTTCTTTCAGGTTGCGGTTGAGGGCGGGCAGCTGGGGGTTGAACTCGCGGAGGTGGGAGTCGAGTTGGCCGAGGGTGTCGCCGAGCTTGTCGCCGCGTCCCTCCAGGGCCCGGGAGACGGCGGAGAGGGTCGCCGAGAGCTTCTGCGGCTGGACGGCAGTCAGCAGCGGCAGGACGTTGTCGAGGACCTGCTGGAGTTCGACGGCGTTGCCGGAGCGGTCCTCGGGGATGACGGCCCCGGGGCCGAGCGGTTTCGCCGAGGGGTTCGCGGGTGGTACGAGGGCGACGAACCGTTCGCCGAACAGCGTGGTGGGCAGCATCTGGGCGCTTACGTCGGAGGGGACGTGGTCCAGGGTCCCGGGCCGCATGGCGAGGGTGAGCCGGGCTCCGGTGCCGGTGGTGTCGATGGCGCGGACCTCGCCTATGACGACGCCGCGCAGTTTCACCTCGGCGCCGAGGTGCATCTCGTTGCCGACGCTGCCGGTCTCGACGACGACCGGGTCGGAGTCGGTGAAGCGCTTGTCGTAGACGGCGACCGCCAGCCAGGCGAGCAGGGCGGGCACCAGCAGGAAGACGACGCCGGCGGACCGGCGGCGCAGGGTCTCGCCTCGTGGATCGCTCATCTCACCCCGCCACCTTCACGGTCGTGGTCGCGCCCCAGAGGGCCAGCGACAGGAAGAAGTCGGTGACGCTGATCAGCACGATGGCGTTGCGCACGGAGCGGCCGACGGCGATGCCGACGCCGGCGGGGCCGCCGGAGGCGCGGAAGCCGTAGTAGCAGTGGGCGATGATCACCATCACGCTGAAGATCAGCACTTTGAGCACCGACAGGAGGACGTCCGTCGGTGACAGGAAGAGGTTGAAGTAGTGGTCGTAGGTCCCCGCCGACTGGCCGTTGAAGAGGACCGTGATGTAGCGGGAGGCCAGGTAGGAGGAGAGCAGGCCGATCGCGTAGAGCGGGACGATGGCGACGACGCCGGCGATGATCCGGGTGGTGACCAGGTACGGCATGGAGCGGATGCCCATGCCTTCGAGGGCGTCGACCTCCTCGTTGATGCGCATGGCGCCGAGCTGGGCGGTGAAGCCGGCGCCGACGGTCGCGGAGAGGGCGAGTCCGGCGACGAGCGGGGCGATCTCCCGGGTGTTGAAGTAGGCGGAGACGAAGCCGGTGAAGGCGGCGGTGCCGATCTGTTCGAGGGCCGCGTGGCCCTGGAGGCCGACGACGGTGCCGGTGAAGAGGGTCATCGCGACCATCACGCCGATGGTGCCGCCGATGACGCCGAGGCCGCCGGAGCCGAAGGCGACCTCGGCGAGGAGCCGTTGCACCTCCTTGAGGTAGCGGCGCAGGGTCCGCGGGATCCAGAGCAGCGCCCTGACGTAGAACAGGAGCTGGTCGCCGGAGCGGTCGAGCCAGACGAACGGGGAGGCCATCGGCCTCAGCCTCCCTTCGGCGGGACGATCTGCAGGTAGATGCCCGTCAGCACCATGTTCACGAAGAACAGCAGCAGGAAGGTGATGACGACGGACTGGTTGACGGCGTCGCCCACGCCCTTGGGGCCTCCGCGGGGGTTGAGTCCCCGGTAGGAGGCGACGATGCCCGCGATGAACCCGAAGATCAGGGCCTTGAGTTCGCTGATGTAGAGGTCGGGCAGCTGGGCAAGGGCGGAGAAGCTGGAGAGGTAGGCGCCGGGGGTGCCGCCCTGGAGGACGATGTTGAAGAAGTAGCCGCCCAGGGTGCCGACGACGGAGACCATGCCGTTGAGGAGCACGGCGACCGCCATGGTGGCGAGGACGCGCGGGACGACCAGGCGCTGCACGGGCGAGACGCCCATGACCTCCATGGCGTCGAGCTCCTCCCGGATCTTGCGGGAGCCGAGGTCGGCGCAGATGGCGGAGCCGCCGGCGCCGGCGATCAGGAGGGCGACGATGAGCGGGCTGGCCTGCTGGATGACGGCGAGGACGCTGGCGCCGCCGGTGAAGGACTGGGCGCCGAGCTGCTGGGTGAGCGAGCCGACCTGGAGGGCGATCACGGCACCGAACGGGATCGAGACGAGCGCGGCCGGCAGGATGGTGACGCTCGCGACGAACCAGAACTGCTCGATGAACTCCCGGAACTGGAAGGGGCGCCGGAAGACGGCCCGGCTCACCTCGGCGGCGAGGGCGAAGAGGCGGCCGGTCTGCCGCAGCGCGCCGGTGATCACGCGCCGCTCCCGGCGGCCGGCATGCGCGGGGTGGGCGCCCCGGCGGTCCGCGCGTAGGTGTCCTGGATGGCGGCGCGGGCGGCGGGCGGCAGCCGGTCGAGCATGGCGAGGACCCGCTCGCGGCGGCGTGCGACGGCCGCGCGGGGCGGCAGGCCGGGCGAGGGTTCGAGCTGCGGGACGATGACGCGGGGCGCGGCCGTCCGTACGCCTCCGGCGCCGTCCGCCTCGGCGGCGAGGGTGGCGGCGTCCTTCTCCTCGGACATGCCGATGGGACCTTCGCGGCGGCCGGCGAGGAACTGGGTGACGACCGGTTCGTCGCTGGTGAGGAGGACTTCGCGGGGGCCGAAGGTGACGAGCTCGCGCCGGAAGAACATCCCCATGTTGTCGGGGACGGTGGCGGCGATGTCCAGGTTGTGGGTGACGATGAGCATCGTCGCGTCGATCCGCGCGTTGAGGTCGATGAGCAGCTGGGAGAGGTACGCGGTGCGGACGGGGTCGAGGCCGGAGTCCGGTTCGTCGCACAGCACGATCTGCGGGTCGAGGACGAGGGCGCGGGCGAGGCCGGCGCGCTTGCGCATGCCGCCGCTGATCTCGCCCGGCAGCTTCCCCTCGGCGCCGAGGAGGCCGACGAGTTCGATCCGCTCCATGACGATGCGGCGGATCTCCGACTCCCGCTTGCGGGTGTGCTCGCGCAGCGGGAAGGCGATGTTGTCGAAGAGGGTCATGGAGCCGAAGAGGGCCCCGTCCTGGAACATGAGGCCGAAGAGCTTGCGGGTCTCGTAGATGTCGCGTTCGGGGCTGCTGACCATGTCGACCCCGTTGATGAGAACACGGCCGCGCTGGGGTTTCAGCAGTCCGATGAGCGATTTCAGGAAGACCGTCTTGCCGGTTCCGGAAGGGCCGAGCATCACGCTCACCTCTCCGGCCGGCAATGTCAGCGTCACGTCCTGCCAGATGTTCTGCTTGCCGAAGGACATGGTCAGACCCTCAACGGCTACTTCGATTCCCATACCACCTCCAGCAGGCGTGAGTCGGGCGTGCGCCGCGGGCGCACGTTAAGTCGGTGCGGATCACCGGGACAATAGGCGCGGCGCCGCAATCCTTGATCCGCTTCCGTACTTGTCACCGCGGAGACAAACTTGGAGCTGTCTTTGTCTCCGCCGAGACACAGTGGGCATCGCTTCTCCCCAGGGCCCGGCGGGCGGGTCTCCGCCGGCGGAGTTCCGCCCCGGTGCGGCGCCCGGGTCGACCCACAGGGCTGCGCCGACCTGCGACTGAGCACCGCCCGGGGAACGTTACGGCCGAGTAACCTCCCGGGGCAATACCGGGTTCCGAGTTTTCGGAAGACAGGGGAGAACGGCCGGATATTTGTCATCGGGGAAACAGTTCCGCCGTCCGGATTATCACCGGGAAGAGCGAATACAAGCCTCTCGGGGCCGTCGCGCCACGGCTTGTTCCGAACGCTCGGACGATCGATCATAATTGTCGACATTGCGCACCCAGGAACCAAGGCGATTCCCGTTACCGCTCACCGGCCTGACAGGCAATGGGGCAACTTGAAAGAATCTTGGACTTCGCCATTGTTCAGCTAAGTTTCCCGCAAGTAACGTCAGGTTTCGCAGCCGGGGAATCCCGTGCCGCCGGCCGCTCGTCCCCCTCCAACGCGGCCACCCTCTGCTGGTCAATCCCCAAGGAGAGTCCCAGAGCCATGAAGAAGCCCATCAGAAAGCTCGCCGTCGTCGCAGGTGGCGCCTCCGCCGCCCTCGCCCTCGCGGTCTCCCCGGCCACGGCCGTGCCCTCGACGGTCTGGACCGTCACCCCGTCGCCGGCCAGCATCACCGCGGTCAACAGCGGGAACATCGTCCTCAGCGTCAACGGCATCGCCATGACGTGTACGAAGTCGAACGGCACGGGCACGGGGCAGAGCACCACCGGCAACCCGGCCACCGTCGGCACCATCAACTCCATCGCCTTCGGTGCCACCGGCGCGCCCTGCACCAGCCTCCTGGGCAACGTCACCACCGTGGCGACCACCCCCTGGACGATCGTGGCGCAGGACTACACCGCCGGGACCGGCGTCACCAAGGGCCACGTCGGCAACGTCGACGCCAAGGTGACCGTCGGCGCCTGCGTCTTCCGCGTGACGGGCAAGGCCTCCGGGACGTACACCAACTCCACGGGCGCGCTCGCGGTGAACAGCCTCGCCGGTGAGCTGACCGTCGTCTCGGCGACCAACTGCGGCAGCGCGGTGCCGGTCGGCGCCAAGCCGACCTTCAAGGGCACGTACCTCTTCAAGGCGGGCTCCGTCATCCCGACGATCGTCGGCTCCAACCCGTAAGGCGCAGGAACCCGCGTCCGTCCGGCCGGCGACCCCGGCCGGGCGGGCACGGGCCTGTCCGCGCCCCGGCCACCGGTCACGTCCCGAGGAGAGCCCGCACGCCATGAAGAAGCCGATCGGAAAGTCCGCCGTCGCCGCGGGAGCGGCCGCGGCCGCGCTCGTCCTCACGGCGGCCCCGGCCTCGGCCGTGCCCTCGACGGTCTGGACCGTCACCCCGTCGCCGGTCGCCTTCTCCGCGAAGAACGCCGCGAACCTCGCGATCTCCATCAACGGCGTCGCCATCACGTGCACCACGTCGTCCGCCTCGGGCACCCTCCAGAGCTCCGCCGGCAATCCGGCGACCGTCGGCGTCATCAGCTCGATCGCCTTCGGCGCCCCCGGCACGCCCTGCACCAGCGTCCTGGGCAACATGTCCATGGTCCCGACCACCCCCTGGACGATCGTGGCGCGGGACCACACCGCCGCGACGGGCGTCACCAAGGGCCACGTGGGTGGCATCGACATCAAACTCACCTGGGGCGCCTGCGTCTTCCGCGTCCGGGGCACGTCCTCCAGCACGTACACCAACGCGACGGGCAAGTTGTCCGTCGCCGGCGTCGCCGGAGAGCTGCCCGTCGTCGCGTCCACCAATTGCGGCGCGGCCATGCCGGTCGGCGCCAGCCTGCTCCTCAAGGCCGACCTCCTGCTCAAGAAGACGGGCACCACCACCGTCCCGACGATCGTCGGAACCAACCCGTGAAGCCCCGTACGGCCTCGTGAAGACCCGCACAGCACCCCACAGGGCGCCTTCGCGGGCTGTCCGCACCCCTCGCCGGCCTCCTCGTCCCGTCGGCGCACGACTGATCCGAGCGGAGCAACAGATGAGAGGCCCACGGCCCACCACCCGCCCCTCCCGCGTCCGGGCGCGCGGCGCGACGATCGCCGCGTTCGTGGCGCTCGCCCCCCTCCTCCCGGCCGCGGCGGCCGCCGTAGAGACCCTGAAGGTCGACACCGCGCTGTCCTACGTCTGCGACCTGCCCTCGGGACCGCAGACCGCGACGGTACGGATCACGGCGGCCTTCCCCGAACGGGCCTCGGCGGGAGAGGAGGTACGGCCCACCGACGTCACCACCACCGTGGAACTCCCCGCGGCGGCCGTCGCCGACCTGAAGGCCCTCAAGGCCGCCGAGGTCCGGGCGGAGACGGCGCTCGGCGTCGCCGTGGGCCAGAACGGCCGGGAGACGGGGGCCGCCTGGCGCGGCACCGCGCAGCCGGTCGGCGTACCGGCCGAAGGGCCGCTGGCGCTGGTCACGACCGGCGAGGTCCCGGTCGTGACCACGAGCGCCGCCGGGGACCTCTCCTTCACCGCGGGGAACCTCGACGTCGGCCTCGCCCTGAGCGCGGCCGACGGCACGCCCGCCGACCTCGCGTCCCTCTCCGTCCCCTGCACGCCGGACGCGGACGCGGAGCAGGGCGGACCGCTCGCCACCGTCCCGGTCGCCCCCGGTCCCTCCACCGGGGAACCGAGCGGCTCCCCCTCGCCGTCGGACTCCGCCCCGCCCTCCTCCTCCCCGTCGGCCCCAGGGCCGGACCCCTCGGGGAGCCAGGACGGCGGGACCCCGACGCGCGGCCTTCCGCAGACCGGGGAGAGCGGCCCCGGAGCCGGGAGGCCCCGGGAAGGGGCACCGGCCGGAGCCCCCGAGGTGGCGGACGCGGCGCCCGGGGCGTCGGCCGGCGCACGCTCCGCACCCACCTGCCGCAACGAGCAGGCGACCCCCACCACCCTGACCGCCTACATCACCGGCTACTCCAACGTGCGCAAGCTGAACGGCGCCAACATCATCCCGGTGTCCTGCGTCTTCATCGAGCAGGGCGAGCCCGGGGTCGAGTTCCGGCCGGATGGGATGCACGTGGTCCAGAAGTCGGACGCCGACCTCTTCCACGAGGGACGCAAGCAGACCCCGCCCTTCAAGGCCACCTTCCTGACGTTCGGCTTCGCCCCGACCACGGCGACCCTGGTCCTGGAGCAGGTGGGGCCCATGAGCGTCGAGTCGGACATGCTCGCCAACTTCCCCGTCTACACCTCGGACGCCTACGTCCGCGCCGCCCTCGTCCTGCGCGTGCTCGACGCCCGGGTCAACGGCACCCCGCTGGACGTCGGCCCCTCCTGCCGTACGGAGAAGCCGCTCACCTCAGTCGAACCCGACCCCGCCAAGTACCCCGGGGACCACCTGGTGCTGCACGGCAGGGGACGGCAGGTCATCCCCGACCCCGCCACCGGCTACCAGCTCACCAGCGGCGGCGCGCTCACCGGCGAGGTGACCATCCCGGCCTTCAAGGGCTGCGGGGCCGGGGGCGAGAACCTGGACCGGCTCTTCACCGCCTCCATCTCCGGTTCCGGCAACTACATCAAGCAGATCCAGGGCCAGACCTGCTCCGCCGGCCTGGAGGACCCGCCCATGGACCAGTGCACCGAGGACCGCCAGCCCCTGGTGATCCCCAAGCCCGAACGCTGAACCGGCACGCCCGCCCCGCCGTTCCCCCGTCCCCGCACCTCCACCCTCACCGGAAGGCTTCCGCCATGCCCCTCGTCTCCTCCCGCACGAAGCTGGCCACCGTCTCCGCCCTCACCGCCCTCGGCGCCTTCGCCTCCATGGGCACGGCGACCGCCGCCGCCCCCGAGCTGAACGGCGGCTGGGGGCCGTCCACCCGCTGCCCCGTCGACGCCCCCGCGATGCTCGCGGCCGACGGCCTCGACAAGGCGCCGCAGTGCGTCGCCTCCTTCTCCCTCAGCGGCTCCATCAAGCTGGGCAAGACGACGGTGAACACCGGGAAGACCAACCTCCAGATCGGCGCCATCCAGAACGCCGACGGCACCAGCACGGTCGTCGCCCCGCCCGCCGGCGCGATCATCGCCGACTCCGCCACCGTCCCCGGCGGCCTGCTCGGCCTGATGTGTCCGAGCGACATCCCGTTCATCACCAGCATCTGCAAGCAGCTGTCCGACGGGAAGCTCAACAAGATCACCGCGACCCTGGAGTCGGCCGGCACCCCCTCGGACTTCGACCAGATCGCGGGCGTCCTCACCGACCAGCCGATCGTCACCCTCCCGGTCCGGATCCGCCTGGAGAACCCGTTCCTCGGCAGCAACTGCTACATCGGGACGAAGGAGAAGCCGATCCTCCTGCGCCCGCGCAACTTCACCGCGCCCGAGTTCGGCCTGGAGCGCTTCAGCGCCGACGGCACCCCGAACGAGGAGGGCGACGTGAGCCGCATCAACCTCCTCGGCTCCACCCAGGGCGACAACACCTTCGCCGTCCCCGGCGCCAGCGGCTGCGGCCTCGGGCTGCTCGGCCTGATCGACGGCGCGGTCAACCTCAAGACGGGCCTGCCCTCCCCCGCCGGGAAGAACAGCCTCGTCCTCAACAACACCCAGACCTATCTGACCGGCCTGTACGCGCCGGGCGTCGTCGCCCCCGACGCCGGGAAGGTCTTCTCCCAGAGCTGGCACTCCGCCGTCAAGTAACAGCCACTCAGGGACGATTCCCGGCCTAGTCGGCGGCGCACGCCCTCCCGGGGACACCAACTCCTGCGCAAGTTGTGTACACCACCGAGCAGTTGTCCTAGCTTCAGCAGTCCCCGCAGGTACGCACCTGACGGCCGTGGCGGCGCCCCGTTCTCCGGGCAGGGCGCCGCACCGCCGTTCCCCCACCGGTCGCGCAGAAGAGCAAGGGATCGGTCCATGCCCGCTATCGCACAGCCGCCGAGCGTCGGCGAGCCCATCGACCCGCTCCCCCGGGAGTTCGCCGATCTGATGAGGCCGGAGATCCCCGGCCTCATCAAGGAGATCGGCGTGGAGGTCCAGCGGACCTATCCCGTGTACGCCCACCTCTTCAACGGGCCCCACTCGGACGCGATCCGCCAGGGCGTGGAGCAGGCCCTGGCGGCCTTCGTGGACCGGGTCGCCGACCCCGGGACGAACTCCGCCCTCCGCGACGAACTGCTGCGCAAGTTCGGCCGGGTGGAGGCCTACGAGGGCCGCGACCTCGACACCCTCCAGGGCGCCTACCGGCTCGGCGCCCGCATCGCGCTGCGCCGGGCCAAGAGCATCGGGCGCACGTACAACCTCTCCCCCACCCTCATCCTGGCCTTCGCGGACGCCCTCTTCGCCTACGTCGAGGAGCTGGAGGCGCTCTCCCGCGAGGGGTACGTCATGGTCCAGGGCCGCGCGATGTCGGACACGGCGGCACTGCGCAGACAGCTCCTCCACCTCGTCCTGGCCGGGCCGCCGCTGCCCCGGACGACCATCGCCGAGCTGTGCCGGGAGTCCTCCTGGGAACTGCCCGCCGAGTGCACCATGGTCGCCTTACGGGCCCCGGTCGCCGAACTCGTCCAGGCGGGCCTCGACCGGGACGTCCTCGCCGACCTCAGCCTCCCCCAGCCGCACCTGCTGATCCCCGGCCCGCTGACCCCCGAGCGCCTCGCGATGCTCGAATCCGCCCTGGCCGGCACCCCCGCCGTCGTCGGCCTGACCGTTCCGCCCCCGCAGGCCGCCCACTCCGTCCGCTGGGCCCGGCGCGTCCTCCAGCTCATCGACGACGACATCGTGCCGGACGCGCCGCTCGTGCGCTGCGAGGAACACCTGACAACGTTGTGGTTGCTCTCCGACCCGGCGCTCGTGCACCACCTCGCCGCGCGCGAACTGGCCCCGCTCGACGGCCTGTCCGGCAGCCGGCGCGACCGGCTGATCGAGACCCTGCGCGTCCACGTCTCCACCCGGGCCCCGGCCGAGCAGGTCGGCGAGATGCTGGGCGTGCACGCCCAGACGGTCCGCTACCGGCTGCGGAACCTGGACAACCACTTCGGCGACCGGCTCCTCGACCCCGACCGCCGCTTCGCCCTCGAAGCGGTCCTGCGTTCGCTGCACCTCAGGGACGGGAAGCGGAAGGACTGAGTCCGAGCGGGATCACCTCCGTACGATCACCATGTGATCGGATGGCGGTCATGAACGATCGGACCCTGTACCTGTTCAGCAGTGCCGCCTCTCCCGTCTTCGACGTCGCACGGGTCGTCGAGGAGGCGCAGGCCGACGGCTGGGACGTGTGCCTCGGCCTCACGCCGACGGCCGCCCGCTGGCTCGCCGGCTCCCTCGACGGCCTCGCCGCACTCACCGGGCATCCCGTGCGCTGGGACCACCGGCTGCCCGGCGAGCCGGCCGTGTGGCCGGAACCGGATGCGATCGTGGTCGCGCCGGCCACCTTCAACACGGTCAACCGGTGGGCGCTCGGGCTCACGGACACCTGGCTCGTCGCGGTGGTGGCCGAGGGCATCGGGAAGCGGATCCCGATGGCGGTGATGCCGTGCGTGAACTCCGCGTACGCCGCGCATCCCCGGTTCGGCCTGTCCCTGGACATCCTGCGCGGCGCCGGGGTGCGGGTCCTGTACGGCGAGGGAGGGTTCGTGCCGCACGAGCCGGGCCAGGGTGATCCGGCCGTCTACCCGTGGCGGACCGCCCTGGACGCGGTCGGGGACGTGCTCCGGCCGTTCTGACGCGTCCGCCCCGCGCCCCGGGAAGGGGTGCGGGGCGGACACGCGCTGCGGCGACCTGACTTACTTGGCGATCGTCCGGCTGATGACCAGGCGCTGGATCTCGCTGGTGCCTTCGAAGATGGTGTAGATGGCGGCGTCCCGGTGCATGCGCTCCACCGGGTACTCGCGGGTGTAGCCGTTGCCGCCGAGGATCTGGATGGCCTGGCCGGTGACCTCCTTGGCGACCTCGCTGGCGTACAGCTTGGACATGGAGCCCTCGGCCGAGGTGAAGGGCCTGCCGGCGGTCGCCATCCAGGAGGCGCGCCAGACCAGGAGGCGGGCCGCGTCGATCCGGGTGGCCATGTCGGCGAGCTGGAAGGCGACGCCCTGGTTCTCGATGATCGGGCGGCCGAACTGGACGCGGGTCTTCGCGTAGTCGAGGGCGACCTCGTACGCGGCGCGGGCGGTGCCGACGGCCATGGCGCCGACGGCGGGGCGGGAGGCCTCGAAGGTGGCCATGGCGGCGTTCTTCACGCGCTCGCCGCCCGCCTTCGCCTTCTCCCGGGCGCGGGCGAGGCGCTCGTCGAGCTTGTCCTTGCCGCCGAGGAGGCAGTGGCCGGGGATCCGGACGTCCTCCAGGACGACCTCGGCGGTGTGGGAGGCGCGGATGCCGTGCTTCTGGAACTTCTGGCCCTGGGAGAGGCCGGGGGTGTTCGGCGGCACGATGAAGGAGGCGTGGCCCTTGGAGCCGAGCTCCGGGTCGACGACGGCGACGATGACGTGGACGTTGGCGATGCCGCCGTTGGTCGCCCAGGTCTTGGTGCCGTTGAGGACCCACTCGTCCTTGGCCCCGTCGTACACGGCCCGGGTGCGCATGGAGGCGACGTCCGAGCCGGCGTCGGGCTCGGAGGAGCAGAAGGCGGCGACCTTGACGTCGTTGGCGTCGCCGTACATCTGCGGGACCCAGGTGCCGATCTGCTCCTCGGTGCCGTTGGCGAGGACGCCGACGGCGGCGAGGCCGGTGCCGACGATGGAGAGGGCGATGCCCGCGTCGCCCCAGAAGAGCTCCTCCATCGTCATGGGGATGCCGAGGCCGGTCGGGTCGAAGAACTGCTGGGCGTAGAAGTCGAGGGAGTAGATTCCGAGCTTGGCCGCCTCCTGGATGATCGGCCAGGGGGTCTCCTCACGCTCGTCCCACTCGGCGGCCGCGGGGCGCATGACGTCGGCCGCGAAGCCGTGGAGCCAGTCGCGCACCTGCTTCTGGTCCTCGTTGAGTTCGAACGTGAACTCGCCCATTTTCCCTCCCAGCAGTATGTTACTTGCGGTAACAGCAGTCTGTTACCGCCGGGTAGGGGCTGTCAACCTGCGCGGAAGCGGTTCGGCCCGACCGGCACCGGAACCGGGCCGGGTGTTACGTTGCGACGGCCCGGCGGACACAGAACACGGAACCGCGGAACCGCCGGGCGCGGAACCGCGGGATCGAGACCGTACGGCCGGGGAGACAGGCACATGGACATCGCGCACCGGACCACCGGCCCGCAGACGCCCGCCGAGCAACGGCGGCGCGAGCTGCTGGAGGCGGCGGACCGGGTGGTGCTCCGGGACGGCCCCAAGGCGTCCATGAACGCGATCGCGGCCGAGGCCGGCATCACCAAGCCGATCCTCTACCGCCACTTCGGCGACAAGGGCGGCCTGTACCGCGCCCTCGCCACCCGGCACACCGACGCGCTCCTCGGCGCCCTGCGGGCCGCGCTCGACGCCCCCTCCGACCGGCGCCGCCGGGTCGAGTCCACCCTCGACACCTATCTCGCCTCGATCGAGGCGATGCCGCAGGTCTACCGCTTCCTCATGCACCCCGCCGAGGAGCCCCACCAGACCGAGCAGGGCTTCGACGTCGGCCGCCACTCGGCCCCGCTGCTGCGCCGCATGGGCGAGGAGCTCGGCCAGGTCATCGCCGAGCGCGTCGACCTGGGCCCGGCCGCCGAGGCGCAGGCCCGCATCTGGGGCCACGGCATCGTCGGCATGATGCACGCGGCCGGGGACTGGTGGCTCGGCGAGCGCCCCTGCTCCCGCGCCGAACTCGTCCGCAGCCTGGCGGACCTCCTCTGGGGCCGCCTGGCCGAGGCCGACGACCGGGCGGACGGGCCGGGCTTCTAGGGTTCGCGCCCGGGGTCTGCCCCCCCGGAAGAGGAACCGGAAGCCCCCTCAGCCCTCCAGAACCGCCGCCCCGCCGCCCCACGGCTGCTTGCGGACCGCCCGCAGCAGACGTGACCTCCGCCACCCCGTGACGTGGTCCGCGTAGACCCCGCCCTCCAGGTGGTCGGCCTCGTGCTGGAGGCAGCGGGCGAAGAAACCCGTGCCCTCGACCCGTACCGGAGCCCCGTCCAGGTCCACGCCCTCCACCACCGCGCGGTCGAAACGGGGCGTCGGGGCCTCCAGGCCCGGCAGGGAGAGACACCCTTCCGGCCCCCTGAACACGTCTCCGTCCGCCTCCACCAGGCGCGGGTTCACCACGTGCCCCAGGTGGCGGACCTCCTCGTCGTCGGGGCAGTCGTACACGAAGACCCGCAGGCCCACGCCCACCTGGTTCGCCGCCAGACCCACCCCGTTCGCCGCGTACATCGTGGCGAACATGTCCTCGACGAGCCGGGCCAGTTCGGGTCCGAAGTCGGTGACGGGCGCGCAGGGCGCGTGCAGCACGGGATCGCCGAGCAGGGTCATCGCTCGGACCAGGCCGGAACTGCCGGGGATGGGGCGGTTTCGCATGCCGGTAAGGGTACGGTCCGCCGTGACCTGCCTATTTCACAGGATCGCTCGGCGGTGCCGCTGTTCGGGCTCCTGGCCGGATCTCGATAGGCTGAGCCCGGACCGACGCGAGGAGGAACAAGAACGATGTCAGGACACCCCGGTAATCCAGAGCCGCTGTCGCCGCGCGCCAAGCTGGCCGTGACGGCGGGCAGGGCCGCGGCCGCGGTGTCGCGGGCGGCGGGTCGCGGAAGCGGATCGGTGATCGGCGGCAAGGTGGCGCTGAGGCTCGACCCCGACCTCCTCGGGCGCCTCGCCCAGCATCTGGACGTCGTCCTGGTGTCGGCGACCAACGGCAAGACGACGACGACCCGGCTGATCGCGGAGGCCCTGCGCGCCGCCGGCCCCGTCGTCTCGAACGCGCTCGGCGCGAACATGCCCGCGGGCATCACCTCGGCGCTCGCCGGCGGCTCCGACTCCCGGTACGGCGTGATCGAGGTCGACGAGAAGTACCTCGCGGGCGTCGCCCGGGACACCACGCCCAAGGCGATCGCGCTGCTCAACCTCTCCCGCGACCAGCTCGACCGCGCCGCCGAGACCCGGATGCTCGCCGAGAAGTGGCGCGAGGGCCTGAACGGCACCAAGGCCGTGGTCATCGCCAACGCCGACGACCCGCTGATCGTGTGGGCCGCCTCCTCCTCCCCGAACGTGGTGTGGGTCGCCGCGGGCCAGGAGTGGAAGGACGACGCCTGGTCGTGCCCCGCCTGCGGCGGCGTCATGCAGCGCCCCGGCGACGACTGGTTCTGCGGCGAGTGCGGCTTCCGGCGCCCCGCGCCGAGCTGGGCGCTCAGCGGCGACCACGTGCTCGACCCGCACGGCTCGGCCTGGCCGATCCGGCTCCAGCTCCCCGGCCGCGCCAACAAGGCGAACGCCACCACCTCGGCCGCCGTCGCCGCCGTCTTCGGGGTGCCGCCGCAGGTGGCCCTGGAGCGCATGTACCAGGTGCAGGCCGTCGCCGGCCGCTACGACGTGGTCTCCTTCCAGAACCGCGACCTGCGTCTGCTCCTCGCGAAGAACCCGGCCGGCTGGCTGGAGACGTTCTCGCTCATCGACGGCCCGCCGGCCCCGGTGATCCTCTCCGTCAACGCGCGCGGCGCCGACGGCACGGACACCTCCTGGCTGTGGGACGTCGACTACGGCCGGCTCGCCGGCCACCCGATCATGGTGATCGGCGACCGCCGGCTCGACCTGGCGGTCCGCCTGGAGGTCGCGGGCGTGGACTTCCGCGTCTGCGAGAGCCTCGACGAGGCCGTCGCGATGGCCCCGCCCGGGCAGATCGAGCTGATCGCCAACTACACCGCCTTCCAGGACGTCCGCCGCCGCGTCGGCAACTGACCCGTAGAGGACATGCAGCATGAGTGACAGCAGCCTGCGCCTGGTCTGGGTCTACCCGGACCTGCTCAGCACCTACGGCGACCAGGGCAACGTCCTCGTCGTCGAGCGCCGCGCCCTCCAGCGCGGCCTCAGCGTCGAGCGCGTCGACGTCCGCAGCGACCAGCCGGTGCCGACCTCGGGCGACATCTACCTGATCGGCGGCGGCGAGGACCGCCCGCAGCGGCTCGCGGCCGAGCGGCTGCGGCGGGACGGCGGTCTGAGCCGGGCCGCCTCCAACGGCGCGATCATCTTCTCGGTCTGCGCCGGCTACCAGATCCTGGGCCACGAGTTCATCAATGACCTCGGCGAGCGCGAGGCCGGCCTCGGGCTCATCGACGTGATCTCGACCCGCGGCGAGGGCGAGCGGTGCGTCGGCGACGTCCTCGCGGACATCGACCCGCGCCTGGGCCTGCCCCAGCTCACCGGGTTCGAGAACCACCAGGGCATCACCCACCTCGGCCCGACGGCCCGGCCGTTCGCCCGGACCGTCCTCGGCAAGGGCAACGGCACCGGCGACGGCACCGAGGGCGCGTACAACGAGACCGTCTTCGGCACGTACATGCACGGTCCCGTCATGGCCCGCAACCCGCAGATCGCGGACCTGCTCCTGAAGCTGGCCCTCGACGTGAACGCGCTGCCGCCGACGGACGACCGCTGGTACGAGGCGCTGCGCGCCGAGCGCATCGCGGCGGCCACGCAGCCCGCCTGACCGGTCCGCACGGTCCGTCCGCACCTCCCGTACACACGTGCGTTGTCCACGGTGCGGACATCCGGTTCGGCCCCGCCACCCGGCGGCGATAGGGTGGCGGGGATCCAGCCGGACGACGTGGTCCGGGAGTCGGCCCACGTTGCAAAGGTTTATGGGCTATGCGCATTGGCGTGCTCACCTCCGGCGGAGACTGCCCCGGTCTGAACGCTGTCATCCGGTCCGTCGTGCACCGCGCCGTGGTGGACCACGGCGACGAGGTCATCGGCTTCCACGACGGGTGGAAGGGCCTCCTGGAGTGCGACTACCGCAAGCTGGACCTGGACGCGGTGGGCGGCATACTCGCCCGCGGCGGCACCATCCTCGGCTCCTCGCGGGTCCAGCCCGCGCACCTGGTCGACGGCGTCGAGCGCGCCCGGGGCCACGTCGCGGACCTCGGTCTCGACGCGATCATCCCGATCGGCGGCGAGGGCACCCTGAAGGCGGCGAACCTGCTCTCCGAGGCGGGCCTGCCCATCGTCGGCGTCCCGAAGACCATCGACAACGACATCGCCTCCACCGACGTCACCTTCGGCTTCGACACGGCCGTCACCGTGGCGACCGAGGCCCTCGACCGGCTGAAGACCACCGCCGAGTCCCACCAGCGGGTCCTGGTCGTCGAGGTCATGGGCCGCCACACCGGCTGGATAGCGCTGCACTCCGGCATGGCGGCCGGCGCGCACGCGGTCGTCGTGCCCGAGCGCCCCTTCGACATGGACGAGCTGACCGCCCGGGTCGGCGCCCGCTTCGCGGACGGCAAGCGGTTCGCGATCGTGGTGGTCGCGGAGGGCGCGAAGCCGCGCGAGGGCTCGATGGAGTTCAAGACCGCCGGCACCGACATCTACGGCCACGAGCGCTTCACCGGCGTCGCCAACCAGCTCTCCGTGGAGCTGGAGCGGAGGCTCGGCAAGGAGGCCCGTCCGGTGATCCTCGGCCACGTCCAGCGCGGCGGCACCCCGACCGCGTACGACCGCGTCCTCGCGACCCGCTTCGGCTGGCACGCGGTGGAGGCGGCGCACCGCGGCGAGTTCGGCATGCTGACCGCGCTGCGCGGCACGGACATCGTGATGGTCCCGCTGGCGCAGGCCGTGGAGACCCTCAAGACGGTCCCGGCCGACCGCTACGCCGAGGCGGAGTGCGTGCTCTGACGGCTCCCGTGCGTGACCGTACGCCTTCCCGTACGTGACACCCGCCCCCGGTCGCGATCGCGGCCGGGGGCGGTTCTAGTCTGGTGCGGACAACAAGCGCGAATCGGGCTCCGGGAGTGTACGGATGGATCACAGCGGGCACGGCATGACCACGGACCTGCCGCCGTTCACGCTGGGGCGGGGCCTGGAGTTCTCTCCCGACCTCTTCTTCCTGGTCGGCTGCCTCGCGGCGCTCGGCCTGTACGGGTGGGGCGTGGCGCGGCTGCGGCGGCGCGGGGACGCGTGGCCGGTGAGCCGGACGGTGTTCTTCACGGTCGGCGTCCTCACCGTCGCGCTCGTGATGTGCACCAAGCTGAACGACTACGGCATGGTCATGTTCAGCGTGCACATGGTGCAGCACATGGTGATCTCCATGCTGTCGCCGATCCTGCTGCTGCTCGGCGCGCCGGTGACGCTGGCGCTGCGGGCGCTGCCGGTGGCGGGCCGCGGCTCGACCGGGCCGCGCGAGCTGCTCCTGAAGCTGCTGCACAGCCGGTACATGAAGGTGATCACGCACCCCGGCTTCACCATCCCGATGTTCATCGCGAGCCTCTACGCGCTGTACTTCACGCCGCTCTTCGACTTCCTCATGGGGTCGAAGCCGGGGCACATCGGGATGATGGTCCACTTCCTGATGGTCGGCGTGGTGTTCTTCTGGCCGATCATGGGCGTGGACCCGGGCCCGCACCGGCCGGGGTACGTGATGCGGATGCTGGAGCTGTTCGCGGGCATGCCGTTCCACGCCTTCTTCGGCATCGCGCTGATGATGGCCTCGGAGCCGATGGTCGGGACGTACGCGAGCCCGCCGGCCTCGCTGGGGATCGACGCGCTCTCCGACCAGAACGCGGCGGGCGGCATCGCCTGGGCGTTCAGCGAGATCCCTTCCGTGCTGGTCCTGATCGCGCTCGTCTACCAGTGGTACCACTCCGAGCAGCGGCAGGCGGTCCGCAAGGACCGGGCCGCCGACCGGGACGGCGACAAGGAGCTGGAGGCGTACAACGCGTACCTGGCCTCGCTCCAGGCGCGGGGGAACTGACCTCCGGAAGGTCGTGGACGGGTCCGGTGCCGGTGCGGCGCCGGGCCCGTTCCGCGTGTGGAAGCCGGTTTCCGGCGCACGCCGGAGTGTCCGGGGAGTAGCGCGCGCCCCCCTCGCCGGGTCACGATGGTCGGAACGGCTTCCGCGGCCTCGGTCGGGAGGAGGGCGGACTGATGTCCGGTCCCACGAAGACGATGACGGTGCTCACCTGCGCCGCGCTGGTGCTCACGACGGCGTACACGGTCGCGCTCGGCAGCAGCGGCTGGCTCTGGTTCGGTCTGATGGTGCTGATCGTGGTGACGATCGGGGTCGCCGCGTCGGAGAGCGGGGCGGCCTCCGCCGGTCCGCGCCGACGCCCGCCGGACCGCTCGGGGCCCGCGGGTCCCATGGGCCCCCCGGGCATCTGACCCGCGTACGCCCCCGTCAGCGGGGCGCGAGGACGATCCAGACCTGCCCGGGGGCGAAGGCCAGGGGCTGCCCCTCCGGGGTGGTGAAGGACGTGCCGGACGCGACGGAGGGCCGGGACCAGCGGGCCTCGTGGGCGCGTCCGTCGCGCAGGACGATCGCGGTGCCCTCGCCGACGGTCTCGGTGTACGGGGAGACCGCGCCGGTTCGGTCGCGGAAGCCGGAGGGGCGGACGGTGACGCGCTGGACGACGACCGTCTCCGGGGTGAGCGGTCCGGTGTCGGTGGCGCGGGCCTCGCGGCCGTCCATGGCGACCCGCCAGGCGCGGTCGGCGGCGGACCAGGTGAAGGCGTAGCGGGCCGCCGGGTAGCGGACGGTCGAGGTGGTGGTCGGGGTGCCGTCCGGCGGGGCGGCCCCGAAGCGGAGGCCGATGTCGCGGGCGTCCCCGGCCTCCGGGGCGGCGGCGAGGGCGCGGGCGGGGCGCAGGTAGAGGTTGTGCGGGGCGGCCCGGTCCGGTGAGCGCAGGAAGGCCCCGGGCGCGGTGCTCTCGGTGACCGGGTAAAGCGGCGCGGCCTTCAGCAGCGGGTTCAGGGCGGACTGCGCCCCGGAGTAGGCGAGGGCGGGCCGGCCGAAGGGGGCGAGCAGGGCGATGTCGGACTCGCGGGCGCTGCGGACGGGTCCGGCGCGCTCGGGGAGGCGGGAGGAGTAGACGGCCAGGAGCCGGGTGGCGCCGCCCTCGACCTGTTCGACGTAGACGAGGTCGGCCGCGCCGAGCCCGGTGTGGGGGCGGGCCGCCGCCACGTTGTCGATCTTGACGGCGAGGACGGGCGCCGGTGCGGCGGGCAGGCCCGTGAAGGGCGAGCGGCCGGCCGGGGCCGTGGTGGTGGGGGCCGGGTCCGGCGCGGCCGTGCCGGAGCAGCCGTACAGCCCGGCCGCCGTCAGCGCGCAGAGGAACGCGGTGAGGATCCGGCCGGGGCGTCTCGTGCCGTGCCCGTTGGTCATGGTGTGCCCGTCGGTCATGGTGACGCTCTCCCACCAGTGGACCACGGGCCCGCGCGCGGATACAACGGGCGTGGCGGGAAGACGAACACATGACAGACGGACTGTCGGACGGGCGAACGGGGTCGCGAGTGTTCTACCAACTGATGAAGTACGTGCTCCTCGGGCCGCTGCTCAAGCTGCTGTTCCGGCCGCGGATCGAGGGCCTCGAGCACGTCCCGGCGGAGGGGGCCGCGATCGTGGCGGGCAACCACCTCTCCTTCTCCGACCACTTCCTGATGCCGGCCGTCCTGGACCGGCGGATCACCTTCCTGGCGAAGCAGGAGTACTTCACGGGGCCGGGCCTCAAGGGCCGGCTCACGGCCGCCTTCTTCCGGGCCGCCGGGCAGATCCCGGTGGACCGCTCGGGCAAGGAGGCCGGGCAGGCGGCGATCCGCGAGGGCCTGTGCGTCCTCGACCGGGGCGAGCTGCTCGGCATCTATCCCGAGGGGACCCGCTCGCACGACGGGCGGCTCTACAAGGGCAAGGTGGGCGTGGCGGTGATGGCGCTGCGGGCCGGGGTGCCGGTGGTGCCCTGCGCGATGGTGGGGACCTTCGAGATCCAGCCGCCGGGGCGGGTCGTGCCGCGGATCCGCCGGGTCACCATCCGGTTCGGGGAGCCGATGGACTTCTCCCGGTTCGCCGGGCAGGAGGGCGAGAAGGCGGTGGTCCGGGCGGTCACGGACGAGATCATGTACGAGATCCTGCGCCTGTCGGGGCAGGAGTACGTCGACGAGTACGCGGCGGTGGTGAAGGCCGCGGAGGCCGAGGGCGCTCCGGACGAGGAGCCGCGAAAGTTCCCCGGCGGGGAACGCTGAGGGCGGATCCGCGCACGGCGCAATCCCCTGGGCCCGCGCGCCGGAGGGTCGTAGCGTCCCGTCCATGACCAAGGGACACGCGTTCGTGCTGGGTGCGTCGGGACAGGTGGGGCGGGCGGCCGTGCGGGCCCTCGTCGCGGACGGCTGGGAGGTGACGGCCGCCTCGCGGGGCGGCGGGAGGGACGACAGGTGGCCGGAGGAGGTCCGGTCGGTGCGGCTCGACCGGAACGAGGAGGGGGCGCTCGCCGCCGGGATCGGCGACGGCTGCGACGTGCTCGTGGACATCGTGGCGTACGACCGTTCCCACGCCCGGCAGTTGACGGAACTCGCCGGCCGGATCGGCTCGGCGGTGGTGGTGTCGAGCGGCGCCGTCTACGAGGACGACCGGGGGCGCAGCTTCGACACCCAGGACGAGCCGGACGGCTTCCCCGCCTGTCCGGTGCCGATCCCGGAGGAGTGGCCGACGGTCGCGCCGGGCGAGGCCACGTACGGCACGCGGAAGATCGCACTGGAGCGGGAGTTGCTGGCGGCGGGCGGGGCGCTGCCGACGACGCTGCTGCGGGCGGGCGCGATCCACGGACCGCACTGCCCGGGGCCGCGCGAGCTGTGGTTCGTGAAGCGGGCGCTCGACGGCCGGCCGGTGCGCGTCCTGGCGTACGGCGGGAGGTCCCGGTTCCACCCGGCGCACGTCGACAACCTCGCGGAGCTGGTCCGGCTGGCGGCGGCGAGGCCGGGGAGCCGGGTGCTCAACGGCGCCGATCCGCAGGCGCCGACGGTGGCGGAGATCGGGGCCGCGATCGACGCGGTCCTGGGCGTGGAGAGCGAGCGGGTGCTGATCGAGGGGGCGCCGGAGGGTCCCGGGGGCCTGGTGGGGCTCACGCCGTGGACCGCGGAGCACCCGATCGTCTACGACATGGCGGCGGCGGAGCGGGAGTTGGGGTACCGGCCGGTGGTGTCGTACGCCGACTCGCTGCCGGAGACGGTGGAGTGGCTGGCCGGGCGGGTGCGGGAACGGGAGTGGCGGGAGGCGTTCCCGGGCCTCGTGAAGTACGGGGTGGACTGGTTCGACTACGCGGCGGAGGACGCCTGGCTCGCGGCGCGCGGGTGACGCGGGGGTGGAGGAAGGGACGCTCCCTCCACCCCCGTGCCGGTGCCGTTACGGCTGCGGGGTGGCGTGCGGGGCGCAGGTCTGGTCCCTGGCGTCCAGCTTCCCGGTCAGCAGGTAGGCCTCGACCTTGGTGTTGAGGCACGGGTTGACCAGGCCGGTGACGCCGTGCGAGCCGGCGTCCCGCTCCGTGATCAGGCGCGAGCCCTTGAAGCGCTTGTGCAGTTCGACGGCGCCCTCGTACGGGGTGGCGGCGTCGCGCTCGGACTGGGCGATGAGCACCGGCGGCAGGCCCCGGTGGGTCTTCACCTCGACCGGCCGCCGGTGCGGGGCCGCCCAGGTGGCGCAGGGCAGGTTCATCCAGGCGTTGGCCCAGGTCATGAACGGGTACTTCCGGTGGAGGCGGGTGTTGTCCCGGTCCCACTTCTGCCAGCTGGTCGGCCAGGGGGCGTCGGCGCACTCGACGGCGGTGTAGACGGCGTTGCCGTTCTCCGAGGCGATGTTGCCGGCCGTGTCGGTGGGGTCGGAGGCGGCCGAGTCGATCAGCGGCTGCGGGTCGCCGGCGGCGTATGCGCTCCAGGCCTCCGCGACCGGGGCCCACATGGAGTCGTAGTAGGGCGCGTTCTGGAAGAAGCCGATGAGTTCGGCCGGTCCGACCCTGCCGCCGAGCGGGTTCTTCTTGGCGGCGGCGCGCAGGACGTCCCACTGCTCGCGGACCTCGGTGTAGCTGTCGCCGAGGTGGTAGGTGGCGTCGTGTCGGGCGACCCAGGTCATCCAGTCCTTGAGGCGCCCCTCGAAGGCGATGTCCTGGTCGAGGTTGGCCTCGTACCAGATCTTGTCCCGGGACGGGTTGACGACGCTGTCGAGGACCATGCGGCGGACGTGGGTGGGGAAGAGGGTCCCGTAGACCGCGCCCAGGTAGGTGCCGTAGGAGACGCCGACGAAGTTGAGCTTCCTCTCGCCGAGGGCGGCGCGGATGACGTCGAGGTCGCGGGCGCTGTTGGGCGTGGTCATGAAGGGCAGCATGGCGCCGCTCTTCTCGGCGCAGCCCTTGGCGTACTCGGCGGCGAGCTTGCGCTGGGCACGCTTGTCGGCCTCGCTGTCGGGGACCGGGTCGGCCTTGGGGCCCTTGACGAACTCGGTCGGGTCGACGCAGGAGATGGGGGCCGAGTGGCCGACGCCGCGCGGGTCGAAGCCGACGAAGTCGTAGGCCTTGGCGGCGCCCGCCCAGATGGCGTTCTTGGTGGTGACGCGGCGCGGGAAGCGCAGGCCGGAGGCGCCGGGGCCGCCGGGGTTGTAGAGCAGGGCGCCCTGGCGCTCGGCGGGGGTGCCGGTGGAGCCGACGCGGTCCACGGCGAGCTTGATCTTCTTGCCGTTGGGCTTGGCGTAGTCGACGGGAACGGTGACCCAGCCGCACTGGATCGGCTTCTCCAGGCCCCAGTCGGCCGGACAGTCCTGCCAGTCGACGCCCGTGGCGGCGGCCCGGGCGGCGGCCACGGCGACGCCGAGGGATTCGGCGTCGTGGTGGTCGCGGTCGCTGTGGGCGCTCGCCGCCGGAGCCGCGAGCACGCCCGCGACGAGCGTGCCCGCTATCAGGGTGCCGGCCGAACCGAGCACTGCCGTACGTCTCATGGGTCCTCCCCCGGGGATGGCGCCGTTTCCCGTGGTGGCGCCGGGTTTCGGTGGTCCAGGGGATCCTTTCGTCCGTGGGGCCCACGGGGAAAGGGCGAACACCTGTTTCTTTGCCGAACCCATAACCGGTGAGCGTGTACCGCTGAGCGGTGAACTCCCCCGGTTCCGGCCGGGGAGCCCCCCGGTTCCGGCCGGTGGGGCTCAGAACGGGGCGAGGGCGTCCAGGGCGGTGTCGAGGAGGCGGCGCAGGGCCAGGGCGTCCGGTGCCACGGCGGTGACGAGGGCGGCGGGGCCCGCGAGCGGGGCGATCACCGCGTGCTCCCCGAGCAGCCGGGTCTCCACCGGTTTCTCCGCGAACGCCGGGTCGACGACGAGGAGTTGCCCGGTGGCCCGGTGGCCGCCGAGCACCGCGCCGCCGTCCCAGCCGCCGGGGGCGCCGGGGCCGAAGGACAGCTCCTGGTCGAGCAGGGGGCGCCCGGCACGGCGGACGGTGAGCCGGGTGGCGAGGGTGCCGGGCGGTTCGCCGTGCCGCCCGAGGACCTGCTCCTCGCGCAGGACGAGCCGCGCGGTGGGGGCGAGTTCGACCGTGGTGCGCATCCGCAGGCGCGAGCCGTGGACGGAGACCACCTGCTCGGGCAGCCAGCGGAGCACGCCGTCGTCGGCGACGTCGATCCAGACGTCGTACGCGGCGGGGTCGGCGCTCCGGCCCGGCAGGGCGAGGGTGGCGGCGGCCGAGTCGACCAGGAGCCGGGCCCCGGCCCGTACCCCGGTCTCGATCGCGAGCCGGTCGCCGCCGAGCGGGGCGCTCATCGCCCCGACGACGGTGACCCGGGTGTACGGCTCCGGTGCCCGGGTGCGGCGCAGGGCGAGGGGGCCGTCGCTCACCAGGAGCGGCAGCCCGCCGTCGGCGTCGGCGGCGATCCGGGCGGTGGCGCGCAGGCTCACGCGGTCCATGCCGCGAGCTGCGCCCGGACCCAGTCGGCGACGGGGCCGACGCCCTCCGCCGAGCGCAGGGAGGTGAAGAGGACGGGCAGTTCGCCGCGCTGCTCCTTGGCGTCGCGCGCCATCCGCTCCAGGTCGGAGCCGACGTACGGGGCGAGGTCGGTCTTGTTGACGACGAGGAGGTCGGCGGTGGTGACGCCGGGGCCGCCCTTGCGCGGGATGTCGTCGCCGCCGGCGACGTCGATGACGAAGACCTGGGCGTCGACGAGGCCCCGGGAGAAGGTGGCGGTGAGGTTGTCACCGCCGGACTCGACGAGGATGAGGTCGAGCGGTCCGACGGCGTCCTCCAGCTCCTCGACCGCTTCGAGGTTGGCGGAGATGTCGTCGCGGATGGCGGTGTGCGGGCAGGCGCCGGTCTCCACGGCCCGGATGCGCTCGGGCGGCAGGACGGCCTCGCGGAGCAGGAACTCGGCGTCCTCGCGGGTGTAGATGTCGTTGGTGACGACGGCGAGGGAGAGGGTGTCGCGCAGAGCGCGGCAGAGGGCGGCGACGGTGGCGGTCTTGCCGGAGCCGACCGGCCCGCCGAGTCCGACGCGCAGGGCGCGGCGGGTGCCGTCGGGGCGGTGGGCGTCGGCGGAGACGGCGCCGTGGTGGGTGTGGGCGTGGCCGAGGTGCATGGGACGGCTCCGGGGTGGTTGTGTCACGGAAGGGGTGGAATGGCAAAGGTGTCAGGGCGTCAGGACGCGAAGAGGCGGACCGGCCAGGCCGCGTGCTGTTCGGCGGTGAGGTCGAGCAGGGGCGCGGAGGCGGCCGGCAGGGCGTCCACGCCCTCCCGGGCGGCCGCCGCCGCCCGCTCGGCCACGTCGTCCATCTCGGGTGCGAGGCGGGCGAGGACGGCGGTGGCCCGGTAGGGGTCGAGGCCCAGGAGGCGCACCACGGCGGTCGCGGGGCCGCTGATCGTCTCGTACGCGACGCAGTGCGCCGCGTCCTCGGGGCCGAGTCCGGCGGCGCGGGCGGCGGCGCCGAGGACGACGGGCTGGTGGGCACCGCGCGGGAAGGCCGCCGCGAGGGCGTCGAGCCCGGGGTCCGGCCAGGTGGCGCGGGCGGCCCGCATCATCTGGCGGCCGAGCCTGCGGGCGGCGGCGCGCAGGGCGGGCGAGGGGGTGCGGGCGTCGGCCGCCGCGTCGAGCGCGTGCGGGTCGAGTCCGTGCGCGGCTGCGGCGGCGAGTCCGGCGGAGGTGAGGCCCGTGGTGTGCAGGCGCCCCCGGCAGAAGGCCTCCAGGTCGCCGGCGTCCTTGATCCGCCCGGCCCTGACGGCGGCCTCGGCGCCGCCGGAGTGGGCGTGCCCGCCGGCGGGGAAGCGCCCGTCGGCGAGCACGAGGAGGGCCGATCGCGCCCCCGGTCGCACCCCCATCAGAAGAGGAAGTAACGCTGGGCCATGGGCAGTTCGGCGGCGGGGGCCGGTTCGACCGCCTCGCCGTCGATGGTCACCGTGAAGGTGTCCGCGTCGACCTCGACCCGAGGCAGCGCGTCGTTCTCGCGCATGTCGGCCTTGGTGACCCTCCGGGTGCTGCCGATGGCGGTGAACTCCTTGTTCACGCCGAGCCGTCGCGGCAGGTCGTCCTCGATCGCCGCCTCCGCGACGAAGTTGAACGAGCCGGCCGCCGCGGCCTTGCCGAGCGCGCCGAACATCGGGCGCGGCAGGACCGGCTGGGGCGTGGGGATGGAGGCGTTGGCGTCGCCCATCTGCGCGTACGCGATCTGGCCGCCCTTGAGGACGACGAGCGGCTTCACGCCGAAGAAGGCGGGCTCCCAGAGCACCAGGTCCGCGAGCTTCCCGGGCTCGACGGAGCCGATGAGGTGGTCCATGCCCTGGGCGGCGGCCGGGTTGATCGTGTACTTGGCGACGTAGCGGCGCGCCCGGTGGTTGTCGGCGCGGCCGTCGCCGGGCAGGGCGCCGCGCCGCTTCTTCATGACGTGGGCGGTCTGCCAGGTCCGCATGACCACCTCGCCGATCCGGCCCATGGCCTGGGAGTCGGAGGAGATGATCGAGATGGCGCCGAGGTCGTGCAGGACGTCCTCGGCGGCGATGGTGGAGGGCCGGATGCGGGACTCCGCGAAGGCGAGGTCCTCGGGGACGGCCGGGTTGAGGTGGTGGCAGACCATCAGCATGTCGAGGTGTTCCTCGATGGTGTTGACGGTGTGCGGCCGGGTCGGGTTGGTGGAGCTGGGCAGGACGTACGGCTCGGAGACGACCGTGATGATGTCGGGGGCGTGCCCGCCGCCGGCGCCCTCGGTGTGGTACGCGTGGACGGTGCGGCCGGCGATGGCGGCGAGGGTGTCGCCGACGAAGCCCGCCTCGTTCAGGGTGTCGGTGTGGATGGCCAGCTGGGCGCCGGTCTCCTCGCAGACGTCCAGGCAGGTGTCGATGACGGCCGGGGTGGCGCCCCAGTCCTCGTGGATCTTGAACCCGAGGGCTCCGCCGCGCAGTTGGGAGTGCATGGCCTCGCGGGACATGGTGTTGCCCTTGCCGAGGAGGCCGATGTTGACCGGGAAGGTGTCCAGGGCCTCGAACATCCGGGCCAAGTGCCAGGGCCCGGGGGTGATCGTGGTCGCCTTGGTGCCCTCGGCGGGTCCGGTGCCGCCGCCGACGAGGGTGGTGACGCCGGTGGCGAGGGCCTGCTCGACGACGGTCGGCGAGATGAAGTGGACGTGGGCGTCGACGGCTCCGGCGGTGACGATCCGCCCGTTGCCGACGACGATCTCGGTCTCGGGGCCGATCACGAGGTCGGGGTGGACGCCGTCCATGGTGTCAGGGTTGCCGGCCTTGCCGAGGGCGGTGATCCGCCCGTCGCGGATGCCGATGTCGGCCTTGACGATCCCCCAGTGGTCGATGACCACGGCGCCGGTGATCACGGTGTCGGGGGCGCCCTCGGCGCGGGTGGTGCGGGCCTGTCCCATGGACTCGCGGACGACCTTGCCGCCGCCGAAGACGGCCTCCTCACCGGCGCGGCCAGGGCCGCCGCAGCGGTCCTCCTCGATCTCCACGAGGAGGTCGGTGTCGGCGAGGCGGATCCGGTCGCCGGTGGTGGGGCCGAACAGGTCGGCGTAGACGGAGCGGTGCAGCTCAGGCACGGGGGCCCCCGTCCGCGTCGGTGTCCGCGCCGGGTCCGGCCGCGCGGGCGGCGTCGAGCGGGCCGGCGGTCTCGCCGCGCAGTCCGGGCACGATCCGGCGGCCGGCGATCGGGACGAGCTCGACCTCCACGGGGATGCCGGGCTCGAAGCGGACGGCGGTCCCGGCGGCGATGTGCAGCCGTCGTCCGCGCGCGGCGGCGCGGTCGAACTCCAGGCCGGGGTTGACCTCGGCGAAGTGGTAGTGGGAGCCGACCTGGACGGGCCGGTCGGCGGCGTTGAGCACGGTGAGGCGGGTGACGGGGCGCCCCTCGTTGAGGGCGACGGGGCCGTCCGCGTACAGGATCTCTCCGGGGATCATCGGCGGCGCCCGTTCAGACGATGGGGTCGTGGACGGTGACGAGCTTGGTGCCGTCCGGGAAGGTGGCCTCGACCTGGACGTCGTGGATCATCTCGGGGATGCCCTCCATGACGTCGTCGCGGGTGAGCACCTTGCGGCCGGAGGCCATCAGCTCGGCGACGGTCCGGCCGTCGCGGGCGCCCTCCAGGATGTGGGAGGTCAGGAGGGCGACGGCCTCGGGGTGGTTGAGCCGTAGGCCCCGGGCCCTGCGCCTCTCGGCCACGTCCGCCGCCACATGGATGAGCAGGCGTTCCTGCTCGTGCGGGCTCAGTTGCACTCTTCCACCTCACAGTCGTCGACCGGGACGGCACCCGGACAGCTGCGGACCCTACCGACCGTCAACACTCTGTTGAACTGCTCGGATGCGGCCCGCGGCGAGACATTGCACGTTAGGGCGGAAGTTTTTCCGGCTCGTTAACTCCGGCTTTGCGTTCTCATGATCATCCGACCGGTGACACCCGCACGGGCCCCTAGGGGGTGCCGGGCTCGCGGTGGCGGGCGGCGAGGCCGAAGTGCCCCTGTTCGCCGGGAGCGGAGTCGAGGGAGTGGAAGCCGGAGACCGAACGGACCACCCGCTCCTCCTCCTGCTGCGCCGCCCCTTCGAGTACGTCCAGGTCAGCGGCGGACACCAGGGCGACGAGGGGCTTCCCGTGGCGGGTGACGACGACGCGTTCACCGCCGTACACGACGCGGTTGATGAGGTCCGCGAGCTCGGCTCGCGCTTGCGTCACGGGGATCTCGTAGGTCATGCTCCTCATCTTACGGCCTGTACGTCCTGTACATTTTTTACAGATGGAGGCGCCCGCCATGGACGCACGACACGTCCTGCCCGAGTTCACGGAGCGGACCGGTTCCGGCACCCGGGCCCTCGATCCGTACACGAAGCTGCTGGAGTCCCGGATCGTCCTCCTCGGCACCCGGGTCGACGAGATCTCGTCCAACGACGTGATCGCCCAGCTCCTGCACCTGGAGTACGCGGCGCCCGAGCAGGACATCGCGCTCTACATCAACTCCCCCGGCGGCTCCGTCACCTCCATGACCGCCATCCACGACACGATCCGGACGCTCGCCTGCGACGTGGCGACCACCTGCCTGGGCCAGGCCGCCTCCACCGCGGCCGTCCTGCTCGCCGC
The DNA here is from genome assembly GCF_040702165.1 of Streptomyces sp. NPDC086147. Lineage (NCBI taxonomy): Bacteria > Bacillati > Actinomycetota > Actinomycetes > Kitasatosporales > Streptomycetaceae > Streptomyces > Streptomyces sp. NPDC086147. The sequence goes on along the minus strand of NZ_JBFBJO010000002.1, from coordinate 160,488 downwards.
CGGCACCCCGGGCAAGCGGACGATGCTCCCCGGCGCCCGCGTCACGCTCCGGCAGCCCGTCGTGGAGGAGCCCCTGCGCGGGCAGCCGAGCGACCTCGACGTCCAGGCCCGCGAACTGCTCCGCCAGCGCGCCCTGATGGCCGGGCTGCTCGCCGGGCACACCGGACGGAGCAGCGAGCGGGTCGAGGCCGACCTCGACCGCCTCACGGTCCTGGACGCCCCGGCCGCGGTCGAGTACGGGCTCGTGGACCACGTGATCACGAGCCGGCGCGCCGCGGCCGGCGGCGCGGCGCGGTGAGCGGACCGTGGTTCCCGAGCCGCCGCCGCTGCCGGCCCTGACGCGGGCCGAGGGCGAGCTGATCGACGCGTACCTCGCGGTCGTCGACCTCCTGGGAAAGATCAATCCATCCAGAAGTACGCATACCTACGGGGCCCTGAGGGCGGCTCAGGCCCTGGTGGGGCGCGCGGAGGAGCTGCGCGAGGCGCTGGCGCTCATGCACGCGCGGGGCGAGAGCGAGGTGCACGCGGACACCCTGGCGCGCGCCCTGCGGACGTTGGACGGGGAGCGGCGGGCCGGCCGGGTCACGCTCCCCCGGACATGACGGAGTTGACATTCCGGCATGTCGTGTCGAGGGCCGGACGGCCGACACCCTCTGCCGGAACGACTCGCCCGTTCGACTGAGTCGACGAGTCGACATATGGCTCGGGCAAGTTGCGCACCGGGGGTACACATCTGGCGGAATCGGGCGTTCCTTTGCTGGTGCGGGGCCCGTCGGCCAAACCTCCAACAATCACGAAAGCATCCTGTCCACCCGAATGGATCAGTCGTGAGGACTCTCACATAACGCCGTTTCCACTCGGATTTCGACCAGGCTGTGGGGCAAGATCCCTGCCGACGACAAGCCCCCGCCATCCGAGGCGGGGCGGTCCGGGCGGACGCCGAGTCCTGCCGCCGTCCCGGACGCCTGGTCGACAGGATTGGATCGGCAGGAGTGGAGGACCCGAGCAGTACGGGCCGTACGCGCTGTTTCCGCAGCGGGACCGGCCCTTGGGGTGAAGCCGCAGCCGCGGCCGGGCATCTTCGCCTGCCCGAACCCGACAGGTCATCCTTCACAGGCGGCTGACGAAGGGTTGCGCATGACTGCGCAGATGTACGTCCCGTCCCTGCTGTCCCGGGCCGGAGCCGTCTCGGCTCTCACCCTCGCCGCCGTCGGCGGCACGCTGTTCGCGCCGGGCGCGGCACCGGAGGCACAGGCGGCGACCGCACACGCCAACAAGGCGCTGAGCGTCGCCGCCGCCAAGAAGGGGGCGCCCTACCGCTACGGGGCCACGGGACCCTCACGGTTCGACTGCTCGGGCCTGACGCTCTACGCGTACAAGCAGGCGGGCAAGTCGCTGCCCCGCACCGCGCAGCAGCAGTACAACAAGACGAGCCGCGTCTCCGCCGGCGGCAGGCAGCAGGGGGACCTGGTCTTCTTCCACTCCGGCGGGAAGGTCTACCACGTGGGCATCTACGCCGGGAGCGGCAAGATCTGGCACTCGCCCAAGACGGGCTCCTGGGTGAAGCTCGACAAGATCTGGACCTCGAAGGTCTCCTACGGACGCGTCCGGTGACCCCGCCCGGGCGCTGAGCGGGCGCCGGAGGGGAGGCCGGGGGGTGCGGTGGCGCCGCCGCACCCGGACCGTCTCCGCCCCACCGGCCACGACCCGCCGCATCGGCCGTGCTCCACAGCCCCGGCCGCGACCCGCCGGACCGGCTCTAACAGACCACCGGCGCGGCCGCCCTCCACGGCAGGGTGATGCCGACCGTCTTGCCGCCGTCCGGGGTCGGGGTCACCGAGAGGCGGCCGCCGGACCCCGCCGCCAGGGAACGGATGATGACCATGCCGCGCCCGTTGTCCTGCTGGACCGCCGCGGGGAGGCGGCGGGGCAGGCGCGGATGGCTGTCCGTGACGCCGACGTGGAGCTGCTCCCCGCGCTCCAGGCGGACGTCGACCGTGAAGGTGGGCGACTGGCCGAAGGTGTGCAGGACGGCGTTGGTGGCCAGTTCCGAGACGATCAGACGGACCGCGTCCGCCTGGTCGGAGAGTTCGTCGAGGCCCCAGCCGGTGAGGACCTCCGCGACGTACCGCCGGGCGGTGGGGACCGAGGCGGGCTCGCTCGGCAGGGTGACGGATGCTTCCTGATGGTCTGCCATGGCGACTCTGTCCCTTTCCCGCCGGGGCCGCTGCCCCGGATAGCACTGCGCGTCAGAGTCCCACCGATGGTGCCGCGCCGTACCGGGTTCCACCAGGAAGAACCGCCTCTGTCGCCCGAAGCGGTGAACCGTGCGAACGGTGAACGCCCCCGCCCCGGCCCTCAGGCGGCGGGCGCGGTCCGCAGGACCGTCTCCACCGCGCGGCCGATCTGCGCGTCCGTCAGGTCGGCGCGGGCCGTCAGACGCAGGCGCGAGACGCCGTCGGGGACGGACGGGGGACGGAAGCAGCCGACCGCCAGGCCCTGTTCCCGGCAGTCCGCCGCCCAGCGCAGCGCCGCCTCCGGGGAGGGGGCGCGGACCGAGACCACGGCCGCGTCGGGCCGGGCCGCGGTCAGACCGGCCGCGGTCAGCCGCTCGTACAGGGTGGTGGCGACGGTGCGGACCCGCGCGGCGAGCCCCGGTTCGGCGGCGATCAGCCGCAGGCTCGCGAGGGCGCCGCCGACGGCGGCCGGGGCGAGGCCGGTGTCGAAGATGAAGGTGCGGGCGGCGTTCACCAGGTGCTCGATCACCCGGGCCGGGCCGAGGACCGCGCCGCCCTGGCTGCCCAGGGACTTGGAGAGGGTCAGGGTGGCGACCACGTCCTCGTCGCCCGCGAGCCCGGCGCCGTGCGGCGCGCCCCGGCCCCCGTCGCCGAGGACGCCGAAGCCGTGGGCGTCGTCCACGACGAGACCGGCGCCGTGCGCGCGGCAGGCGGCGGCGAACTCCGCGAGCGGGGCCCGGTCGCCGTCGACGGAGAAGACGGAGTCGCTGACGACGAGGGCCCGGCGCCCGGGGTGCGCCTCCAGGGTCTTCCGCACGGCCTCGGGGTCGGCGTGCGGGACGACGGCGGTCTCGGCGCGCGCCAGGCGGCAGCCGTCCACCAGGGAGGCGTGGTTGGCGGCGTCCGAGACGATCAGGGAGTCCCGGCCGCCGAGCGCGGTGAGCACGGCGAGGTTGGCGGTGTAGCCGGAGGAGAAGACGAGGGCCGCCTCGAAGCCGCAGAAGGCGGCGAGTTCGCGCTCCAGGTCGGTGTGGAGCAGGGTGGTGCCGGTGACGAGCCGGGAGCCGGTGGAGCCGGCGCCCCAGCGCCGGGCCGCCTCGGCCGCCGCCCCGGTGACCTCGGGCCTGCGGGTGAGGCCGAGGTAGTCGTTGCCCGCCAGGTCGAGGAGGTCCGACTCGGCCGCCCGGGGCCGCAGCGTACGGACGAGACCGGCGTCGGCCCGGCGGCGCGCCTCGGCCCCGGTCCAGTCGAACGCGGTGCGGCGCGGGCCCGCGGCCCGCGTGTCGTCGGCCTGTGGCATGCGGGATCCTCCGTCGGCGCCTCCGGCCGTCCGGCCGGTGCCTTTTGTAGGCAGCGCACAGACCCTAGCCGGAGGAGACCGGGATCGTGGTGTGGTCATCCACACACCTCGATCGGGGCCGTTTGTGCGGATCCTCCTTGGCCCGGAGGCGGGCGGTAGGCCAGGATCAGCGGTTATGGACCTGCTGAACACGCTGGTGGAGAAGGGGCTGCGGCGCGAGCCGCCGACCCGTGAAGAAGCGCTCGCCGTCCTGGCGACCTCCGACGACGAACTGCTCGATGTGGTGGCCGCGGCCGGCAAGGTGCGCCGTCAGTGGTTCGGGCGGCGGGTGAAGCTCAACTACCTGGTCAACCTGAAGTCCGGCCTGTGCCCCGAGGACTGCTCGTACTGTTCGCAGCGGCTCGGCTCCAAGGCGGAGATCCTCAAGTACACCTGGCTGAAGCCGGACGAGGCCTCCAAGGCCGCCGCGGCGGGCGTCGCGGGCGGCGCCAAGCGGGTCTGCCTGGTGGCGAGCGGACGCGGTCCGACGGACCGGGACGTCGAGCGGGTCGGCAGGACCATCGAGGCCATCAAGGAGGAGAACGAGGGCGTCGAGGTGTGCGCCTGCCTCGGTCTGCTCTCGGACGGCCAGGCGGAGCGGCTGCGGGAGGCCGGCGCCGACGCGTACAACCACAACCTGAACACCTCCGAGGCGACGTACGGCGGGATCACCAAGACCCACACGTACGCCGACCGGGTGGACACCGTGCAGAAGGCGCACGCGGCGGGCCTGTCGGCCTGCTCGGGCCTGATCGCGGGCATGGGCGAGGCCGACGAGGACCTGGTCGACGTCGTGTACGCGCTGCGGGAGCTCGGCTCGGACTCGGTGCCGGTCAACTTCCTCATCCCGTTCGAGGGCACCCCGCTCGCCAAGGAGTGGAACCTGACCCCGCAGCGCTGCCTGCGGATCCTGGCGATGGTGCGCTTCGTCTGCCCCGACGTCGAGGTGCGGATCGCCGGCGGCCGCGAGGTGCACCTGCGCTCGATGCAGCCGCTCGCGCTGAACATCGCGAACTCGATCTTCCTGGGCGACTACCTGACCAGCGAGGGCCAGGCCGGCCAGGCCGACCTGGACATGATCGCGGACGCGGGCTTCGAGGTGGAGGGCGCGGGCACGCCCACGCTGCCCGCCCACCGCGCGGACGCGCTCGCGGCGGCCGGCGGCGGCTGCGGTTCCGGCGCTCCGGCGGGGAGCGGCGGCTGCGGCTCGCACGCGTCGGCGGAGAACGGCGCGGCGGAGGGCGGCGCGGGCTGCGGCTCGCACTCCGGCGGCGGCTGCGGTCCGTGCGGCGGACACGCCCCGGTCCCGGAGCCCGCCGAGGCGCCGGCCGCCGAGGCCGCGCCGGGCGGCGCCCGGACCGATCTGGTGGCGGTGCGCCGCCGGGGAGCCGGGACGGACCTCGCGCCGAATGCGTAACGACGAGCTCCTCGCCCTGGACCGGGCGCACGTCTGGCACCCGTACGGCCCCATGCCGGGCCGCACGGACCCGCTGGTCGTCGCGTCCGCGTCCGGGGTGCGCCTCCGGCTCGCCGAACCCGCCGAGGGGCGGGACGAGTTGATCGACGGCATGTCCTCGTGGTGGTCGGCGGTGCACGGCTACAACCACCCCGTCCTCAACGAGGCGGTGCGCGGCCAGCTCGACCGGATGAGCCACGTCATGTTCGGCGGGCTCACCCACGAGCCGGCCGTCCGCCTCGCGAGCAGGCTCGTGGAGATCACCCCCGAGCCGCTGCGGCACGTCTTCCTCAGCGACTCGGGCTCCGTCTCCGTCGAGGTGGCGGTCAAGATGTGCCTGCAGTACTGGCGTTCGCTCGGCCGCCCGGAGAAGCGGCGCCTCTTCACCTGGCGCGGCGGGTACCACGGGGACACCTGGCAGCCGATGTCGGTGTGCGACCCCGAGGGCGGGATGCACGAGCTGTGGACCGGGGTCCTCCAGCCCCAGGTCTTCACGGACGCCCCGCCGGCCGCGTACGAGGAGTCGTACGCCGAGCTGCTGCGGACCGCGATCGGGCGGCACGCGCACGAGCTGGCCGCGGTGGTCGTGGAGCCGGTGGTGCAGGGCGCGGGCGGGATGCGCTTCCACGACCCGGCGTATCTGCGGGTGCTGCGGGAGGCCTGCGACGAGCACGGCGTGCTGCTGGTGTTCGACGAGATCGCGACCGGGTTCGGGCGCACGGGCACGCTGTTCGCGGCCGACGCGGCCGGGGTCTCCCCCGACGTGATGTGCGTGGGCAAGGCGCTGACGGGCGGTTACCTGTCGATGGCCGCGACGCTCTGCACGGGCCGGGTGGCCGACGGGATCTCGCGGGGCGAGGTGCCGGTCCTGGCGCACGGGCCGACCTTCATGGGCAACCCGCTGGCGTCCGCGGTGGCCCTGGCCTCGATCGACCTGCTGCTCTCGCAGGACTGGCAGGTCGAGGTCAAGCGGATCGAGGCCGGTCTGCGCGACGGGCTCGCCCCGGCCGCGGACCTGCCGGGCGTGCGGGAGGTGCGGGTGCTCGGCGCGATCGGGGTCGTCCAGCTCGACCACGGGGTCGACATGGCGGCGGCGACGCGCGCGGCGGTCCGGGAGGGCGTGTGGCTGCGCCCGTTCCGGGACCTGATCTACACGATGCCGCCGTACGTGACGGGCGACGAGGACGTGGCCCGGATCTGCGCGGCGGTACGGGCCGCCGCGGCGGCGGGCTGAACGGAAGAAGGATGGAGCGGGCAGTGGGAATCGTCGTCGTCAGCGGCACCGGGACCGAGATCGGCAAGACGGTCGTGACCGCGGCGGTCGCCGCGGCGGCGACCGCCGCCGGGCGGTCGGTCGCGGTCCTGAAGCCCGCGCAGACGGGCGTCGGACCGGACGAGCGGGGTGACGCGGACGAGGTCGTACGGCTCTCGGGCGCGGCCGCCTCGGCCGAGCTGGGCCGCTTTCCGGAGCCGCTGGCGCCGGGGACGGCCGCCCGGCGGGCCGGTCTCGCGCCGGTCGGGCCCGGGGAGGTAGCCGAGGCCGCCCGGAAGCTGGCCGCCGAGCACGACCTGGTGCTCGTGGAGGGGGCGGGCGGGCTGCTCGTCCGCTTCGACGGGGAGGGCGGCACGCTCGCGGACGCGGCGGCGCTGCTCGGCGCGCCGGTCCTGGTGGTGGCCCCGGCCGGGCTCGGGACGCTCAACTCGGCGTCCCTGACGGCCGAGGCGCTGCGGGCGCGCGGGATCGAGCAGCTCGGCGTGGTGGTCGGCAGCTGGCCGGCGGCGCCGGACCTGGCGGCCCGCTGCAATCTGGCCGACCTGCCGGAGGCGGCGGGCGCGCCGCTGCTCGGAGCCGTGCCGGAGGGCTCGGGGACCCTGTCCCCGGCGGAGTTCCGCGCGGCGGCGGGCGGCTGGCTGGCCCCGGCCCTGGGCGGGACGTGGGACGCGGAGGCGTTCACGGAGGCGCATGCGGAGCCTTACGGGGGCTGAGTGGTGGGCCGGGGCGCAGGCGTGCGGGGCGGCCGGCGCCCCGGCCCGTCGTCCGGCCACGGGCCGCGCGGCTTCGTAGGCTGGACGTACGCGCGTCCAGGCACGAGGAGTCCCCGATGTCGTCTCCGCGGTCGGCGCCCGGCGGTCCGCCCCGGGTGCACCACCCCCTCTTCGCCCGCTTCTACGCCCGCTTCAGCGTCTCCGCCGAGACGCGAGCCGGGCTCGGGGCCCTGCGGGCCGAGCTGCTCGCCGGGCTCGCCGGACGGGTCGTCGAGGTCGGGGCCGGGAACGGGCTGAACTTCGGGCACTACCCGGTCGGGGTCACGGAGGTCGTGGCCGTCGAGCCGGAGGACCGGCTGCGCGGACTGGCCGAGCGGGCCGCGCGGCGGGCCGCCGTTCCGGTGACCGTGGTACCGGGGACGGCCGAGGCACTGCCGGCCGAGGACGGCGCCTTCGACGCGGCGGTGGTCTCCCTGGTCCTGTGCACGGTACGGGACGTGCCGACGGCCCTCGCGGAGCTGCGCCGGGTCCTGCGCCCGGGCGGCGAGCTGCGCTTCTTCGAGCACGGGGCGGCGGACACGCCGGGGCTCGCGCGGGTGCAGCGGGGCCTCGACCGCACGGTGTGGCCGCTGCTCTTCGGCGGCTGCCACACCTCCCGCGACCCGCTGGCCGAGATGGGGAGGGCCGGGTTCGCCCTCGGCCCGTACCGCTCCTTCGACGTCCCGGAGAGCGGGCCCCGGCTGCCGTCCTCCCCCTGCGTCCTGGGCACGGCCCGGCGGTGAGGCGGCGCCGTCCCGCTCCCCGGAACCTCCTGGCACGGCCGGAGGCCCCCGTGATGGGATCCGGCCATGATCGATCTGCAGATACGTGCCGCCACCGTCGACGAGGCCGAAACCGTCCTGGCCTTCTGGCGGGAGTCCGCCGAGGGGACGTCGGTCTCGGACGACGTGCCCGGGGTCACCCGGCTCGTCGAGCGCGATCCGGAGGCCCTGCTCCTCGCCCTGGCCGACGGGCGGATCGTGGGGTCCGTGATCGCCGGCTGGGACGGCTGGCGCGCCTCCCTCTACCGGCTGGCCGTCCTGCCCGCGTACCGGCGCCGGGGGGTCTCCACCGCGCTCCTGCGGGCGGCCGAGGAGCGGTTCGCCGCGCTCGGCGGGCGGCGCGCGGACGCCATGGTCCTGGAGGCGAACGGAACGGGACGGATGGTGTGGGCGGCCGCCGGGTACGAGCGCGAGGACCACTGGCGCCGTTGGGTGAAGCCGCTCGCGAAGTGAGGAGGGCAAGGGTGATCACCAGCCCGCTTTGCCTGTCCTTTACCATGGTCCCCACATTCCGACGACCGAAAGGTGTGAGCGTCCGCCCATGGGCGAGCCTCCCAGTAGCACTGGTTCCGAAAGACTCGAAAGCTCCGGCTCCGGCCGCCGACGCCGAGCGATCCTCCTCCCGCCGCGTGATCATGGGACGGAGGTGAACCGATGACCGAAGTGCTTCTGCTCCTCCTCGCGCTCCTGCTCTCCCTCGCGTGCGGCGCCTTCGTCGCGGCCGAGTTCTCGCTGACCACGGTCGAGCGCGGCGAGCTCGAGGCCGCGGCGAAGCGCGGCGAGCGCGGCGCGGCCGGCGCGCTGAAGGCCGTCAGGTCGCTGACGTTCCAGCTCTCCGGCGCCCAGCTCGGCATCACCGTCACCAACCTGGTGGTCGGCATGCTGGCCGAGCCGTCGATCGCCGCGCTGATCAAGGGCCCCGTCGAAGCCCTCGGCCTCTCCGCCTCGGTGGCCTCCTCGGTGGCCCTGGTCCTGGGCACCGCCCTGTCGACCGTGGTCCTGATGGTGGTCGGCGAGCTGGTCCCCAAGAACTGGGCCATCTCCTCGCCGCTCGCCGTGGCGAAGGTCGTGGCCACCCCGCAGCGCGTGTTCACGGCCGCCTTCAAGCCGCTGATCAGCCACCTCAACAACACCGCGAACCGGATCCTGCGCCGGCTCGGCATGGAGCCGACCGAGGAGCTGGCCTCCGCGCGCTCCCCGCAGGAGCTGGTGGCCCTCGCCCGGCACTCCGCGAAGGAGGGGGCCCTGGAGGCGGACACGGCCGAGCTGTTCGTCCGCACCCTCAACCTGGCGGAGCTGACCGCCGAGAACGTGATGACGCCCCGCGTGCAGGTCACCGCCCTGGACGTGCAGGCCACCGCCGAGGACGTGGCGAACGCGACCCGCGCGACCGGTCTGTCCCGCTTCCCGGTCTACCGGGACAGCCTGGACGCGGTCGTCGGCATCGCCCACATCAAGGACGTCCTCGTCATACCGGCCGCCGAGCGGTACCGCCGCCCGATCGGCGAGATGCTGCGCGAGCCGCTGCTCGTCCCCGAGACGCTGACCGTCGACAAGCTCCTCGACCGGCTGTCCGGGAAGCAGACGATGGCGGTCGTCATCGACGAGTACGGCGGTACGGCCGGGGTCGTCACCCTGGAGGACATCGTCGAGGAGGTCGTCGGCGAGGTGCGCGACGAGCACGACCCGCACGAGACCCCCGACCTGGCACGGGCCGGCGAGGACGCGGACGGGCGCGCGCTGTGGTCCGCCGACGGCGCGGCCCGCACCGACCAGCTCGGCGCGATCGGCCTGAAGGTGCCGGACGGCCCGTACGAGACGCTCGCGGGCTTCGTCGCCCACGAGCTGGGCCGCATCCCGGCCGTCGGCGACGGCGTGGAGCTGGCCGGCTGGCGGCTCGACGTCGTGGACGCCTCGGGCCGGCGCGCGGCCCGCGTACTGCTGCACGAACCCGTGCACGCCGTCGAGGACGAGACCGGGGAGGCCGGCCGATGATCGCGATCCAGTTGCTGATCGGCCTGCTCACCCTGGTCGTCAACGCCTTCTTCGTCGGCGCCGAGTTCGCCCTGATCTCGGTCCGCCGCAGCCAGATCGAGCCCCTGGCCGAGGCCGGGGACAAGCGGGCGCGCAGTGTCGTCTGGGGCCTGGAGCACGTCTCCGCGATGCTCGCGGCGGCCCAGCTCGGCATCACGCTCTGCACCCTGGTCCTGGGCATCGTCGCCGAGCCGGCCATCGCGCACCTGCTCGAACCGGTCTTCGACGCGGTCGGCGTCCCGCACGGTCTGGTGCACCCGATCTCGTTCGTGATCGCCCTGTCGCTCGCGACGTACCTGCACATGCTGCTGGGCGAGATGGTGCCGAAGAACATCGCGCTCGCCGAGCCGACGCGCTCCGCGCTGCTCCTCGGGCCGCCCCTGGTGACGCTCGCGCGGGCGCTGCGGCCGGTGATCTTCACGGTCAACGCCTTCGCGAACACCCTGCTCAAGCTGTTGCGGGTGGAGGTCAAGGACGAGGTCTCCGCGACCTTCTCGGACGACGAGCTGGCCCGCCTGGTCACCGACGCCGGTGACGCCGGACTCCTGGACGACCGGGCCGCCGAGCGGCTGCACGACGCCCTGGAGCTGGGCCGGCGTCCCGTGCGGGACGTGGTGATGCCGGCGGACAAGGTGGTGTCCACCCCGGTCGGCACCACCCCGGAGGAGCTGGAGGCGCTGTCCGCACGGACCGGGTTCTCCCGCTTCCCCGTGGTCGACCCCGAGCGGCACATCCTGGGCTATCTGCACGTCAAGGACGCCCTGGACATCGTCCCGCGCGACCTGCCGTTCCCGGTGACGTCGCTGCGGCCGATCGCCCGGGTGCGGGCGGACACGCCGCTGGACGACGTCCTGACCGCGATGCGCCGCAGCCGGACGCACCTGGCGGCGGTGCTCGACGAGAACGACCGGCCGGCCGGTCTCGTGGCGATGGAGGACGTGCTGCGCGAGCTGGTGGGGCGCCCCGCGGCGCCGTGACCGCCGCGCGCACGGAAGACGAAGGGCCCCGGGATCCGTCCCGGGGCCCTTCGGGCTTCGTTCAGAGCGCGGTGGCGGCCAGCCAGTCGTCCAGGAGGCCCCGATCGCCGGTGTGCGCGAAGCACGGCTCGTCGGCCCCGTACCGGTGGTGCAGCAGGAGCAGCAGCTCCCCGGCGTCCGCCTCGACGGCGGCGGTCGGCTCGGCGCCGCCGCTCCCCCGGGTCCAGGTGAAGCCGCCCCCGCCGAGGACGAGGGTCCAGACGGCGCCGGTGTCACGGGCGGTGAGGCGCAGGACCGTCCCGTCCCGGCCGAGCCGGGAGACCGGCTCGGCGATCCGGGCGACGTACGGGGCGTCGGTCAGGAAGTGGTCGACGGCGTCCGCGGCCGTGCCGGGGTCGAGGGGGCCGGTCTTCCCGTCGACGGCGAGTTCGGCGTCGGCGAGGTGGACCAGGGTCTCGACGAGCACGTGGCGGGGGTAGTGGCGGACGTGCGGGTCCGCGCCCGGGGACCAGACGGGGGCGTCCGGGTCGGCGTCGCGGGCGGCGGCGGCGAACCGCTCGGCGCCGGCGACGAGCCAGTCGGCGTACGCGGCGGGGCCGGCCGGCGGGTCGATGGGGAGGTCCTCCGCGAGGACGCGGACGGCGGAGCGGGTCCGTACGAGGTGCTCGGCCCAGCGGTGGACGGCGCCGACGTGCCGGGCGAGGTCCGCGAGGGTCCGGTCGGGGCGGCCGGGGACGGGGGTGGCGGGGTCGGCGTCGCGGACGACGGCGGCGAGGCGCCGGGTGTGGTCCAGGGCGGCGTCGCAGGCGGCGGCGTGGGGGTCCTCGGTGAGCCCGAAGCCCTCGGAGACCTTGAGCAGCTCTTCCCGCCAGGGGCCCTCGGGTTCGCACAGGGCCGTCGCGCGGAACAGCGCGTCGAGAGCGCGGCGGTCGGCGGCCGTGAGCCCGTCGAGGGTGTGCGCGGTGGTCTCCAGCCACTTCACGGCCGTGTCGGGGTCGAGAGTCTCGTCGTCGCAGGTCTCGACCGCCGTGACCAGCTCGGCCAGGGCCTTGGCCAGGGCGCTCAGCAGCGCGTCGCTCATTGGGTCTCCCCCTCCGGGTTCTCCACGGCATGCCTCGCATACCGCGCGGTATGATCGCTCCGCCATGGAGATCAATGCCACGTACAACAGTTTCGTCGCCCTCGGCGACAGCTTCACCGAGGGTATGTCGGACCTGAGGCCCGACGGTTCCTACGGGGGCTGGGCCGACGCCCTCGCGGGCCGTCTCGCCGCCCGCTCCCCCGGCTTCCGCTACGCGAACCTCGCCGTGCGCGGGAAGCTCATCGGACAGATCGTCGAGGAGCAAGTCGGCCCGGCCGCAACGATGGAGGCCGATGTGGTCACCCTCGTCGGCGGCCTCAACGACACCCTCCGGCCCAAGGTCGACATGGTCCGGGTGAGGGACCTCCTCACCGAGGCAGTGGAACGCCTCACACCCGCCTGCGGACAGCTCGTCCTGATGCGCAGCCCCGGCCGGAACGGGCCCGTCATGGAGCGCTTCCGGCCCCGGATGGAGGAGCTCTTCGCCCACATCGACGGGCTCGCCGCCCGGCACGGCGCCCTGGTCGTCGACCTGTACGGGGCGCCGTCGCTCGGCGACCCCCGTCTCTGGGACGTGGACCGGCTCCACCTGACGGCCGAGGGACACCGGCGGGTCGCCGAGGCCGTGTGGCAGACCCTCGGCCTGGAGCCCGGGGAGGACTGGCGCACCCCGATGCCGCCGACCGCGCGCCCGCGCTGGGCGAGCCGGCGGCTCGCGGACGCCCGCTTCGCCAGGCAGCACCTCGGCCCCTGGATCGGCCGGCGCCTGACGGGCCGCTCCTCCGGCGACGGCCGCGCGCCCAAGCGCCCGGAGCTGCTTCCGTACCCGCCCTCGGTGAGCGTCCGGGCCGAGCGCCCGTGACCCGCGTCTCGTAGCAAGCTCCACATCGGGCGGCGGCGCCGACCTGCAGAAACCGCCAGGTAAACTCTGCCCACGTGACTGCTGTGACTGCGAAGCCCCGCATCCCCAACGTTCTGGCCGGCCGCTACGCCTCCGCGGAGCTCGCCGTCCTCTGGTCCCCCGAGCAGAAGGTGAAGCTGGAGCGCCGGCTGTGGCTCGCCGTGCTGCGTGCGCAGAAGGACCTCGGGATCGAGGTTCCGGAGGAGGCCCTCGCCGACTACGAGCGCGTCCTCGACCAGGTCGACCTCGGTTCCATCGCCGAGCGCGAGAAGGTCACCCGGCACGACGTGAAGGCCCGCATCGAGGAGTTCAACGCCCTCGCCGGTCACGAGCACGTCCACAAGGGCATGACCTCGCGCGACCTCACCGAGAACGTCGAGCAGCTCCAGATCCGGCTCTCCCTGGAGCTGATGCGGGACCGCACGGTCGCCGTCCTCGCCCGGCTGGGCAGGCTCTCCGCCGAGTACGCCGAGCTGGTCGTGGCCGGCCGCTCGCACAACGTCGCCGCCCAGGCGACCACCCTCGGCAAGCGGTTCGCGACGGCGGCGGACGAGCTGCTCGTAGCGTACGCGCGCCTGGAGGAGCTGCTCGGCCGCTACCCGCTGCGCGGGATCAAGGGCCCGGTCGGCACCGCGCAGGACATGCTCGACCTGCTCGGCGGCGACGCCGGCAAGCTGGCCGACCTGGAGCGGCGGATCGCCGGCCACCTCGGCTTCGCGCACGCCTTCACCTCGGTCGGCCAGGTCTACCCGCGCTCGCTCGACTACGACGTGGTCACCACCCTGGTCCAGCTGGCCGCCGCGCCGTCCTCGACCGCCAAGACGATCCGCCTGATGGCGGGCCACGAGCTGGTCACCGAGGGCTTCAAGCCCGGCCAGGTCGGCTCCTCGGCGATGCCGCACAAGATGAACACCCGCTCCTGCGAGCGCGTCAACGGCCTCATGGTCATCCTGCGCGGCTACGCCTCGATGACCGGCGAGCTGGCCGGCGACCAGTGGAACGAGGGCGACGTGTCCTGCTCCGTGGTCCGCCGGGTCGCGCTGCCGGACGCCTTCTTCGCCCTGGACGGCCTCCTGGAGACCTTCCTGACCGTGCTCGACGAGTTCGGCGCCTTCCCGGCCGTCGTCGCCCGCGAGCTGGACCGCTACCTGCCCTTCCTGGCGACCACCAAGGTCCTCATGGGCGCCGTGCGCGCCGGGGTCGGCCGCGAGGTCGCCCACGAGGCCATCAAGGAGAACGCCGTGGCCTCCGCGCTCGCCATGCGCGAGCAGGGCGCCGAGCGCAACGAGCTGCTCGACAAGCTGGCCGCCGACGAGCGCATCCCGCTGGACCGGGCGCAGCTCGACGAGCTGATGGCGGACAAGCTGTCCTTCACGGGCGCCGCCGCCGACCAGGTCGCCACCGTGGTCTCCCGTATCGACGAGATCGTGAAGCGGCACCCGGAGGCCGCCGCCTACACCCCCGGGGCGATCCTCTGACGCCCTCTCCCCGGTTCACCCGGCAGGAGCTGGAGGCCGCTCGCGACCGCGTCGTCCCCGACGTGGTCGCGAGCGGCCTCTCGGTGCTCTTCTGCGGGATCAACCCGGGTCTGATGACGGCGGCGTCCGGCCACCACTTCGCCCGCCCGGGCAACCGGTTCTGGCCGGTGCTGCACCTGTCGGGGTTCACGCCGAGGCAGCTGCGGCCGGACGAGCAGGAGGAGCTCCTGACGTACGGCCTGGGGATCACGAACGTGGTGGAGCGGCCGTCCGCGCGGGCCGACGAGCTGACCCGCGAGGAGTACCGGGAGGGCGGGCGGCTGCTCACCGGGCGGGTGGAGCGGCTGGCCCCGCGCTGGCTCGCGATCGCCGGGGTCACCGCGTACCGCGCGGCCTTCGACGAGCCGAAGGCGGTGATCGGGCCGCAGGAGCGGACGATCGGCGCCACCCGGATCTGGGCGCTGCCCAGCCCGAGCGGGCTGAACGCCCACTGGTCGACGGAGGCGATGGCCGAGGAGTTCGCCCGGCTCCGCGAGGCGGCGGGGGTCGAGCGGCGCACGGAGGCGTAGACCGGATCCGGTCGGTCGGACCGATGCGGGTCCCGTACGGCTCTCGCGGGGCTCCGCGGGCGGTGGAACGGGACGTCCGGCACGTCCCGTTCCGCTCCGTATCCCTCCCCTGCCTCCCCCTGGCGTCCCCGCCCGCACCCGGCTCGGCGGGTCGAAGGTCCGGGGGTCGTCGGGACCGCGGGCACGGACCGTCACCCAAGCGTGACGGGGGCGGCACTCGCCGCATCAGGACCCATTGAGTACCATCCGGCTGAATGGCTCACGAGCTGGGAGGACACACGGTGGGGCGGCTGACCGGCGGGGATCCGTCTCTGCTGCGGCGGATCAACTCCGCGGTGGTACTCCATGCGCTGCGGGGCGCCGACGCGCCCACGCTCACCGATCTGACCCGGATCACCGGTCTGTCGCGGCCCACGGTCGAAGGGGTCGTCGAGGGCCTCATGGAGGGCGGGCTCGTCGTCGAGTCGGCGCCCGAGGAGGGCGAGGCCCGGCGGCAGGGGCGTCCGGCGCGGAGGTTCCGCTTCCGCGCGGAGGCCGGCCATCTGCTCGGCATCGAGATCGGCCCGCACCGGGTGGCCGCCCTGCTCTCCGGTCTCGACGGGCGGATCATCGGCGCCGGGTCCCGCGAGGTGTCGGAGACGGCGCCCGAGGACGAGCGGCTCGACCGGGTGCGCACGGTCGTCGCGGACGTGCTGCGCAGGGCCGGGGTCGCCCGGTCGAACCTGCGGGCCGTGGGCGTGGGCACGCCCGGCATCGTGGAGGCCGACGGGACGGTGCGCCTCGGCACGGCGCTGCCCGGCTGGACGGGCCTCGCCCTCGGCGAGCGGCTGCGGCGCTCCTTCCGCTGCCCGGTGATCGTGGAGAACGACGCCAACGCGGCGGCCGTCGCCGAGCACTGGAAGGGTGCGGCGACCGACTCCGACGACATCGTGTTCGTACTTGCCGGGCTGAGCCCGGGCGCCGGTTCGCTGATCGGCGGCCGGCTGCACCGCGGTTTCGGCGGGGCGGCCGGGGAGATCGGCGCCCTGCACCTGCTCGGCCGGGACGTCACCCCCGAGCACCTGCTGTCGACCACGGACGAGCCGCTGCACCCGCTGGACGAGCAGGCGGTCGCGGAGGTCTTCGCGCTGGCGAAGAAGGGCGACGCGCGGGCCGGGGCGGCGGTGGAGCGGTTCATCCAGCGGCTCGTGCACGACGTGGCGGCCCTCGTCCTGGCCATCGATCCCGAGCTGGTCGTGGTGGGCGGCTGGGCGGCCGGGCTCGACGGGGTGCTCCAGCCGCTCCGCGAGGAGCTGGCGCGGTTCTGCCTGCGGCCGCCCCGGGTGGTGCTCTCCCTGCTCGGCGAGGCCGCGGTGGGCACGGGGGCGCTGCGCCTGGCCCTCGACCACGTCGAGGAGCAGCTCTTCGCGGTCGACGGAACGGTGACGGCCCGCCGCTGAACCGCCGGAGGGGCGGTCCCGGGGCGGGCCGGTGCCTGTCGGGGAGCGCGGGCTACGAGGCCATGACCAGGTCGCCCGAGTCGCCGAACGTGAGGCGGCAGGTGTCGGCGCGGTAGGTGGCCACGGAGACGGCGGCGGTGCGGCCCCCGGAGAGGTAGCGGGTGGTCACGACCAGGACGGGTGCGCCGGGCAGCCGGTCGAGCTCCTTGGCGTCGTCGGCGCGGGCGGAGCCGAGCTCGACGGAGCGGTCCTGGCCGTCCAGGGCGAGGTGCTGGAGCTCGCGGAGCACGGCGCGGGCGCGGGCGGGGCCCGCGGGGGCGTCGATGGCGCTGAGGTCCGGGACGGAGCCGGCCGGCACGTAGAGCAGTTCGGCGGCGACCGGCTGGCCCTGGCCGATGCGCAGGCGGCGGACGACGTGCACCCGGTCCTCGGCGCCGGTCTCCAGGACGCGCGCGACGGCGGCCGGGGGCACGTCCGAGGCGGAGTCCAGGGACTGCCAGGCCTCGTCGCCGACGCCCGGCCAGGTGTGCTGGGTGGTGGAGACGTCCACGCCGACGCGCGGCGGGGCGACCGTGGTGCCGACGCCGCGGCGGCGCTGGAGGCGCCCTTCCAGCTCCAGCTGCTCCAGGGCCTGCCGGAGCGTGGCCCGGGCGACGCCGAAGCGCGCGGCGAGCTCGCGCTCGTTGGGGAGGATCTCCCCGACGGCGAAGTCCGAGTCGAGCGCTTCGCCGATCACTGTCTTGAGGTGCTGGTACTTCGGTTCCGGTACCGATGCCAGCTGCGTGGTCCCCACCCTGATCCTCCGCAATTCGCCGTGTCCCGCGGCGTTTTTCCGCGCCCTTGTTTATTAAAGGTTCCTGCACTAACTCTGCGACCATAAGGCGAGCCACCCCCTTGGTCAAGACCAATCCTCTGTCGAAAACCCCGGAATGTGGCCCTCTGACCTAGATCGTTCACAGGACGTTCGCACCCCTGTGAGGCGCTGGTAGCGGAAAACCCCCGCCGAGGGGCGGCAGAGGCGGGGGTTCGTACGGCGGCGACGGCGCCGGACGACGAAGAAGCGCGCCCCTCGGGGACCTCGGGAGCCCTCGGGTTCCTTCCGGATCGGGAGCCCTCGGGGGGAGAGCGCCGTGTTATGGCCAAGTGTTATTACCGCGCCCGGCCCCCTCTTCGGAATCATGGGTCATGTCCATGCCGAACCACCGCCCCGCCGGCGGGACTCCGGCATGCGCGCGGCCCCTCCGGGCCGTCCGCCCCCCACGCGCGCGTCCCCGGGCGCGCCCACCGAATAGAGGAACCTTGCGCATCTCACGGCTCGTGCCCGCCCTCGCGGCCGCCGCGGTCTCCGTCCTCGCCCTCCTCTCCCCCACCGCCTCGGCGGCACCGGCGTCCGCGCCCCCGGCCGTCCAGGCCGTGCAGCCGATCATCGGCGGCGGCTACGCCTCCAACGCCCCGTGGGCGGCCCGGCTGCTCTCGAACGGCCGGGAGACCTGTTCGGCCACGATCATCGCCCCGACCTGGATCCTCACCGCCAAGCACTGCGTCACCGGCGGCGGGCTCTCCTTCCGCATAGGCAGCCTCGACCAGCACAGCGGCGGCACCCTGGCCAACGGCGCCCAGACGTACACGCACAGCTCGGACCTGGCCCTCGTCCGCCTCGACCGCTCGGTCTCGGCGACCTACGCGACGCTCGGCCAGCCGGGCACCGTGCGCGTCGGCCAGAGCGTCCAGGTGTACGGCTGGGGCGCCACGTCCCAGTGCGGCTCGGAGGCCAACTGCCAGTCCCGCTACCTGAAGGTCGCCAACGTCACCGTCACCAGCGGCTGCACCGACGCCTACGGCGGCTCCGCGATCTGCGCCCGCCGGGGCGACGGCATCACCGCCGGCGGCGACTCCGGCGGCCCGATGATGGCCGCGGGCGTCCAGGTCGGCGTCGCCTCCACCAGCGACCGCCAGACCACCACGGCGTACACCAACGTGACCGCGTACCGCTCCTGGATCAGGTCGATCGCGGGCGTGTGACGCGTTCCCTCCCCGACGGCGACGGGCCTCCCACCGCACCGCGGTGGGAGGCCCGTCGCCGTGCCCGGAGGTCAGGCGCCCTTCAGGCCGTGGAACTTGTCGGGGTTCCGGATGATGTGGACGGTCTGGACGCGCCCGTCCCTGACCTCGATCTGGATGACCGTGTCGGGGCGCCCGTCGACGAACGCGACCAGGGCCGGGGCGCCGTTGAGCTCGACGATGCGGCGCTCGTACCGGAAGTTCTCGTCCCCGGCGACGGCGTTGAGGAAGCGGCCGACCTTGTCCGCGGTCTCGATGACCCGCAGCGGCGCCTTGGACTTGCCGCCGCTGTCGCCGACGAGCCGCACGTCCGGGGCGAGCAGGGCGAGGAGTTCGCCGAGGTCGCCGCCCGAGGCCGCGGCGAGGAAGCGCTCGGTGAGGTCGCGGCGCTCGGCCGGGTCGACGTCGTAGCGCGGCCTCCCCTCGTCCACGTGGCGCCGGGCGCGCCCGGCGAGCTGGCGCACGGCCGCCTCGGAGCGGTCCAGGGCGGTGGCGATCTCCCCGTACGGGAAGCCGAAGGCCTCGCGCAGCACGAAGACGGCCCGCTCCAGGGGCGAGAGGGATTCGAGGACGACGAGGACGGCGAGCGAGACGGAGTCGGCGAGCAGGGCGCGCTCGGCGGTGTCGGGGGCGGCCGGGCCGAAGTCGGTGACGACGGGTTCGGGCAGCCAGGGGCCGACGTAGGTCTCGCGGCGCGTGTGGGCGAGCCGGAGCCGGTCGAGGGCGAGGCGGGTGGTGATCCGCACGAGGAAGGCGCGCGGCTCGCGGACGGCGCCCCGGTCGGCGGCGGTCCAGCGCAGCCAGGCCTCCTGGACGACGTCCTCGGCGTCGGCGGCGCGCCCGAGCATCCGGTAGGCGACGCCGAGGAGCATCGGGCGGTGCTCCTCGAAGAGTTCGGTCAGCGTGTCGGTGGGGATGTCGGTGGGCACCCGCCCATCCCAGCCCACCGCCTCCGGCCTGTCCAGTTCGGGCAGCGCCCTTGAACTCCGGGCTACCGACCGGTAATTGTTACTGACGGGTCGTCCAAGAGGTGCCACGACGGTGTCACGACAGGGAGTCCGCATGCCCGCAAGGATCACGTTCACGATCAAGGCCCCCACGGGTCCCCGGACGACGTCCCTGACCTACGAGAGGAGGGGCGCGGGCGAGCCGCTGCTGCTCCTGCACGGCATCGGGCACCACTGGCAGGCCTGGGAGCCCGTCCTCGACGTGCTGGCCGCCGAGCGGGACGTGATCGCCGTCGACCTGCCCGGCTTCGGCGCCTCCGACGCGCTGCCCGAGGGATCCCCGTACGACCTGTCCACCGTCGCTCCCGTCCTCGGCGCCTTCTGCGGGGCCCTCGGCGTGGAGCGTCCGCACGTGGCGGGGAACTCGCTCGGCGGGCTGCTCGCGCTGGAGCTGGGCCGGGAGAAGCTGGTGCGCTCGGTCACCGCCCTCTCCCCCGCCGGCTTCTGGACGGAGGCCGAGCGCCGCTACGCCTTCGGGACGCTGCGGGCCATGCGGGGCGCGGCCCTGTCGCTGCCCGTGCCGGTGATCGAGCGGCTCTCCCGGACGCCCGCCGGGCGCACCGCCCTCACCAGCACCATCTACGCCCGGCCCGCGCGGCGCTCACCCGAGGCGGTCGTCGCCGAGACGCTCGCGCTGCGCGGCGCGACCGGCTTCCACCAGACCCTGGCGGCGGGCCGGACCGTGCTCTTCCGCGACGACGTCTCCTCCTCGGTCCCCGTCACCGTCGCCTGGGGCACCCGCGACCGGCTGCTCCTGCGCCGCCAGGGCGTCCGCGCGAAGCACGCCCTGCCCGGCGCGCGGCTCGTCCGGCTGCCCGGCTGCGGCCACGTGCCGATGAACGACGACCCGGCCCTCGTCGCCCGCGTGATCCTGGACGGCAGCCGCTGAGGCCGCTTTCGTACGGGTGAACAGGCCGGTGCCCAGGGCGGCGCCGGCCCCCACCAGCAGGCTGCCGGCCGCCTGCGGGAGACCGAAGGAGGCGCCCGCGACCAGGACGGCGCTCAGCGCGGCGGCGACCGGGATCGCCCCGGTGAAGAGGGTGGCCCGCTCCATGCCGATCCGCTGGACGCCCATGTAGAAGAGGACGAAGCCGACGACCGTGGCCAGGACGGCCTGCCAGACGAGCGCCCCCGCCTCCGCGCCCGTCGGCGTCCGCACGAAACCGGCGCCGTCCACGAGCAGGCCGAGGAGCGCCGCCTCGGCCGCGCCGATCCCGCAGACGGCGGCCGTGAGCAGCTTCGGACCGAGGATCCGCAGCACCGGCACGGCGAGGACCGTGAACCCCACCTCGCCCGCGAGCGCCGCCACCGACCAGCCGATCCCGGCCGCGTCCGTCCGCCCCCAGCCCTGCACGGTGAACGCGCCGGCGGCGACGAGCAGCGCCCCGTACAGCACGGCGCGGGCCGGCCTGCGGCCCTCGGCCAGCGGAACCAGGACGGCGACGACGACCGGCGCGCAGCCCACCAGGACGCCCGGGACGGCCGGTTCGGCGGTCCGCTCGGCGGCCAGGACGGCGAGGTTGAAGCCGATCATGCCGACGGCCGCGAGGGCGGCGAGCCGCAGCCAGTGACGGACGGTCAGGAGCCGGAGCGAGGCGAGTCCGCAGCGGCCGAGCAGCGGGAGCAGGAGCAGACAGGCGGCCCCGTAGCGGAGCGCCTGGCCGCCCGCGTACGGATAGGCGCCGAGCAGGCTGTTCGCGGTGAAGGAGGCACCGACGAGGGCGTAGGCGAGGGCCACGAGCAGGACCCCGCGCAGGGAGTTCGCGTTCATGGTGACGACGCTAGGAAGCCGCGCGGCCCCGGTTAAGGTCCACTTCCATGACTCCATCGAGGACCACTTCGGGCGGGGCGCCGGGGCCCGCCGGGCAGCCCGCGTGGGAGCTGCTGCTCCCGGCCGCCGGGGCGCCGGCGCGGCGGCGGGGCCGGGCGCTCCAGGAGGCGCTGCGCGAGGCGGTCCGCTCGGGGCGGCTCGCGGCCGGGACGCGGCTGCCGTCCACCCGCGAACTCGCGGCCGACCTCGGCGTCTCGCGGGGGCTCGTCACCGAGGCGTACGAGCAGCTCACCGCCGAGGGGTACCTGCGCGGCGAACGGGGCGCGGGGACGTGGGTGGGCGGGGCGGTCAGGGTTGGCGGGGTGGCCTCGACGGGCGGGGTGGCCGGGACAGGCGGGGCGGGCGGGGCCGTCGGGGCGCCGGACGTCCGGGTGGACTTCCGGCCGGGGGTCCCGGACCTGTCGCTGTTCCCGAGGAGCGCGTGGGCGGCGGCGCAGCGGTCCGTCCTGGCGCGGCTGCCCCACCGGGCCCTCGGCTACCCGGACCCGCGCGGCCTCCCCGAGCTGCGCGGGGCGCTGGCCGGGATGCTGGCGCGGCGCCGGGGCGTGGTGGCCGATCCGGAACGGCTCGTGGTCTGCTCGGGCGTGGCACAGGCGTCGACGCTCCTGGGGTTCGTGCTGCGGGCGCGGGGGCTGCGCGCGGTGGGCGTCGAGGATCCCGGCAGCCCGGAGCACGGGCGCCTCTTCGCCTCGACCGGCATGGAGACGGTGTGGCTGCCGCTGGACGGGGAGGGCCTGCGGCCGGAGCCGCTCGCCGCCTCGGGGGTGCGGGCCGTGGTCGTGACGCCCTCGCACCAGTTCCCGTCCGGCATCGCCTGGTCGGCGGAGCGGCGCGCCGCGCTCCTCGACTGGGCGCGGGCGGTCGACGGCTACGTCCTGGAGGACGACTACGACGGGGACTTCCGGTACGACCGGGCGCCGGTGGGCGCGCTTCAAGGACTCGATCCGGAGCGGGTCGTCTACGCGGGATCGGTCAGCAAGTCGCTGGCGCCGGGGCTGCGGCTCGGCTGGACGCTGGTCCCGGAGGCGCTGCTCGACGAGGTCGTGGAGCGGAAGCGGACGATGGACCTGGGCAATCCGGTGCTCGACCAGGCCGTCCTGGCGGAGTTCGTGACGCGGGGCGGGTACGACCGGCAGCTGCGCCGCTGCCAGCGCGCCTACCGGGAGCGGCGGGACGCGCTGCTCGCCGCCCTCGCCGAGCACCTTCCCGGCACCGGGGTGAGCGGCATCGCGGCCGGACTGCACGTCATCGCGCGCGTACCGGCGCGCTTCGGGCCGCCGGAACGCTTCCTGGCACGGGCGGCGGAGGCGGGGGTGGCTCTGCGGCCCCTGGAGGAGTACGGCACGGCCCGTCCGGCGGACGGGGACGTACGGCTCGTCATCGGCTACGCGCACCTGCCGCCGTCGGCGATCGCGGAGGGGATCGGGCTGCTGGCGGGGGTGGTGGGGGCGACGGCGGGCTGACCTCGCGGGGGCCGGGGGCCGGGGGTGAACGGATCGGGCCCGGGGCGACCGTTCCCCACGGGAGGCCCGGAGGGGCCCGGCGGAGCGATCTGTTCACGCGGGGTTCGCGCGGGCGCCGCCCCCGGCCGTTAGGCATGGGGCGGCGTACCGCCCACGACCGGAATCGACCACCTCCCGGAGGCCCTTCCATGTCCCACCCCGTGCCCGGCTCCTCCTCCGCGCCCGCCCGGCGCGGCCTCCTGCGCGGCTCGCTGGCCGCGTCGGCCGCGCTCGCCCTCGGCGGCAGCGGCCTCGCCGCTCCCGCGTTCGCGCTCTCCGGCCGTCCCCGGGCCGCCTGGGGCGTGCAGACCGGGGACGTCACGGCCTCCTCCGGTCTGGTGTGGGTGCGCTCCGACCGGCCGGCGCGCATGGTCGTCGAGACCTCCGCGACCGAGTCCTTCAGGCGGACGCGGCGCCACCGGGGGCCGCTGCTCGGGGCGGGCACGGACTTCACCGGCACCACGGCCCTGCGCGGCCTGCCGGCGGGCGAGCAGATCCACTACCGGGTCGTCCTGGCGGACCCGGACGACCCGCGCCGTACCGGCGAGCCGGTCACCGGCACGTTCCGCACGGCCCCGGACCGGCGTCGCGACGGCGTCCGCTTCCTCTGGTCCGGGGACATCGCGGGGCAGGGCTGGGGCATCAACCCGGACATCGGCGGATTCCGCGCGTACGAGGAGATGCGCCGGCTCGACCCGGACTTCTTCCTGTGCAGCGGCGACGCGATCTACGCGGACGGGGTGATCGAGCCGAGCGTGACCCTGCCGGACGGGCGGATCTGGCGGAACGTCACGACGCCGGAGAAGTCCAAGGTCGCCGAGACCCTGGACGAGTACCGGGGAAACTTCCGGTACAACCTGCTCGACCGCAACGTCCGGGCGTTCAACGCGCAGGTGCCGTCGATCGTGCAGTGGGACGACCACGAGGTGCGGAACAACTGGTACCCGGGGCAGATCCTGGACGACCCCCGGTACGCGGAGAAGGACGTGGACGTCCTCGCCGCCCGCGCGGCGCGCGCCTTCGGCGAGTACGCGCCGGTCTCCACCCTCCACGCACCCGGCGGGCGCGGTCGGGTGCACCGGGTGGTGCGGTACGGGCCGCTGCTCGACGTGTTCGTGCTCGACATGCGCTCGTACCGGAACGCCAACTCGCCGAACCGGCAGGCCGACGACACCACCGGCATCCTCGGCGCGGAGCAACTGGCCTGGTTGAAGCGGGAGCTGGCCGCGTCGACGGCCGTGTGGAAGGTGCTCGCGGCGGATATGCCGATCGGTCTGGTCATACCGGACGGGGCGGCGAACTTCGAGGCGATCGCGCAGGGCGATCCGGGCGCGCCGCTGGGCCGTGAGCTCCAGATCGCGGAGCTGCTGCGGTTCGTCAAGCACCGGCGGATCACCGGCACGCTGTGGCTGACGGCGGACGTGCACTACACCTCGGCGCAGCACTACGCGCCGGAGCGGGCGGCCTTCAAGGACTTCGCGCCCTTCTGGGAGTTCGTGTCCGGGCCGCTGGCGGCGGGCGGGTTCCCGGCGAACGCGCTCGACGGGACCTTCGGCCCCGAGCGGGTCTTCGTGCGGGCGCCGGAGCGGGCGAACCTGTCGCCGATGGAGAGCCCGCAGTACTTCGGCGAGGTCGACATCGACGGCCACAGCGGCGACCTGACCGTGCGGCTGCGGGCGGAGGGCGGGAAGGTCCTGTTCAGCAAGGTGCTGCGGCCGGGGCGCGTGGGGCAGTGAGACGGGGGTGTGCGGTGAGGCGGAGTCGTCGGTGAGACGGGGGTGTGCGGTGAGGCGGAGTCGTCGGTGACACGAGGCCGTTCGGTGACACGGGGCCGAGGGTGACTTCGGCGCGAAAACCCCTGCTCAGGGCCGTTGTCAGTGGCGGGTCCTACGGTTTTTTCCATGACGCGATCCGTACAGGCGCTCGCCTACGCACGCCCGTCCGCGCTGGAGTCCACGGGCTCCGGCCGGCTGCTCGGGCTGGAGACGGCGGGGGGCCTCACGCCCCGCGGGGCCGAGGCCCATCCCCGCTTCTTCTCCGGCTTCCTGGCCTCGCCGCAGGTCGCCGCGCGCGGTCTGCTCGCGGTCGCCGACGTGGCCGCGGCCCGCTACCACCAGCGGATACGGCCGGGTTCGCTGGATCCGGTGGTGACGGGGAACGGGGACCGGCTGCGGTTCGAGTCCTTCTCCGGCTGCGGCGGGGTGTACGCGCGCCTGGACGTGCTCGACGAGGGACTCGGCGGCGCGGAGACGGGGCACGGCACCACCAACGTCGACGTCAACGACCCGCTGCGCGAGGCGCTGTCGCGGATGACGGGGGACGATCCGCTGCACCTGCGGGTCGGTCCCGACGAGATGGCGGTGAGCACCCTCGCGGGCGCGGTCGTGGAGAAGAAGGTGCCGCTGCCGGACCGCTGGCTGCGGGGGTTCGCCGAGGCCCAGGTCGCCTCGGCGCGGTTCGACCTGCGGGCGGAGCTGACGGGGGCGGAGGCCGTGCGGTTCCTCCGGTCCCTGCCGCGCGCGCAGTCCCGGGGGCGCGGCCCGCTGTGGATCACGCGGTCGGGCCGGACACTGCGGCCGACGACCCGGCCGGGGGCGGGCGCGGTCTGCCTGCCGGGGCCGGACCGGCTGGTCGCCCTGGAGCGGGTGCTGCGGTACGCGACGGGGCTGCGGGTGTACGGGCCGGTGCCGGACGGCGTGGCGGCGGCGAGCGCCTGGGAGGTGACGCTGCCGGGGATGCGGCTGACGCTGACGCTGTCGCCCGACCCGTCGCGGGGCTTCTCCGGCGAGGGCGGGGTCCTGGAGGCGCTGGCGACGGAGGAGGCAGAACAGGACGCCGAGCTGGTCGCGGTGCTGCTGGCCTGGGAGCCGCGCGTCGACCCGGCCGACCTCGCGGCGCAGGCGGGTCTGACGGTCGACCGGGTGCGGGCGGCGCTGACCCGGCTCGGGACGGCCGGCCGGGTGGGGTACGACGTGGCGGACGCGGCCTACTTCCACCGGGAGCTGCCGTACGACGCGGACCGCGCCGAGCGCCACAACCCGCGTCTGGTGAGCGCCCGCCGCCTGGTCGCGGAGGGGGCCGTGGAGTTCGACGGGGAGTCGGCGGCGGTGGCCTCGGGCGACCGGCGCTACCGGGTGCGGAAGTCGGACGGGGCGCTGAGCTGCACCTGCCGGTGGTGGGCGGACCACCGGGGGCGGCGGGGGCCGTGCAAGCACGCGCTCGCGGTGCGGATGGCCCGGCGGGGCGCGGTGGTCGCGGCCGGGGCCGCGCCGTGACCGGCCCGGTGGCCGGGATCGGGGAATGGGCGGCCGGAGTGGTGGCGGGGATCAGGGAACGGGTCGAAGGGTCGGGACGGAAGACAATGGGGGCAGGCGTGGGAATCGGTACGGGGAGCGGTGCGGCGGTGTCGGTGGAGGACGGTGCGCGGGGTGCGGCCCCGGGCGACGCGGCGGTCGGGCGGCTGCTCGACGCGGTGCGCGCCGGGCAGGCCCGGCAGGTGCCGAAGCTCCTGGAGCCGCTGGACGCCGCAGCGCGCAAGGAGGCCCTCGGGAGGCTGAAGGCGCTGCGCGCCGAGGTCCGCTCCTGGGACTGGAAGCGAGGACAGGAGGCGGCCCGGATCCGGCGCGGCCTGTACGTGGCGGGGGCCGGGTGCCACACGGGCGCGGCGGCGGCCGCGACCTGGCTCGCCGGCAGCGACATGCTGGGCTGGGACCTCAAGGACGCGACCCCGGTCCTGGCGGTGCTCGCCGACCGGGACCCGGCCTGGCTGGCGGACGTGGCGGGACGGCTCGCCAAGCGGCGCAACGTCGCGGAGAGCGCCTACGAACTGGTCCGCGGGCTCGTGGTGCGCTCCGGCTGTCCGGTCCCGGCGACCGACGGCTACGTCCTGGGCTGGACGCGGAAGGTCACCGACAAGCGGCTCCTGGAGCGGCTGCGCGCGGACCCGCAGACGCCGGTCCTGGTGGCGCACGCGCTGTCGATGGGCGAGACTCCCGACCGGCTGACCTGGTCGGTCGGTCCCGAGGCGCCGACGCACTGGCCCACGGCGCTCACGGCGCTCGTCGCGGAGGGGGTGCTCGACCGGACCGAGGTGGTGGACCTGTGCGCGTCCCGGCTGCTGCGCGGCGGGCGGACGCGGGACCTGCGGTTCCCGCTGGAGGTGCTGCGGTTCCTCGCGCCGACCGGGGAGGAGCTGCGGGAGCGGGTCCCGGACTGGGTCGGGATGGCGGCCGACGCGCCGTCGCCGGTGGCCGGGTACGCGCAGGAGGTCCTGGCGGGGCTCGCCATGGAAGGGGCGTTGCCGGCCGGGGCGCTGGCCGAGATGACGGGTGCGGTGCTCTTCCGGACCGAGAAGAAGCTGGTGCGGGCGCAGTTGACCCTGGTCGGCAAGGTGCTGGCGCGGGAGCGGGGCGCGGCCGGCGAGCTGCTGCCCGCCGTCGCGGAGGCCTTCGGGCACGAGGACACCGGCGTCCAGGAGCGGGCGCTCAAGCTGGTGGGCAGGTACCTGTCCGCCGTGGACGCGGAGGTGCGGGCGGAGCTGGCCGAGGCGGCCGGGCTGCTCGGACCGGCGCACCGGCGGGCGGCCGTGGAGGTGTTCGGGGACGCCCTGGCCGAGCTCGACTCCGGTCCGTACGAGGAGATCCTGCCGCCGGTGCCGGGGCCGGAGCCGGTGGCGCCTCCGGCGGCCACGGTCGCGGAGCTGGTGGAGGAGCTGGTGGCGAAGGGGCTCATGGAGGAGCCCGTGGCGTTCGAGCGGGCGCTCGACGGTCTGGTGCGGCACGCGCACCGGGACCGGGCGGCGGTGGCGGAGGCGGTGCGGGAGGCGTTTCCGACGGGGGCCTGGGAGATGCCCCACCACTTCACGCACTACCCCCACGGCATCCACGTGGTGCTCGCGTCGCTGCTCGGCCTCGTGCAGCGGTCGGTGATCGACGCCCACCGGGCGGAGGTGCCCGACCGGGACTCCTGTTCCCACGAGGGCCTGTCGGGGATCCTCGACGCGCGGCTGTGGGAGGCCGCCGCCCTGGTGGGCACGGACGAGCTGCCGTTCCTGCTCGCCGCGCCGACCCTGCACACCGGCGGGATCGACCCGGTGGTGCTCGTGGAGCGGCTGCGGGCCTATCGGGACGCGGGCGTGGAGCCCGCCCCGGTGGACTTCGCCCAGGCCCTGGTCCGGGCCCCGCGGGCCGACCCGTCGGCGGGGCGGGCGGCCGGGGAGGCGGCGGCGCTCGGCACTCCGGCCGGTCTGCGGCTCGCCGCCTGGCTGCGGGACGAGGACGCGCTGGGGGCGACCGTGCGGTTCTTCCCCCGGGGGGCCAAGCAGTTCTCGGGGAAGTGGTGGCTGATCGACCGGACCGTGGTGGAGTTCGGGGAGCGCGCCGTGGTGCGGGAGGAGTTCCCGCCCGCCTTCCACTGGCTGGGCGGCGCCGTGCGGGCGACTCCCCGGCGCTGCTACCACTGGATCGGGGACCGGGCGCGGTGGGCGTCGGTGCTCCCGGCCGACCGCGAGGTCCTGGCGGCCTGCCTGCTTCCGGCCATGGCGCACTCCGTCGACGGGGACCAGCGCGGGACGACCGAGCCGCTGACCGCGCTGGCCGAGGCCGGCGGGCCGGTCGGCCGTGCGGTGCACCTGGCCCTGGCGTTCGGCCTCGGCTGTCTCGACTCCGACGACCGGCTGCGCGCGGTGGACGCGCTGCTCGTCCTGGCGTCGCGGGGCGAGCTGAACGCCCGGGCGCTCGGGGCGGAGCTGGCGTGGCTGGTGGCGGAGGGGTCGCTCAAGCCGAACCGGCTGGCGGAGGCGGTCCGGACGGCCTCCGTCACCGGGGCGTACGGGACGGTCTGGGCGGTCCTGGAGGCGATGCTGCCGGAGCTGCTCGGCGCGGAGAAGCCGGTGCGGGGGCTCGGCGAGCTGCTCGCGGTCGCGGCGGACTGCGTGGAGCGGTGCGGGGCCCGGGGCGAGCTCGCCGGGCTGGAGCGGGTGGCCTCGGCGCGGGGTTCCTCGCAGTTGGTGGTCCAGGCCGGACGGCTGCTGAACGCACTCCGTCAAGGGGTCGATCAGCCTCCGACAGAAACGACCTGAATCGGGTGTTAAGCCGCCAGAAGGGCGCTTAACCCGTCAGTCACAAAGCGTTCGTGATCACGCAACACCACTGGGCCACAGTGAAGTCATGACCGATGTGACGTCCTCGAAGAGCACCCGCCACCCGCACCACTGGCGGCACGACCTGATCGAGCTGGCCGCGCTGTTCACCGCCGTGGTGGTGGCCGACACGATCGCCAAGACCATCGCCAAGGGCCCGGAGGGCCCCTACCTCCTGGT
This sequence comes from Streptomyces sp. NPDC086147, assembly GCF_040702165.1. Taxonomy (NCBI): domain Bacteria; kingdom Bacillati; phylum Actinomycetota; class Actinomycetes; order Kitasatosporales; family Streptomycetaceae; genus Streptomyces; species Streptomyces sp. NPDC086147. The sequence goes on along the minus strand of NZ_JBFBJO010000002.1, from coordinate 131,450 downwards.
CTTCTCGGCGATCGCGCTGGTCGCCACCGCCACCTTCCACACCTGGTGGGCGCGGCGGCGCAGCCATGCCAGCCATGCCCCGCCCGCCGGTGATCCCGGCGGGCGCCCGGCCCTCGTCCCCGGGGCGCGGCCGGAGCCCGGAGCACCGGAAGAGCCCCGTACGGAGGAGGAGTCCGGGCGGGCCGCCGGGACCGCGCTGTGGCGGATGCGCACCACCGTCGCGGACACCCCGGGCAGCCTCGCCGCCCTGTGCACGGTCCTCGCCCGCCTGGACGTGGACATCCTCACCCTCCAGACCCACCCGCTGGCGGACGGCACGGTCGACGAGTTCCTGCTGCGCGCGCCCGCCGACCTCTCCGCCCGGGCCCTGGCCCACGAGGTCGCGGCGGCCGGCGGCCGGGACACCTGGACCGAGCGGGCCGACGCCCACGACCTGGTGGACACGCCCACCCGGGTCCTCGGGCTGGCCACCCGTACGGCGCTCGACGCGGCCGAACTGCCGCTCGCGCTGCGCCAGCTCCTCGGCCGCTGCACCCTCCACTCCGTGCCGGCCGTCTCGCTCACCGGGCGGCCCACCGGCGAGCAGGCCCCGGTCGAAGGGGTCCTGGAGGAGACCGTGATGCGGCTGCGCGACCCGCACGGCGGCACGCTCGTCGTCGAGCGCCCCTACCTCCCCTTCACCCCGACCGAGTTCGCCCGGGCGCGCGCCCTGGTCGAGCTCGACGCCCGGCTCGGCCCTCGCCTCCCGCGCGGCCGGGACGTGCTGACCCTGCCCGAGGGCAACGAGATCACCGTCCGCCGCGCCGACCAGCGCGACCTGGCCGCCGCGCGGGCCATGCACGACCGCTGCTCGGCCCGCACCCTGGGCCTGCGCTACCACGGCCCGGTGGGCGACGCCGACCGCTACCTCGACCACCTGCTCAGCCCCCGCTTCGGGCGCACCCTCGCCGTGCAGACCACCTCCGGTCGCCTCGTCGCCCTGGGCCACCTGCTGTGGGACGGGGACGAGACGGAGGTCGCGCTGATGGTCGAGGACGACTGGCAGCGGCGCGGCATCGGGTCCGAACTCCTCGGCCGGCTCGTGGCGATGGCCGAGGAGGCCGGCTGCGACAGCGTGTACGCCGTGACCCAGTCGTCCAACACGGGGATGGTGGCCGCGATGCGGGCGCTCAACCTGCCCCTCGACTACCAGATCGAGGAGGGCACCCTGGTGATCACCGCCCGGCTGGCCTCGGAACGGCGCCCGGGCGCCCGGACGCGGCAGCACGGGGAGAGTCGGCCGGCGGAGCGCTGAGCGCCCGGGTCAGGTCCCGCCAGAGGTCTTCGACGTCCTCCAGGCCGACCGACATCCGCAGCAGGCGGTCGCTGACGCCCGCCGAGCGCCGGTCGCCCTCGGCCACGATCCGGTGGCTGATGGAGGCCGGGTGCTGGATGAGGGTGTCGACGCTGCCGAGGCTGACCGCCGGGGTGATGAGCCGTACCCCGGCGATCACGTCGTGCGGCTCTCCGTAGACCTCGAAGGCGATCATCGCGCCGCCGATCCGGGGGTAGTGGACGCGGGCGATCCGGGGGTCGGTGGCGAGCCGCCGGACGAGTTCGGCGGCCGTCGTGGACGCCGCCCTGACCCGTACCGGCAGGGTGGACAGGCCGCGGAGCAGCAGATAACCGGCGAGCGGGTGGAGCACCCCGCCGGTGGCGAAGCGGACCTGCCGGAGGGTGCGGGCGAACTCCTCGTCGCAGGCGACGACCCCGCCCATGACGTCGCCGTGGCCGCCCAGGTACTTGGTCGCGCTGTGCAGCACGATCCGGGCGCCCTGCTCGACCGGCCGCTGGAGGACGGGGGTGGCGAAGGTGTTGTCGACCAGGAGCGGCACGGAGCCGCAGGAGTGGGCAATGGCCCGGACGTCGGCCTCGGCGAGGGTGGGGTTGGCGGGCGACTCCACCATGACCAGGCCGGTGTCGGGCCGGATCGCCTCCGCGATGCCGGCCGGGTCGGTCCAGGTCACCTCGGTGCCGAGCAGACCGGCGTCCAGGAGGTGGTCGCTGCAGCCGTACAGCGGGCGGACCGCGACGACGTGGCGCAGGCCCTGGCTCGCCCGGGCGAGCAGGACGGCGGTCAGGGCCGCCATGCCGCTGGCGAAGGCGACGGCCGCCTCGGCGCCCTCCAGGCGCGCGAGGGCCTCCTCGAAGCGGGCGACGGTCGGGTTGTCGAGCCGGGCGTAGACGGGCGGGCCGTCGAGCCGGGCGCCGGTGGTGGCGAACTCGTCGATCCGGGCGGCCTCGCCCCGGGCGTCGTACGAGGGGTAGGTGGTGGACAGGTCGATCGGCGGGGCGTGCAGCCCGAGGTCGGCGAGGTCCTCGCGGCCCGCGTGCACGGCTTCGGTGGCAAGGGCCCTCGGGGTGACCGAGGGGCCGAGATCCATGGCGTCCATGGCGGCACTGTGAACGGATACCGGCAAGTAGCGCGGAAGCTCCGTGCTACGTTCGGCGGATGGCCGATTCCGTCGTACTGGACCCGGTCGATCTGCACATTCTTCGCCTCCTGCAGAACGACGCCCGGACCACCTACCGCGAGCTCGCCGCCGAGGTCGGCGTCGCTCCCTCCACCTGTCTGGACCGGGTGGCCCGGCTGCGGCGCACGGGCGTGATCCTCGGTCACCAACTACGTCTGGATCCGGCCAAACTCGGCCGTGGGCTGGAAGCGCTCCTGCTGGTCCAGGTCCGTCCGCACCGGCGGGAACTGATCGGTCCGTTCGTCGACCGGATCCGGGCCCTGCCGGAGTCCCGGGCGCTGTTCCACCTCACGGGCCCCGACGACTACCTGGTGCACGTGGCCGTGGCGGACCCCACCGACCTGCAACGACTCGTCCTGGACGAGTTCACCTCCCGCCGCGAGGTGGCCCGGGTCGAGACCCGGCTGATCTTCCAGCAGTGGGAGTGCGGGCCGCTCCTGCCCCCCTCCGCGGGGCCCTCCTTGTCAGCCGACTGAAGCCCGACGAGGATGACGCGGGCCCGCCGGAGAGGCCAGGATGGCCCCCATGCCAGAGATCTCCAGCAGCCCGCTGCCCCGCCAGGTCGCCGACGACCACGTCGACGCACTCATCGCCCTCGACCCGATCATCGGTACGTACCTGGGAGTCAGGGAGAGCGCCGGACTGCTGCCCGACTTCTCGCCCGCCGGCCAGCGGGCCGTGGCCGATCTCGCCCGCCGCACGCTGGCCCGGCTCGACGAGGCCGAGCGGGTGCCGGGGGCCGACGGCGACGCCGAACGGCGGTGCGCCCGGCTGCTGCGGGAGCGTCTGACGGCGGAACTGGCCGTGCACGAGGCCGACGAGGGCCTCTGTACCGTCAGCAACATGCGCTCGCCCGTGCACAGCGTCCGCATCGCCTTCACCGTGATGCCGACGGAGACCGAGGAGGACTGGGCGGCGGTGGCGGCCCGGCTGCGCGCGGTCCCGGCCGCCCTGGAGGGCTACCGCTCCGCGCTCGCCCTCGGCCTGGAGCGCGAGCTGTTCGGAGGCCCCCGCGCCACCGCCACCTTCATCGGGCAGCTCACCGAGTGGACCGGCGGCGCGGGCGAACGCCCCGGCTGGTTCCAGGAGTTCGCCGCCGGCGGGCCCGACGCGCTCCCCGAGGGGCTCCGCGCCGAGCTGGCGACGGCCGGCAAGGAGGCCACCGCCGCCCTCGGGGCGCTGCGGGACTGGATGCGGGACGTGTACGCCCCGGCCGTCGCCGGCGCCCCGGACACGGTGGGCCGCGAGCGCTACCGGCGCTGGTCCCGCTTCTTCAACGGCACCGACCTGGACCTCGACCAGGCCTACGCGTACGGCTGGTCCGAGTACCACCGGCTGCTCGGCGAGATGCGGACCGAGGCCGAGCGGATCCTGCCCGGCGCCGACCCCTGGGAGGCGCTCGCCCACCTGGACGAGCACGGCACCCACATCGAGGGCGTCGACGAGGTCCGCGACTGGCTCCAGCGGCTGATGGACGAGGCCGTCGAGGCGCTCGACGGCACCCACTTCGAACTCGCCGAGCGGGTGCGGCGGGTGGAGTCCCGGATCGCCCCGCCGGGCGGCGCCGCCGCGCCGTACTACACCGGCCCGTCCGAGGACTTCTCGCGCCCCGGCCGCACCTGGCTGCCCGTGGACGGCACGACCCGCTTCCCGGTGTACGACCTGGTGTCGACCTGGTACCACGAGGGCGTGCCGGGCCACCACCTCCAGACCGCGCAGTGGGTGCACGTCGCCGACCGGCTCTCCCGCTACCAGGCGACCATCGGCAAGGTCAGCGCCAACATGGAGGGCTGGGCGCTGTACGCCGAGCGCCTGATGGACGAGCTCGGCTTCCTGCCCGACGCGGAACGGCGGCTGGGCTACCTCGACGCCCAGATGATGCGCGCGTGCCGGGTGGTCGTGGACATCGGCATGCACCTGGGCCTGGAGATCCCGGCGGACTCCCCCTTCCACCCGGGCGAGCGGTGGACCCCGGAGCTGGCCCAGGAGTTCTTCCAGCGGCACAGCAGCCGCCCGCCGGCCTTCGTGGAGAGCGAGATGACCCGCTACCTCTCGGTACCGGGCCAGGCCATCGGCTACAAGCTGGGCGAGCGCGCCTGGCTGCTCGGCCGCGCCAACGCCCGGGCGGCGCACGGCGAGGCGTTCGACGCGAAGGCCTGGCACATGGCGGCCCTCTCGCAGGGGCCCCTCGGCCTGGACGACCTGGTGGACGAGATCTCCCGGCTCTGAGGACCGGAGCGAGGAGATCCCCCGGCTCCGAGGGCCGGAGCGAGAAGATCCCCCGACTCCGGGCCGGAGCGAGAAGATCCCCCGACTCCGGGCCGGAGCGGGGCGATCCCCCGACTCTGGGGCCGGAGCGGGTCGATCCCCCGGCTCTGAGGGCCGGAGCCGGGGAGATCCCCGGCCGCCCGGTCGGCCGGGGATCTCCCTTGATCGGCGGGGGATCCGCCTGCTATTGCTCCTCCATGAGCACCGCCTACACACCGGACGCCACCGACTGGCGCATCCTCGAAGTCCTCCAGTCCGAGGGCCGCGCCAGCTTCGCCGAACTCGCGCGCGCCGTGTCGATGTCGCCGTCCGCGGTGACCGACCGGGTGCGGCGCCTGGAGGAGGCCGGGGTGATCACCGGGTACACGGCGCTCGTCGACCAGGAGCGGCTCGGGCGCACCGTCCTCGCCTTCGTGCGGCTGCGCTACCCGCACGGCAACTACAAACCGTTCCACGACCTGCTCGACACCACCCCGGAGGTCCTGGAGGCGCACCACGTCACCGGCGACGACTGCTTCGTCCTGAAGGTGGCGGCGCGTTCCATGCGGGACCTGGAGACGGTCACCGGGAAGATCTCCGGGCTCGGACCGGTGACGACCAGCGTCGTCTACTCCTCGCCGCTGCCCCGGCGCCCCGTCAGCCGCTGAGCGCGTCCCCGCCGGTGCGCAGCCGCACGGCCGAGCCGTGCCGCTCCTTGACGACCTCCAGCTGGGCCGGGATCCGGCGGCGCAGGTCGCCGACGTGGCTGACGATGCCGACGCTGCGGTCCCGCTCGCGCAGCGAGTCGAGGACGTCGAGGACCTCGTCGAGGGTCTGCTCGTCGAGGCTGCCGAAGCCCTCGTCGATGAAGAGGGTGTCGAGCCGGACGCCGCCCGCCTCGTCCGTGACCACGTCGGCGAGGCCGAGGGCGAGGGCGAGGGAGGCGAAGAAGGTCTCGCCGCCGGAGAGCGTGGCCGTGTCGCGCTCGTTGCCGGTCCAGGCGTCGACGACGTGCAGCCCGAGGCCGGCCCGCCGGGCTCCGGAGCGGGCGTCGGAGTGGACCAGGGTGTAGCGGCCCGAGGACATGCGCAGGAGGCGGGCGGTCGCGGCGGCCGCGACCTGTTCGAGCCGGGCGGCCAGGACGTACGACTCCAGGCGCATCCGCCGCTCGTTCTCGGCGGAGGTGCCGGCGGTGAGGGCGGCGAGGCGGGCCACCCGCTCGTACTCCTCGCGGAGCGGTCCCAGACGGTGGACCTCGGCGGCGGCCTGCCGGGAGAGCCCGGCGAGCCCGGTGACCCGTTCGCGGGCGGCGGCGAGGGCGGAGTCGGCCTCGCGCAGGGCGCGTTCGGCCGCCGTGTGGACGGCCCCGGCGGTGATGGGATCGGCGGGCGGGAGCGCGGCGGCGGCCGCGGTGCCCGGCTCGGCGAGCCGGTCCGCGACGACGGCCTCCTCGGCCTGCCAGGCGTCAAGGCGTTCCTGGAGGTCGCGGCGCTCCCGCTCGCCCAGGAGCGCGTCGGCGGCCTCGTCGGGGGTGGCGAAGCCCTCCTTGTAGGCGGCGTCGGCGAGCCGGTCGTCGGCCTCCTTGAGGCGCCGGGCGGCGAGTTCGGCGGAGCGCACGGTGCCGGCGGCGTCGGCCAGGAGGACGATCCGGCGCTCCAGGCGGTCGGCGTGTTCGGCCACGGTGGCGAACGCGCCGCGCCCCCGGGCGATCTCCTCGTCGAGCGCGGCCCGCTCCCGGTCGAGGGCCTCGCGGCGCGAGGTCCGGGCGGCGACCCGCCGCTCGGCCTCCCGCTGCGCCGTCACCCGCTCCTCGTGCTCGCGCTCGGCCGCCGCGAGGGCCTGGCGCGCGGCGTGCGCCTGTCCGGCGAGCGCGTGGGCCTCGGCGTGCAGCCGGGCCAACTCCTCCACCTCACCGGCGAGTTCTTCGACGGCGGGGTCGGCGTCGGCCGTGTCGTCGTCCTGTCCGGTGCGGACCTCCGCGCGGGCCGCGGTCCAGGACTCGCGGGTGACGGCCAGTTCGCGTTCGACGGCCGTACGGCTCTCCTCCGCGGCGGTGTAGGCCGCGTAGGCGGCGTCCTCGGCGGCGCGGTCGACGTGGCCCGCGGTGGTGCGGGCGGGGGCCGGGTGGTCGGCGGAGCCGCAGACCTGACAGGGGGCGCCCGCCTCCAGACCGGCCGCGAGTTCGGCGGCGATGCCCTCCAGGCGCCGGGACTTGACGTCGAGCCAGGTCTCGTGGGCGTCGTTCCGCCGTTCACGGGCCTCCGCGAGGCGGCTCTCGGCCGCCTCGGCGCCCCGGGCCAGGGCGTCGCGGCGGCGGGCGGCGGAGAGCCGGCGGCGGGCGGGCTCCAGGCGTCCGGCGAGGTGCTCGGCGCGGGCGACGGCGTCCCGGGCGGCCTCGGCGCGCCCGGTGAGCAGGGCGCGGCGCGGCTCCCAGCCGGCGAGCCAGTCGGCCGCGTCCCGCAGGGCGTCCTCGTCGGCGCGCGCCTCACGTTCCAGTACGGTCCGCTCTCCGGTGACGACGGCGGCGCGGTGCTCGGCGCGGCGGGCCGCGTCGAGTCCGCCGAGCTCCTCGCGCAGCCGGTTCTCCAGGGCGGCGAGCTGCTCGGTCCCGGCGTCGGCGAGGTCGGGCGGCAGCGGGGCGCGGGAGCGGGCGAGGGCGGACAGGGCGGTGGCGTGCTCGCGCTCGGCGTCCCGGCGCAAGTCCAGGGCGGGGGCGACCCGGTCGGCCCGGAGGCTCCGGTCGAGGACGGTCCGGAGGCGGTCGCGCTCGGGGGCCCGCCCGGCGATCCGCTCGCGGCGCAGGAGGGCGTCGGCGTGGCGGGCCTGGCGGGCGGCGAGGTCGTGCTCGGCGTCGAGGGCGGCGCGCGCGTGCGCCCGGCGGCGCTCGGCGGCGGCGAGCCGCACGCCCGCGATGTCGAGGGCCTCGTGCGCCTCGGTGCGGGCCACGGCGGCCCAGGTGAGGACGGACGCGGCGAGTCCGGGCTCGCCGGGCCGGCCCTCGACCGGGGTGCGGGCCGCGTCGAGTCCGCCGGCGGCCTGGGCCGTGCGGTGGGCGAGGGCGAGCAGCCGCTCGTCCCCCTCCCGCACCCGCTGTTCGGCCACGCGCCGCAGATCGGCCAGGCGTTCCTCGACGGCGGCGAAGCGGCGGGTGTCGAAGAGGCGGCCGAGGAGCCTGCCCCGGGCCTCGGCGTCGGCGCGCAGGAAGCGGGCGAAGTCGCCCTGCGGGAGGAGGACGACCTGGCAGAACTGCTCGCGGCTCATGCCGAGGAGCTGGGTGATCTCCTCGCCGGTCTCCTGGTGGGAGCGGCTGAGTCCGTTCCAGGCGCCGGTGGCCGGGTCGTACTCGCGCAGCCAGGTCTGGGCCTTCTCGGTGGTGAAGCCGCCGCCGCGCTTCTTGGGCCGCTGCTGGGCCGGGCGGCGGGTGATCTCCAGCCGCCGCTCCCCCACGGTCAGTTCGAGGAGGACCTCGGTGTACGTGCCGACGGGGGCGTGGTCGCTGCGCAGGGAGGCGCCGGGCGTCTGGCGGACGCCGGGCACGCTGCCGTACAGGGCGAAGCAGACGGCGTCCAGGACGGAGGTCTTGCCCGCGCCGGTCGGCCCGTGGAGCAGGAAGAGGCCGGCGGAGGACAGGGCGTCGAAGTCGACCGTCTGCGTGGCTCCGAAGGGGCCGAACGCGGTGATCTCCAGGCGGTGCAGCCTCACCGGCCCACCTCGCGCTCGGCCGTGTCGACCCGTACGTCGTCGAAGGCGCCGTACAGGACGGCCCGTTCCGCTCCGTCGAGCGTCGCGCCGCCGCGCACGTGGGCCACGAAGTCCTCCGCGATCTGCTGGTCGCTGCGGTCGCGGAGCCGCTGGGCGTAGGAGGCGCCGGGGTCGCCGTCGGTCCGCTCGGGGTCGAAGACCAGGTTGAGGGTGTGCGGGAAGCGTTCGGCGAGCCGGTTCATGGGGTCGGCGGGCCGTACGGGGTCGGTGAGGGTGGCCTCGACCCAGGACCCTTCGTGGCGGGCGTGCGCGGGGTCGGCGAGGAGGTCGTCGAGCCGGCCCCGGAGCCGGGCGAGGGGGCGCGGAACGGGGCAGTCGAGGCGCTCGGCGTCGAGCTCCGCGCCGCCGGGGCCCGCCGGGCCGAGGTCGACCAGCCACATGGTCTTGCGGTGGTCGGCCTCGGAGAAGGAGTACGCGAGGGGGGAGCCGGAGTAGCGGACCCGGGGGGTGAGGGTCTGGCTGCCGTGGAGGTGGCCGAGGGCGACGTAGTCGACGCCGTCGAAGATCCCGGCGGGGACGGCGGAGACGCCGCCGACGGTGATGTCCCGCTCGCTGTCGCTGGGCGCGCCACCGGCGACGAAGGCGTGGGCGACGACGACGGAGCGGGTGCCGGCGGGCCGTCCGGCGAGGTCGGCGCGGACCCGGTCCATGGCGGCGGTGAGCACGGCCTCGTGTCCTGCCTTCCCGGCGCCGAGCCGTTCGCGGACGAGGGCGGGTTCGAGGTAGGGCAGGCCGTAGAGGGCGACGTCGCCGTGGGCGTCGGCGAGGACGACGGGGGTGCCGACGCCGTCGGGGTCGGTGCGGAGGTGGATGCCGGCCCGTTCGATGAGTCCGGCGCCGACGCCGAGGCGGCGGGCCGAGTCGTGGTTGCCGGAGATCATGAGGGTGGGGACCCCGGCCTCGGCGAGCCGGTGCAGGGCGGTGTCGAAGAGCTCGACGGCGGGCAGCGGGGGCACGGCCCGGTCGTAGACGTCGCCGGCGACGAGGACGGCGTCGACCCGGTGCTCGCGGACGGTGGCCACGAGGTGGTCGAGGAAAGCGGCCTGGGCACCGAGGAGCCCGACGCGGTGGAAGGACCGGCCGAGGTGCCAGTCCGAGGTGTGCAGGAGCCTCACGATGCCGTCCCACCCCGCATGTGCGCCGTTCCTCCCCCACCGGTGCCCGCACCGGTTCCCGTTCCTGTCCGCCCACCACGCTATCCCGAGCGGGGACGTGGGAACGGCCGTCCGGGTGAGGGAGCACCGGGAGCGGGGGCCCGGAGCGTGGTGTCCGGGGCGCGTGTCCCGGCAGTCGTACGTCCGGGGCCGTACGGCCGGGGCCGGGACGGAAGGCCGGGGCCGGGGGCGAGGCGGACCTCACACGTCGCCGTACGCCTCGCCGCCGAGTTCGAACGCGGCCGTGCCCGCCGTGGCGTCGGCGAGCCAGGCGCGGAAGGCGTCGACGTCGGCGTCCGGGAGGCCGATCCCGATCGTGACGGCGTCGGCGTACCGCACGTCCAGGACGGCCCGGCCGGTCGCCCGCAGGTCGTTCTCCAGCTTGCCCGCCCGCTGGTGGTCGACGGTGACGGTGGCGAGCCGGAAGCGCTGCCGGGTCACGGTGCCGAGCGCGTCGAGGGCCTCGCCGACCACCCCTCCGTACGCCCGGATCAGACCGCCGGCGCCGAGCTTCACGCCGCCGTAGTAGCGGGTGACGACGGCGACGACGTACCGCATCTCGCGGCGCAGCAACATCTGGAGCATGGGGACGCCGGCCGTGCCGCCCGGTTCGCCGTCGTCGCTGGCCTTCTGCACGGAGGCGTCGGCGCCGAGGACGTAGGCGAAGCAGTTGTGGGTGGCGGTCGGGTGCTCCCTGCGGACGCGCGCGACGAACTCCTGCGCCTCCCGCTCGTCGGCGACGGGCGCGAGCGCGCAGAGGAAGCGTGAGCGGTTGATCTCGGTCTCGTGCACGCCCTCGCGGGCCGGGGTGCGGTACTGCTCCTGCATCCGACCAGCCTACGGTCCGCCGGCCCGGCGCCTCCGGGCGGCCGGTCGGGGCCGGTGGGAATCACGGCCCGGCGCCGCTCGTTCTCCCGGGAGACGGACCGCGCCGAGGAGAGGCAGCAGAGACGATGAGCGCCGACAGCACGACCACCGCCGGTACCGCCGGGTACTCCGCCCCGGAGGCGGTACGGCGGATCCTGACGTCCACGGGCGACACCTGGGCGGTGGTGGGCCTCTCGAACAACCGGGCGCGGGCGGCCTACGGGGTCGCGGCCGTCCTCCAGCGCTTCGGGAAGCGGATCGTCCCGGTCCACCCGAAGGCGGAGACGGTCCACGGCGAGCCGGGCTACGCGTCCCTCGCCGACGTCCCGTTCCCGGTCGACGTCGTCGACGTCTTCGTGAACGGCGAGCTGGCGGGCGGGGTCGCCGACGAGGCCGTGGCGATCGGCGCCAAGGCGGTCTGGTTCCAGCTCGACGTGATCGACGAGGCCGCCTTCGCCCGTACCCGTGAGGCGGGCCTCGACATGGTGATGGACCGCTGCCCCGCGATCGAGATCCCGCGCCTGGGCTAGGGCGTTTCCTGCGGATCATGGCCGGGGCCGCGACGCCCGGCACGGCACCTCGCAAGGCGCCGCACCAGACGCCGCGTCCTACCCGACCCTGATCCGCAGGACACGCCCTAGGACTCCCGGGCCACGGGGACGCCGAGGCCCTCCAGGACGACCGCGCCGGGCAATTGGCCGAGGGCCTTGCCCGGCAGGATGAGCTTGCCCCGGCGGCGGCCGCTGCCGACGAGGACCCAGGGCATGTCGACGACGGCGGCGTCCACGAGGAGCGGCCAGGCGGCGGGGAGGCCGACGGGGGTGATGCCGCCGTACTCCATGCCGCTCTCGCCGGTGGCCGTGTCCATCGGGGCGAACGAGGCCTTGCGGGCGCCGAGGTGACGGCGCACCACCCCGTTGACGTCGACGCGGGTGGCGGAGCCGACGACGCAGGCGGCGAGGGTCGTGTCGCCGCCCCGTCTGGCCGCCACGACCACGCAGTTCGCGGAGGCGTCGAGGAGGCCGGCGCCGTGGTGCTCGACGAAGACGGCGGTGTCGGCGATGGCCGGGTCGGTGTCGACGTAGAGCACCTGGTCGGCCGGGACGGGTCCCGCCCAGGCGCGGACGGCGTCGGCGACGGGGCCGGTCAGGAGGTCGAGGCTGTCCGGGGCGGGCCGGGCGTCGGTGAAGTCTCCGATGGGTGCGCGCATGTCCGTCACGCTAACAACCGGCGCCGGGCGGACGGGGCGTCGTCTCGGAGTACGGGCGCTCGGAGTACGGACGGGGTGTCGTCTCGGAGTACGGGCGGGGGCGTGCGGACAGGCCCCTCAGGACGCCGCCGTGCCCGCCTGCTCGACCTCCCACTGCGCGAGCGCCGCGAGCTGCTCCGGGGTGACGTGCTCCGGGATCGGGACGGGGGCGGGGGTGCGGAGCGGGGGCTGCCAGCCGTTCTCCGGGTCCCAGCTGCGGACCACCTTCGCCGGGGCGCCGGCCACGACCGAGTGGTCCGGGACCTCGCCGCGCACCACCGCGCCGGCCGCGACGACCACGTTGCGGCCGAGGCGCGCACCGGGCAGGACCACCGCGCCCGTGCCGAGCCAGCAGCCGGGGCCGATGGAGACCGGTGCCGAGCGGGGCCACTGGCGGCCGACCGGCTCGTCCGGGTCGTCGTAGCTGTGGTTCGTCGAGGTGATGTAGACGTACGGGCCGCAGTACGTGTCCGAGCCGATCGTCACCTTCGCGTCGGCTATCACGTGGCTGCCCCGGCCGAGGACGACCCCGTCGCCGAGGGTCAGGACCGTCTCCGTCCCGAGGTCGAGGCCCGGCAGCATCCCGGCCGTCAGCGTGACCTGCTCGGCGACGATGCAGCACGCGCCGATCTCGATCCACCGCTCGCCGAAGACCGTGCCCTGCGGGAAGGCGAGCCGGGTGCCCTCGCCGAGCCGGCGGAAGCGCAGTCTCCCCTGGTGCTCGGCGGTGACGGCGCCGGCCTGCTGCACCCAGCGCCAGCCGCCCTGGAGGGCGTGCGCGACGACCCTGCGCCGCCAGGCGGCGAGGGATGAGAACGTGTTTCTGTTCCTGGGCACCCGGCCACGGTAGTCGGCGCCGTCGCGCCCGATCACCGCCGTGCGCTGTGATGTCCGTCATGGGCGCGGCATAGGCTGCGGCGCGGGGGCACCCCCGGGCGCGACACGACGGCTGACGATCAGGAGCGAAGAACCATGACAGAGGCGTTGATCAAGGGCGTGGGCGGCAAGGAGCCGCGGATCGACCCGACGGCCTTCACCGCCCCGACCTCGGTGGTCCTCGGCGAGGTGACCCTCGGCGCCCGCGCGAGCGTCTGGTACCACACGGTGCTGCGGGCGGACTGCGGTCCGATCGAGATCGGCGAGGACTCCAACGTCCAGGACAACTGCACGGTCCACGTCGACCCCGGCTTCCCCGTCTCGATCGGGGCCCGGGTGACCGTCGGCCACAACGCGACCGTGCACGGCTGCGTCATCGAGGACGACGTGCTCGTCGGCATGGGCGCCACGGTCCTCAACGGGGCCCGGATCGGCGCCGGGTCGCTCGTCGCCGCCCAGGCGCTCGTCCCGCAGGGCATGGAGGTCCCGCCGGGCTCGCTGGTCGCGGGCGTCCCGGCGAAGGTGCGCCGCCCGCTGACCGCGGAGGAGCTGGCCGGCATCCGGCTCAACGCCGAGATGTACCTGCACCTGGCCAAGGGCCACGCGGAGGCCTTCGGGGAGTGAGCGCGTCCCGTGCGCGGGAACGGACGGAGGGCGGCACCCGGTCGGGGTGCCGCCCTCCGCGCCGTACGGGAGGCGCTCAGTCCGCCACCGGGACCGGAGCCTGTTCCGGCTGCGGCTCGGCGGGGGCGGCGGCCCGTTCCGCGGCCGCCTTCTTGGCGCGGTTCTTGAGCACGAGCATCGAGGTGAGGCCGATCAGGACGGCGAGGACGAGCCCGAGCCAGGAGAAGCGCTTCAGCCAGGCCTCGGCGACGATCCCGACCGAGTAGATGACGGCCGTGGTGCCGCCGGCCCACAGGATGCCGCCGAAGACGTTGGCGACGAGGAACTTCCAGTACGGCATGTGCAGCACGCCCGCCAGCGGTCCGGCGAAGATGCGCAGGAGGGCGACGAAGCGGCCGAAGAAGACCGCCCACATGCCCCACTTCTGGAAGGAGCTCTCCGCGAGGGCGATGTTGGCCTCGCTGAAGTGCTTGGGGAACTTCCTCTCCAGCCGGGCGAGCAGCGGTCTGCCGCCCTTGCGGCCGATGGCGTAGCCGATCGAGTCCCCGATGATCGCGCCGGCGGTGGCGCAGGCGCCGAGCACGTAGGGGTTGATGTCGCCGTGCTGCGAGGCGAGCAGCGCGGAGCTCACGAGGACGATCTCGCCGGGCAGCGGGATGCCCAGGCTCTCCAGTCCGATCACCACCCCCACGAGGGTGTACACGGCGATCGGGGGGATCGTCTCCAGCCACTCCTGGACGTGCAACGCGGCTTCCTCCCGTTTCGGCTCCCCTGTCGCGCCCGGCCCGTGGTCGGGGGCCGTGGCGCCGTCGTGCACCTCGGCGGGCACGCCGGGGAAGCCTACCCGGCCCTTACCCGGTGCCGGGAACGCCTCCGCCCCCGCACCGGGAGGGGTGCGGGGGCGGAGGCGCGGTGTCCCGGGCCGCCAGCTCAGGCGTTCGGGCGGAGGGTCCAGACGACGGTCATCTCGCCGGTCACGGCGCCGTCCTCGCGGGTGATGTCGATCCGCACCGGGAACTCCGGGCGCTGTCCGGCGTCGAGTTCGGCGACGACCTCGGCGGCGGGGCGGCCCAGGGTGGCGGTGGCCGTGACGGCGCCCATGGCCAGCTTCTTGTAGCCGATCTCGGCCTTGACGGCGAGCGGGACCGCGCGGCTGAGCTGGTCGCCGAAGGCGGCGAGCACGATGGCGCCGCTGGCGGACTCGGCGAGCGTGAACATCGCTCCGGCGTGCGGGCCGCCGACGTGGTTGTGGTAGGCGGGCTGGTCCGGCAGGCGCACGACGGCGCGCTCGGCGGTGGTCTCCAGGAACTCCAGGTTCAGGGTCCCGGCCATGGGAACCGTCGCGGCGAGCATCTCGCCGACGGTCATCTGGTCTGCGCTCATGGAGCGTGATGTTACCCGCGAGTAGCAGCCTTGGCCATACCCCGCGCGCGCCCCGCGGCCTCCCTCCGGCCTCTCCTCGCCGGGGGCGGGCGTGGCCGGACGGCCCCCGCACCTCTATGGTTACTGGCCATGTGGCCAGGACAGCAGCCGCCCGGGGGCGAGCAGAACCCGCAGGACCAGAGTCAGAACCCGTACCAGCAGCCGGGGTACCAGCAGCCGAACCCGTACCAGCAGCCGCCGGCCCAGCCCGGGTACCCGCAGCAGCCGCCGACGCAGCCGGGTCATCCGCAGCCGCAGCCGGGGTACGGTCAGCAGCCGCCGGTCCCGCCGGGGTACCCGCAGCAGGGGTACGGCCCGCAGCCGGGGCAGCCGAACCCGTACCAGCAGCCGACCGTGCCGCAGCAGTACGCGGTTCCGGGGCAGTCCGGCGGTCCGGGCGGCCCCGGCGGGAAGAAGAAGACGGCGCTCGTGGCGATCGTCGCCGCGACCGCCGTGGTCGCCGCGACCGGCGTCACCGCCTTCCTGGTGTTCGGCAAGGACGACGGGGACCCGACCGCCGCCGACCCGAAGCCGTCCGCGTCGGCCACCGCCCCCGCGGACCCGTCGGCGATCCCCGAGCCGAGCCAGTCGTCCGGCCTCGACAACCCGCGCGACGACGCCGCGCGGCAGCCGACGATCCCCGGCTGGAAGGTCGTCCACAACCCGAAGTACGGCACCCTCTTCGACGTACCGCCGGAGTGGGAGGTGTCGAAGCCCGGGACGATCAGCTTCCTGGAGGACGAGAAGAAGGGCGACGGCAGCCCGCTCGTCACGATGTCCGGGCCCACGCACCTCAAGGGCAAGTGGTGCACCTACGACACCGACAAGAACGGCAGCGAGGAGTCCTGGAGCCTGGCGTCGGCCGGCACCAAGGGCGGCCAGGGCGCCAAGAACACCGGGGAGGCCGCGTACAACGAGGCCGGTACGTGGGTGTGGGGCGGCTACGCGCAGCACATGCCGCGGGAGAGCATCAAGATCACCAAGGCCGTCCCGTACACGACGAAGTCCGGTCTCACCGGCAGCGTGTCGACGGCCACGGCCACGGGTGTCAAGAAGCGCAACAAGTGCGAGTCGGACGGCAAGGCGATCGCCTTCACCTTCAAGAACGCGAAGAACGACTTCTCGACCTGGGTCCTCAACGGGGCCGACGGCGTCACCGACGAACTGCCGGACGCTACGATCCAGCAGATCCTCTCCACGGTCCGGCTCGCCGAGGACTCGTGACGCCCGGGACTTGTGACGCCCGGAACTCGTGAGGGCGGGGGATCGTGACCGCCGAAGAGCCGTGACGGCGGAGGCGTCGTGACGGCGGAGTGCCCGTGACCGCCGAGGGCTCGTGACGGCGGCGACGGGGGAAGCGTGACCGCTCCGGCCACCGGGACCCGGCGTCCCGGTGGCCGGTGCCGCGGCCCGTCCGCATATCGGTTTGGCACTTCGGCCGGACGCCGGGGATAGTCCCGGGGTGACCTCACCCGCCGACTCCCCCGCCCCTCCCCGCTCCCGCCGCCCCGAGTGGGCCGGGCGCAACTACCTCCTGCTGACCGCCGCCACGGTCGTGACCAACCTCGGCACGCACGGCGCCCTGATCGCCACCGTCTGGGCGGTCTTCGACTCCGGCGGCGACGCGGGCGACGTGGGCCTCGTGGCGATGGCGCGCTTCCTGCCGCTCGTCCTCTTCCTGCTCGTCGGCGGCGCCGTCGCCGACCGGCTGCCCCGGCACCGGGTGATGGTCGCCGCCAACGTCCTCAACTGCGTGTCGCAGGCCGTCTTCGCCGCCCTCGTCCTCTCGGGCGAGGCCCGCATCTGGCAGATGATGGTGCTCACCGCGCTCTGCGGCACCGGCCAGGCCTTCTTCAACCCGGCGGCCGAGGGCATGCTCATGGCCACCGTCAGCGGGGAGCAGGCGAGCCGGGCGTTCGCCGTCTTCCGGATGGCGATGCACGGCGCCTCCATCGGCGGCGCCGCGCTCGGCGGCGCGCTCGTCGCGTTCGTCGGACCCGGCTGGGTCCTCGTGGTCGACGCCGTCGCCTTCGCCGTCGCGGGCGGGCTGCGCGCCTTCCTGGACGTGAGGGGCGTCCCCGAGCGCGCCCCCGGCGGCGGGCTCCTCTCCGACCTGCGGGAGGGCTGGCGGGAGTTCGCCGGCCGGCCGTGGCTGTGGTCGATCGTCGCCCAGTTCTCCGTGGTGGTGGGCCTGATCGGAGCGGTCGAGGCGGTGTACGGACCGCTGGTCGCCCGGGAGGAGCTGGGCGGCGCGCGCCCCTGGGGCTTCGCGCTCGCCGCGTACGGGGTGGGGACGGTCGTCGGCGCGATCCTGATGACCCGGTGGAAGCCGCGCCGGATGCTGTTCGTCGGGACGCTGTGCGTCTTCCCGATCGCGCTGCCCTCGGCGGCGCTCGCGGTGCCGCTGTCCGCGAGCGGCCTGGCGGTCGCGATGTTCGTGAGCGGCGTGGCGCTGGAGGTCTTCGGCGTCTCGTGGATGACGGCGATGCACCAGGAGATCCCGGAGGAGAAGCTGTCCCGGGTCTCCGCCTACGACTGGTTCGGCTCGACGGCCCTGCTGCCGCTGACGACGGCGCTCACGGGCCCGGCGGAGGACGCGTTCGGCCGGAGCGGGGCGCTGTGGGGCGCGGCGGCACTGATGGTGGTCGTCACCGCCCTCGTCCTGCTGGTGCCGGACGTGCGGAACCTGACCAGGCGTCCGCACGCGCCCGTCGAGCCCACCGGGAAGGAGCTCCCGGCCGTGCCGGGGCCCCGCTCAGCCGATGCCGAAGGCGCCGTCCGGGGGAACGGGTGACGGCACGGCCCCGGCGTCCACGACCGGCTCCGCGTCCCCGGTGAACCGGGCGAGCGCGTCCCCGTGCTCCACGCGCGCGGGGAAGGCGTCCGCCGCGGCCCGGCGCGCGAGGCGGGCGGTGTCGAGCGCGCGGTCGGAGGCGACCAGGACGGCGTTGCCGAAGCGGCGGCCGCGCAGGACGCCCGGTTCGGCGACGAGCGCGAGCTCGGGGAGGACCGCGGCGAAGGTGGCGAGCTGGGAGCGGAGGAAGGCGAAGGGGGCGCCGTCGGCCAGGTTGGCGGCGTAGACGCCGCCGGGCCGCAGGACGCGCCGGACCTCGCGCGCGTACTCGACGGAGGTGAGGTGGGCGGGGACGCGCGAGCCGCCGAAGACGTCGCCGACGATCAGGTCGGCCGAGGCGGCGGGGGCCGCCTCCAGCCAGCGCCGGGCGTCCGCGCCGTGCACGGTGGTCCCGGACCCCTCGGGCAGCGGCAGGTGTTCCGCGACCAGGGCGAGCAGACCGCGGTCCGCCTCCACGACGTCCTGGCGCGAGCCGGGCCGGGTGGCGGCGACGTACCGGGGCAGCGAGAGCGCCCCGCCGCCCAGGTGCAGGACGTCCAGCGGCTCGCCCTCGCCGGCCGCGCCGTCGACGACGTGGGCGAGCCGGCGCGCGTACTCGAACTCCAGGTACGCCGGGTCGTCGAGGTCGACGTACGACTGGGGGGCGCCGTCGACCGTCAGGAGCCAGGCCCGCTCCCGGTCCACGTCGGGCATGAGGCGCGCGGTGCCCTGGTCGACCTCGCGGACGACGGGGATGTGCTCGTTCACGGTCCCATTGTGACGGTGCGGGGCCGGCCCTTCGGCGCGGGTGCCGTCCGCTTCTCCGCCTCCCCTGTCATGTCCCCGTTCCGGGACGGCGGTTGGGGAGGCCGGCGGGCGGGGTGAGGTTCTTGAGGGCCTCACGTACGGAGAGGGGCGAGAGCCGGGCGCCGTGGGCGGTGACGAAGGCGCGGACCTCGGCGGGGGCGGTCTTGGCGTACTCGCGCAGGCTCCAGCCGATCGCCTTGCGGACGAAGAAGTCGGGGTGGTCGGCGCGGCGCAGGCAGTGGTCGAAGAGGCGGTCCGCGTCGGTGTCCCCCTTGAAGCGGAGCTGGTGGAGGAGGGCGGTGCGCGCGACCCACAGGTCCTCGTCGTCGATCCACGCGTCCATCGCGGGGGCGAGGGCGGGGTCGGCCGCGACCAGGCCGCCGACGACGTGGGCGGCGAGGTGGTCGACCGTGTCCCACCAGGAGACGGTGGTGACGAGGCGGCGGGCGACGGGCAGGAAGCCGGAGGAGCAGCGCCGCACGTGGCGGCGGAGGTAGTCGACGGCGAAGTAGTGGTACTCGCGCTCGGGCAGCGCGAAGCAGCGCAGGGCGATCGCCGCGCAGTCGTCCTCGTCGGGACGCGGGGTGCCGTCGAGGACGGTCCGGGACAGGGCCCGGCGCTCGGGCGTCCGCACCCCGAGGAAGGGCGCGACGCCCTTCATGTACGCGACCATCTCCTGCGCCCGGAAGGGGTTCCCGGCGGCGGGATAGACGGCGGTGAGCCGTTCGAGGACGGTGTCGGCGAGGGCGCTGCCGGGGACTTCACCGGGCACGGGGTCGGCCGCCGGAAGCCTCCGGGCCGGGGCTTCCCCGGATACGGGTCCGGTCGCCGGGGCCCTCCGGATCGGCGCTCCCCCGGACACGGGATCGGTCGTCATGAGGGCCCCTCGGTCGTGGTGTGCTCCGGAATCCGGTCCGGACGGACATGACGCACATTACGGCGCTCCTACACATCCGTCCGTTACTCTCCCCGAATGCTCGCTCCCGCCCCCCGGCCGCCGGGCTCCCTCGCCGTCCGCTGTTCCCGGGTCCTCCTCGCTCCCCGCTCGCGGCTCGCGCTGCTCGCGCTGCTGCTGCTCACGGCGGCCACCCTCGTGGTGCTCTACGAACCGCAGCGCCTGCTGGCCTCGGGCTGGCCGCCGCGGACGAGCGGCGCCGGCGCGGTGCTGCTGTTCGCCCTGGCGTACGGGGTGTGCACGGCGGCCTTCGTGCCGCGTCCGGTCCTGAACCTGGCGGCGGGCGCGCTCTTCGGCTCGGCCGCCGGTCTGACGGGGGCGGTCGCGGGGACGGTGCTCGGCGCCGGGATCTCGTTCACCCTCGGCCGCTACCTGGGCCAGGACGCGCTGCGGCCGCTGCTGCGGGGCCGTCTGCTCACGGCGGCGGACGGGCAGTTGAGCCGGCACGGGTTCCGTTCGATGCTGGCGATCCGGCTGTTCCCCGGGGTGCCGTTCGCGGCGGCCAACTACTGCGCGGCGGTCTCCCGGATGAAGTACGTGCCGTTCCTCCTGGCGACGGGGATCGGCACGGTCCCGAACACGGCGGCGTACGTGGTGGCGGGCGCCCAGGCGGGTTCGCCGGACTCGCCGGCCTTCCTCTTCTCCGCGGGCTTCATCGTCCTGTCGGGGATCGGCGGCGCGGTGGTGGCCTGGCGCAAGCGGCACGGCCTGCGGGCACCGGTCCCCGCGCGGGACGACACGCCCGAACCGGAACTGGCGGGCAGCGCCCGCTGAGGTTTGCCGGAGGCCTCCCGGGAGATACGGCGGGCGCTACCTCGCGTACATCCTCTGTCGGGGGATTCTTCACCTCGGGACGGTACGCTGCGCACGACCTTCTGACCACACACGTACAAAACGGGACGGCCCTGGCCCCATGAGTTGGTTCGAATCGTTCATCCTGGGACTCGTCCAGGGGCTGACGGAGTTCCTCCCCATCTCCTCCAGCGCGCACCTGCGCCTCACGGCGGCGTTCGCCGGCTGGCACGACCCGGGGGCGGCGTTCACCGCGATCACCCAGATCGGCACGGAGACGGCGGTCCTGATCTACTTCCGCAAGGACATCGCGCGGATCGTCTCGGCCTGGTTCCGCTCCCTCACCGACAAGTCGATGCGGTCCGACCACGACGCCCAGATGGGCTGGCTGGTGATCATCGGCTCGATCCCGATCGGCGTCCTCGGCATCACGCTCAAGGACCAGATCGAGGGCCCGTTCCGGGACCTGCGGCTCATCGCCACCACCCTGATCGTCATGGGCGTCGTCCTGGGCGTCGCGGACCGGCTGGCCGCCCGGGACGAGATCGGCGGCCGCCACCGGGCGATCCGCGAACGCAAGACGCTCAAGGACCTCGGGGTGCGGGACGGCCTGATCTACGGCGTCTGCCAGGCGATGGCCCTGATCCCCGGCGTCTCCCGCTCGGGCGCGACGATCTCCGGCGGCCTGCTCATGGGCTACACCCGCGAGGCGGCGGCCCGTTACTCCTTCCTCCTCGCGATCCCGGCGGTCCTCGCCTCGGGCGCGTACGAACTGAAGGACGCGGGCGAGGGTCACGTCTCCTGGGGCCCGACCATCTTCGCGACGATCGTCGCTTTCGTGGTGGGATACGCCGTCATCGCGTGGTTCATGAAGTTCATCACCACCAAGAGCTTCATGCCCTTCGTGATCTACCGGATCCTGCTCGGCATCCTGCTGTTCGTCCTGGTGGGCACGGACGTCCTGAGCCCGCACGCGGGCGAGTCGGCGGGCTGACGGGCCCTCCGAGGGGGCGGGCCGTCAGGACGCCTGCGCCAGGGACTCCCGTACGACGCGCTCGCACAGCTCGTGGGTCAGCAGGGCGTCGCGGGCGCTGAGCACCCGGCCCTCGCGGACCGCGTCGAGGAAGGCGAGCACCGCCTGCTCGATGCCGCGCTGCCGGGCCACGGGCACCCAGTCGCCGCGCCGGCGGACGGTCGGCTGGCCCTTGTGGTCGACGACGTCGGAGAGGTTGAGGACCTGGCGCTTGGTGTCCTGGCCCGAGACCTCCAGGACCTCCTCGGTGGAGCCGTTCATCCGGTTCATCATGCCGATGGCGGTGAAACCTTCGCCGGAGAGCTGGAGCACCACGTGGTGCATCAGGCCTTCGCGGATCCGGGCCCGCACGTCGACGTGCTCGATCTCGCCGGGCAGCAGGAAGCGCAGGGTGTCGACGACGTGGATGAAGTCGTCGAGCACCAGCGTGCGGGGGTCCTCGGGCAGACCGATCCGGTTCTTCTGGAGCAGGATCAGGTCGCGCGGGTGCTCCAGGCACTGGGCGTAGCTCGGCGCGAGGCGCCGGTTGAAGCCGACGGCGAGGGAGACCGCGCGCTTCTCCGCGAGCTCCACGATCCGCTCGGAGTCGGCGTACTCGTAGGCGAGGGGCTTGTCGACGTACGTGGGGACGCCGGCGTCGAGGAGCCGCTCGGCGATCTCGGCGTGCGCGGCGGTCGAGGCGTGCACGAAGGCCGCGTCGAGTCCGGCGGAGAGCAGCCCGTCGAGGTCGGTGTGGCGCCGGTCGGCGGACAGGTGCAGGGTGTCGGCGACCCGCTCCACCGTGGCGGGGGTGCGGGTCTGCAGGTGCAGTTCGACGCCGGGGAGGGTGGCGAGGACGGGAAGGTAGGCCTTCTGCGCGATGTCGCCGAGTCCGATGCAGCCAACCTTCACGGGGGTCTCCCTTGTCGTCGTTCGCCGGCCCCGCTCGTACGGGCCGTTCGCGCCGGTCAGCTTACGCGGGACGGCCGGGGCCGCCGGGCGGGCGCCAGTCGGCGATGCCGTCGAAGCCCCGCAGGAGGAACCCGGGTCCGAGGCGGGAGGCCGCGCCGACGAGGGCCGAGCGCAGGGCGACGGCCGGGCGGGCGGAGAGCATCGTGAGCGCTCCGGTGCGGGCGGACTTGCGGACGACGGCGGTGGTGCGCGGCAGCCGGTCCGCGGTGTAGGCGGCGAGCGCGCGGCTCGGCGCGAACCCGTCTCCGGCGCCGACGTGGTGGGCGAGGACGACGGCGTCCTCGATGGCCTGGTTCCCGCCCTGGCCGAGGGACGGCGTCATCGCGTGCGCGGCGTCCCCGAGGAGGGCCACCCTGCCCCGGTGGTAGGCGGGCAGCGGGGTGATCAGGTGGTGCACGTCGTGCCGCAGGACCCGGTCGGGTCCGACGGCGGCGAGGACCTCGGGCACCGGGTGGTGCCAGTCCCCGAAGAGGCGCAGGAGTTCGGCCTTCTCGTCGTCGGGCGCGCGGGCTCCCTCGGGGGCGGTGGCCATGGCGTACGCGTAGACCCGGCCGTCCTTGAGCGGCTGGGTGCCCCACAGCCGTCCGGCGCCCCAGGTCTCGTGCGGCGCGAAGGGCCGCCGGGGGGCGGGGACGACCACCCGCCAGCTGGTGCGGCCGGAGTAGCGGGGGCCGGGGTGGCCGGGGAAGAGCGCCCGCCGGGTCGCGGAGTGGATGCCGTCGGCGGCGAGGACGAGTTCGGCCTCCCACTCCGTCTCCCCCCGGTCGCTCCGGGCCGTGACGCGGGCCGGGCGGCGGTCGTCCCCCGGGTCCGCCACCGCGGCGGTCGTCCCGGTCCGCACGGTCCCGTCCGGGAGGGCGGAGGTGAGGATCTCCACCAGGGTGGCGCGGTGGAGGAGGACGAGGGGGCCGCCGAAGCGCGCGGCGGCGGCCCGCGCGTCGGTGCGGACGAGCCAGCGGCCGCCGGGGGTCCGCATGCCGCCGTCCCCCTGCCAGGCGGCGAGGGCGCGGACCCGGTCGCCGAGGCCGACGACGTCCAGGGCCCGCTGGGCGTTGGGCGCGAGGCCGATGCCGGCTCCGACGGGGGTGAGGTCGGCGGCCCGCTCCAGGACGGTGACCCGCCAGCCCCTCCGGTGCAGGGCGACGGCGGCGGTGAGCCCCCCGATCCCGGCCCCGACGACGACGGCGCGGCAGGCGTCGGCGCGGTTCGTGTCAGGGCGGTCGGTGTCGGTGTCGGTGTCGCCACGGTTCATTTCCGCACCGTGCTGTTCCATGACTGCCCCCTCGGGTCGGGAATCCGCCGAACCGGGGACTACAGATGTAGTGGGCCCGGCACCACGACCGTACTACAGGTGTAGTGAAGGCGGGAGGGGCCGGTAGTAGGTTGTCCTCCATGACCGCAGCGCCGGACCCTTCCGCCCCGCGTGCCGAACGGATCGGCGACGCCGCCCTCGACCTGCTCGTCGAACGGGGGATGCGCGGCCTCACCCACCGCGCCGTGGACGAGCGGGCCGGGCTGCCGCAGGGGTCGACGTCCAACCACGCCCGCACCCGCCAGGCCCTCCTGGAGACGGCCGTGCGGCGCCAGGTCGAACTGGAGTCCCGGGTCCTCACCCCGCACGAGATGCCCGGTCCGGACGGCGGCGGGGACGCGCTCGTGGACGCGCTCGCCCTCGCCCTCCACCGCTACCTCACCGACCACCGCCCCCTGCTCGTCTCCCGCTACGAACTGGCCCTGGAGGCCACCCGCCGCCCCGAGCTGCGGAGCTTCTTCGACCGGGCGGGCGCGGTGTTCCACGGTCCGCTGACCGCGATGATGG
This sequence comes from Streptomyces sp. NPDC086147, assembly GCF_040702165.1. Lineage (NCBI taxonomy): Bacteria > Bacillati > Actinomycetota > Actinomycetes > Kitasatosporales > Streptomycetaceae > Streptomyces > Streptomyces sp. NPDC086147. The sequence continues at coordinate 107,546 of NZ_JBFBJO010000002.1, read as the reverse complement.
CGGCGGCGGGCTCGACGGCCCCCGAACGGCACGCCCTCTCCCTGATCGCCTGGTCCGAGGGGCTGATGTTCTCCTGCGCGGCGGGCTCCTTCCACTCGGCCGTGCCGGACCTCGCGGAACTGCGGACCGGGATCGACGAGTTGCTGCGCGGCATGCTCGGGGGCCGGCCCCGGACCGCGCGGGCGTGAATTCGCTGGCGTCGTCCTGCGATCGTGGGGAACGATGCCCGGCATGACGACCGAACAGACCGAAACAGTCCCGCGCGTCTCGCCGTCCACCACCTCGGGCGAGCGCGAAGCGCTGGAGCAGTGGCTCGACTTCCACCGCGCGACCCTCGCGAGGAAGTGCGAGGGGCTCGACGACGCCCAGCTGCGCACCCCTTCCGCCCCGCCGTCGGACCTCAACCTGCTCGGTCTCGTCCGGCACATGGCAGAGGTCGAGCGCGGCTGGTTCCGCCGCACCCTGGCCGGCGAGGAGGCCCCCTGGATCTACTCGACGAAGGAGGACCTCGACCGGGACATCCACGCCGAGGAGGGGGACACCTACGAGGAGGCACACGCCACCTGGCAGGCCGAGATCGCCCACGCCCGCACGCTGGCGGCGACCCGCGACCTCGACGACCTGGGCGTCGGCAAGCGCCACAGCGGGGAGGAGTTCAACCTCCGCTGGATCTACCTCCACATGATCGAGGAGTACGCCCGCCACAACGGCCACGCGGACCTGCTCCGGGAGCGGATCGACGGCGCGACCGGCGACTGACCCGGACGGCTCGACCGGCGGCCGCCCCCGCCCCGCCGTCCCGGCACCTCGCCGTCCGGTCGGCCGGCGGGGTCAAGGCCGGGTGCGCACCGGCTCACCCGTGTGGGGCATTCCCCGCCGGTAGGGGCGCGGAGACCGCCGCCGGAGCAGCAGAGTGACGCGGGTGCATGGAACCCGAACCACAGCGAAGATCCTGTTAGGGGCCGCGATGGCCGCCCTGACCGGCTGCGTCTCGGTGGGCGCGCCGACGGCGCCCGCCCCCGTCCCCGCTCCGGCGGCGGAGCCCGTACGCACCGGGAAGGGCGTCGCGCCGCAGATCGTCGACGGCCCGGCCCGTGAGGCCCTCGAAGCGGCGCTCCCCGCTCCCCCGCCGTCCGCCGCGCCCCGCGCGACCTCCGCGGCCGAGCGGCAGCGGCGGTCGGCGGCCCCGGCGCTCCCGCAGGCGCCGCGCCCCGGTGTCGTACCGACCCGGCGCGAAGACCCGCGTCCGCCGGTCCGGCCGGACCGGCCCGGACCGGCCGCCTCGACCGGCCCGTCCGCGCCGACCGGGCCGCCCCGGGCGGTGGAGCCGTCGGTGAGGCCCCCGCTCTCCCCGTCCGACGTCTGCGCGCTGGGCGAGCGGTACGGGGCCCTGGGCCCCGGCGGCGGCCCGGGAATCTGCCCCGCCCCGTACGGCCGGTGAGCCGGGGGTACGGGGCCGAGCGGGCCGGCCGTGGGCGGCCGGCGGGCCGTCACTCCGCCCGCAGCCGCGACTCCAGGCGCCCGATCGCGGCCCGCACCCCGCTCCCGTAGCCGTCGTCGTCGAGGTGCTCCGCCGCCGCGCGGGCCCGGTCCAGATGGGCGCGTGCGGCATCGGGCCGGTGGAGCTTGGCGTAGTCGGCGGCCAGGTTGAGGTGGAGCGAGGGGTACAGGGCGCGAACTGCGGCCGAGGCGTCGTGCGCGGCGAGCCGCTCGTCCGTGAGGTCCTCGGCCGCGCTCAGCGCCCGCAGGTCCCAGGCCAGCTCGGTGTCGGGGTCGTCCTGGGTGTCCGCCATGTAGTGCGCGAGGGTGCAGCGGTGCAGGGGGTCCCCGTCCGGGCCGATCTGCTGCCAGAGCAGCCCGAAGCGGTTGCGGGCCTCCTCGCGGTCGCCGCCGTGGAGCAGCATCAGGGCCTGCCCGATCCTGGTCATGACCCCGTCGTCCGACACCTGCTGCTGCTCGGTCACCGCGACCTCCACAAGATCACCACTGGGAGGGCCGACGCTAGCCGCACCCGGCCCCGATCGGGCCGAGGCTCAGCCGAGGTCCGGGACGCGCCAGTCGATCGGCTCGTGGCCCTGCGCCGCCACGGCCTCGTTGATCTGGGTGAAGGGGTGCGACCCGAAGAACTTCTTCGCCGACAGGGGCGAGGGGTGGGCGCCCTTCACCACCACGTGCCGCTCCTCGTCGATGAGGGGCAGCTTCTTCTGCGCGTAGTTGCCCCACAGGACGAAGACGGCCGGGTCGGGACGCGAGGCGACCGCGGTGATCACCGCGTCCGTGAACTTCTCCCAGCCCTTGCCCTTGTGCGAGTTCGCCTCGCCGGAGCGGACGGTCAGCACGGCGTTGAGCAGGAGGACGCCCTGCTCGGCCCACGGCATCAGGTAGCCGTTGTCCGGGATCGGCAGGCCGAGCTCGGCGTTCATCTCCTTGTAGATGTTCCGCAGGGAGGGCGGGGTCTTCACGCCGGGGCGGACCGAGAAGCAGAGGCCGTGGCCCTGGCCCTCGCCGTGGTAGGGGTCCTGACCGAGGATCAGGACCTTCACCTTGTCGTACGGGGTGGCGTCGAGGGCGGCGAACACCTCGTCCTTCGGGGGGAAGACCGGTCCCTTGGCGCGCTCCTCCTCGACGAACTCGGTGAGCTGCTCGAAGTACGGCTTCTGCAGCTCCTCGCCGAGAACACCCCGCCAGGACTCGGGCAGCATGCTGGTGTCGGTCACGGTCAACAACCTCCGGTGGACGTTCCTGTCTACGTCCCAGAACCTACCGGGGGCCACTGACAGCGGCCCCCGCAGGTCCTCACCGGCGTCCGCCTACCAGCTGGCCCGGCGGTGCAGCTCCCACATCTGCATGACCGTCTGCGGGTCGAGAGCGCGCTCGCCGCCGCCGATGTCCTCACGGGCCGCGATGTAGAGCTTGCCCTGCCACAGGGGCAGCAGCCGGACGTCCTGGACCAGGATCTCCTGGGCCGCCACGAACTCGTCCGTGACAGTCCCGCGGTCGCTCTGGCGGCGGGACTTCGGGAGGAGCTCGTTGGTGATCCGGGGGCTCAGGTAGGGCGTGCCGAGGACGTTCTCCTTGCCCACGAAGGGCGCGACGAAGTTGTCCGGGTCCGGGAAGTCGGGGAACCAGCCTCGGCCGAAGACCGGGTACTCGCCCTTCTGGTAGGCCGCCTGGAACTCCGTCCAGGGCTTGCCGTTCAGGGTGACCTCGAAGAGCCCGGACTCCTCCAGCTGCCGCTTGAGTTCGGCGAACTCGGCGGCCGTCGAGGAGCCGTAGCGGTCCGTGGTGTACCAGAAGGTCAGCTTGACGGGCTTGTCGATGCCGGCCTCGCGGAGGAGCTCGGTGGCCTTCTCGACGCTGGGCGTGCCGAAGCGGTCGAAGAACTTGGTGGTGTGGGCCGCGATGCCCTTGGGCACCATGGAGTACAGGGGTTCGGCGGTGCCCTGGTAGACCCTGCTGACCAGTTCCTCGCGGTCGACGAGCTGGGCGATGGCCTTGCGGACGGGGAGCTTGGCGACCGAGGGGTCCTGGGTGTTGAAGACGAGGTAGCGGATGTCGGCGCCGGTCGACTCGACGAGCTGGAGCCCCTGGTTCTCGGGCTTGTCGTCCTGGAGGGAGACGACCTCCTCGGCGGTGAGGCCGCGGTAGGTGGCGTCGATCTCCTTCTTCCGGAGCGCCGTGACCATCGCCTCGGACTCCTTGAAGTACTTGATGGTCACCCCCCCGTTCTTCAGGGTGGCGAACCCCTTGTACGTGGGGTTCTTCGTCAGCTCGGCCGACTCGCCCTCGGTGTACGCGTCGAGGGTGTACGGGCCCGAGCCGGTGACCTTGCCGTCCTTGGAGCGGAGCCGGTCGGCCGGGTAGTCGGCCGGGTCCACGATGGACATGGCGGGGGTGGCGAGGACGAACGGGAAGGTGGCGTCCGACTTGTTGAGGCGGAAGACGACCGTGCTGTCGCCGACGGTCTCGATCTTGTCGAGGGAGCCGAGCATGCCGTTGGGGCCGCCCTTGTGGTTGATCGTGCGGATGCGCTCGATCGAGTACTGCACGGCCTTGGCGTCCAGCTTGTGCCCGTTGGAGAACGTGAGGCCGTCGATGAGCTTGCACTCGAAGACCCGGCTGGCGGTGTCCGTGAACTTGCAGTCCGCGGCGTCCGACTGCGGGGTCGTGCTGCCCGTCGGGAAACTCACCAGGGTCTGGAAGACATTCCTGAAGAGCTCCCAGGCATTGTCCCAGGACGCGGCCGGATCAAGCGTGGAGGGAGAACTCGTCGTGCCGACCACGAGCCTCTGATCCCCGGCGGATTCACTGTCCGAAAAGACACCGCATCCGGTCACCAGGGATATGGACACAAGGGCTGCAGCCGCCTGCAGACTGGTCCGGTTGAACACGTGCACGCTCCTCGTTCAGCCATGGGTCGGCCGACGATACCGCAGCACCCCGCCAGGTCAATGTTCGAGCCCGACGGGGCACTTGAGGCATTCGATGCAGAACCGGGCTCAATCCGGACACGAATTCCGGAAAGTGTCCGGTTATCGGTCACCCGACTCCGGCGTTCAGGAAAATCCCGCCGTCGACGACGAGCGTCTGGCCGGTGATCCACTCCGACTGGGAGGAGGTGAGGAAGGCGGCCGCGCCGCCGATGTCCGCCGGAACGCCGAGCCGGCCGAGCGGATAGGAGGCGGCGGCCTCCGCCTCGCGGCCCTCGTAGAGAGCCTGCGCGAATTTGGTCTTGACAACTGCCGGGGCGATTGCGTTGACTCGCACGACCGGCGCGAATTCATGCGCCAGCTGAAGGGTCAGATTGACCATCGCGGCCTTGCTCATTCCGTACGCCCCGATGAAGGGCGAGGCGGATACGCCGGCGATCGAGGCGATGTTCACGATCGCCCCACCGTTCTGCTTCTGCCAGGCGTGCCAGGTCCGCTGCGCGAAACCGAGCGCGGAGATCACATTGGTCTCGAAGACCTTGCGGGCCACATTGAGGTCCAGGTCCGCGATGGCGCCGAAGACCGGATTCGTCCCGGCGTTGTTGATCAGGAAGTCCACCCGGCCGAAGCCGTCCATCGCCGCCTCGACGGCGGCGGCCTGGTGGGCCTCGTCGTGGGCCTTGCCGGGGACGCCGATCGCCCGGTCCGCGCCGAGCCGCTCCACGGCCTCCTTGAGGGCCTCCTCGCCGCGCCCGGTGATGACGACCCGGTCGCCGCGGGCGACCAGCGCCTCGGCGATGCCGTAGCCGATGCCGCGGCTCGCTCCGGTGACCAGGGCGACCCTGCCGGACAGCTCCGGCGGTTCCTGCGTGCTCATGTCCGTCTCCTCCTGTCTCTGCCGCTGCCGGTCGTCAGTTGAGCGGGCCGCCGGCCACGTACATGACCTGGCCGGAGACGAAGCCGGCGTCGTCGCCCGTGAAGAAGGCGATCGCGTTGGCGACGTCCTCGGGACGGCCGACCCGCTGCACCGGGATCATGGAGGCGGCGGCGGCCTGGAACTCCTCGAAGCCCATGCCGACGCGCTCGGCGGTCTGCGCGGTCATCTCGGTGACGATGAAGCCCGGGGCGACGGCGTTGGCGGTGACGCCGAACTTGCCGAGCTCCTTGGCGAGGGTCTTGGTGAGGCCCTGCAGGCCGGCCTTGACCGCGGAGTAGTTGGCCTGGCCGCGGTTGCCGAGCGCCGAGGAGGAGGAGAGGGAGACGATCCGGCCGAAGCCCGCGTCCACCATGTGCTTCTGACAGGCCTTCGCCATCAGGAAGGCACCCTTGAGGTGCACGTTCATGACGAGGTCCCAGTCCGACTCGGACATCTTGAAGAGCAGGTTGTCGCGGAGCACGCCCGCGTTGTTGACGAGGATCGTCGGCGCCCCGAGCTCGGCGGCGACGCGCGCGACGGCGGCCTCCACCTGGGCGGCGTCGGAGACGTCGCAGCCGACCGCGAGGGCGGTACCGCCCGCGGCGGTGATCTTCTCGACGGTGTCCTTGCAGGCCGCCTCGTCGAGGTCGAGTACGGCGACGGCGCGGCCCTCGGCCGCGAGGCGGAGCGCGGTGGCCGCGCCGATGCCCCGTGCGGCACCCGTGACGACGGCTACGCGCTGCTCGGTGGTGGACATGCTTGGTTCTCCTCGCCCTTGGATCGTCCCTGGTGGCGGCCGGACCGGCGTCCGCTCCTGCGTCCCGCACATGAGCGACCGCTTAGTATCGTCCGCAGACGAGACGCTAGAAGCCCTGGCACCCGGTGTCAACGGCCCACCGGGTGCACCTGGTCACCCTGCGTCCGGGCGCGGGCGCTCAGCGCACGAGGAGATCGAGCAGCCGCTCCACCTCGGCCTCGGGATCGGCGGTGAGGCCGGTGTGCACGGGCCCCGGCTGCACGACCGTGGAGCGCGGCGCGATCAGCCAGCGGAAGCGGCGCCCCGCGTCGTCGCGCGCGGCCTGTCCGGCCGCGTCCCCGCCGAGGCAGAGCCCTTCGACGGCGCGCAGGGCCGCCCGTACGCCGGTCACGTCGGCCGCCGGGTCGAGCACCGTCAGCTTGGCCTCGTCCAGGTGCGTGCGGGCGGCCACGAAGGAGCGGGCGCGGCAGTAGACGACCACGCCCGCGTTGAAGCACTCGCCGCGCTCGACCCGCGGCACCACGCGCAGCAGCGCGTACTCGAAGACGTCGCGGTCGCTCACGTGGTGCTGTCCTTCTCGACGGGCTTCTCGGTGGACTTCTCGGCGGGCTTCCCGGTGGCCCGGTCGGCGGGCTCCCCGGTGGGGCGCGCGCGGGGCGCGAGGCGTTCGGCGAGCCAGCCGGGCGGCCGCTGGGGCCGGTTCTCGGTGCGCGGTCCGAGCGTGATCCGCTCGTGGATGGTGGCGGCGCGGGGCAGCAGCGCCTCGACGTAGGCGGCGCGCACCTCGTCCGGGCCCGTGAAGCCGGGCTCGTCGACGAGCCACTCGTCGGGCACGTCGGCGGCGACCTCGTCGAGGAGTTCGCGGGTGACGAGCGGGGCGAGCTCGGCGGCCGCGGCGGCGACGTCGGGCGCGAAGGGGGCGAGCGCGTGGTCGGAGGCGTCGTACGGCTTCGCGGCGGACGCCTGCGCCCCGGGCCAGTTGTGGTGCCAGATCATGGTGGCGCCGTGGTCGATGAGCCACAGGTCGCCGTGCCAGACGAGCATGTTCGGGTTGCGCCAGGACCGGTCGACGTTGTTGATCACCGCGTCGAACCAGACGACCCGGCCCGCCTCGGCCGGGTCCACCTCGTACGCCAGCGGGTCGAAGCCCAGCGACCCCGGCAGGAAGTCCATGCCCAGGTTGAGCCCGCCGCTCGCCTTGAGCAGCTCCTGCACCTCCTGGTCGGGTTCGGAGAGCCCGATGACCGGGTCGAGCTGGATCGTGACGAGCTCGGGCACCCGCAGCCCGAGCCGGCGGGCGAGCTGCCCGCAGATCACCTCGGCGACTAGGGTCTTGCGGCCCTGTCCCGCGCCGGTGAACTTCATGACGTATGTGCCGTAATCGTCCGCCTCGACGATCCCGGGGAGCGATCCACCTTCACGCAAGGGCGTGACATAGCGGGTCGCTGTCACCTCTGTAAGCATTTCCTCAGGCTATACGCCTCAGTCCCCTGGCAATCAACGGAAGGACTCTGCGGTCTACGACCGGGCGGCCCATACCCTGGGGAGAATCCGGGGAGTTTGGGCGACAAAGTGCCCAGGTCGGCGACCTCGACGATCCCTGGCAGCGAGCCAGCCTCACACATGGGTGCCACATGGCAGGCGACTGCGACCTTTTCAAGCACTTTCCCAGGCCGCCCATCTATTCAGCCTTGCAATCCACGGGTGACTTCTTCGGGGCGTCGAGGCAGCAATCGCCGACCAACGACGCTGGGGAGAATCTGGGGAGTTTCGGCTGGCAAGCCAGACTCCCCGCTCCCGAAGCAGACCGTCGATGGTGCCGTGCCCCTTACTGCCAGCCTCCGGCATGAAGGGAGCGCAGTAACCGAGGATGATCGCTGACGAGGGTGTCCGAGCCGGCGGGCCAGGGTGACAACGGACCCCCACTGCCAGGGAGACGTGCTCGCCCGCACCGAGGCGCTGCGCTCGGTCTACGCCGATGCCTTCTGCGCACCGCCCTGGAACCGCCGATCGTTGGATCACCTGTCAGGTTCCCCAGCCCGGAAGCGCGTGAGCCCCCATGAACAGTCGGACCCCCCGCCCCACAGCCCGCATCCTCGGCGGCAACCACGAGCTCGTCGTCGACAGTCTGTCGCTGGACGAGGACTCGTTCACCGTCCGTTACACGGTCAGGCCGCCCCTCCCCGAGGGGCAGGAAGGCGGGTCGCCCGTCCTGCTGGCGCTGGAGGCACGTGACGACGTCGGCAACGAGTACACCGACTGGGGCGGGGCGTACGGCCTGAGCGACGACGGCGGTCACACGGACGGCTCGATCAGCGGGCAGCCGGCCGTCGCCCAGTCCGCGCGTGTCCTCACGGTCCGCCTCACGTTCCTGCGGGAAGGGCGGGAATTCCCCTGCGACCTGCCGCTTCAAGTGCCGGGCACCCGACCGGACTCCGACTGACACGACCAGGCCCTCCACCGGCCTCATGTCGTCTTCTCCGGGGAGACAGCCGGACGTGACGGCGAGGGTCCGTCCGGCGTACGCAGGCCGAGCACCATGGTCAGCCCGCCCCCAGGGGTGTCCTCCGCCGTCACCGTGCCCCCCATCGCCTCCAGGAAGCCGCGCGCCACGGCGAGGCCGAGGCCGACCCCTTCACCGCGCGGGGCGTCGCCGTACCTCTGGAAGGCGCCGAAGATGCGGTCCTTGGCCTCGTCGGGGACGCCGGGACCGCGGTCGACGACACGGAGTTCGACGCGGTCGGCGAGGGCGCTCGCCGCGACGAGGACCGGCTCCCCGGGCGGGCTGTACTTGACGGCGTTCTCGACGATGTTGGCGACGGCCCGTTCCAGCACACGCCCGTCGTGGGCACGCCCGCGCAGACCTGTCCCGACGTGTTCGTCCCCTCGTGGGAGGAGCTGGGGGAAGGGGAGATGCGGGTGACGGTGCTCGGGAGCGGCAACCCGCCCCCGACCCGCGCCCAGGCGTCGGGCAGCGTACTCGTCGAAGTGGGCAACGCCGAGCGCGACATGTTCCTCTTCGACGTCGGCAGCGGATCGCTGGCGAACTTCCTGTGCCTGAAGCTCCCCGTGAACGGGCTGGACAAGGTCTTCCTGAGCCATCTGCACGCCGACCACACGGCCGACCTGATCACGCTGTTCGGAAGCTTCCGCAAGGCGGGGAGAGCGGGCCCGCTCCACGTCTGGGGCCCCAGCGGTTCGGAACCGCGGTTCGGAACCGCGGTTCGGAACCGCCCGCGCAGTCGAATGCATCGCCGAGGCGTGCGCCTGGGACACCGAGTCGACCCGCGGGTTCACGAGCAACGAGAGCGCGCAGATGCACGTGGCAGAGTTCCCCGCGACGAAGACGCACACCGTTTACGAGGACCACGGGGTCACGATCACCGCGTTCCCGGTGGTGCACGGGCTCGACGGCGCCGTAGGCTACCGGATCGACTACGTCGGCCTGAGCGTCGTGCACTCCGGTGACACCCGCCCCTGCTGGCCCCTGGTCCGGGCCGCCGAGAACGGTGTGGACCTCCTGATCCACGAGTGCTTCCCCTCCGCGGACCTGCTGGCCGCCCTCACGGGAAGGCCGATCGACAAGTTCGAAACGATCATGGGCATCCACACGGTGCCTCGGATGGCCGGCAAGGTGTTCTCGCTCGTCGAGCCGCGTATGGCGGCCCTGTGGCACACCATGCTCGTACCACCGCTGGTCGAAGGCATCTTCCAGCAGTTGCGCACCGCCTACGAAGGACCGGTCCCCCAGACGCAGGACCTCACGGTGTTCAACATCACGAAGGAAGCGGTCGTCGCCCGCCAGACGGAAACGGTCGCGCAGGCGATGGTCGTCCAGGGCGAACCCACCGTCCGGCCGACCTTCGGGGAGCGGCCCACTCCTCCCAGCTGGTGGAAGGACGCACTGATCACCGAAGACTCGCCGACCGTCGCGTAGATCAAGGGTTCAGCGATCCGAGAAGACCGTGTGCGACGGCGTGCGGGGCGCGCTTTCTCGTGCCCCTGCGTGCTCTTCGGCGGAGGCGCGGCGTTGCCGCGTGATCTCCCTACGGGTGCGTGGCGTCGGGGAGTTAGTCGCCTCGTCCGTGGGGGTCCATGCCGGCTTCCTTGAGGACGGCTCGGTGGACGTCGTGGATGAGGTGCTGTTGCGCTTCGGTGAGACCGCAGGTGACGGCTGGGCCCGAGCCGGGCTCGTCGCGTTCCCCCCAGATGACCAGGCTGTCGAGGAGGCTCTGGTCGGGTCCTCCCAGCACGGACGCGACGGACGAGGCGACGTGGTTGAAGCGGCGGTGGGCGCCGACGGGGCCGCCGGCGGCGGTGGTGTGGCCGTGGAGGCCGGGGCCGCCCCAACCGGCATGCTGGATGCTAAAGGTGGCGGGAGTCATGCGGGGCGGGTCACCGGCCTGGGCCGACGTGCCGGGGATGCCGTCGTGGAAGTGCAGGAGTCCGTCGGGACTGATCAGCGCGTAGGTACCGGGCATGGAGTGCCTGGTCTCGTGCGTCCGGTGGGCGTGACCCGCGAGCGGCAGGCTGCCACGGCGGTGCCAGGACGGGACGGATCGGGGAACGCGCCTGTCTGCCCGCCGAGGGCTACTTCCATCGTCCCTCGTTCTCCGGCTGGAGGCCAGTGTCCGAGGTACCGGAAACCGAGTGCAAGGGGCCGGAACCGCTGCCCGCATCTCCCAGGTCCCCGTACCGGCGGACGGCACTGTGTCCGGGCGGGGAACGCCGCGACGGAGGAAGGCCATGTCACCGTCGAGGGCTGGGCTTCTGGCGACCCGCGCGCAATGCGTCCGCGACCGGTCGTGGACGCACCGGTGGCAAGCGGCGACCCCACGCTCCCACCTCGGCGCGGGCGGCGCCGAGGTGGGAGAGGTCCCAGGACGGCTGCTTCGGCTGTCACGAGGGCTTGGCGGCTCCGTTGACCGGGGGCGGGAGGACGACGGCCATGGTGGTGTCCGCCGGATTGTCGTCCCGCTGTGCGGCGGCGGCCGTCTCGCGGGCGAGGAACGTGCCGAGTTCGCCGATGGTGCTCATGAGGGGGGCGGGGAAGACGACGGTGCTGTTCTTGTCCACCCCGATCTCGACCAGGCTCTGCAGGTTGCGCAGCTGGAGGGCGAGGGGGTGGGCCATCATGGTGTCGGAGGCGTCGCCGAGTGCCGCCGCGGCCATCGATTCGCCCTCGGCGCTGATGATCTTCGCCCTCTTCTCCCGCTCGGCCTCGGCCTGGCGGGCCATGGCGCGCTTCATGCTCTCGGGCAGCTGGATGTCCTTCAGCTCGACCAGGGTGACCTCGACGCCCCAGTCGGTGGTGGTGATGTCGAGGATCTCGCGGATGTCGACGTTGATGCGGTCGGTCTCCGACAGGGTCTCGTCCAGGGTGTGCTGTCCGACGACCTTGCGCAGGGTGGTCTGCGCGATCTGGTTGATGGCCGCGCTGACGTTCTCGACGGCGATGACCGACTTCACGGCGTCGACGACGCGGTAGTAGGCGACCGCGGAGACGTCCACGCTGACGTTGTCGCGGGTGATGATCCCCTGGGACTGGATGGGCATGGTGACGATCCGCAGCGACACCCGGTGCAGGACGTCCACGAACGGCACGATCAGCCGCAGCCCCGGCTCCCGGACACCGATCAGCCGGCCGAACCGGAACAGCACCCCCTTCTCGTACTGCCTGACGATCTTGACGGCCATCGCCAGCCCCACCAGGGCCAGCACGGCCAGGACGATCAGAAGGACGATCAACACGCCCATGACACCGCTCCTCAGAACGAGGACCACGTCACGCCCGCGCGAGGCCCGCCGACAGCGGCGACAAGAAGAGAACTTTCCCAGGTCGCCCGGAGGACTGCGCGGATCCTGCGCATGCGACGAGTCCTCCTCCTTCCCAGCATCGCGCGGGTTCCCGGCGGGGGGTAGGGGCCGAACGGTCCAGTGCACCAGTCGTGCGATGCCGCCGTCTCCGACGGGTTCGACGAAGAGGGCGGCATCCGGCCCGGTCGATGCAGGCGGCCTGCCAGCCGCGGCCGGCCAGGAGCGGACGGCGGGCCCGGGCGTTCCTCGGTGAGGACGGTGGGGTCGGCGGTCCCGATCTCCGTGCGTCCGGCGAGCACGGTGAACTCGGGCGCTGTCGTGAAGGAAGCAGTCGGCTCCACGAAGTGGCGGTGACCGAGGTGTTTCTCCGCTTCGGTTCCGAGACCTTTCCTGTTCGGTGGACCGGACGGAGAGGTCCGCCTTGTCACACCCCTGTGCGCTGCGGTACCTGCCATGGGTTGGCGGTCCGCAACGGGTACGGCAGCAATGCCTCGGGCATGTTCTGGTAGGCGACCGGGCGCAGCCACCGGGCGACGGCTGTGCCGCCCACGCTGGTGTGCAGGGGGTTGGTCGTGGCCGGCCAAGGGCCGCCGTGGTGCATGGCGCGGGTGACCGCCACTCCCGTCGGCCAGTCGTTCCAGATCAGGCGGCCTGCCCGCAGAGCGGACCAGATCTCGCGGGCCAGTTCCTCGTCCGCCTCTTCCTGGCCGTGCACCGTGGCCGTGAGGCTGCCCGGGAGCTCACGGAGGGTGGTGAGCAGATCCTCGGTGGAGGCATAGGTGACGACGGTCGATGCCGGGCCGAAGCATTCCCGGAGGAGTTCGGGATGGGCGCGCAGGTCGCGAGCCGTGACGGTGAGGAGTTCCGCCGAGGGACCGTCGGCTGGTCGGTCGGTGTGGTGGGGGCCGGTCGGTGCGGTCGCGATCCGCCGGACGGCGGGGTGGGTGGCCAGCTCGTCGAGGGTCGTGCGGTAGGCCTCGGCGATCCAGGATCCCAGCATCGGCGCGGGAGAGGTCTGGGTGAGGGCCAGGCGGAGAAGTTCGTCCAGGTCGTGCCGTTCGGGCAGGAAGAGCAGGCCAGGCTTGGTGCACAGCTGGCCCTGGCTGCGGGTGACGGACGCGATGTACTCGCTCACGAGGACGGGGCCGCGAGCGGCGAGCGCTTGGGAAGTGACCACCACGGGGTTGAGCGAGCCCAGTTCTCCGTAGAACGGGATCGGGTCGGGGCGGGCGGAGGCGAGGTCGAAGAGCATCCGGCCGCCAGTGGTGGAGCCGGTGAAGCTCACGGCCTGGACGGCGGGGTCGGTGACGAGGGCGCGGCCCGCCTCGCGGCCGTGGACGACGGAAAGCGCCCCCGGTGGCAGGACTTCGGCCGCGAGGGCGGCGGTCCGGTCGGTGAGACGGGGGTGGCCCTCGTGGGCCTTGACGACGACCGGGCAGCCGGCGGCGAGCGCGCTGGCGGTGTCACCGCCGAGGACCGAGAAGGCGAAGGGGAAGTTGGAAGCGGTGAAGACGGCGACCGGGCCGAGCGGGACGAGCATGCGGCGTACGTCCGGGCGCGGGGCGGGGACAGCCGTGTCGTCCGCCCGGTCGATCATGACATCGAGGTGGGCGCCCTCTTCGGCGATCTCGGCGAACATCTCCAGTTGTACGCGGGTACGCAGTACCTCGCTCCGCAGCCTGACGTCGCCGAGGCGGGTCTCCTCCTCCGCGAGGGCGACCAGTTCGTCGGTGTGCTCGCGGAGCACGTCGACGAGGTCTCGGAGGAGTGAGCCGACCTCGGACGGGGTGAGTGCGGCGAGAACGGGAGCGGCGGCGCGGGCGGCTTTGATGGGCAGGGGGTCGAGCGGGCAGCGGGAGGGCATGTCTTCTCTCAGTTGTGTCGCGGAGGGCTGGAGTCGGTTTCCCGGGCGGATCGCTGGGCGCCCCTAGGCGCTCGGAAGGCTCTTCTCTCCTGCCGTGAGCAGGAGTTCGGCCAGGTGCACGGCCTTGACCCGTGAGCATCTGCGGCGCAGGCCGGTGCGGAGCTGGCGCAGACACCCCGGATTGACCGCGGCGACGAAGTCGACACCGGCGGCCTCGATCTCGTCGATCTTGGCGGTGAGGATGCGACGCGATTCACGGGGTCGCAGCAGGGAGTAGGTCCCGGCGGCACCGCAGCAGGTGCCGGCCGAGGGGAGTTCGACGTAGTCGGCGATTCCGGCGAGCAGATCACGCGGGGCGGTCCACACTCCGAGGCCGTTGCGCAGGTGGCAGGAGTCCTGGAGCGCGACACGGGCCCGGCGGCCGTCGACCCGGAGTTCGCCGAGGGGGCGGTACGCGGAGCCGTTGGCCAGGTGCTCGGAGAGTTCGCGGACGCGGTCCCTGCCGAGGACCGAGGCGAGGTGGGCGGCGCAGCCGCCGGAGGTGGTGACGATGGTGCCGGGAAGGTCCTCGCCCATCCGGTGCGCGAGGCGCTCACCGGTGGCGGTGTCGCCGTTGTGGGCGTGCAGCGCGCCGCAGCAGCCCTGGCCGGCTGGGGCGGTCAGTCCGGGGACGAGGGCGAGAGCCGCGCGGCCGACGCGCGGGAAGAGGACGCGCTCGAAGCACCCGAGCATGAGCGAGGCCCCACCGGAGCCGACGGCCGGGGTCTCGGCGACGGCCGTGGGCGGGGTTCCCCGCAGTCGTCCCAGCAGGCGGAAGAGGACCCGCCGGCCGGCGGCCAGCATGAGGGCACGGGCGAGAACGGGCATCCGGCGTCCGCGCCACTGGTGGTCGCGCCACTGCTCCAGCAGCTGCCCGTACTCGACGCCGGCCGGGCAGGCCGGTTCGCAGGCGCGGCAGCCCAGGCACTGCGAGGACTGTTCCCTCAGCGTGGGGTCGTCGGGTTCGAGATCGCCGGTCTGCAAGGCGCGCATGAGGTTGATCCGGCCCCGGGGCGAGGACGCCTCGTCACCGGTCTCGGCGTAGGTGGGACAGGCGGGGAGGCAGAAGCCGCAGGAGATACAGCGGGAGAGGAGGTCCGGGTCGAAGACGGGCTTCGGCAGGGGGGCGGCGCCTGTGCGGTCGGTCATGAACCCAGCTTTCCGGGGTTGAGGATGCCGGCCGGGTCGAAGGCCGTCTTCAGCCGGCCCAGGAGGTCGATCTGGTCGGCGCCCAGCTGCGTGGTCAGGTAGGGGAGTTTGGCCGCGCCGACGCCGTGTTCGCCGGTGATGGTGCCGCCCAGGTCGATCGCGGCGGCGAAGATGTCGGC
The DNA here is from genome assembly GCF_040702165.1 of Streptomyces sp. NPDC086147. NCBI lineage: Bacteria > Bacillati > Actinomycetota > Actinomycetes > Kitasatosporales > Streptomycetaceae > Streptomyces > Streptomyces sp. NPDC086147. Next base: position 92,395 of record NZ_JBFBJO010000002.1, on the reverse strand, counting down.
GAAGGCGCTCTCCGCGCGGGCGATGGCATCCGTGTCGTCCTGGGACTTCACCACGCAGGTGGGGTGAAGGTTGCCGTCGCCGGCGTGGCCGAAGGTGGCGATCGTGACGCCGTGTCGGGCTCCGATGGCGTCGATGCGGTCGACCATCTCCGCGATGCGGGGCCGGGGCACGGTGGCGTCCTCCAGGATGGTCAGCTCACCCAGCCGGGAGAGGGCGGGAAGTGCGCATCGCCGAGCGGCGAGGAGGGCCTCGGCCTGCGCCACTTCGGCTGCGGTCGTGACGTCGAGGGCTTCGTGGGCCGTGCAGACGTCACTCATGCGCTCCAGGGCGCGGGCGACCGTGTCGCTTTCGCCGTCGTCGCCGAAGAGAAGCAGTGCCCCCGCGTCGGTGCGCAGCCCGAGACGGGCGAAGTCCTCCACTGCCTGGACGCAGGAACGGTCGAGGAATTCGAGGGTGGCGGGGAGGATCCCGGCGGCGATGATCGCGGTGACGGCCCGGCCCGCGGCTGCCAGATCGGGGAAGTAGGCGACTCCCGTACCGGCAGTCGCAAGGGCGGGCCGCAGGGCGAGGGTGGCTTCGGTGATGACGGCGAGGGTGCCTTCGGAGCCGGTGAGGAGCCGGGTGAGGTCGTATCCGGCGACGTCCTTGTGGAGGCGGCCTCCGGTGCGGATCACCTCTCCCGTGGGCAGGACCGCCTCCAGACCGAGGACGTAGTCGCGGGTGACGCCGTACTTGAGGCCGCGCAGGCCGCCGGCGTTGGTGGCGATCGTGCCGCCGATGGTGGCCACCGTGCGGCTGCCGGGGTCGGGGGCCCACAAGAGGCCGTCGCGGGAGGCTGCTTCGGCCAGGGCCGCGCTGGTGACGCCGGGCTGGACCCGGGCCAGGAGTTCGGCCGGAGCGATCTCGAGGATCTGGTTCAGACGGGTCAGGACCAGGACGACGCCTCCTCGGGAGGCGACGGTGGCGGCGCACAGGTTGGAGCCGGCGCCGCGTGGGATCACGGGGACGGCGTAGCGGGTGGCGATGTCGAGGACGGCGGCGACCTCGGCGGTGTCGGCCGGGAAGACGACGGCGTCGGGCCGGGCGTGGAACAGCGGGGTCGCGTCCCGGCTGTAGGGGACGAGTTCGCCGTCCGTCTCCCGGAAGTGACCGGGTCCGACGACCGACCGCAGGGCCGCTCGTGCGGTGGCGTGCATGGGGGTCTCCTCGAAGCCGGGCCCCGCCCGGGGGAGGGGGCGGGACCCGGCGGTTTCTAGAGCCTGATCGCGGAGCGGTCGGCGATGAGGACGGGCGAGTCGTACACCGGCACGTTGCGGAAGGTGTGGGTGCTCCCCGATACCGTCCAGTCGGCGGCGGGGATGTCGAAGACGGCACCGGTCCGTACGTCGACGTAGACGGGGTCGGTGAAGTCGCCGTTGGGGAGGGTCAGGCGGACCGGGGTGCGGGTGGTGCTGTCGCCCGGGGTGGTGGTGCCGTTCCAGACGCCGACGATCTGGCGTCCGGTGTCGCGCTTCGCGAAGCCCTGGACGGTCAGGGTGGTGGCGGAGTCGGTGGTGAAGGGGTAGGCCGGCAGCGCCGTCACCGAGCTGTCGATGACGGCAGCGAGGGTCTGGACCGCGTAGTAGGACGGCTTGGCGTAGCGGATCGACTTGTCGCTGTTGGTCTGGAGCAGGCCCTTGCTGTTGATCTTCGAGGGGTAGTGGAGGTCGGAGATGCTGAAGGCGCTGGTGCTGATGCCCTGGCCGAGGTCGTGCGTGAGGCGGCGCAGGAACCACTTGGTCTGGCTCAGTTCGGTCCAGTCGAGGTCGCCGAGCGCGCCGAAGCTGTTGGGTGCGCTGGGGGCTCCGTTCTCGCCCTGCCTGAGTACGGCTCCGGGTGCGTACTGGTTGATCAGGGCCCGGATCCTGTCGACCTGCTGGTAGGTCCAGACGTCGTCGGGGTTGGGGTTGTAGGGGTGGTAGCTGATGCCGTCGAGCAGGTGGCTCTTGCCCTGTCCGGAGAGCCGGACGAGGAAGTCGTTGGTGTACGGGACGTCGATGCCGGCCTCGCCCGGCCCGTAGATGACGGAGTCGGGCTGTTCGGCGCGGACGCGGGCCGCCGTGCGGGCGAAGAAGTCGGCGTACGTGGCTGCCGGGATGCCGGCGAGGTTGGGCTCGTTCCAGATCTCCCACTCGGTGACCCGGTTCTCGTATCGCTTGACCATGGCGGTCACCCAGGCGTCCCAGGCGGCCAGGGCCTCGGTGGACGTCGGGATCTGGCCGCCGAGACCGGCGCCTCCGCCGCCCGTGTAGATGCCGTTGCCGTAGGACAGCTGGAGCCAGGGCCTGACGCCGCGGGCCGTGGCGTCGTCGACGATGCGGTCGAGCCATGTCCAGTCGTAGACCCCCTTCGTCTTCTCGGTCTTGGCCCAGCCGCCCTGCAGGCGGACCCCGGTCGCGCCCAGCCGCCCCAGGTAGGGGGCGTACGCCTGGTAGTTCGTGTAGTCGCGGTCGAGGGTCTCGGCCCCGACGAGCAGCTGGGAGGTGCCCACCTGTGCGGCCGTGCGGGGGGCGATCGTGCCGAGGTGCGGCCAGGCCGTCGGGGATGCCTCGGCGGTGGTGCGGACGTCGTCGAGGTAGGCGGTGCCGGTATCGGCCACGGAGACCCCGGCCTGCAGGCTGGCCAGATCGGTGGTGGAGGTGCGAAAACGCAGCCCGGCTGCGCGGCGTTCGCCGTCGATGTGGAGGTCGGCAGTGGCGGTGCCGGGGCGGGCGACGAGACGGATGTCGTACCAGCGGTTGGCGACGTAGGTGCCGAGGTCAATCCGGGTCGCGCCGTCGTAGGTGTAGAGGCGGCCGGTGGGGCTCATGGCGACTGTGACGCTGTGGCCGCCCGAGCTGTCGAGGTGTACGCCGACCGTGGCGGTGGACTGGGCGGCTCGCAGCCGGAATCCGGCGACGACGGTAGACGTCGTGGTTCCGAACGTGGCGGCGGCGGTGGTGTTGGCCGTGGTGGAGACGTCTCGCAGGCGAAGACTTCGGTCGACGGTGCCGGTCACGTCCTGGACTGTGACGTCACCGCTGGACGTCCAGCCGGGAGCGGGAGAGCCGGGCGCGACGGCGTCGAAGGTGCTGGAGAGGTTCGCCGCGGCGGCCGGGCCTGCCGAGGCGACGGAGATCAGGGCGCCGACCAGAGCGGCGGAGAGGAGGAGCGGGACGGTGCTCCCGTGACGGGAACGTACAGAGCCGGATGGAGCGGGGTTGACCATGATTCCTGCCTTCTGCGGGGGAGGGCGAATCGATCGGTGAACGGGATGTGGGTCGTGCTGCCGGAGCGCCGGTTGCCGGCGCTCCGGAGACTGGGCCGCCGGCGCGGTCGGAGGGCGCCGGGCGGACGGGGTTCAGTCGGTCGCCGGCAGCGTGCCGCGCGACTCGTCGTAGGCGCGGCGGGTCGCCTCGTCCGGGGGGTAGGTGCCGCGCAGGGGGGCGCCGCCTGCCACGCGGGCGACGATGAACGCCTCCTGCAGTTCCTGTTCCCGGGCCGCCCTGGCGATGACCGGGACGAGGTGGCGGGGTACGCAGACCACACCGTCGGCGTCGCCGACCATGACGTCCCCGGGGTAGACGGCGACGCCGGCGCATCCGATGGGGACTTGCAGGTCGACCGCGTGGTGCTGGGCGAGGTTGGTCATGGCGGCCGCCCCGGTGGCGAAGACGGGCAGGGGCAGGCGGCTGATCTCCTCGATGTCGCGCAGGGTGCCGTCGGTGACCACGCCGGCGGCGCCGTTGACCGCCATGCGGGTCAGCAGGATGTTGCCCGCGGCGGCGGCGCGTCCCTGGCCGCGGCAGTCCACGACGAGAACCTGGCCGGGGCCGGCCTGCTCGACCGCCACGCGCTGCGGGTGGTCGTAGTCGTCGTAGACCTCGAGGGTGTCGATGTCCTCGCGGGCCGGGATGTAGCGCAGGGTGAAGGCTTCGCCGACCATGCGCCTGGCGTCGGGCGTGACACAGGTCAGGCCCGCCAGAAAGGTGTTGCGCAGGCCGTGCTTGAAGAGTTGGGTGGTGATGGTGGCGGTGCTGGCCTCGCCCAGGGCGGCCAGATCATCGGGGTCGAGGGGCTGCCGGGGGGGCTGGGTCATGTCGGGCTTCCTTCGGTGCGGCAGAACAGCTGGCGGGCAGGGAGCGGGACGGTGATGCGGCAGGTCAGGGGACGGGACGGTCGAGAGCGGGGTCGGTCCCCGGCGGCCTGAGCTGCGCGCTCAGTCCCCCGTCGACGTTCAGCACCTGTCCGGTGATGAAGGACGCGTCCGCCGAGGCGAGGAACGCGACGGCCCCGGCGACATCGGATCCGTCGCCGACCCGGCCGAGTGGGACCGGCTGCGCGCGGGTCTGCCGCTGGGCCGGATCGAGGAGGGCGAAGCGGTCGTTGATGACAGGGCCGGGGGCGACCGCGTTGACGCGGATCCCTCGGGGCGCGAGCTCCAGGGCCATCGCACGGGTCGCCGCGTCGACGGCGCCCTTGCTGGCGTCGTAGGCGACGGCGGCCCGGTGGGCACGGGTGGCCCCGACCGAGGAGATGTTCACGATCGAGGAGCCGGCCGACATCACCCGGGCGGCTGCCACCGTGCACAGGAACAGCCCGCGCGCGTTGACGGCGAAACTGCGGTCCCAGTCGGCGACGTCGATGTCGAGCAGCGGACCACGACCCAGCATGGGTGCGGCCGCGTTGTTGACCAGCAGGTCGAGTCCGCCGAGGACATCGACCGTACGGTTGAGGCAGGCGTCGACCTGACGGGCGTCGGATACGTCGCCGGGGCAGGCCACCGCGGACATTCCCCTGTCGCGCATGGCTGCGGCTGCGGCTTCGGTCTCGGTCGGGTCGGGGCCGTTGAGGGCGACCGCCGCGCCTTCCTGGGCAAGCCTCCATGCGATGGCCAGACCGATGTTGCGTGCGCCTCCGGTGACGAGCGCGACCCGGCCGGTGAAGCGGCCTTCGGCACGGGCGTCACTCGTCGGCTGCGGTGCGTCGCTCACGTGGCGGCCACCTGCCGGTCGACGACAGCGGCGGCGCTGGTGGCCGCCCAGGTCAGCGGTCCGGCGGAAGCCGACAGCCGCTGGGGGTCGAGCGTCATGCCGAGGCCGGGGCCCTGCGGCACGGACAGCAGGCCGCCGGTGTAGCGGACGGGGTCGGTGACGACGTCCCGTGTGTAGAGGAGCGGTCCGACCGGGTCGCTCGGGACGGTGACGGCCGACATCGCCATGGCGATGTGGGCGGCGGCCGCCGTGCCGATGGACAGTTCCTGCGTGGTGCCGACCAGGCACGCCTTGCCGGCGGCGTCGGCTATCGCGAAGATCCGGCGGGCCGGTGTGATCCCGCCGATGGCGATGACGCTGACGTTGAACACGTCCACCGCGTCCGCGGCGACGAGGTCCAGTGCCCACCGGAAGCCGTAGACGTGCTCGCTGATCGGGACGGCGAGCCGGTCGCGGGCCCGGACCAGACCGCGGATGTCATGGTGCGGGGCGGGCGACTCGACGAGGTCGTAGCCGACGTCGGCCACCCGTTCGGCGAAGGCGCAGGCCGCCTTGGCGTCGAGGAGGTTCGAGAAGTCCAGGGACTTGATGGTGATGCGGTCGCCGAACCGTTCGCGGGCGGTGCGCAGGAATCGCTCGTCCAGGTCGAGGCGGCGTCCGACGTACACGCGGAAGAAGGTGAAGCCCTCTTCCAGTCGCTGTCCCACCATGGCGAGATTGCGTTCGACGTCCTCCTCGTGCTGCTGGCGGAAGATCGGATACGCGATGGGCACGGACTCTCGGACCGCGCCGCCGAGCAGGTCGCACACCCGGAGACCGAGCTGTTTCGCGGCCAGGTCCCAGAAGGCGATGTCGACCCCGCACTTGATGGCGCGGCTCTTGTCGTAGATGTATCCGGCCTGGGGGAAGTTCGCTTCCAGGCGGCGTTCCATCTCGGTGATCTGGAGTGCGTCGAGGCCCACGAGGATCTCGTTGAGGGTGGCTTCCAGTTCCGGTACGTCGAGGTGGTAGCGCGGGAGGTGCTGGAGGTCGGACATCTCACCGAGGCCCGTCAGCGCGTCGTCGTCGGTGAGGAGTTCGACGAGGATGTGTCCGCAGGTGATGCTGTTGTGCCGCGGCGTGTTGATCGAGGTCAGGCGGACTCGGGTCACTTCGGCCATGTGATGCTCCGTTCCTTGTCGGTGCCGGGAGTGCTCTCCGCGCCGGCGAGGCGGGGCGAGGTGCGCCCCGGGGCCATCGAGAGCAGTTCGCGGGTGTACGGGTGGGAGGGGGTCTCGTAGATCCGGTCGGCCGGGCCTTCCTCGACGATCCGGCCCTGGCGCATGACGGCGATGCGATGGGCGACCGATCTGACGACGGCGAGGTCGTGGGTGATGAAGAGGTAGGCCATGCCGTGGGCGGCCTGGAGGTCGGCGAGCAGGTTCAGGATCTGGGCCTGGACGGAGACGTCCAGGGCGCTGACGGCCTCGTCGCAGACGATCAGCCGTGGCTGCAGGGACAGGGCCCGGGCGATCGCGATGCGCTGGCGCTGTCCGCCGGAGAAGGCGGAGGGGAAGCGGTCCAGCGCGTACGCGTCGAGGCCGACGTCCTGGAGGAGGCGTACGAGCTCGGGTTCCGCGGTGTCCAGACCATGGACCCGCATCGGCTCGGCGAGGATCTCGCGGACCGTCATACGGGGATCGAGGCTGGCGTACGGGTTCTGGAAGACGACCTGGACCTCCCGCTGGAGCCGCCGCAGCTCCGAGGCGGACGGCCGTCGGACGTCGATGCCGTCGTAGCGGACGGTTCCCCCGGAGGGGGTCTCCAGCCTCAGCAGCATCTTGGTCAGGCTGGTCTTGCCCGAGCCGGACTCCCCCACGAGAGCGAGCGTCCGTCCCGGCGCGACCTTCAGGCTCACCTGCTGGACGGCGTCGACGTGCCCGGTGATACGGCGCAGCGCTCCGGTGCGGACCGGATAGCGCAGGTCGGTGGCGTCGAACTCGACGAGCGGCGTGCCGCCCTCCTGGTCGGCGTCCTGGGGCAGGTCGTCGGTCGTCACGGGCAGCGGCAGGGGCCGTTCGCGTGGTGCGTCGGCGAACAGGCACGCCGCCGCGTGGTTCTCGCCGACGGTGAGCAGCGGGGGCACGGCGCTTTCGCAGCTCTCCGTGCGAACCGGGCAGCGTGGCGCGAAGGAGCAGCCCGGGGGGCGTTCACTGAGCCGGGGTGGCCGGCCCTCGATGGAGGCGAGGCGGGTGCGGGCGGGTGCGTCCAGACGCGGGGTCGCTGCCAGGAGTGCCTGGGTGTAGGGCATGCGGGGATCGGCCAGGACCTGGGCGGTGGGTCCGCTCTCGACGATCCGCCCGGCGTACATGACCGCGACCCGGTCGGCCTGTTCGGCGACCACGCCGAGGTCGTGGGTGATGAGGATCAGGCCCATGCCGAGGTCGTCGCACAGCGAGCGGAGCATGGTCATGATCTCGGCCTGGACGGCGGCGTCGAGGGCGGTGGTGGGTTCGTCGGCGATGAGGAGTCGTGGGCGGGCGGCGATCGCCAGGGCGATGGCGGCGCGCTGGCGCATGCCTCCGGACAGTTCGTGGACGTACTGGGTCAGGCGCTTCTCGGGCTCGGGCAGGCGGGTCCGGGTCAACGCCTCGACCGCCCGCTTCCGCGCCTGCTCGCGGCTCATGCGTTCGTGCGCGCGGACGGCGTCCATGATCTGTGTGCCGATGGACAGCAGCGGGTTGAGGGCGGTGCCGGGGTCCTGGAAGACCATGGCGACCCGGTTGCCGCGTACCTCCCGCCAGGAGCGTCGGTCCAGGCCTCGCAGGTCGGTGCCGTCCAGCAGGATCGACCCGGTGGTCTCGCACAGGGGCGGGGGCGGGTTGAGGCCGAGCAGGCTCAGGGCGGTGACGGTCTTGCCGGAACCGGACTCGCCCACGATGGCGAGGGTTTCGCCGGTGTCGATGTGCAGGCTGACGTCGTCCACAGCGCGCACGGGTGGCTCGTCGGAGGCGCTGTGGAAGGTGACGCCGAGCCGGCTGATGTCGAGGAGGGTCATCATGGGCCCCTCAGGCGCCGAGCCGGGCACGCTCGAGGCGCCACTGGCCGTCGACGTCGAGGCCGACGCCCTTGAGGTCGCTGCTGTGGATCAGCGGTGACTTGGCCTGGTGCAGGAAGACCCAGTAGTTGTTCTCCAGGATGCGGCGCTGCACGTCGACGTACGCCTGCTTGCGCACGGCGCGGTCGTCCGTGCTCAGTCCCTTGTCGAGCAGGGCGTCGAGTGCGGAGTCCTTCAGGCCCGACCAGTTGCTCGGGCCGTCGCTGGCGAAGTACGGGTCGAAGGTGAGGGAGGGGTCCAGACGGGGGATGTCGATGACGAGGATCGCCGCGTCGAAGTCCTGATTCCGCATGCGTTCCAGCTGGGTCTGGAATTCGAGGATCTCCACCTTGGGGGCGAATCCCGCCGCGGTGAGCTGGCTCTGGAGCAGTTCTCCGACGGTGGGGTCGGGGGCGCGGCGGCGGGCGACGAGGGTGATGGGTACCTTTCCGCGCAGTCCGGCCTTGTCCAGGGTGGCGCGGGCCTTCTCGGGGTCGTACGGCAGGGGGGCGAGGGCGTCGTCGTAGAACCAGTCGTCGGAGGTGGCGAAGGAGGGGGCGATGTCGAAGTCGCCGCCTGCTGCGGCCTTGCCGACGGACCTGCGCTCGACGGCCATCGCGAAGGCCGCGCGTACCCGCGGGTCGCGGAAGGGTCCCTTGGTGACGTTGAGCGAGGCGTAGTAGTTGCGGCGTACGCCCTCGTCCTTGATCGTGACCCGCGGGGCGTCGGCCAGCTGCTTGTACTCCTCCGGGGGGAGGGCGCGCACCAGCTGCACCCCTCCGGTGGACAGTTCGGCGCGCAGGACCTTGGCCTCGGTGACGAAGCGCAGGACCACCTTGTCGAGGAGCGGCAGCGCGGTGCCCTCCTCGGTCTTGGCCCAGTACGTCTTGTTGCGCTCGGCGGTGAGCTGGACCTTGGTCCGCCACTGGCGGAACGTGAAGGGGCCGGTCCCCACCGGCCTGCGGCCGAACTCGTCGGCCCCCTTGGCGAGCGCGGTGGGCGAGGCGATCATGCCGGGCTCGTGGGCGAGCTGGGTGAGCAGCAGCGGATCGGCCGCCTTCAGGGTGACCGTGACGGTCCGAGGGCCGGTTGCCTTCACGTCACGGATGGAGGCCAGTGCGGCCGTCTTGGTGGAGCGGGTGGCGGGATCCGAGATCCGCTTCAGGTTGAGAACGACCGCGTCGGCGTCGAACGGGGTGCCGTCGTGGAACGTCACGCCCTGGCGGAGCTCGAAGGTGATCTCGGTGCCCGTGTCGGTCCATCGGGTGGCGAGGGCCGGCTCGAAGGTCCCGTCGCGGCGCTGACGCAGCAGGGTGTCGAAGAACAGGTTGAGGACGTTGCGGTCGGAGGAGATGGCGGAGCTCAGCGCCGGGTCGAGGGTGACGGGCTCGTTGTCGAAACCGGCGGTGAGCGTTCCCCCGGAGGTTCCGTCGGAGGAGTCCGAGGAACCGCATCCGGCCAGGGTGGCGATGGCCGCTGTGGCTGCGGCACCGGCCAGGACGGTGCGGCGTGGTATCCGGGGCGGCGTGGAACTGGGCATGACGAAGCACTTCCTCTGTACGGGGGAAGGGGGTGGAGGGCTGGGAGACGGCTCAGCGCGCGGGTGCGAGGTCCGGGCGGTGGGCGTCCAGCGCGTCGCGCAGGGCGTCGGCGAGCAGGTTGAACGCGGCGACGGTGAGGAGGATCGCGAGCCCGGGGAAGACGCTGAGCGACCAGCTCGCGCTCAGGTGGTCGGTGCCACTGGCGACGATCGCGCCCCAACTCGGTTGCGGTGGCTGGACGCTCAGCCCGAGGAAGCTCAGCGCGGCCTCGGCCATGATCGCGGTGGACACCTGGAGGGCGGCGAACACCAGCAGGGTGCCGGCGAGGTGGGGCAGCAGGTGACGGCGCATGATCGTCGTCCGTGTGACGCCCACGATACGTGCGGCGGAGACCCATTCACGGGTGCGCAGGGAGAGCACCTCGCCCCGGACCACGCGGGCGAAACGCGGGGTGGTGACGACGGCGATGGCGATCAGGGCGTTGCGCAGCCCGGGGCCGAGGGCCGCGACCACGGTGAGGGCGAGGACGAGAAGGGGGAACGCGAGCAGTCCGTCGGAGACGCGCATCACGAGGGTGTCCACCCAGCCGCCGCGGTATCCGGCGATCAGACCGAGCACCGTGCCGGCGATCAGGGCGGCGCCCACGGTGATGGTGGCCACCCCTACGGTGACCACGGCGCCGGCGACGATCCGGGCCAGGACGTCCCGTCCGATCTCGTCGGTGCCGAGCAGGTGCCGGGGACTGGGGCCGGTCAGGAGCCGGCCGGTGTCCGTGGCGCTGACCGAGTCCGACAAGAAGGGTGCGGCGGCAGCGGCCACGAGCAGGAGGAACAGCAGGGGTACGGCGATGTGGGCGCGGCGGTCACGGCGCAGCCGGTCCAGAACCGGTCTGCGGGAGACTTTCGGCGCGAGGTCTATGGCCATCGGCGCTCCAGGAGGTGCGTGCGGGACGTGCGGTGCGGGATGTGCTGATCGGCGCGCGGGGAGGCGCGGATCGGGTGACGCTGTGGGCGAGGCCGAGTCAGTACGTGATGCGCGGGTCGAGCCAGGCGTAAACCAGGTCTGCCAGCAGGTTCACCAGGAGGACGAGGACCACGACCATCAGCACGGCGCCCTGGACGACGGGGAGATCCCGGCTGAAGATGCCGTTGACGATCAAGGTGCCCATGCCGGGAACGGTGAAGACGGTCTCGGTGACGACGGTGGCGCTCATCAGCGCCCCGATCTGGAGAGCGATCACGGTCACGACCGGCACGATGGCGTTCCGCAGGGCGTAGACGCCCACGATCCGGCCGCGTGAGAGACCTGATGCCTCGGCGGTGCGGATGTAGTCCTCGTTGAACGCGGCGAGGAGAGCGGCGCGGGTCTGGCGCATGGTGACCGCGGCGATGGTGGAGCCGATCGTGACGGCTGGGAGGACCATGCGTCGCAGGTTCTCGACGGGGTCCTCGGTGAAGGGAACGTATCCCGAGGGCGGGAGGACCTTGAGCCACAGGGCGAAGACGAGGATGAGCAGTGCGGCGAGGTAGAAGTGAGGTGCGGACAGGGCGACCAGACCGACGGAGTTCAGCGCGGTGTCCGTACGGGTGCGCCGGCGTACGGCGGCGAGGAGGCCGGCGGGGATCCCGACGAGAACGGCGAAGACCAGCGCGATGACTCCGAGCTCGACCGTGGCGGCGAACCGGTCGGAGATGACCGTGCTCACCCTCTCGTCGGTGAGCCATGAGCTGCCCAGGTCGCCGCGGACCAGATCGCCGAGCCACTGGGTGAACTGCTGCCACAAAGGTGCGTCCAGGCCGAGGTCCTCTCGGAGTACCGCTCGGTCCTGCTCCGTGGCCTCCTGGCCGAGGATGGCGAGCGTGGGGTCGCCCGGCATCAGCCGCAGGAGCATGAAGAGCACCAGGGAGACGACGAGGGCGACCGGAATCAGTTGGAAGAGTCTGCGTACGAGGTATCCGGTCATTTCACCGGCTCCGGTAGAGGGGGCGGGGGTGCGGGCTTGGCCGTGCCAGGACAGCCGATCGGGCGGGAGAGGCCACTCAGCCACGCGAGGCGCTGCGCTGGGGCCAGGTCGTAGGCGTACAGGGCCAGGGAGCGGGCTCCGGCCGCGTACGCGTCCCGGGCGACATCCGCGAGTTGCTGCTCGCCGGTGGTCCGGTCAACGGCCAGGTTCCATCCGACGGTCACCTGCGCGCCGGTCCGGGCCGCTGAGGCGAGCTCGCGACGCAGCGCGTCATGATTCCCTGACAGGTCGGTGACGGTGAGGGCGCCCGCTGCTGCGGCGAGGGCGCTCGTGTCGGCGGCGGACTTGCCGTCGCAGGCATACGGGTCACTGGTGGTGCGTATGGAGACGGGCAGTCCGTCGGCTGCGGCGACGGCGTCCCGCACGAGGGCCACGGTGGTTCGCGAGCGCACGGCGAGAACGGTGTCGTGCAGGTCGGAGCCCAGGGCGGTGCGCGCGTCGACTTCGAGGTCGCCGGCTTCGCGTGGCTCGGCGAGTTGGGCGAGCAGTGCCGCGCGGACGGTTTCGGCCAGGGCGGGCACGTCGATGCCCGCGTCGGTGAAGCGTTCCGCGCAGGCGGAGCAGAAGCACAGGGAGAGCAGCCAGCGGTCCACCGGACGCAGGGCCGCGCCGAGTTTGTCATGAGCACTCTGGTGCTGCCAGCCCAGGTAGCCGAAGGCTTCGAGTTCGAGGCCGGTGACACCGGGTCGACGGGCGGTTCGGGCGACAAGATCGGTGGCATAGGCGCGGACCTCGGGCCGTGCCGGGCACAGTGCGTGCCGGTAGTGGTGGCCGAAGGCATTACGCAGGGCCGATTCGGGATGCCGGGTGGCGGGTCCGGACTGGTGGAGCCCGACGAGCCAGGCGGTCACACCGAGGCCGGCCCGCAGCAGGGCGGCCGTCGCGGTGGTCGCGTCGTCACCGAGAGGCGGCAGGGCGAGGTCGTTCCCGTCGACGGGGACGGCCTCGTCGCGGAACCACTGCCCGGCCCGGAAGTCGGCCACGGCACACGGGTCGCTGGTCGTCAGAAGCCACCGCCCGCCGTGATAGCTGAACGCCAGGTGGACACCGTCGACGCCATGGGCGGCCAGTCGGTCCGCCTGGACCTGCGGGTGCCGGCGGAAGGAGAGCGGGTGGGCGAACAGCTCGACGTTCACCGGGCGTCGCCGAGGCCGTCGCCGAGCGCGCGGGAGATGGTCTGTTTGGCCTTCTCGATGTGAGCGCGGGTCAGCCGTTCGACGAGCGGACCGTCGCCCTGCTCCATCGCCTCCAGGATCGCCGCGTGTTCGGCGGCCTCTTCCTCCCAGGTGGCACGCAGCCGCCAGCCGAGGCCGGCCACGAAGGCCGTGAGGTCCTGAAGCTGGTCCAGGAATCCGCACAGGAAGCTGTTGCCGCAGGCGCTGTAGAGCTCGCGGTGAAAACGCCGGTTGGCGATGCCCAGACCGCGCGTCTCGCCCGAGCCGATAAGCGTGGTCGCGTCCTGGAGCGCCTGACGGGCGGCCGCGTGGGCGCCCGCACCGAGACGGACCGCACCCAGACGAACGGCCTCGGGTTCCGCCGCACAGCGGGCGGCGTACAGCTCTTGCACGAGACGGTTGTCGGGGCGGCGGACACTGACTCCCTGGTAGGCGTTGATCTCCACCAGGCCGGTGGAGTGGAGCTGCTTCAGGGCCTCGCGCACCGGGGTCTTGGACACCCCGTACACCTCCGCGAGTTCCCGCTCCACCAAGGGCTTTCCGGGCTGAAGCGCACCTTCGAGGATCGCCTGCCGCAGCGCCTCGCGCACCCGGTCGGTTCGGGAGACGGCCTGGCGCAGTGGCGGTAGCGAGCCGGGCGGCAGGGCTTCGGCGCTGTTCACTGGATAGTCGATCTGTGGCATGGCGGCATGCTGATATACCAGCATGCCAACTCGCAACCCCCGCGCAGAGGTTCTTCGAAATGACCCGGCGACAGCCATCGGCACCGACCCGCATCGCCTGACCTGCCGTCAGAATATTTACAGGCGGTACAGGGTTGCGCTCAATTTCCACTTCTGTAACTGTCGTTCACGCACCACCCCACCCCCACAGCGGACTTCGGAGCGCACCCGTGTGTCGCGCACCGTCCCGGGCACCGCTCATACACGGCGTGACGCCCTCGCCCTGCTGCTCCCGGCGCCCTCTTTCCCGTGCGCGGTTCTCGACCGAGGGAGACACGGCCCGCTTCAGTCCGGATGACCTCGGAGACCAGGCACCAATGAAACGCACGCGCACCTTCGCCATGACCGCAGCACTGCTCGCATCGTCCGCCCCACTCGGCGTGGTCACCGTGGGAGCCGGTACGGCGCACGCGGCAGGCCGCACCTACTTCGTGAGCCCCGAAGGCAGCGACGGCAATCCGGGGACCTCGGCCGGAGCTCCCTTCCGCACCCTCCAGAAGGCCGCCGACAGCGTCGGCCCCGGTGACACCGTCTCGATCATGAACGGCACGTACTCGGAGCGCTCCGCAGGATCCAACGTGCTGACCATCAAGCGCTCGGGCCGACCGGGCGCACCGATCACCTTCACCGCACACCCCGGCCACCGGCCGGTGATCCACCCGGTGCGGGCGTGGAACGGCATCAGCGTCTACGGCGCGTCCTACATCTCCATCAAGAACCTTGAGATCAAGGGCAACAACGCCGCACTGAACCTGGCCGGGGCCGAACGCGGATCGAAGAAGGGCGACCCGACCTACAACACCAACTGCATCTCGATCGAACGAGACAGATCCACGGGTGCCGCGTCGCACCACGTCGAGGTGACCGGCAACAAGGTGCACGCGTGCGCGGGCGGCGGCATATCGGCGATCGAATCCGACCACGTGACCATCTCCGCGAACCACGTGTACTCCAACTCGTGGTACACGGTCTACGCCACCAGCGGCATCTCCGTCCTCACCCCGCGCGATGTGGGGAACTCCGACGCCAGGACGTACAAGATCCGCATCACCGGCAACCGCGTCCACGACAACGAGACCAAGATCAAGTGGGAGAGGTGCCGCTGCTACTCCGACGGCAACGGCATCATCATCGACACGCTCAAGGGCGACGCGGGCCACCCCGCCTACGGAGGACGCGTCCTGGTCGCCGGCAACCTGTCCTACGACAACGGCGGCTCGGGAATTCACTCCTACAAGAGCCAGCACGTCGACATCGTGCACAACACGGCGTACCTGAACGGCCGAAGCCCGCGCATGAAGAGCTACGCCAACATCTACGCCCACGACAGCACCGACGTGCAGCTGCTCAACAACATCGCGTACGGCCGGCCCGGCCAGGCGACGAACAGCAAGTCCCGCAACGTGGACGTGACCTACGACTACAACGTCTACTTCGGCGGCAAGGCTCCCGAGGTCAAGGGTCCCCACGACATCGTCGCCGACCCGAAGTTCGCCGACGCCAGCACCACTGCGGACACGGCCTTCCGGCTGCGAGACGGCTCCCCGGCCATCGGTTCGGGCACTCCGTTCACCGCCGTCACCACCGGCACCCGCAGGGCCGGCGGCGCGCCTGACCGTGGCGCCTACGGATTCGGCACCGGAGGCGTGACGCAGGAGGCTCCCGAATCCGACCTCGACGATTCCGGCTCCGACGGCCGACCGGGTGAGGCCCAGCCCAGGGAGGAGCAGCCCAGGGAGGAGCAGCCCGGCGAGACCGGCACAGGGACCTCGGCCGGCACGAGCGGAACCACCGCCTCGCCCGGTGCGGATGGGCTGAACGCCGGTACGGACGACGGCGGTTCCAGCCTCGAAGCGGACGGCGGGAACGGTCCGCTCGCAGAGACCGGCGGCTCCGATCCCCTGGTACCCGTCGGCATGGCGGCGGCCGCTCTCGCCCTCGGCGGCGGTCTCGTCCTGGTCGCCCGTCGCAAGCGTTCCTGACAGTCCGGTTCACCCGGACTCCCTGGCGTGGTGTCGGCCCCGTCCCCCGTACCAAGGGGCCGGCACCACCGCATGCTCATCCGGCCGGGCGCTCACGCAGTTCCTCGTGATCCGGCGGCTCAACTCGCGAACAGACATGTGCCATGGAAACCGAACAGCGACGCACGAAGAACACCCTCGCAGGTGAAGAACCACCCGACTCCCCACGGATCGCCTGGCGCAAGCAGATGAGGATAAGCGTCCTCGATGCCGCTCGCGACCTGACCTGCGAAGCCGGATGGGACCAGGTCAGCCTTGCGGCCGTCGCAGCACGAGCTCAGGTCTCCCGCCCCTCCGTCTACAAGGAGTTCGGCAATCGAGCCGGTCTGGGACGCGCACTGGTGGTCCGTGAGACCCGGCAGTTCCTCGCCGGGGTGGCCGACACGCTCCATCCCGGCCAGCCCGACTCCCAGGCCTGCCTCGAAGCCGCCATCCGGTATGTACTCGAGGAAGCTCACACCCAGCCCCTCATACGGGCTGTCATCGCAGCCGCCCGCCACGGCTCCGACAGCCTGCTCCCCTACCTCACCGCCCGAGCGGACCCGATCTTCGACGCGGGCCAGCACCTGGTGCGGGAATGGTTGGGCACACGCTACCCGGAGCAGCACACGGAGACTCTTGAGATGACAGCCGACATCGTCGTCCGCATGACCATCAGCCATCTCATCCTGCCCGCCACCGAACCGCACGTCACCGCCCGCAGGCTTGCCGCGGCCGCACTGAAACCGCTGCGGAGTTCGGCGTCAGCTAGAAGCTGCTGCAACGAATAGCGCGAACGGATCGGCTGTGCCTCACACACGGTGGCCGGCCGCCGGTCATCACGGACGACATGCTCCACACCGTCCTGCGCCGCAGCGCGGGCGGCGAGACGATCGAGGAAATCCAGCCCGATTCACTCGCCGCACTCCCGAACCGTCACCGTGGTCAAGCCCGGGTCCGGCAGCCCACCAGTCCACCACCCATGGCCGGGGCCGTACGAGGCGGCACCCGGCACACGGAGGTCCCGACCGCTCGGGGACCCTTGTGCCAATTCGGCGTTGACCGCTCCGCCCTGTCGCCGGGGGCGCCCTTTCTCGGGCACTGGAGCCCCCACGGCCCCTGACACCACACCGGAACTCACCCTGCGTCACTACCAGAAGCGGATGGGGCAGCGGCCCTTCTCGGAGGGCTCGAGGATCTCCACGCACTCAACATGGCGGGTCATCGGAAAAGCGTCGACGCCAAGCCTGCGGCTCGGGCGGGCGCACCCCGGCTAACGCCTTGCGCTCTCCCACCCGGTGTCATGCTTCGGCACTGCCCTACAGACGGTGACTCAGCATGCACTTGCCGGCGCCTCCGACGGGTCGACCTCGCCGTGCCACCACAGCCCGCCGCAACGGCACTCCTTGGGGAGAATCTGGGGAGTATCGACGGGCCTGGGGAGCGCGTGGGGAGGATCGACCGCGTAACGCAGCACGATCCCGAAAGACGCTGAAAGATCCATCCGCGCAGGTCAGGGGCGGGCACAGCCGCATCGATGCAGGTCAGCGCCACCAGGTGGACAACTTCATGACGTACGTGCCGAGGTCGTCGGCCTCGACGATCCCGGGGAGCGAGCCGCCCTCACGCAGGGGTGTGACATAGCGGGTCGCTACGACCTCTTCCAACACTTTCCCAGTCCACCCATCTCTTCATCCTTGCAATCCACGGACATCTTCGTGAGGGTGCGACGGGGAGAACCGCGTCGGCGACGCCGGGGAGAATCCGGGGAGCTGCGACCGGCACGCCGCCCTCCCCCACTCCCCGAGCGGTCCGCCGACGGCACCGCGCCCCTTACTGCCGGCCTCCGGCTCGAAGTGAGCATAGTAACGCAGGGTGACCGCCGGGGACGGGTGAGCCTTCTCCGCTCGGGGCCGGCCCCGGCGAGCGCTTGGACGATGCCGCGCGTGCGGGCAACCCCCACGCCCGGCCGCCGACGCCGGAGACGTCCGGCATCCACACAGATGCGGGGAGGTATTGTACGCCTCTTTGCCGACATTTCACTGCTTTCCGCATTTTTCTTGCCGAAAAGGGTGGATCCTTCCCTCCCGTGCGTCTACCGTGGACGCAGGCAGTAATTCGAATACACATTCGATAAGAGCGACGGCCGCGCGGACGCACGTCCTGCCGGACGAGGATCGCGTTCCCCTGTCCGCCGGGCCCGTCCGGAACCGCCGTCGCGGACGCCAGGAGTACGGCGTGAACCTCACCTTCACCACCGCCACCAAGGAACAGGCCAAGGCACGCATCGCGCTCGCCGGCCCCACCGGGTCGGGCAAGACCTACACCGCCCTGGTCATCGCCGCCGGGCTCGGCGAGCGGGTCGCCCTGATCGACACCGAGCACGGCAGCGCCGCCAAGTACGCCGACGAGTTCGCCTTCGACACCCTCCCGCTCACGACGTTCCAGCCCACCACCCTCGTCGAAGCGCTCGCGGTGGCCGCCCACGAGGGCTACGACGTCATGATCGTCGATTCCCTGAGTCACTTCTGGTCCGGCACCGGCGGAATGCTGGAGCAGGTCGACAACGCGGCCAAGCGCCTCGGGGCGGGCGGCAGCTTCGCCGGCTGGAAGGAGGCCCGCCCCCAGGAGCGGGCGATGATCGACGCCCTGCTCGCCTATCCCGGCCACCTCGTCGTCACCATGCGCACCAAGACCGAGTACGTCGTGGAGGCCGACGAGCGCGGCCGCAAGGTGCCGCGCAAGATCGGGCTCAAGCCCGAGCAACGGGAGGGCATCGAGTACGAATTCGACATCGTCGGCGATCTCGACCACGAGAACACCCTGGTGATCTCCAAGTCCCGGGCGAAGCCGCTGTCCGGGACGGTGCTCCACAAGCCGGGCCCGGAGTTCGCCGAGGCCGTCCTCGGCTGGCTCGAGTCCGGCAAGCCCGCCGTCTCCGTCTCCGACTACGTCACGGCGGCCACCGCGCCGGGCGCCGACCACGAGGAGCTGCGCGCCCTGTACGAGGAGGTCCGCCGGCACAACCTGCTCGGCGCCGCCGTCCTGGACGACACCGGGGAGACCCGCACGCTCGGCCAGCTGATAGTGCGCCACGGCACCGCGGCGGCGAGGAACAGGGTCGCCGAGGACATCGAGGCCGGGGCCGGGCGGAAGGGCGGGACCGCATGAACCTCAAGGAGCACGCCACCCGGGTCGCCGTGCTCCGGGTGCTGCTCGACGCCGTCGACGCCGAGTACCGGACCGAGCGCCACGAGGTCCTCGACGGACTGCGCACGGCCCGCGCCGAGCTGAACCTGAAGTCGGTCCGGGTGACCCTGCCGGACGACACACCGGTCGCCACGCTCACCCTCGTCGACCCCAGGCCGGCGGTCGTGGTCGCCGACGAGGAGGCCTTCACCGCCTGGGTGGCCGACAACCACCCCGGCGAGGTGGAGACGCTGGTCCGGGTGCGCTTCAGCTGGCAGCGGCAGTTCCTCGCACGGCTGCCCTGCCTCGATCCGGTCGTCGACCCGTCCACCGGCGAAGCGGTCCCGGGCCTTGGCGTGCTGTCGGCCTCCGAACCGCGGTCGTTCAGCCTGCGCCCCCTGCCCGGCGGACGGGAACGGATCTCCCGCGCCCTCCACACCGGCACGCTCGACCTGCGCCGTCTGCTCCCCCTCGAAGGTGGCGAGGAGCCATGACCGCCGTCGTCGCCCACCCCGGCCGGGACGCGCTCGGCACGGTGTGGTTCCTGGTCTCCCGAGCCGGTCACCTCGACTGCGGCCGCTGGACGTTCGAGGAGGGCGAGCGGCTGCGGTGCGCCTGCGGGGCCGTCCTGTACGTGTACCGGCGGCCGGTGGACACCGCGGGAAGCGGCGCACCGGCGTCGGCCGGCGCGTCCCCCCACGAAAGGGAAGAACGGATGCTGCCGGCCGAGACGGCCCAACTCGTCGCCCTGGTGGCGGCGATGTGCCCGTCGATGCACCTGGAGGACACCACGACGGACGCCTGGCACCTGCTGCTCGCCGACCTGGACGTCGCCGACGTGCGGGCGGCCGTGTCCCGGCTGGGCATGCGGCAGTCCCGTATCGCCGCTTCCGACATCCGCGCCGAAGTGCGCGCGATTCGGGAGGAGCGGCTCGCCCGCAACCCGCTGCCCCTCCCGGACAGCGACCCCGACGATCCTCGCCGTTACCGTGCGGAACTCCTCGAACTGGTGACCGCGATCGCCTCGGGACGGCGGGTCCGGCGCACACCCGCGGCCCCGGGCGGTCCGCCCGCCCGCCCCACCGGCTCGAAGCACGACCCCCGCGTCCGCTCCCTCCGCGTGCCCTGTCCCTGGTGCGGGGCCGCCGCGGGCCGTCCCTGCACCGTCCCCCGGCTCGGGATCCCGCTGAAAAGGGCCCCTGCCCACCAGGCACGGCTCCTCGCGGCCGGGCTCGCCGAGCCCGGGCCGGGGGCGGCCTCCCCTCCGGGCACCGGCCACCACCGGTACGAGGCCGCCCGCCGCACTCGAACAGGCACGGGTGAGGCATCACCCGTCGCACGAGAGGAGAACCGCCATGGCCGGTGAAACCGTCATCACCGTCGTCGGCAACCTGACCGACGACCCCGAGCTGCGCCTCACCCCGTCCGGCGACGCGGTCGCACACTTCACCGTCGCGTCCACGCCCCGCACCTTCGACCGGCAGAGCAACGAATGGCGGGACGCCGAGACCCTGTTCCTGCGCTGCTCGGTCTGGCGGCAGGAGGCGGAACACGCCGCCGAGTCCCTGACCCGCGGCACCCGCGTCATCGTCCAGGGGCGACTGCGCCAGCGGACGTACGAGACCCGGGAGGGCGAGAGGCGCACCGTCGTCGAGCTGGAGGCCGACGAGATCGGCCCGTCGCTGCGGTTCGCCGCCGCGACGGTCACCAGGCCCCCGCACACCGGCGTCCCCGCCGGTTCCCGCAGCGGCCCCCGTTCTCCCGACGGGGACCCGTTCCCCCGGCCCGACGGCGAGCGGCCGGTCCCCGCCGAGGCCGGACGGCACGCTCCCCGAGAGGAGGCGGACCCCTTCTGACGAGCCGACGCGCCCGTGCGCCGGCCGCGACCGCACACCGCACCCACCCGAGGCGGACCCCATGAAGGAACAGGACCGCGAGGAAGCGCTCGAACTCGCCCTCGCCCAGATCGAAAAACGGTTCGGCGCGGGTTCGGTGATGCGCCTGGGTGATGAGCCGGGGGTCCCGACCGAGGTCGTCCCCACCGGCTCGATCGCCCTGGATCTCGCGCTCGGCGTCGGCGGACTGCCGCGCGGCCGCGTGGTGGAGATCTACGGCCCGGAGTCCTCCGGCAAGACGACCCTGGCCCTGCACGCCATGGCCAACGCGCAGAAGGCGGGCATGACCGCGGCGTTCATCGACGCCGAGTACGGCTTCGACCTCGAGTACGCCAGGCGGCTCGGCGTCGACACCGATGCCCTGCTGGTCTGCCAGCCGGACAACGGCGAACAGGCCCTGCAGATCGCCGACACCCTCATCCACTCCGGCGCCCTGGGCCTCATCGTCATCGACTCCGTCGCCGCGCTCGTCCCGCGCGCGGAGATCGAGGGCGAGATGGGCGACTCGCACGTGGGCCTCCAGGCCCGGCTGATGAGCCAGGCCCTCCGGAAGATCGCCGGCGCGCTGGGCCACTCCGGAACCACGATGGTCTTCATCAACCAGCTCCGCGAGAAGATCGGCGTGATGTTCGGCTCGCCGGAGACCACGACCGGTGGCCGCGCCCTCAAGTTCTACGCCTCGGTGCGCCTCGACATCCGCCGCATCGAGACCCTCAAGGACGGCACGGACGCGGTCGGCAACCGCACCCGCGTCAAGGTGGCCAAGAACAAGGTCGCACCGCCGTTCAGGCAGGCGGAGTTCGACATCCTCTACGGCCGGGGCATCAGCCGCGAGGGCGAGCTGATCGACATGGGCGTGGAGCACGGCTTCGTGCGCAAGGCCGGTGCCTGGTACACGTACGAGGGCGACCGGCTCGGCCAGGGCAAGGAGAACGCCCGCGCCTTCCTGAAGGACCACCCCGGCCCGGCCGACGAGATCGAGGAGAGGATCAGGGAGAAACTGGACATCGTGGCGAAGCCGGAGGGCCCGGCGGCGGAGCCCCGGGCGGATACGGCGAACCGAGCGGCCCCGCCCGGCACCGTGCCGTTCGACCCGGCCGCGGCCGGTCGGCGCTCCACCGGGCCTGTCTCGTCGGCCCCGAGCGCTCCGGTCCCCCGTGTCCTCCTCGACGGCACCCCGGCCGGGCCGTGAAGACCGGCCTGCCGGTGTCCCGGGGCGACGCCCTGCTCCCCGGCGGCACCGCGCTCCGGGACGGGACGCCGGCCCCGGGCGGGACCGCCGCCAGCCGGCCCGCTGCGGCAGAGCCGGTCCAGCAGCTGGTCGCGGCCCCCGACGACGGCGAGGACCGGGCCACCGAGGCGGCGTTGCGCCCCAAGGCCCTGGACGGGTTCATCGGCCAGGAACGGGTCCGCGAGCAGCTCGACCTCCTCCTCCGGGCCGCGCGGCAGCGGAGCGCCACCGCCGAACACGTGCTGTTCTCCGGTGCCCCGGGGCTCGGCAAGACCACCCTGGCGATGATCATCGCCGCGGAGATGGACGCCCCGCTGCGCCTCACCTCCGGCCCCGCCATCCAGCACCCCGGGGCCCTGGCGGCGGTCCTGGCCTCGCTCACCGGGGGCGAGGTCCTCTTCCTCGACGAGATCCACCGCATGTCCCGGCCCGCCGAGGAGATGCTCTACCTGGCGATGGAGGACTTCCGCGTCGACATCGCCGTCGGCACCGGCCACGAAGCGGCCTCCATGCCCCTCGAACTGCCGCCGTTCACCCTCGTCGGCGCCACCGTCCGGGCCGGCCTGCTGGTCCCGCCGCTGCGCGACCGCTTCGGCTTCACCGCCCACATGGAGTTCTACGACCCGGCCGAACTGGAGCGCGTCGTCCACCGCTCCGCCCGGCTCCTTGAAGTGGAGATCGAGCCCGCGGGCGCCGCCGAGATCGCCGGTCGCTCCCGCGGCACCCCCCGCATCGCCAACCGGCTGCTGCGCCGGGTGCGGGACTACGCCCAGGTCACCGCGGACGGCGTGGTCACGCGTGAGATCGCGGCCGCGGCCCTGGGGCTCTACGAGGTCGACGGCCGTGGCCTGGACCGCTTGGACCGGGCCGTGCTGCGCGCCCTGCTGAAGCTGTTCGGCGGCGGACCGGTGGGCCTGACCACCCTCGCGGTCGCCGTGGGGGAGGAACGGAACACGGTGGAGGAGGTCGCCGAGCCGTTCCTGGTCCGGGAGGGGCTGCTGGCCCGGACGCCCCGGGGGCGGGTCGCGACGCCCGCCGCATGGATCCACTTCGGGCTCGCACCGCCGCCCGTGCCCACGTCGCCGCCGTGACCGGTCCGCTCGCCGACCGGGCGCCGGGTCCGCTCGGGACTGCGTGCGAGGAGTGCCCGGACCGCCGGGCCGGGGTCGCGGCGGACCCCGGCCCGGCGGCAGGGGGTCAGCTGCCCGCGGGCCGCGGGGCGACGACGCAGGAGGACTTCCCCGACTCCAGCGCGCCGTTGACGGCGGTCACGCAGAACTCGAAGTTCCACACTCCGGGGAACAGGAACGCGATCCCGTGGCTCGTCTCCTCGACGACGTACTCGTCGGCGGTGGACGGGCCGCCGCCGGTGACGTTGCGGACCCAGACCCGGTAGCCCGCCGCGGCGGCGGAGCCGGTCCAGTCCAGCCGGACGGTCGTGGCGTCGGTGGACGTCACCTTCAGGCCCGTCGGGGCGGGCGGGGTGCCGGCGCCGACGACGACGGGCCGGCCGAGCGCGGGCATGCCTCCGCCGGCCCCGTTCCAGGTCTGTACGGCCAGGGTGTAGCGGTGGCCGGGCTTGAGGCCGTCGAAGCGCAGCGACTTGCCGCGCGTGCCGACGGTCTCGATGAACGCGCCCGGGGTGTCCCGGTCGTAGGCGATGACCCCGTACCGGTCGATGGTGTCGGTGTGGGGGCCGGTGGGGGTCCCCCAGGCGAGGTCGATGCCGGTGGCGGTGGGGCGGGTGACGATGCCGACGGGTCCGGCCGCGGTCTTCGGGCGGGCGGTGGCCGACACGGTGCCCGACCAGGTCCCGCCGGACCCGCCGGTGTCGGCGCGCACCTGGTACTCCATCCGCTGGCCGTCGACCACCCAGGTGGAGTCGGAGCGGTTGGCGGTGACCCGGGTCGTGCTCCAGGCGGTGGTCCCGGCCGGGCGGGAGCGGACCTCGTACCCGAACGCGCCGAAGACGGGGTTCCAGGTGACGACGATGCCGGTGTCGGCGGAGGCGGCCTTCACTCCGGCCGGTGTGCCGCCGGGGCGGGCCGGGACGCCGGCGGGGACGGTGAGGGCGGACGTGCCGAGGCCGAACTCCTCGTGGAGGGTGTCGGCAAAGGCTCCGGCGATCTGGAACTCGCCCCGGGCGTCGGGGTGCAGGCCGTCGTAGGCGGCGGGGCACGAGGCGGGGGCGCAGTCGTAGGCGCCGCGCCAGTCGACGAGCTTCACCGGGGAGGCGGCGGTGTCCCAGTCGGGCACGGCGTCGGCGAGCAGCCGGTTGTAGGTGTCGGTCTTGGTGATCAGGTCGTCGCGGCCGCCGATCCTCTCCCGCTGCGGGACGTTGGCCAGGGCGAACTCGACGTCCGGCTTGGCGGCCCTGGCCTCGTCGACGAACGTCTTCATGCCGGCGAGGGTGCCGGGACCGTCGCTGACGAACCAGCCCATGTCGTTGAAGCCCAGGCCGACGAGGAGCAGGTCGGGCCGGTACCGCGCCACCTGTTCCCTGATCAGGTTCTTGTCCTGGGCGACCTGGCGTCCCCACACGGCGAAGTGGTCGCTGTCGAAGGCGGCCGCGTCCTTCGCGTAGGCGCCGGACGTGCGCCAGGCGTCGGTGCGGTAGCCGTCGGCGTCCTCGCAGCCGAAGGTACCGCCGTCGCATTCGGCCTTCAGGTGCAGGAGAACGGTTTCACCGGGCTCGGCGCGCAGGAAGTCGCGGGTGACGTTCAGGACGTCGGTGAAGTTCGCGTACTGGTGGGCGGAGCCGTGGTGGACGGTGAACTTCAGGCCCTCGTCGCCCTTGTCGAGCCGGACCCGGATGTCGAGGGCGCGGATGCCGGCGCGGTACTGGGTGGTGAGGGTCTTCGCGCTGAAGCCGTGGTTCTCCTGGGTCTGCGCGATGCTGGTGGCGACGCCCCCGCACTTCCCCGTCTTCGGGTCGCGCTCGCCGCAGAGCGCGAGGCTGTCGTGGGTGCCGGGCACGGAGAGCCAGGAGAGGCTGGTGCCGTCCGGGACGCGGGACATCCAGTCCACGTTCGCGGCGGACGCCTCGGTGATGCTGGAGTAGTGGTCGTTCGCCTGCGCGGGGGTCGCCCTCAGCGTGATGCCGGTGAGGGAGAGGAACAACGCGAGCGCGGTTCCCAGGACGGCGCGTGCGCGCCGCCGTCCGGCTCGCGGGGGGCGTTCCTGGCGTATGGGCGGTTCGGACGGGGGCATGCCCACCTTCTCGGGGCCGGGCCGCGTGGCGCGTGATCATCGGGTGGGTCGCCCCGAGTCCGGCAGCGGGACGTGGCGCTGTACGCGTCCGCGGGTGGGTGTCGCCGGGATCACGTCCGGCGCCGGCCCCGGCGGCACGGAGCGAAGCACTGCGGCAACAACGCGGCAACGAACTCTTGGTTTCGCGTGCATGGATCGCGAGCGGGCGCGGCCGTAGCGTCCTGTCCGCTGCCTTCGCCGCTCCGTACACAGCCGAGAGGATATTGTCATGCCCACGACCAACACGTCCGGTCCCAGTCGTCGGGGGGTGCTGGCCGGCGCCGCGGCCGTCGCCGCCGGCGCCACCGTTCCCGTGCTCGCCGCCGCACCCGCCCGGGCCGCCGCCGCGCGGCCCAACGTGCTGCTGATCGTCACCGACGACCAGCCCAAGCAGACCGAGTGGGCGACGCCGAAGACCGTCGCCTGGCTGGCGGGGCAGGGGGTGCGGTTCACCAACGGGCACGCCACCACGCCGCTGTGCGCGCCGTCGCGCTCGTCGGTGTTCTCCGGGCGGTACGCGCACAACCACGGGGTGCGGAACAACGGAGCCTCGCGTTCGCTGGACCAGCACACGACGCTGCAGCGGTACCTGAAGCAGGCGGGATACCGGACGGGGCTGTTCGGCAAGTACCTCAACTCCTGGAACCTGTCCGACGCCCCGCCGCACTTCGAGGAGTTCGCGCTGCTCAAGCCGTCGTACGTGGACGGGACGTTCAACGTGGACGGAACCGTGCAGACCGTGCCCGGCTACACGACCACCGTGGTGAAGAACCGCGCGCTGGCGTTCATCGACAAGTCCCGTACGGACGACCGGCCCTGGTTCGCGTACGTCACCCCGTACGCCTCCCACGGGCCCAACACCCCCGAGCCCAAGTACGCCGGCACCGACGTGCCGGCCTGGGACGGGCGTCCGTCCGTGCCCGAGGCGGACCGCAGCGACAAGCCCGCGTACGTGCGCGAGGCGACGCAGACGCTCGCGGACGGCCGGCTGACGCGGGCGAAGCAGCTGCGGACGCTGCGCTCGGTGGACGACGCGGTGGGGGCGTTCCGCGACAAGCTGGCGGCGCTGGGCCAGTTGGACAACACGCTGGTGATCTACATCGGCGACAACGGCTTCAACTGGGCCGACCACGGGCTCGGGGGCAAGGGCGTGCCGTACCGGCCCGCCCACGAGGTGCCGTTCTACCTCTCCTGGCCCGGTGGCGGCCTCGGCGGGGGCACGACCGACAACCGGATCGTGGCGAACATCGACATCGCGCCGACCGTGCTCGACGCGGCCGGGATCACGCCGGACACCCCGCACGACGGGCGCTCGCTGCTCGGCGGGTACTCCCGCGACCACCTGCTGATCGAGTGGTGGAGGCAGGGCACGGGCACGGAGGGACAGAACACCTGGTCCTCGTACGTCGCCAAGGACCGCCAGTACACGGAGTACTACGAGCTCCACACGGACGCCTCGGGCAACGTCGGCGGGACGGGCCGGGTCAAGTTCCGCGAGTACTACGACCTGGACGCGGACCCCTATCAGCTGAGCAACAGCCTCCACCAGGCCACGCCCGCGCAGGAGAAGGCGCTCGGCATCCCGGGGCTCGCGGCCGCGCTGGCCGCGGACCGCACGTCCTGAGGGGGGCCGCCGGGACGAGCGACCGGACGGGGGTCAGAGCCGCTCGCCCCGGCGGGGCGACTCCGGGGGGTGCGTCCCGCCGCCGTCCTCGGGGTCCTGTTCACAGCTGCGGCCCGGGTGGGACCGGTCGTCGGGGATCAGGAGCACTTCGGTGACCCGCTCGGGGTGTTCGACGGCGAGCCAGTCGTCCCCCACGGGGACGCGGCCCGGCCCGAACGCCTGGTACGGGTGGGCCTCCTGGCGTCCGAGGACCACGCGGTCCTCCCTGCCCTCACCCGCACCGCCCCGCGTAGAGACCGACCCGCTCGATGGAGCGGATCAGCCGGTAGTCCTCCTCGACCGCGCGAGCGGCGCCGGTCAGTACGAGTTCGCCGGGGGACGAGGCCCGGTCGAGGGTCTTGCGCAGGAGGCTGCCGGGCCGTGCGAACCGGATGATGTGGGCGAGGGTGGGCAGGGTCGAGATGGTCCGGAGCAGGGCGGCGTCGAGCACGCAGCCGTCGGCGGGAGCCGCGAGGGAGACCCGCATCACGGCCCGTTCCCGGCTCGCCGACGCCCTGCCCAGGCCGTCGGTCGTCGCCGCACGGGCCGCCGCGGCGATGTGGCTGACCGAAGGGGAGTAGTCGTCGGCCGGGGACGGCTGGGCGAAGGCGCGCGCCGACAGCAGGACCGGGCCGCGCCGTTCGCACCACGCCACCCGGAGCCGGGCGGCGCCGTGGGCGATGCCGAGCACGGGCAGGACCCGCAGGGCGTGGAGCGACAGCGCCCGGAAGAGCGGCCCGCGGTGGTCGAGGAGTTCGGAGCGGTCGTGCACCCGCGCGTCCGTCCGGATCTCGGCCCAGACGGCGGACACCAGGTGCTCGCCGGGCGTGGGGCCGCTGATGGTCTGGACGAGGTACTGCGGGCCGGGAACGCGCTGCTGGACCATCACCTCGCCCGACCCGGCCTGGTGCAGGGCGGCCCGGCCCACCCGGCGCCAGGCGGCGGCGACCTCGTCCGGCGTGGCGCAGACGACGGGCCGCGCCGTCACCGAGCTGTCGGCCGCCGCGACGACGTAGGACGGTAAGCGGACCATGTCGGTCCACCGCAGGGCGTCCCGCACGTCGGTGGAGTACATCGACGCGGCCGACGCGATCCCCGAATCGCCCAGCGCGGCCGCCTGGATCGCCCGGTTGGTCCGGACGAACGTCGTGCAGGGGTCGTTCCCGGGGAGGCCGAGGAGGCGGGAGAGCCGGTCGGCGAGTCCCACGCCCGAACCGCTCCCGGCGACCACCAGGTCGACGCCCCTGCCCGCGAGCCTCTTCACCGTGTGCCGCGTCCCGTTGTGCGCGACGGTGGCGGAGTACCCGGGGACGTCCGGGACGTGGTCGCGGTGGGCGGCGGGGCGCTCGTGGTCCGGCAGGACCACGGCGACGCAGTCCCAGCCCAGACGGGAGTACTCGCGGAGGTGGCCGTCGTCGTCGCCGTGCGGCGCGACGACGGCGACGGTGCCGGGGGCCGGCCGACGTGCGGAGGGGGCGTCCGGTGCGCGAGACATGGCAGAGCTCCCTCTGGCGGGCGGGGGAGCCGGGCGGACCGGGCCACGATCGGGAGCACCGCCGTCCGAGGCGGCGGCCGAGAGCCGTTCCCGAGGCCGGCGCGGTCGCGACGCGCCCGCCTCGAAGCACCCCCTGCGGTTCGGGTTGGTTCCGTGCCGGTGGTCCGGCCGGTCGCGACGACCGTGGAGCGGCGACGCCGCGTCCCCGTGCGGGCGGCCCTCCTCGTACCCGTCCCCCCGGGGGTTCCGCGTGCCAGCTCGCGTACCGCCGTACGCGGTCGGCCCGCCGAATTCCCCCAGGGGACCGGCACGTTCACCGATCTTGCTGCACCCGCCCGACCGTGTCAACAATTGTGAACTTCTTGGCCGAAGCCCGCCCCCCGGACGGCGGGCGGCCGTGACGCGGGCGGCGACGGACGGTTAACCTGCACCCGCCCGCACCTGCCCCTCCGCACCACCGCCTCGCACCCACCCTTCCGTACCACCAACCTCGCACCGCCCCTCCGCACCACCACCTCCTCCCGCCGAAGACCGGAGACCGGAGACCGCCCCGCATGAACGCCGTCGAACCACCGCCGGACGACCTCGCGGCGCTGATCACGGCGATCAACGATCTGCTCCCCTCCATGGCGATGACCCACGAGGACCTGGAGCTGGACTCGGTCGCCCACCGGACCGGCATCCCGGAGGAGGTCGTCCTCGCCCTCCTGCGGGGCGAGCCGGTGCCGGACGAGGCGCTGAACCCGGGCTTCACGGACCGTCTGGCCTTCCTCCTCGACACCCGGCGCGCGCCGGACGGGAAGCCCTACAAGCAGATCCACATCGCGGACGCGCTCGGACTGTCCCGGGGCATGGTCTCCGCCCTCCTCTCGGGCAGCCGGGAGGCCGGCCGGGCCGTGACGGCCTCGCTGGAGGAGTTCTTCGACGTGGACCCGGGATTCCTGAGCACCAACGGCCGGCGGGCCCTCGCGCGGGCGCTGCGCCCCGTCTGCGCGAGCCTCCTCACGCTGAGCACCCTGCGCGGGGAGCGCGTCAGCCACCTCGCGATGCGCAGCGGCATCGACGTCGCGGACATCAGGCTCGCCGGCCGGCTCCAGGAGGCCCTCGCGGCGGTCCTCACGCCCTCGCCGTCGGAACAGGGCCCACCAGTACGGGACCCGTCCGAACGGGCCCCTCAGGAACAGCCCCCGCGGGAACAGCCTCTGTGGGAACGGTCCTCCCCGCCGGAACCCGCGACCGACCCGGAGGAACGGGAGCTCCGGGAGATCGCCGACCAGGTCCGCGCCCTCGCCCCGCCCTCCCGCACCCGCCTCATGGGCAAGATCCGGGGACTGCTGCGACAGCCGTGACGGCCGGATCTCAGCCGCGCGGCCCGCGCCGGACCGCGGCCGGAAGAGAGCCCCGGCGCACCAGCTCCCGAAGCAGTACGGCGCCGCACCCGAGCGGCGAGGGCCCGCTCGGGCGGACCACGAGCGACGCCCCGGCCTTCCGCACCGCCGTCGCGCGCAGCTCCTGCACGCCCAGGACGGCCCGCAGGAAGGGGCGGTGGGCCCCGGCCGCGAGGTCGACGACCGGCCGTGCCGCCGCCAGGAAGGCGACGGCGACGTCGGTCTGACCGGCGACGAGCTCCGCGACCCGGTCCGTACGCTCCGCCTCCGCGTGGAGGTCCCGGACCGTCAGGCCGTGCCGGGCGAGGGCCTGGTCCGAGACGCCGACCCTCCCCTCCCGGACGTCCTGCGCGAGGTCCTCCAGGAAGTCGAGCCGTTGCATGGCCGTGATGAGCGCCAGGCAGGCGCGCTCGAACCCGGCCGACGCGGCCTCGCCGTCGGGCACCAGGAGGCCCATGGACAGCATCAGGGCGGGCAGCGAGTACCCCTCGACGTACCGCTCGACCTCGGCCTCTGTGCCGAACCGCTCCCAGGCCACCTCCAGGGCGGCCCCGTCGAGGAACGCCCGCACGCGGGCGCGCAGTACGGGATGCCGGTCGACCGCCCACACGAGGGCCCGGAGGACCGGGTGCGGGGACGCGCCGGTGGCCAGGGCCTCCTCCGTGAGCGCCCGCCACCGTCGGAGCGCCCCTTCGCGCTCGGGCAGGTCGCCCCGGTCGATCCGGTCGTCGGTCTCGTGCATGAAGGCGACCAGGACGACGACGTCGGGCTGGAGCGGCGCCGGCAGCAGCAGCCGGGCCGCCGTGTACTCGGCCGGTGCGAACCGGCGCACCGCCCGGCGCTGTGCCGTGTATCCGCGGCGGGCCTCCGGCTCCCGGATGCCCGCGCGGTCGAGGACGCGTTCCCACATGTCCGGTTCCCTCCCGTCAGCCGCTGATCAGCACGCGGGCGGCGCGCGCGAGGAACCGGACGTCGGTCAGGGCCTTCGGCGGCAGTTCCATGTTCACGACTCCCATGTACCGCGTGTTCACGGCGGAATCGAGCACGGACGCCTCGGTGAGCCTGTCGGCGACCCACTTCCGCGCGCGGTGGCCCCGGGGGTACGGGCCGGTGACGTGCGGCTGCGCGAGGTCGGCCGCCGTGGAGAGCTGCCAGGCCCCCTCCACGACGGCTTCGACGAGGCGGAAGTAGTTCCGGGCCGG
This sequence comes from Streptomyces sp. NPDC086147, assembly GCF_040702165.1. Classification (NCBI taxonomy): domain Bacteria; kingdom Bacillati; phylum Actinomycetota; class Actinomycetes; order Kitasatosporales; family Streptomycetaceae; genus Streptomyces; species Streptomyces sp. NPDC086147. The sequence goes on along the minus strand of NZ_JBFBJO010000002.1, from coordinate 61,533 downwards.
GAGCCGCGGGGAGGGAGTCGAACGGAGGTGGGCGCCGAGGGCGTTGGCCGCGAGGGCCGACAGCGTCAGGCCCTGGCCGTAGACCGGGTTGACGCTGGCCAGCGCGTCTCCCACGACGACGAGTCCGCCGGGGAACCGGTCGAGGCGGGAGTGCGTGCGGCGGCGGCTCTCGACGAAGCGGTACGTCCTGACCCCGCCGATCATCGTGGCGGCGTCCGCCACCGTCCGGATCGGGTCGACGCAGCGGCGCATCCGCCGGAGGAACTCCTCGGGGTCGGGCCCGGGGCGGTGGTCGGCGTAGCCGGCCAGGACGACGGACCAGCGGTCGCCCTCCACCGCGGCCAGGGCGCCGGGCTCCGTCACCGTGGGCAGGTAGCCGCTCGCGGGCCCCGGGCTGGAGTGGGCGACGACCGTACTGCCCAGCTCGTCCCCGCGGTGGAACAGGGCGGTGGCGTATCCGAGGTCGATCCTCATGCTGTCGACGGGCGCCCCGTCCCAGCCGTGCCGGACGAGCCAGTCCTCCAGGGGGCTGTTGCGGCCCATCGCGTCGACCGCGAAGTCGGCGTCGATCGTCTCGCCGGGCCCGTCGCCGGATCCGTCACCGGCCGGGTCGCCGCTCTCGGGCGCCTCGATGGTCACTCCGGCCACGCGGCCGTTCCGGAGCACGAGGTCGGTGGCCCGCGCCCGGACGAACCGCACGTGCGCGAGCTCTTCGACCCGGCGGCGCAGGTGGTTCTCCAGGAACGGCCGGGTGGCGCCGAGCATGCGCGCCCCGGCCACCGGGGCCTTGAGGCGCCCGTCCAGGTAGAACCGCACGTCCTCGCCCTCGCCCAGGAGCGCGCCGCCCTTCACCAGGTCGTCGGTGATCCCGGGGAACCAGCGCTCCAGCTGCGTGTGCCCCCTGGACAGCAGGGCGTGGAGCTGGTGCCGTTGCGGGGCCCGTCGCCCGAGGCCGTCGGGGCCCATGACGTCGGGTTCCACCACCACGACGTCCTCGGCGTGGTCGCTCAGCACGCGGGCGGCGAACAGCCCGGCGTAGCTTCCGCCCATGACGACGGCCCGCTTCACGTGAACCCCCCGTCCCGGCCCGACGGCCGGGTGATCGAACGCTGTCGGTGACGCCGTGTTCCGTACCGGCCGGTGTCGGGCCCTGTCGGCGACGCCGTGTTCCGTACGGGCCGGTGTCGAACGCCGTCCGTGACGGCGTGCTCCGCACCGGCCGGTCAGGACATTACCGCGCGGTCACCGGAGGTCCCCCGCGGGCCGGCGTCCCCGGCGCGCAGCTCCCGCAGCGCCGCGACGGCGAGGGGGTGGTCCAAGTGGGCTGCGACGAGCAGGAGTCGGCGCCGCTCGTCGGACGCGGCCGTGTCCTCCCCGGGAAGCGGAGCTGCCGGGGCGTCCGGCGGGACCGGGCGGGCCGCGTGGAGCCGTGCCTCGCGGAGACGCAGGGCGGCGTCGAGCAGGACGACCGCCGTCACGACGGCCTGCCGCTCCGCCGCGGGGAGGGACGGGTCGCCCGCTTCCACGTGCCGTTCGGCGGTCCCGGCCGCGCCCGCCGACGACCAGGCCCGCAGCACGCGCATCCCGTCGAGGATCTCGACCACCCGGCGGTGCAGCGTGAAGCGCACGTGGGTGAGGCGCAGACCGGTGCCGCGCGGGTCGAGGGCGAGCCTTTCGTCCACGTCCTTCACCGCGAGCCGCCACAGCGGTTCGAGGGTCTTGACGTCCCGCCGTTCCCGCAGCCACGCGCTCACGGCGGCCCCGGTCATCCCGTAGCTCGTGAGGAGCGCCCCGACGGTGCCGAAGAGCGATCCCAGGACGCCCACCTCGTCGAGGGCGTGACCGCCCAGGCTCGCGAGGAGGACGGCCGGGACGTTGCACACCACGTACCCGAAGCAGATCACCATCGACACGCTGAAGTACCGGACCGCGTGCCGGAGGTCCGGGTCTCGCGGGACCGTGCGCCGGGCCAGCCGGGCGGTGCCGAGCGTGGCGCAGGACAGCGCGCCCAGGAACAGGGCGAGGAAGGCGAGGACGAACGGCTGCCCCTCGGCGAAGTCGGTGTTGAAGCGCAGGGGGTCCGCCGGGCGCCCGTCCAGGTCGGCCGCCCGGAAGGTGACCACCATGGCCGCGATCACGCCCGCGTACGCTCCGGCCCACGCCCGCGCGCACCGGTTCACCCCGGCGCGCTCGCCGGGCGACGAGGTCACGGTCCAGAGCGCCGTGAGGACGTGCGTGATCGCGTAGCAGACGACGATTCCCGCGTAGACCGGGAGGGTCGCGGCGCTGGGGCGCCCGGTGAGCTCGCCGAGGCCGCGGTAGCCGGCCGGGCTGGCCGCGGCGTACACCAGGACCGACACGAAGAAGCTGAGGGTGATCAGGGCCAGGGTGGCCGTCCGCTCCCGCAGGAGGGCCATGCCCTTCCCCGCGCTGATGAGCAGGTTGATCGCCGCCACGCAGAGGTAGACCGCCGTGGTCGTCCCCTCAGACACCGGCGCTCCTGTGCGCGAGGGCCGACGAGACCGGTTCGTCGCCGCGCGCCCCGGAGAGGTGCAGCCGTTGCAGCATGAGCGTCGCGAACGTCTCCGCGCCCAGTTCGGCCTTCTTGGTGTAGTGGGACCTGGTCAGGATCCGCAGTGCGGCCTCGGGCCTGATGCCGGGCAGGAGCAGGCGGACCACGGCCTCGTCCATCTCCAGGTCGTGGCCGCCGTCCTCGGCGGGGTGCTCCTCCCAGAGGTGGAAGAGCTCGTGCAGGGTGGCGTGCGCGCGGGTCAGCTCACCGGCCCGCGCGTCGACGACGACGTACTCCCGGTCGTGGCCCCGGACGCAGAAGGCGGACACCTCCGGCGGGAGCGGGACCCGGACCATGGTGATCCGCTTGCCCCGCTTCTCCTCGACCGCCCTGATCACCGCCTCCATGTCGCCGGCGCCCACGAGGCCGAGATCGCGGTTGATGAGGCGTCCGGCCCGGCGCGTCGCCACCCACAGGTGCACCTGCTCGCGCAGGGCGGTCCACCTGCCGGCCGCCCGCCCGCACGCGTCCGGACGGCGCGGCTCCTTCAGGGGCATCCCGGGTCTCTCCTCGTGCGCGAAGCGGGGTCTCCCGCGCTGCCCCGCGGGTTCTTCCCGCGCGCCCGGTCAACTCACGGAGAGTTAGGCTTCCTTACCGGTTCGGCGCTCGCAAGGAATCGAGGATGCCCATCGGCGCATTGCGCGGATGGGCAGGGGGACACTGTGGACGAACGCGGCGAAGCGGCCCACGAGGCCGACGGCTTCGGCCTTTCCGAGGACGACGTGCGGCTTTACCGGCAGCTCCGGCGCGGGGACGAAGGACCGGAGGCGGACGATCCGCGACTGGCGAACCTGCGGAGCGTCGGGGTCGTCTTCACCGAGCCCCTCACCGACCGGCCCAGCACGAGACCGCTCCCCTACGTCGAACGGGAGCTGATCCGCCGGGAACTTGACGAAGTCGAACGGCGCATCCGGCGCATCCGGCGGATCCCGTCGGTCCTGGGCGCCCTGGACCGGTCGGGGGCCGAAGTCCGGCCCGACACCGACGCGATCGAGATCGTCGAGGGGCCGACGGCCGTCCACCACCTCCTCCACAACGCGATCGAGGCCTCCACCGCCGTCTGGTCGTCCCAGACGCGGCCGAGGCACCCGGAGCGGCTGGCGACGTCGACCGTCCGCGACGTCGCCCTCCTGGAGCGGGGAGGCGTCCGCTACCGCAGCCTCTACCCGACGAGCGCCCGGACCCGGGCCCCCGAGACCGAGTACGCCCGGAGGACGGCCGGGACGGGGGCCGCCGAGAGCAGGACCTCCTCGCGCAGGTTCCCCCGCATGGTCATCACCGACACGGTGGCGCTGATCTCGGACCGCCGGGCGGGCGAGGGTAAGGACGAACCCGCCATCGCCGTCCGGGACCCGGCGCTGCTCGCCTGGCTGCGGGAGGAGTACGAGCTGCACTGGGAGGCGGCGGACCCCTGGTTCCCGGCTCCGGCGGACGGCCCCAGCGACCGCGAGCTGATCGAGCGCGACATCCTGCGGATGCTCTCCGAGGGCGGCACCCGCGAGGCCATCGCCCGGACGCTGGAGATCAGCCCGCGCACCTACACGACCTATGTGGCGGCCCTGCGCACCCGCTTCGAGGTCAGGACGAACGAACAGCTGATGTACGAGCTCGGCAAGCGGCAGCGGGCGGCCGTCGACGACGGATGATCCCGCGCGGGCGGCGTACCGTCCGGGCCGGGCGACCGCAGGTGCGAACGCCGTCCGCACCCGGCCGCGCTCCCGTCACCCGGGATCGCGCGGCCCCGGGGCCCCGGTCCCCGCGCCGTCCGGTTCCGGGCCCGGGTCCGTGTCCCGTCGGCCGGACCGGCCGAGGAGCGCGGTCAGGAGGACGGCGGTCAGCGTGCCGGCGACGACGCCGCTGCCCAGGACCGTGCGGGCCCAGCCGGGGAAGCCGTCGTACAGGCCGGGGGTCAGGAGCGGCAGCAGGCCGGCGGCGAGGGCCAGGGCTGCGGCCATGGAGCCCGTGCCGGAGAGGTCGGCGCGGCGGAGCATCTCGACGCCCATCACGGCGATCACCGCGTAGACGACGAGCGAGGAGCCGCCGACGACCGCCTCCGGGATGCCGGCGAGGGCGCGGGAGACGGGGGTCGCCAGGCCGACGCCGATCAGGAGCGCCCCGGCCGCGGCGGTGACGAAGCGGCTGCGGACCCCGGTGAGCCGGCCGATGCCGATGTTCTCGGCGCTGGTCACCATCAGGGACGTGCCGAAGAGGCCGCCCACGAGGGAGACGAGGGCGTCGGCGCGGGCGACGCGGGGGACGTCCCTGCCGGGGTCGGGGGTCCGGCCGACGGTCTCGCTGTTCAGCACGGTCTGGCCGGTGATCTCGGCCAGGGTGGTGAGGCTGAAGACGAGCAGCGGCAGGGCGGCCAGGACGTCGAACCGCGGTGTGCCGTACGGGAGGAGGGCGGGCAGCGAGAAGCCGCTGCCGGGCGCGGGCGCGAAGGCGCCGAGGCCGGTGACGACGGCGAGCAGGACGCCGGCCGCCATGCCGGTGAGGATCGCGGTCTGCCGCCAGACCCCGCGCAGCAGGACGTACGCGCCGACGGTGGCGGCGACGGTGAGGCCCGCGAGGAGGACGGCGCGGGGTTCTCCCTCGCCGTCGGGTCCGGTGACGAGCCGGGCGGCGACCCGGATCATCGCGATGCCGATGAGGAGGACGGTGACGCCCATGACGAGCGGCGGGAAGAGCCGGACCACGCGCGCGTAGAGCGGGAGCACGGCGATGAGCAGCGCCGCCGCGAGGAGGACGGAGCCGGCGGCGGTGGGCGTGCCGTGGTCCTGGGCGATCTGGAGGAAGAGTGCGGTGGCGGCGCCGCCGGGCAGCATGACGAACGGCAGCCGGGCGCCGATCCGCCACACGCCCAGGGACTGGAGCAGCGCGCCCGCCCCGCACAGGATCAGGACGGCGCTGAGCAGCGAGGCCGTCGTGCCGGGTGCGAGGCCCAGGGTGCCGGCGGTGAGGAAGACGGTGGAGACGGGCGCGGCGATCATCGCGAGGACGTGCTGCGCGGCGAGCGGCAGGAGTCTGCGGGCCGGGACGCGGGCGTCGACCGGGGCGGTGCCGGGCGCGGCGGCCGGTGCGGGGGCGGTGGTCGGGGTCACGAGCCGGCCCCCAGCCACGGGATGTCGGCGGCGGCGTAGCGGTAGGCGCGGAAGACGGCGTTGGGTTCGGACGGGAAGAGGCCGCGGACCTCGTCCTCCCGGTATCCGGCGAAGTGCGGGACGACGTACTCCCAGCACAGGTGGCCGTCCTTCGTCACCTCGAAGAGCCGGCCGGACGGGGAGTCGGTGACGAGGGTGTTGCCGTTGGGGAGGCGCTGCGCGGAGCCCATGAACGGGGCGAAGAAGAACTCGCGGGCCGGGTCGTGGTACTCCCACGCGACCTCGCCGCTCTCCCTGTCGAGCTCGACGACGCGGGAGTACGGAACGTCGTGGTGGGGGCGGAAGACGCCGTTGTCGAAGACGAGGAACCGGCCGTCGTCGAGCTCGGTCGGGGCGTGCTGCTGGCTGGTGGTGCCGGGGGCGCTGCGCCACAGGATCTCGCCGGTCTCCCGGCTGATGACGACGACGGCCGAGACGCTGCGGAGGCTGGCGAGGACGTTGCCGTCGCGGAGCGGGGTGACGCTGTTGATCAGGGGCCAGTGCTCGCGGGCGTACGCCTCGTGCAGCGGGTACGCGTCGCGGTCGAGGTGCTCGGAGGCGCTCCAGGACCAGAGGAGTTCGCCGTCGGGCCCGATCTCGCGGATGGTGTCGGCCCAGACGGTGCCGCCGTCGGCCTCGGAGCCGGGCACTCCGCCGCGTACGGCCTCGGCCTCGGCGCCCCGGAGGGGTTCGAGGGCGGTGTAGAGGATGCGGCCGTCGTCGAGGTGGTGGGCGTCGTGGTGCTGGAGGGGGTCGCGGTGCTCGCGGAGCACCGTGCCGTCGGGGGCGGCGTGGAGCATGACGCCGCCCCGGTACTTGTGCCACATCGGGAACAGGGCGTCCTCGCCGGGCAGGACGCCGTTGTAGGCGAGGGTGCCGTCGGCGAGCAGGCGGGCGTGGCGGCCGGGGCGGTACGGCAGGTTCCACTGGTGGACGGTCTCGCCGCGCAGGTCGACGAGGTACACCTCGCCGGTGCCGGTGAGCGGGGCGTAGAGGGTGTGGCCGTCGTAGGCGGCGGTCTCGTCCAGGGCGAGGAGGCCGGTCGGTCGTCGGCGGCGGGAGTTCTGGTCGATCGCGGGCATGGCGGGGCTCCTGCGTTGCGGGTCGGCTGCGGGGCTCCGGCGTCAAACTTTCTTTGACTGGAGCAACTGGCTTTGAAACTAGAGGCGTCATGTGACGGGCGTGTGTCAGGAGTGCGAAACCGTGCCCGGATCCCGTCACGGCCGCCGCGTAGGGTGCCGGGAGCAGCGAGGATCGCGGCGGGCACCGCCGGGCGGAGAGGGACGGGGACGACGATGGAGGCGAGGACGCCGCGCGGCGACGGAGCGAAGCGGGGCGGCGACGAGGGGCGCGCACCCCGGGTGGGGGCGGCCGTGCGCCGTCGGCGGCGGTCCCTGGACCTCACCCTGGCCGACGTGGCGGAGCGCAGCGGGCTCTCCTCGCCCTTCCTCAGCCAGATCGAGAACGACCGGGCCCGCCCCAGCATGCGGTCGCTCCAGCGGATCGCCGACGCGCTCGACACGACGGCCGTCCGGCTGCTCGCCGCGTCCGACGAGACCCGCACGGTGGACGTGGTCCGCGCCGGGGACGACAGCGGTCTGCGGGACGGCGCGCGGGTGCGGCCGGTGGTCCGGGGCCGCCACCAGGTGCACGCCCTGGAGTTCACCGGCGAGCACGACGCGGACCGCGAGTTCCTGCACCGCAACGACGAGTTGCTGTACGTCGCGGACGGGGCGGTGGAGGTGGAGGCGGAGGGCCGGGTCCACCGCCTCGGGCGCGGGGACACGCTGCTGATGTCCGGCGGGGTGCGCCACCGCTGGCGCACCGTCGGCCCCGGCGCCCGCGTCCTGGTGGTGGCGGTCGCCGACCACGTGGAGGTCCTGGAACCCTGACGCGGCCGGCGACCGGGGCCCTACGGGAGGGCGGCGCGGCCGAGGAGGACGGTGGCGGGCGCCCGTCGGCCGGTGGGTCCCTCGTGGCCGGTGGGTCCCTGCCGGTCGGTGGAACCCTGGTGGAAGGCGGGACCCGGGCCCGGGAGCACGTCGAATCCCGGGAGGGCGGAGCCGTCGGGGAGCCGGCCCGTGAGGCGCACCGGTCCCTCCGCGACGGCCCGGGCCGCCAGGAACGGGCCGCGCGCGGTGGCGGCGACCGCTCCCCCGGCGGTGACGCCGGTCAGCCGGCGGCTGCCCGCCGCGAGCAGGTACCGCGTGCCCGACGGGGCCGTCCAGTACGCGCCCGCGAGGACGTGCTGGCCGAAGCGGCCGCACGCCGCCGTGTCCCGGAGCTCCGTCACGGGCCGGGGCGCGGGGCCGCCCGGCGCCTCGAAGGAGACGGCCGCCCGGCCGCTGCCCTCCCAGGTCTCGGCGCGGGAGCAGACCCACAGGGCCCGGCCCGCCCGCTCGGGCAGGGGCTGTTCGGCGTACTCCCAGCGGTTGACCGACCGGACCCCGGTGCCGTGCAGCGCCGTCAGGGAGCAGGCCGAACGCGCCCAGGCCGCGAGCCCGCGTGCGCCGGTCGCTTCTCGGGGCGCGCGCGCCGGGGCGTCCGCGCCCGGCGGGGGCGTCCACGTGAGGTGCGCGGGGAGGAGTTCCCCGAGGTCGGCGAGGAGGAAGGCGTGGTCCTCGACGATCCGGGTCGAGGAACGGAGCTGGAGCGCGGTCGCGCCCGCGCACGCGCCGGGCGCACGCCCCGCGCCGGACGGAACGCCGTACGGGACGGGACCGGTCACTCCGTCCGGGGTGACGTCCAGCGGGCGGGCGGCGGTGCCGGGCGCGCCGAGGTCCCGTACCGCCGCCTCGGCGATCCAGGGCGCGAGGAGGTACCGGGCCCGCCCGGCGGTGCGGGTGAGGGCCACGGCGGCGCCGGTGGTGACGTCGGCGTCGTCGGCCCGCGCGAGGTCGAGGGCGGCGGGCCCGCGTCCGTCGCGGGGTTCGGCGTACCGGGCGAGCCTGCGCCCGTCGTGCAGGAGCACCACGTCCGCGCCGTCGACCGGGCCCGCGAAGAGGAGCCGGGGCGGTTCGGCGGGCGGGGAGACCGACGTGTCCGCCGCGGCGGTCGGCCGGACGCCGCCCCCGGCGCCCCGGGCCCACGCCTCCAGGGCCCGCCGGAGCAGGGCCGTGTCCCGTGTCCCGGCACCGCGGGCGGGCCAGGCGGTGAGGTCGACGCGCGAGGTGTCGGCCCAGCGGTCGGCGGGCGTGCGGAGGAGCGCGGCGGGGTCCGTCGACGGGGCCGGGGCGGCGCGGGAGGCGGCGGGCTCCGCCTCCGTCCCGGCGCGGATCCCGGCGGCGACGGCGACGCCCGCCGTGGCGAGCAGCAGCGCACCGGCGAGGGCGGCGAGCCGGGTGTGCCGGCGGCGGCGCAGGAGGTCGGTGGGGCGGGTGTGGACGGTGCAGGGGTCGAACTCGGCGCTGCGGAGGAGCGTCTCGACGTCGGTGCCGGACGCGGCGTCGATCCGTTCGGCGGCGCGGAGGGCGGCGGCGGGGTCCGCGACGTCCGCCGAGGCGAGGAGCCGGGCGGCCGCGTCGGCGGGGAGGCCTTCGAGCGTCCGCAGGGCGAGCGCGGCCCGGGTGGCGGGGGCGGCCTCGGCCAGGGCCCGGTCGAGGGCGAGTTCGTCGGTCCCCCCGGCCCGGGGGAAGAGCCGCAGGCCGAGGACGAGGGGCAGCGGGAAGGGGAACGGGGGCGGGAAGCGGCGCGGCGGGCGGAGCGCGGCGCGGACGACGGTCGCCCGCAGCCACGCGTGCGCGGGGCGCTCGCCGGAGCGCTGTCCGGGCAGGGAGGCCCCGCCCTTCGGCCGGCCGGCCGTCTCCGCCAGGGAGTTCTGGACGAGGGCGTGGGCGGCGAGGACGCGGCGGTGGCGGCCGAGCGCGGGCGGCAGGACGAGGTAGGCGAGCCGTACGAGCGCGGGGTAGTGCTCGACGAGCGCGGCCTCGGCGGCCTCGCGGGCGGGGCGGTGGGCTGGTATCGCGGCGCCGGGGACGGCGTGACGGGACGGCATGCCCGGCAAACGAGTCCGGCGGTCCCGGCGTCACTCCGCGCCGGTGGCGGGTCCACGCCTCGGGCACGACGGGGGACCGACACCGGGCACGGCATCAGGCGCCGGGCACGGCAGCGGAACCACCGGCATCGGCGCCGGGCCTGGCAGCAGAACCACCGGCACCGCAGAAGGACCACCGGCACCAAGCACCGGACACGCCACCAGGCACCGGACGCGGCAGCGGGACCACCGGCCCAAGTTCCGGTGGTCCCGCCTGTGAGTGCCCTTCGGACGTGTTCACGCGCGCGTGGGGCCCGTTCCCGTTCGGCCCGATCCCGTCCGGGCCGTCCCGCGGCCGCTCCCGCCGCGGGCTCCGCGCGCGTGGCGCCTGTTCTCCGGCGCCTACTTGGGCATCAGGACGGTGTCGACGATGTAGACGGTCGCGTTGGCCGTGGGAACGTTGCCGCAGACGACCTTCGAGGAGTCGTTGACCGTGTACTCCTCGCCCGAGCCCTTCGTGGTCAGCGTGCTCTTCTCAAGGGTCTCGAAGGTGCCGTTCTCCAGCTGCTTCGGGGTCAGCTTCTGCCCCACCACGTGGTACGTGAGGATCTTGGTCAGCGTCGCCTTGTCGGCCAGGACCTTGTCCAGGTCGGCCTTCGGGATCTTCGCGAAGGCTTCGTTGGTCGGCGCGAACACGGTGATGTTCTGGGCGTTGTTGAGGGTGTCGACCAGACCGGCCTGCTTGACGGCGGTCACCAGGGTGGACAGGGCCGGGTTGTTCGAGGCGGCGGTGGCGACGGGGTCCTTCGCCATGCCGTCGAAGGAACCGGCGCCCTCCTTCGGCACACCGGCACAGGCCGGGCCGAACGGGCCGTCGGGGGTCATGTCCGAGTCGGCGGGGGCCGAGGTGTTCTCCTGCGCGGGGGCGCTGGAGGCCGGGGCGCCGGACCCAGCCGCCTCGTTCTTGCCCGAGTCCGAGCAGGCGGCCAGGGAGAAGGGCAGTACGGCCGCGGCGGCCACGGCGACGGCGGCGCGGCGGATGCGGGAAGTGGTCATGGGAGGAACCTCTTTGGTCCGGATGCGTAGAGGACTGCGCACGTATGGGGAGAGACGGCACTGCCTCCCCGGCGGGGGGCGGTGGACCGTCCGGGCCGTCGGCGGCGAATCGTTCGCTTCCGGCCCTGCTGTCACGGGTGATTCGGAACAGGGCGCCGATCGGATGGGTCCGGAAGGGTCTTTCACCCGTTCGAGTGAGAAAAAGGCCGCGCGTTAGGGTGTGGGGTGCTTTCCCGGACCCTCCCCGCCCGCCCGTCCCTCGCCGACGCCGTCCTCCTCGGCCATACGGAACAGGGGCGGGAGTGGCCGCTCCTCGTCTGGGTCCCGGGGCCGGGCGTGCGGATGGTGTCGAGCGCGGTGCTCGGCGGGGGCATCGGCGAGCGGGAGTGGGTGGTCAACGCCCAGGTGCCGCCCGGTTACGACCGGCTCGACCCCGTCGCCCACCTCCGCGAACTCGCCTCGGACGCCGGACTCTCCGGCCCGGGCGTGGGCCTCATGACGGCGGCCCCGGTCGCGGACCGGCGCCACGCGGTGGACGGCGGCGCCCACGCCGTGGTCACGGCCGGGATCGGGGTACGGGGCTGGGCCGCCGCTCCGGGCGTCGGCGGGGTCGCGGTCCCGCGCCCCGGGACGATCAACATCATCGTGTCGCTGCCCGTGCCCCTGACGGACGCGGCCCTCGTGAACGCGGTGGCCACCGCCACCGAGGCGAAGACACAGGCCCTGGTCGAGCTGGGCGCGGACGCCTCCGGCACGCCGACGGACGCCGTCTGCGTGGCCGCGCCCTCCGCCGGCGGGGACGGAGCCGGATCGTTCGCGGAGCCCTTCGCGGGACCGCGCTCGCTCTGGGGCGCGCGGCTCGCCCGCGCCGTGCACCGGGCGACCCGGGAGGCCTGCGCGGGGCTGCTGGCCGCCGAGCGCACCGGACCGGCCGCCTGAACCGTACTCGCATCGCTTGTGCGTCGTAACCTGGTCGTATGACCGATTCGGCGACGTACGGCCTCACCACCGGAACGGTGGCGCGGCGCCTCGGGGTGTCACCGACCACCCTGCGCTCCTGGGACCGGCGGTACGGGATCGGCCCCGCCGCCCGAGAGGACGGGCGGCACCGGCGCTGGGCCCCGGACGACGTCGCGATGCTGGAGGAGATGTGCCGGCTGACGGCCTCGGGGGCCCCGCCGGCCGAGGCGGCGCGGATCGCGCGGACGGGCAGGACGGAGGTCCCGGACGCGGCCCCCGACACCGCGCCGGGGACACACGTCCGGTTCACGGCCCCGGCCCGTGAACCGGAACAGGAACCGGAACAGAAACCGGAATCGGAACCGGTGGACGAGCGGGAAGCGGGTCCCGGAGGGCCGAGGCCGGCCCGGCAGCCCGGGTCGGGCAACGGGCTGCCGCTCGGCGACGTGCGGCGGGAGTGCCGGGGGCTCGCGCGGGCCGCCGTGCGGCTCGACGGCCCCGCCCTGGACGCGCTGCTCCGGGACGCCGTCGCGGACCACGGGCTCGTCACCGCCTGGGAGGAGGTGATGGCCCCCACCCTGCACGCGGTGGGGCGCAAGTGGGAGTCGTCCGGCGACCGCTACGTCGAGGTGGAGCACCTGCTGTCCTGGCACGTGTCGACCGCGCTCCGGCAGGTCGCGCCCGCCGGACACGGCTCCGTGGCCCCCGTACCGCCGGTGCTCCTGGCCTGTGTGCCCGGCGAACAGCACACCCTGCCGCTCGAAGCGCTGGCGGCGGGGCTCTCCGAGCGCGGTCTGCCGACCCGGATGTTCGGCGCGGCCGTCCCCGCCGAGGCGCTCGACGCCGCCGTGCGGCGCATGGGCCCGGCCGCGGTCGTGCTCTGGTCCCAGGCGCGCTCCACCGCGAACCACGCCCTCGCCCGGCACGTCGCCGGGAGCTCGTTCGGCGTGAAGGGGGCGCGGACGCGTCCGCTGATGCTCCTGGCCGGTCCCGGCTGGGCGGGCCGGACCCCGGAGCCGGGGACGCTGCGCCCGGGCGGTCTGCGGGAGGCGCTCGACGCGCTCTCCCACCACACGGGGGTACGGGCCGCTCCCCCGGTGTGACCGGGCGCGGGGCGGGACCCGGTGGTCTCAGCCGTGCGACAGCAGCGCCGCCGTGAGTTCGGCCGCCCGGCGGTGCCAGAGGTCCGCGCCCCGGAGCATGGCGTGGCCGCCGATCCGCATCGGGATGCCCACCGCGTCGGCGCCCGCCGCCCGGGCCCTGCGGACGAAGTCCCAGGACTCGCGGGCGGAGGTGACGCGGTCGGTCTCGTCGTGGAGCAGGTAGAGGCGCCGGCCGCCGAGGTGCTCGACGGGCTCGCCGGACGGGCACCAGGGCGCGAGGGCGACGACCCCGCGCACCGCCGGGTCGCCGGCGGCGCGGAGCGCGGCGCGGCCGCCCATGGAGTGGCCGAGGAGCACGACGGGCACGGACCCGATCCGCTCCCGGAGGTCGCTCAGGGCGGTCTCGGCGTCCCGGGCGGCGTCCGCGCGCTCGCCGTTCCAGCCGCGGTGGCGGTAGCGGACCTCGGCGACGAGGACGCTCCGGCCCCGGACGGCACGGGTCACGGCGGCGGCGAAGGGGCGCATGCGCAGCGCGGGGAGGTTGAGGGCGGGCGGCGGCTCGGGCCCGTCGGCACGGCCGCCGTGGAGCAGCAGGACGGCCGCGGTGGGCGTGGCGGGGGCCGCGGGGGTGCTGCGGACGAGGAGGGCGCCGGTGCCGGCGCGCCGGGTACGGCAGACGTTCACCGCGCGGCCGTCCCGCCCGCGCGCCGGTGTGCCGGCCGGGGGGGAGAACCCGCTCGCGCGGGCCTCGTGGGCCGCGTGTCCGGGCCGCTGCGTCATGGGGCCTCCAGAAGTCGCTTGCCGCTTCCCAGGACGAGCGGTCCGCTCGTGGCGAGGGGGGAGACGACCGTGAGGGCCGCAGTCTGCCAGGTCTCACGGCCCGCCGGATACGGACCCCGCCGGACGGGGAGGTCCCGGAGCGGTCCGGATGCCGGGCGCCCGGCCGCCCGGACGGGGAGCGGGGCGGTCCGGACCGGCGGACCCGGCGGAGGACGGACCTCGCGCGGGTCATAGAACGTCAGGTCTTCGGGACCGGACGCGGAGCGGGGTACGAAGCCTGATTCGGAACCGCATGCGGAGCGGGGCACGAGGCCCGGTCCGGAACTGCATACGAGGCGGGGTGCGAAGCCCGGTCCGGAACCGCATGCGGAGCGGGGTCCGCGTCCGGTCTCAAGCGGTGGCCGCCTCCGCGACGGTCAGGCTGCGGCGCATCCGCTGGAGGCCCCGGCGCGCGTGGCTCTTGACGGTGCCGAGGGGCATGCCGGTCCGGTGGGCGATCTGCGTCTGCGTCAGGTCCCCGAAGAACGCGAGGGCCAGGACGTCGCGCTGGACGCGCGGCAGGCGGGCGAGTTCGCGGGTGACCACGATCCGGTCGAGGACGTGCTCGGGGCCCTCTCCGGTGCCGTCGGACGGGGGCAGGGCCGCTCCGGCGGCGGCGACGAGGTCGAGCCGGCGGGTGCGGGCGGCGAGGGCGTCGGCGATCTTCCGCCGGGTGATGCCGACCAGCCAGGCGGGCACGGAGCCGCGCTCGGGACGGTAGCCGGCACGGCCGCGCCAGGCGGCGAGGAAGACCTGCTGCGTGACGTCCTCGGCCTCGCGGGGGTCGCCCAGGGCACGGGCGGCCAGGGTGTGCACGAGGCGCGCCCAGCGGTGGTGGGCGAGGACGAGGCAGCGCTCGTCGCCCCGGACCAGCCCCAGGCCGACCTCCGCGTCGGAGAGCCCGAGGGGAAGGTCCGCCTCCCGGTCGGAGAGACCGGTGGGGAGGGCCGCCTCCCCGTCCCGCCGGAGGTCCGCGTGGCGGGCGGTGGCGGTCGGCTCTTCGGCGGGGGCGGGGCCGCGGACGGCCGTACGGGCTGCGTTCATGGCGAAGCTCCTCCTCGCTGGGGCTCCGTGCCCCCGGCTCCCTCAGACTCCGGCCGGAGAGCGAGGTGGAACAACTCGCATCGTTTGTGCGTCGTCTCTTCCCTCCCGGCGCATCGCTTCCCGTTCCGCCCTCCCGACCCTCGTCCCTCGCCCCTCCCGCCCTTCCCGCCCTAGTCCAGGCCCCTGCCGTGCCGGAAGCGGGCGGTGCCGTCGGCGAGTGCGACGAGCGGTTCGGGGTAGTCGTACGCGGCCCTGTCCCGCTCCTTCAGCTTCCAGGGCTCGTGGACCGAGGCGCCGGGGAGGGCGGCGAGTTCGGGGACCCAGCGGCGGACGTAGGCGCCGTCGGGGTCGTAACGCCTGCCCTGGGCGACGGGGTTGAGGACCTTGTTCGGGCGGCTGTCGGCCCCCGTCCCGGCCACCCACTGCCAGTTGAGCTGGTTGTTGGCGAGGTCGCCGTCCACGAGGAGGCTCAGGAAGTGCCGGGCGCCCTCCCGCCAGTCGAGGTAGAGCGTCTTGGTGAGGAAGGAGGCGGTGATCAGCCGGCCCCTGTTGTGCATCCAGCCCTCGTGGGCGAGTTGGCGCAGGGCGGCGTCCACCACGGGGTAGCCGGTGCGGCCCTCCCGCCAGGCCCGCAGGTCCGCCTCGGCCGCCGCGCCCCGCCGCCAGCGGTCGTGCCGGGGCCGGTAGTCCTCGGTGACGATCCCGGGCCGCGCGGAGAGCATCTGGCGGTGGAAGTCCCGCCAGCACAACTGCCGGACGAAGGCCTCGGCGCCCGGGCCGCCCCGGGCGCGGGCCCGGTGGACGGCCTCGGTGGCCGAGAGCGCGCCGAAGTGGAGGTACGGGGAGAGGCGCGAGGTGGTGTCGCCGGCGAGGTCGTCGTGGCCCGTCTCGTAGGCGTCGGCGTGCCGGGACAGCCAGGCGCCGAGCCTGCGCCGGCCCGTACTCTCGCCGCCCCTGGCCAGGCCCTCGGACACGTCCGACACGGCGGCGCGCGACGGCGGTTCGTCGGAGCGCAGGCCGTCCGGCACCCGTACCGCCCGGGGGGCCGCCAGGGGCGACCGGAGCTGTTCGCCCGACCAGCGCCGGAAGTACGGGGTGAAGACCGCGAAGTGGTCGGAGCCCTGCGGGGTGACGTCGCCGGGCGGCACGGCGGTGGTCACGGCGTCGTGCACGTAGAGGCGGCGCCCGTCGGACTCCAGGGCGTCCCGCAGCCGTTCCTCGCGGGCCCGGGCGAAGGACGAGTGGTCGGCGGCCATGTGGACCTCGTCGGCGTCGGACTGCCGCACCACGCCGCACACTTCGGCCACGGTGTCGCCCCCGCGCACGACGAGCCGCCCGCCGCGCCGCCGCAGTCCGGCGTCGAGGTCGGCCAGGCAGTCTGCGAGGAAGGCGAGCCGGTTCGGCGCGGCGAACCCGGCCCGGTCGACGGCGGGGTCGCGGACGAACAGCGGGACGACCTCGTCCGCCGCGTCCACGGCGGCGCGCAGGGGCGGATGGTCGTGCACCCGGAGGTCGGAGGTGAAGAGGACGACGGAGACGGTCATGACGCCTGTTCCTGGGGTTCGGCCACCGGGTGGTGCGCCGGTGGGCCGGACGTCACCCGGTGGACTGGGGCCGGGGCGCGGTCGCGCCCGCGGCACGACGGGGCCGTGCCGCGACACGGCGGTGCCCGCGGTGCGTCCGGGTCCGCGGTACGGCGGTGCGGTGCCGCGGGGACGGCCGCGCCTGCGGTACGGCTGTGCCGCTCTTCTTCTTCCTGCGCCCCGCGTACGGATGCGGAGGGGGCGCGCCGTCCACGGGCGGGCGGGCGGCCGCCGTTCAGCCGCGGGGCGGCGCTTCCCCCGCGTGGACCGGCACGTCCCCGGTGCGGACGGCCGGCGCGGGTTCACCGGCCGCCGCCCGCTCCGCCGTGCGGGCGATGTTCCTCGCCATGCCGCCGAAGACGACGGCGTGGAACGGCGCCACGCTCCACCAGTAGAGCTGTCCGGCGAGTCCGCGCGGGTGGAACAGGGCGCGCTGGCGGTAGCGGGTCCGCCCCGCCTCGTCCCGTTCGGAGCGCATCTCCAGCCAGGCGAGCCCGGGGAGCCGCATCTCGGCGCGCAGCCGGAGCAGGCTCCCCCGCTCGATCTCCTCGACCCGCCAGAAGTCGAGCGCGTCGCCGACCCGGAGCCGCTGGGCGTCGCGGCGGCCCCGGCGCAGGCCCACGCCGCCGGAGAGCCGGTCGAGCCAGCCGCGCACGGCCCAGGCCAGCGGGAAGGAGTACCAGCCGTTCTCGCCGCCGATCCCCTCGACGACCTTCCAGAGGGTCTCCGGCGGGGCGTCGACGGTCCGTTCGCGTTCGTCGGTGTAGAGGCTGCCGCCGGCCCAGTCGGGGTCGGTGGGCAGCGGGTCGCTGGGCGCTCCGGGCAGCGAGGCGGAGGACCACCGGGTGGTGACCTTGGCCTCCTGGACCCGCTGGAGGGCGAGTTCGAGGGCGCGGTCGAAGGAGAGCGGGGTGCCGGGCGGATCGGGGACGTACTCCGCGATGTCGTGCTCGGCGCAGACCACCTCGTACCGCAGCGACTCCGCGAGCGGGCGGGCCAGGCCGGCGGGGACGGGCGTGACGAGTCCGATCCAGTGGCTGGACAGGCCGGGGGTGAGCATCGGCACGGACATGATGAGGCGCTTGGGCAGCCCGGCGACCTCCGCGTACTTGATCATCATGTCGCGGTAGGTGAGGACGTCCGGGCCGCCGACGTCGAAGGTCCGGTTGACGTCCGCGGGCATGTCCGCGCTGCCGACGAGGTAGCGCAGCACGTCGCGGACGGCGATGGGCTGGACGTGCGTCCTGACCCAGCTCGGCGTCAGCATCACGGGGAGCCGCTCGGTGAGGTAGCGGAGCATCTCGAAGGAGGCGGAGCCGGAGCCGATGACGACGGCGGCGCGCAGCACGGTCGTGGGGACGCCGGAGTCGAGCAGGATCCTGCCGACCTCGGCCCGTGAGCGCAGGTGCGGGGAGAGTTCGCCCTCCGGTACGCCCGCCGGGGTGAGGCCGCCCAGGTAGACGATCCGGCGGACCCCGGCGGCGCGGGCCTCCTCGGCGAAGGTCCGGGCCGCGCGCCGGTCCTTCTCCTCGAAGTCCCGGCCGGACCCGAGGGAGTGCACCAGGTAGTAGGCCACGTCCACGCCCTCGAACGCGGGCTTCAGGGTGGCCGCGTCGGTGACGTCGCCCTTGACGACCTCGGCCCGGTCCGCCCAGGGGTAGTCGCGGAGGTTGGCGGGGGTGCGGGCCAGACAGCGCACGCGGTGACCGGCGTCGAGCAGCTCGGGGACGAGCCGGCCGCCGATGTAGCCGCCGGCCCCGGTCACCAGGCAGAGACCGGGGCCGGGGCCGGAATCGGAGCCGGACGGTCCTTCGGGCGCCGCGTCGGGCGGACCGTCCGGCGTCGGGTCGGGCGTGGCCCTGGGGTGCGTCGCCATGGCAGGGGGTGCTCCGTTCCGTCCCGGGTGCGTGCGTGCCGGGACCCGCGCGGAACGGGTCCCCCGTCGATTCTTCTCCCTGTCTTCCTCCGCCGCGGCCCGGACGGATGCGGGAGGACGGGGTCTATAGGCTGAACGCGTGGCCCGCGAAGAAGACCGAGACGTTCCCGCCGCCCCTCCGGGCGCGGCCGGTGACCTGCACAGTTTCGCCGTCGCGCTGCGCCGGACGCAGGGCGAGATCAACCGCCTGGTGCACGGTTTCGCCCAGGCGCAGGGGCTGCACCCCACGGACGTGCAGGCCCTGGCCGTCGTCCTGGACAGCCCCGAGCCGCTGACGCCGGGGCGGCTCCGGGAGCACCTGGGGCTGACCTCCGGCGCGGTGACGGCCTGTCTGGACCGGCTGGAGAGGGCCGGTCACATCCGCAGGTCCCGGGAGAGCGCCGACCGGCGTGTGGTGCACGTGCACTACGAGGACGGGGCGAGGGCGGCGGCCCGGCGCTACTTCCTACCGCTCGCGGAGGCGACAGCCCGGGCGCGGGACCGGTTCGACGACGACGAACTCGCGGCGGCCCTGCGCTTCCTGAACGTCCTGAACGACGAACTGGGCGCCCTGCGCGTACCGCGCCGCTGAGACGGGCGGGTCGCTGGAACGAGCCCGCCGCGAGGCGAGCCCGCCCCGAGAACGGGTCGCAGGACGAGCCCGTCGCGAAACGCGCGCGTCACGAAACGAGCGGCTGCTCCGAACGGGTGCATCCGCGGGGCCCGCCACCGCGGAAGGTCCCACGAGAGCACGCGTACGTGGTGTTCCGTGGCATCCGATCGCCCGTTCCGGGTACCCGGTCGTCCGGCCCTCCCCGGAGTGGTACACACTTCTCTCAATCATTGAGATTGTTAATGGTCAAGTCATAGTTCGGAGACCCGATGCCCCGCGCCCCCCGCCGGACCCGCTTCCTCGTCCCGCTGGTCCTGCTCCTCGTCTGGCTCGCCGTCGGCGGCGGCCTCGGCCCCTTCGCCGGCCGGCTCGGCGAGGTCTCCACCAACGACCAGGCGGCCTTCCTGCCGCGCAGCGCCGAGTCCACCGAGGTCATCGAGGCCCAGAAGGCCTTCCGCACCTCGGAGTCCGTGCCCGCGATCGTGGTGTGGACCGCGAAGGACGGCGGGACCCTGGACCCCGGTTCGGCCGCCGAAGCGACGCGGGCCCTCGCCGCGCTCTCCGGCCGCCCGGGAGTCGCCGGACCGCCCTCCCCCGCCCTGGCGTCCGAGGACGGGAAGGCGCTGCGGGCCGTCGTGCCGCTCCGGCCCGACCTCGGCGACACCCTGCCGGACACGCTCGACTCGGTGCGGGAGGCCGCGGCCCCGGTGCCCGGGACGACCGTGTGGCTCGCGGGCCCCGCCGCGACCCAGGCCGACCTCTCCGGCGCCTTCTCCGGCATCGACGGGCTGCTCCTCGGCGTCGCCCTGATCGCGGTGCTGCTGATCCTGCTCGTCGTCTACCGCAGCGTCCTGCTGCCCCTGATGATCATCGTGGGCGCGGTCTTCGCCCTCGGCCTGGCCTGCGCGATCGTGTACGTGCTCGCCGACGCCGACCTGGTCAGGGTCGACGGCCAGGTGCAGGGCATCCTGTCCATCCTGGTGATCGGCGCCGCGACCGACTACGCGCTGCTGCTCGCCGCCCGCTACCGGGAGGAGCTCACCGCCCCGGGCGCCGACCGCTTCGCCGCCATGCGCAAGGCCCTGCGCCGCTCCGTCGAGCCGATCGTCGCCAGCGCCGCCACCGTCGCCCTCGCGCTGATCGCCCTGCTCGCCAGCGACCTGTCCAACAACCGGGCGCTCGGCCCGGTCGGCGCCATCGGCATCGTCTGCGCCGTGGTCAGCGCGCTCACCTTCCTCCCGGCGGCCCTGGTCCTCACCGGCCGCGCCGCCTACTGGCCGGCCCGTCCGAAGACGCTCCCCGAGGGCGCGGACCCCGAGGCCCCCCGGGGCGGTCAGGCCCTCTGGCACCGCATCGCCGGCGTGGTCGACCGCGCGCCCCGCAAGGTGTGGGCGATCACCCTCGCCGGCCTCCTGGCCTGCGCCGCCTTCGCGCCCATGCTGAACTCCCGGGGCGTCCCCTTCGACGAGATCTTCGTGAACGACGCGCCGTCCGTCGCCGCGCAGGAGACCCTCGGCCGCCACTTCCCCGGCGGCGCGGGCAACCCCGCCGTGATCATCGCCGACGCCGGGGCGGCGACCCGCGTGGCCGCCGCCGCGGGGGACGTCGAGGGCGTCGACTCGGCGTTCCCGGTGGACGCGACGGGCCGCCCGGCCCCCGGGAAGCCGCTCGTCGTCGACGGCCGGGTCCGGATCGACGCCACCCTCGCCGACGCGGCCGACAGCGACGCGGCGCGCGAGACGCTCGCCCGGCTCCGCACCGCCGTGCACGCGGTCCCCGGGTCGGACGCCCTGGTGGGCGGCTCGACGGCGCAGCAGTACGACACCCAGCGCACCGCCGCCCGGGACCGCGCGCTCATCGTCCCGGTGGTCCTGGCGATCATCCTGGTGATCCTGGTGGCGCTGCTGCGCTCCCTCGTGCTGCCGCTGCTCCTGGTGGCCACGGTGGCGCTCAACTTCGCCGCCACCCTGGGCGTCTCGGCGCTCGTCTTCGAGCACGTCCTCGGCTTCACCGGCACGGACTCCTCGGTGCCGCTGTACGGCTTCGTCTTCCTGGTGGCGCTCGGGGTCGACTACAACATCTTCCTGATGTCCCGGGTCCGCGAGGAGACGCTGCGCCACGGGGTCCGCGAGGGCGTCCGCATCGGTCTGACCGCGACCGGCGGCGTGATCACCTCGGCGGGCGTGGTGCTCGCGGCGACCTTCGCGGCGCTCGGCGTGATCCCGCTGGCGTTCCTCGTGCAGATCGCGTTCATCGTGGCCTTCGGCGTGCTGCTCGACACCCTGGTGGTCCGGTCGCTCCTGGTCCCGGCGCTCGTCCGCGACCTCGGCCCGAAGGCCTGGTGGCCGGGGGCGCTGAGCCGCCTCCCGAAGGAGGGAGGGACCGCACCGGACCACTCGCGGAACTGACCAATCCCCCGGGGCCGCCGCTCCGAACACCCCCAGGAGCAGCGCACCCGAGGCCACGCAGGAGGGCACAGGCGGATGAGAGAGCACGCACGCGTCGGAGGCGGTCCGGTCCCGGACCGCGGCGACGGACTGCCCGAGCTGATGGTCCGGGTGGCCCGGGGGGACCAGGACGCCTTCGCCGGGGTCTTCGACCGGGTCTCCGGCCCCGTCCTGGGCGTGGTCCGCTCGGTGCTGCGCGATCCGGCGCAGTCCGAGGAGGTGACGCAGGAGGTGATGGTCGACCTCTGGCGCTCCGCCGCCCGCTACCGGCCGGACCGGGGCTCCGTCCTGAACTGGGCGCTGACCCTCGCCCACCGCCGGGCCGTGGACCGGGTGCGCTCCGAGCAGGCCGCCTCGGACCGCGCCCGGCGGGTCGCGCTGCTCGACCACAGTCCCGCGTACGACGAGGTGACCGAGGAGGTGGAGAGCCGTCTGGACCGCGAGCGGGTACGGCGCTGTCTGCAGGGCCTCACCGAACGCCAGCGGCAGTCCGTCACCCTGGCCTACTACCGCGGTCTGACCTACCGTGAGGTCGCGGAGCTGCTCTCGCTCCCCCTGGGGACCGTGAAGACACGTATGCGCGACGGGCTCATCCGGCTCCGCGACTGCCTGGGGGTGACCGCGTGATGACCACCGACGAGCTGCACACGCTGACCGGTGCCTACGTCCTCGACGCCCTGGAGACGGACGAGGAGCGGGAGGCCGTCGAACGGCACCTCGCCCAGTGCGACCCGTGCGCGCACGAGGTCCGCGAGCTCTCCGAGACGACCGCGCGCCTCGGCCTCGCCGTCGCCGCGCCGGTCGATCCGGCCCTGCGCGCCGAGGTCCTGCGCCGGATCCCGGACGTCCGTCAGCTGCCGCCCCCGACCCGGTCCGTGGGCCGGTCCGCGGGCGGCCTCGGAGGGCTGCGGCGGCTGCCCCGCTGGGCGCTCGCCGCCTCGGTCGCCGGTCTGGTGGCGCTCGGCGGCGTCGCGGGCTGGCAGTACGAGCGCGCGGAGGAGGCCGACCGGCGCGCGGCCGTCGCGGAGGAGCGCGCGGAGGCCGTCGCGGCCGTCCTCGCCGCGCCCGACGCCCGGGTCTCCACGGCCCGGCTCGCGGACGGCGCGGTGGGCACCCTCGTCCACTCCCCGTCCCTGGACCGGGCGGTGTTCGCCGCGGCGGGGATGCCGGCGCCGCCGCCCGGGAAGGTCTACCAGCTCTGGTACGACGACTCCGGGACGATGCGGTCCGCCGGTCTGATGACGCCGGACGCGGAGACCTCGACGGTCCTCCTGGAGGGGCCGGCGAACCGCTCGGCCGGCATCGGCATCACCGTGGAGCCGGAGGGCGGCTCGCCCCGCCCGACCTCGGACCCGGTGGCGACGATGGCGATGCCGGCCTGACGGCGCGGGGCGCGGCGGCCACGGCCCGGGGGCGGCCGCCGCGTCCCGTTCACGGCGTTCCGGGCGTCCCGGTGGGCGCCGGGGGCGCCGGGCAGGCCACCGAGCCGGGCTTCACGGACAGCTTGAGCTTCGGGGTGGTGAGGAGGCCCGGGAGCTGGAAGTCCTGGGCGGTGCCCGTGATCCGGTCGAACTTGGCGTAGCGCGCCTGGATGCCGAAGCGGTGCTGGGGGCTGCTCAGCGGGTTGTCCACGTACGCCCCGGAGGCGTCCTTGACGGTCTTCACGTCGGCGCCGTTGGTGTTGAGGTCGACGATGCCGTCCATGTCGAGCACGCCGGTGGCGTTCTTGAGGTCGAGGACGGTGTTCTTGGTCCTGATCTCCCAGGAGCCGGGGTTGTCGTCGCCGAGGACCAGCATCAGGGTGTACGTGGCTCCGCCGATCTGCTGCTTCTGGCTCAGGCACAGGCCGTTGATCATGCCGTCCGCGAAGCCCATGCGGAGCACCCGCACGGTCCCGCCCGAGCCGTCGGGCCGCACGACGGCCTGGTCGACGACGGCGGCGCCGTACTGCGTCCCGTACAGGCTGCTGGTGGTGAAGTCGACGGGCCGGTCCTGGATCTTGAGGCCGACAGCGAGGGCCCCGCTCGCCATGGCGGTCCCGAGGCCGCCGGCGGCGAGGAGCGCGGGGACGGCGACGGCGAGGGACTGGCGCCAGTGGGTGCGGCCCTCCTCCGGAGCGGCTTCCCCCGGGCCGGTCACGTGTCCTTCCGGGCTGTGGCGTTCGGGGCTCATGGCGAGGTCACCGTGATGGTTCCGGGGAGGTGGACGGGGTTGTCGGTGGAGTTGAGGGCCGCGTGGTCGTCGACGGTCCGGATGGCGTAGATGTCCCCGGCGAAGTCCTCGGCCCCGGCGGTGAGCGGGATGAGGGAGCCGAAGAAGTCGAGGAGGCCCTGCACCCCGCAGATCTTGACGAGGACGCGGAGGCAGACGTTGGTGATGTTCCCCCACATCGTCGTCGTCTCGGGCTTCCCCGCGCTGTCGTAGCCGCCGAGCGAGCCCTCGTTCGGCACGTCGATGGTGACGGTGTGGCCGTTCGCCCTCTGGACCACGTTCATGTGCGAGCGGATCTTGAGCTTGGTGAAGGTGTACTGGTTGGTGATCCGGGTCGTGCCGTCGGAGAGCCGGATGGTGACGTTCTTGTCGACGGTCAGCGAGACGGCGACCATGCTGTCGATGGTGACGCGCAGCGGGTCCGGGGCGGGCAGGAAGGGGACGCCGAGCGGCTGGACCGCGGCGGGCGCCCCCGAGGCGCTGCCCGGCTGCCCCGACCAGACGGCGGTGGCGACGGCGAGCACCAGGGAGGTGCTCACGGCCAGCGACTTCCGCCGCGCCCCGCCCCCTCCGCGCGGCCGGGCCGTCACCCTTCCACCGCCCTGCGGCGCGGGCGTTTGGCTCCCCAGCCCACCATCATGGAGCCGCCGAGGACGCCGAGCGCCATGCCGAGCAGGAAGCCGCCCAGGTTGGAGACGACGAGCGAGACGACGGCGAGGACCGCGCCGATGAGTCCGAAGGTGTACCGCTGGGCGGGCAGCGCCATCGGGATGAGGCCGCACAGGATCATCCCGCCGCCGACGAGGTAGCCGGCGATCCCCCCGAAGCCCGTGCTCACGATCAGCTGGAGCGAGCTGAGGGAGAACTTGAGGACGGTCCAGCCGCCGGCGACCAGCCACACCCCGCCCCAGAAGGGGCGGGTGCGGCGGAAGGACCCGAACCACGCCCACGCGGTCCGCACCCGGCTCAGCACGTCGTCGCCGATCCGGGCACGACCTTGATCTTCAGGTCGGGCAGGACGAGCGCGCCCGCCATCTCGGCGTCGTACGAGGTGGCGTTGAGGCCGTGCAGCTTGATGGAGCTGCCGCCCTCGCCGCCCGCCGAGCCGAGTCCGAAGCCGCCGGGCTGCGCGCCCGTGAGGGGCTTGCCGGCGACGGTGACCTGGTCGGCGGACTGGCCGAGCACCGCGTTCTGGAGGGTGGTGGGCCCGTACGCCTGGAGTTCGGTGGCCTGGATGTAGAGGTTCGAGGCGTCGATGTCGGTGGTGAAGGTCCCGGGCGGGGTGGCCGTCACCTTCTGACCGCCGGTCAGGAGCAGCGAGTACGGGACGCCGGCGATCTTCTGGTGGACGATCCCGCACAGTCCGGCGAGCCCGGCGCTCGCGAAACCGACGCGCGCCATGGCGGTGTTGGTGGTCGTGGTGCCGTCCGGGCGTCCGACGGCGGGGGTGTTGACGATGGCGCCGAAGCCGCTGCCCTGGACGCCGTTGGAGGTCAGGGTGAAGGGCTCGCCGGTGACGCTGAAGTTGGCGGCCAGCGCCCCCTGGGCGAGCGCCGTGCCGAGGGCCCCGATGGCCAGGGCCGAGGGGACGAAGGCGAGGGCGCCGCGTCCCCAGCGGGTGCCGCGGCGGGTGTCGTCGGCGGCCTCGGCCAGCATCCGGGTGTTCCAGTCGGCGGCGGCGCGGGCGCCGGCCGTGTGCACCCGGGTGAAGGACTTGCCGAGCCCGAGGGCTCCGGAGAAGAGGTGGTTCATGCGGATCCGCTCCCAACGGGCACGGGGGGTACGGGGGTTTCGGCGGCCTTCCGGTGACGGCGGAGGAGACCGCCGGTCCGCCCGGCGGGCTTCTCGGGGAGCCAGGCGAAGGCCATGGAGCCGCCGAGGACCGAGAGGACCATGCCGACGAAGAGGCCGCCGAGGTTCGACAGCGGGAAGGAGGCGACGCCCGCGATGACCGCGAGCACGCCGGCGGTGTGGCGCTGGCTCGGCAGCAGGAGGATGAGCAGGGCCATCGCCATGAGGACGACCCCGCCCGCCATGCCCGCGATCCCGCCGACGCCGACCTGGAGGATCTTGCCGAGGGGGGCCATCGGCAGGAAGAAGATGACGAAGCCGCCGATCCCGGTCCAGACGGCCGCCCAGAAGGGCCGGGTGCGGCGCCACTGGCGGAACGCCGCGAGCGCGCCGCGCGGGCGCGCGGTCCCCTCGGCGGAGGCGGGCTCCCCGGCCGGCCGGGTCGGCTCGGGCGGGTCGGTCGGCGGATCGGTGCTCATGGAGGCCTCGCAGCGGCGGTTCGGGGAGGGACGGGAGGGGTGCGGGGGCGGGGGCCCCGCGTCTCCGGAAGGACCGGAAGGACCCGGAGGGTCCGGAGGGTTCCGGAAGGCGCGGGGCCCCGGCCGGTGGCGGCGGTGCGCCGGGGCCGTACGGCTCAGCAGCCCTTGTCGCCGTGGGCGATGCCGATCGCCAGGTCGGGCAGGGTGATCGCGCCGGAGATCGTGGCGGCGTTGGCGTCGGCGTTGAGGTTCTTGATGTCCGTCCGGCCGCCGGTGGCGTCCAGGCCGAACTGGCCCGGGGTGCCGTCGGTGATGCCGGTGCTCTTGATCCCGGCGCTGTCGGCGGCGGCGCCGATGACGTTCGGGCTGCCGTCGGCGGCGTGCAGGGTGGCCGTCGACGCCTTGAGCGCCTGGGCGTCGAGGACCAGCTTGTTCGCCTGGAGCCCGGCACCGGCCACGAGCTGCTCGCTGGTGAGCGGGGTCGCGGCGGCCGGCGAGGAGATGTTGAGCGACCAGGTGCCGAGGCTGCCGATCACCGGGAGGTTGACCGACTGGACGGCGTGGACGCAGATGCCGTCCAGGCCCGCCTTGGCGAGTCCGACCTCGGCGGCGCCCTTCGGCCCGCCCGCGTCGACGGTGTGCATGACCGCGCCGATGCCCTGCGGCGCGGCCACCGTCTTGGAGCTGAGGGTGAAGGGGACGCTCGTCAGCGAGAGGTTCGCGGCGAGGGCGCCCTGCACCATCGCCGTGGCCATGGCGCCGATCGCCACGGTGGCCGGCAGGGCCAGGACCGCCGATCTGCGCCAGCGGGTGACCCCTCTGGTCTCTTCCTGCATGTGCTCTCCAACCGTCGTCCCGCACGCGGCGTGCGGGTGGGGGTGTGAACACAGCCGTGCGTCCTCGGCCGGATGGTCGGAGACGGATGACACTTTGCGGCTGCTTGTTCGAGAATTGGACACTCTCTTATTGAGTGTCAACACTTCGGACAATCCTGGGAAGAATTCCTCTGGACTAGGCTTGCCCGATGCCACGGTTCAGGGAGACGGTCCGGACACTGCTGCGCGAACGCCTGCTCGACGCGGCGTACGAGGCGGTCGCGGAGCGCGGCTTCGACAAGCTGCGCATGGCCCACCTGGCCGGCGCGGTCGGCGTCAGCCGGCAGACGCTGTACTCGGAGTTCCCCTCCAAGGAGGCGGTCGGCGAGGCCCTGTTCCAGCGCGAGCTGGAGCGCTGCCTCGTCGGCATCCAGGCGGGCCTGGACGCGCACCGGGACGACCTGCGCGCGGCCGTCGAGGCCGCCGTCGGCTTCACGCTCACGCTGGCCGGCCGGAACCCCCTGATCAGGGCCATGCTGACGAGCACCGGCGAGGACGGGCTGCTCCCCTATCTGACGACCCGGTCGGCGGCGGCGTTCGCCACGGCCACGGCCATGGCCGACGCGTACGTCACGGAGGCCTGGCCCACCGTCGATCCGGTGGCACGCGAACTGGCCGTGGACGCGGCGGTGCGGCTGACCGCGAGTCACATCGTGCAGGCCACGGCCTCCCCGGAGGAGTCGGCCCGGCGCGTCGCGGACACGGTGGTCAGGATCGCCCTGAGCACCGGCCGCGAGAAGCTTCCGTCGCACGCCCCCTAGGAGCCGCGCCAGGGACTCGGTCCCCGGTACTCCTCCAGGACGGGCCGGTTGCCGATGTCCGGGGACGAGGAGACGGGGAAGGCGCGCACGCCGACCCTCCCCTCGATCCGGTCGATCTCGCCCCAGCCGTACGCCCGCGAGTCGTCCGACAGGTCGGGGTTGTCGCCCAGGTAGAAGAACGCCCCCTCGGGCACGGTCCGCAGTTCGGCCCGCGCCGAGCGGGAGCCCTCCGGGGTGCAGCAGGCGCCCGTGCGGTGGGCCTGCGCGGCCCACTGGGGCGCCGCCACCCGGTACAGGGGCCCCTTGCCGCCCTCCTGGAGCAGGACGCGGAAGGGCTCGTCCGGCGTGGAGACGATCGCGACCCGGTCGCCGGGGAGTCCGATCACCCGCTTGACCAGGAGGGCGTCCTTGCCGGTGGCCCGCAGCAGCACCACGTCGAACCGGCGCGCCTCCCCTGCGGAGCCGGGGGCGGCGAGAACGCGGTCGCCCTGGTGGAGGGTGGGGGCCATGCTGGTGCCGTCGACCCGGATGCCGAGGGCGGTGACGGCCACTCCGGCGAGGAGGCAGAGCAGGACTCCGGTCCCGAGGACGGCGCCGGCCGCCCGGCGCGCCTTCACGGGCGTCGGGTGGGGTCCGGGAGCCGCACGCCACCGGACCGGTCGATTTCGGTCATGGCGGGACGGTAGGCCGGACGGCGGACGGCGGCTGTGACCGCACCGCTCAGGGTTGTTGACCGGACGGGCCGAACCGCACGGCGCTACCCCCGCCCCTGGTACGCGCGGGGCGTCTCGCCCGTCCAGCGCCGGAACGCCCGGTGGAAGGCGCTGGGTTCGGAGAACCCGAGCTGCCGGGAGAGCCGCTCGATGGAGACGCGGCCGCCGGCCAGTTCGGCGATGGCGTGGTCGCGCCGCACCTGGTCGCGGAGGCGCTGGTACGTCGTCCCCTCGGCGGCCAGCCGGCGGCGCAGGGTCTGCGGGCTGACGGAGAGCCGGACGGCGAGCTGCTCGGGCGTCGGCACGGGACCGGCGGGCAGGGCCTGCCCGATCAGGTGCCGCACCCGGCCGGTGACCGTACTGCCGTAGTCGGCGGAGACGAGCACGTCGACGGGGGCGCGGCGCAGGAAGACCTTGAGCGCGGCGCCGTCGCGGAGGACGGGTTCGTCGAGGTCCGCCCGGTCGAAGACGGCGGCCGTCCGCCCGGCGCCGAAGACGCAGGGCGCGCCGAACAGGAGGGCGTACTCGTGGGCGTGCCGGGGTTCGGGGTGGACGAACTCGACGCGGCGCAGGCCGATCCTGCGCCGGATCAGCCAGCCGGCGAAGCGGTGGGCGACGAGGACGGTGGACTCGGCGCCGAAGTGGAGCGGGTCGTCGTACCCGGAGACGTCGAACTCCAGCCGGGCCTCGTCGGCCTCCTCGCCGTCGGGGGCATCCGGGCCCGGCCCGGGCTCCACGAGCCGGAAGCGCGGTCCGGCGGGGAAGAGGGAGTAGAAGGTCTGGGCACGCCGGAGGGCCTCGCGCAGGTCCCGGCTGCCGTGGACCACGACGTGGGCCATCATCGCGAAGGTGCCGACCTTGCTGGGCGCGCCGCCGAAGCCGATCAGCTCGTCGTCGAGCGCGGCCCACAGCGTCCTGACGAGCCGGCCGAACTGCTCGGCGGGGACCCGGGCCTGGGGCTCCTCCTCCAGGAGCGCGGTGGGCAGTCCGGCCCGGGCGAGGAGCGGCCCCGCGGCCACCCCGCGCCGCTCGGCACCGAGCAGCGCGGCCCGCACGTGATGGGAGCTGACCGATCGTGCCGGCATGCGCGTCGCCTCCGTTCCGGCCGCGTCACGCCCCGGACTCCCCGAAGCTAGACACTTTCCCTGAGAGATGTCCAGGTTCGGACATTCTACTGAGAACTGTAAGGCTCCTCGGGCCCTTCCCGGACGGGGGAAACGGCGAGCGGACCACGCCCCGGCGGCTCGGCACATCAAAGGCCCAGCGGCTCGGCACACCAAAAGCTCAGCAGCTCAGCACCCCAACGGCTCGGCCACCGCCCGCAGCGCCCCGACGACCGCCCGCACGGAGGGGCGGCGGCCCGCGTCGGCGCGCCAGGTGGCGTAGATGTGCCGCCGCATCTTCTGGCGTACGGGCACGAAGGCGACGCCCTCCGGCACCGGGCGGCCGAGCCGGGGGGTCACGCAGACGCCGAGGCCGGCCGCGACGAGCGCGAGCTGGGTGTGGTGCTCGCCCGCGAGGTGGCCGATGCGCGGCTCGATGCCCTGCGAGCGCAGGGTGAACATCAGCCAGTCGTGGCAGAACTCGCCCTCCGGCCAGGACACCCACTCCTCGTCGGCGAAGTCGACCAGGTCCACCGCCTCGCACCCGGCCAGCGGGTGCGAGGCGGGCAGGGCCACGTCGGCGGTGTCGTCGAAGAGGTGGGCGCGCTCCAGGCCGCCGGGTACGGGCGCCCGCTTGTTGCTCCAGTCCAGGACGATCGCGAGGTCGGCGTCGCCGCGCAGCACCGCGCGCACCCCCGGCTCCGGCTCCAGCTCCGTCGTACGGACCCGGAGTTCGGGGTGGCCGGCGCGCAGGGCGGCGAGCGCGCCGGGGAAGAGGCCGCGGGCCGCCGTGGGGAAGCCGGCGAGCCGCACCTCGCCCACGACCCGGCCCCGCTGGGCCTCGATGTCGGCCTGGGCCATCTGGACCTGGGAGAGGATCCGGGCGGCGTGCTCGGCGAGCAGCATCCCGGCGTCGGTGAGGCGCACGCCCCGCCCGTTCTTGGCGAGCAGCCGCTGCCCGACCTCGCGCTCCAGCTTGGACAGCTGCTGGGAGACGGCGGAGGTCGTGACGTGCAGCCCGTCGGCCGCACCGCTGACGGAGCCGTGCCGGGCGACGGCGTCGAGGGTGCGGAGGCGCTCCAGGTTCAACATGTAAGCGATTCTAAGGGGAGGGGTCGAGGAAGTCTCACTTGTCCTAAGAGGTTGTTTCCGGTCACCCTGAGTGTCATGAGCCCCGCAGCCCCGCAGCCCGTCCCCCCGGTCCCTCCCTCCGCACTCCCCGCCCCTTCCGCCGGGCCGCCCCGGTCCGCCTCCCGTCCGCCGCTCGACTGGCGCGTCCGGTTCGGCGCGCTGGCCCTCATCTGGGGCTTCAGCTTCCTCTTCATCAAGGTCGGCACGGAGGGCTTCGCGCCCTTCCAGGTCACCTTCGGACGGCTCCTGTTCGGTACGGCGGTGCTCGCCGTCGCCCTGGTCGTGAAGCGGGACCGGCTGCCGCGCGGCGCCCGGGTCTGGGGCCATCTGACGGTCGCGGCCTTCCTCCTCAACGCGCTGCCGTTCTCCCTCTTCGCGTACGCGGAGCTGACGATCCCGTCGACCCTGGCGGGCATCTGCAACGCGACGACCCCGCTGTGGGGCATGCTGCTCTCCCTCGTCGCGCTCTCCGAGGACCGCCCGACCCGGGTCCGGGCGGCCGGTCTGGGCATCGGCTTCGTCGGCGTGCTGACCGTGCTCGGCGCCTGGCAGGGCTTCTCGGGCCTCGACGTGACCGGTACCGCGCTCGCCCTCCTCGCCTCGTTCAGCTACGCGGTCGGCTGGATCTACGTCCGCCGGACGCTGGCCGGCACCGGCGCCTCGAACCTCTCGCTCGCCGGTTCCCAGGTGGGTCTGGCGACGCTGCAACTGGCCGTGGTCACCCCGCTGTTCACCTCGCTCCCGGAGTCGGTGGAGCTCCTGCCGCTGCTCGCCGTGATCGCGCTCGGCGCGCTCGGCACGGGGTACGCGATGCTGCTCCAGTACGGCATCGTCGCGGAGGTCGGCCCGACGACGGCCTCCATGGTCACGTACTTCATCCCGGTCATCGCCACGGCGGCGGGCGTCACGCTCCTGGGCGAGCGGCTCGGCTGGAACACCCCGGTCGGCGCCGTCGTCGTCCTGGCGGGCGCGGCCCTCACCCAGACCCGCGCCTCCCGCCGCGGCACGGCTCCCCCGCCCGGAGCGACGGCCCCGCCCGCCGGAACGACGGCCCCCGAAGCGCCGGTACCGGCCCCCGCGCCCCGGGATTCCGCGACCTGCGCCTGAGCCTCCGCACCCCGGGGCGGGGCACGGACCGCGTGCGGGCGGCCCCCTACCCGTAACTGCGCGCCGGCGCGGGCCCCGCCGCCCCGGCGACCGCGTCGGCCAGCGGCTCGACGTCCGCGACGCCCAGGCCGGAGACGGTGAGCCGGACGGCAGGACCGGTCTCCATCCGGAACCGCGCGCCCGGCGCCACCGCCCAGCCCGCCGCGAGGAGCCGCGCGACCGCGCCCGTCTCGTCGGCGACCGGCACCCACACGTTCATGCCGGAGCGCCCGCAGGCCGCGACGCCGCGCCGGGCGAGGGCGCGGACGAGGCCGTCGCGCCGCTCGCCGTACGAGCGCGCGACGACGGCCGGGTCCACCGCCTCCGAGGCCCACAGGTGCGCGACGGTCCGCTGGAGCAGCCGGCTGACCCAGCCGGGGCCGAGCCGCTGCCGCCCGAGGACCCGGTCGACGGTCTCGGCGTCCCCGGTGAAGGCGGCGATCCGCAGGTCGGGGCCGTACGCCTTGGCGACCGAGCGGACGAGGACCCAGTGGTCGGTGCCCCCGGCCAGGGGGTGCAGCGGCTGCGCGACGATGCCGTGCCCGTGGTCGTCCTCGACGAGCAGGACGCCGGGGTGGGCGGCGAGGACCCGCCGCAGCTCCCGGGCCCGTTCCGCGCCGACGCAGGCGCCGGTCGGGTTCTGCGCCCGGTCGGTGACGATCACCGCCCGCGCCCCGTCCCGCCGGATCGCACGCTCGACCTCTCCGGGCAGCGGCCCCTCGTCGTCGACGGCGACCGGCACC
This sequence comes from Streptomyces sp. NPDC086147, assembly GCF_040702165.1. Taxonomy (NCBI): domain Bacteria; kingdom Bacillati; phylum Actinomycetota; class Actinomycetes; order Kitasatosporales; family Streptomycetaceae; genus Streptomyces; species Streptomyces sp. NPDC086147. The sequence goes on along the minus strand of NZ_JBFBJO010000002.1, from coordinate 29,355 downwards.
GGTCGCAGCCCGAGCGCGGGCACCAGGTCGAGGAGGCTGCCCCAGCCGGGGTCCTCGACGGCGACGGCGTCGCCGGGCCTGAGGCGGACCGCGAGCACGCGCTCGATGGCGTCGAGGGAGCCCGAGGCCGCGCCGACGGGCCCGGCCGGCACGCCGTCCGCGTCGAAGGCGGCGCGGGCGAGCCGCCCGAACTCCTCGTCGACCGGGGCCTCTCCGTACATGCCGGGCTGTTCGGCGTACCGCCGCGCGACCTCCGCGAGGGCGTCGCCGAGGGGCGGGAGCAGGGCGCGGTCGGGGCTGCCGTTGCTGACGTCCCGCACCCCGGCGGGCGCCTCGACCCGGATGGAGCCGCGCGCGGTCGTGGCGGGCCGGGGCCGCACCCGGCTGCCGCGCCGCCCGTCCGTCTCGATGACCCCGCGCTCGCGCAGGGTGCGGTAGGCGGCGGCGACGGTGTTGGGGTTCACGCCCAGGGTGGCCGCCAACTCCCGCATGGGCGGGAGGAGTCGGCCGGGCGCCAGGGCACCCGTGCCGACCCCCCGCTCGACGCTGGCGGCGATCTCCGATGCGCGGCGGCCTTCGATCCGATACTCTCCTAGCACAAACACAAGTATGCACTAGTGCAATGGAGTGGGCAACATGAGCGCCACCGTCGAAGGACCCTCACCCACCGGCACCGCCTCATCGGTGCCGGCGCAGGCCGCCGCCTACACGCCGACCGCCCGGACCGTGCCCACCCGCTCCCGGGAGCGCGCCTCGTACGACCGGGAACTGGTCCACTCGATCCTCGACGAGGCCTACGTCTGCCACCTCGGCTTCGTCCGCGACGGCGTGCCGGTCGTGCTCCCCACCCTCTTCGGCCGGGTCGGCGAGCGCCTCTACGTCCACGGCTCCACCGGCTCGCGGCCGCTGCGCGCGACCGGCGACGGCACGAAGGCCCCCGGCCTGCCGGTCTGCCTGACCGTGACCCACGTCGACGGTCTCGTGCTCGCCCGCTCCGCCTTCCACCACTCCCTCAACTACCGCTCGGTCGTCGTCCACGGCACCGCCCACCGGGTCACCGACCCCGAGGAGCTGCGGACCGCCCTCGACGCCCTCGTGGACCACGTCGTCCCCGGCCGCTCCGCCGACTCGCGCCCCGCGAACGCCAAGGAGCTCGCCGCCACCGCCGTGATCCGCCTCGACCTCGACGAGGTCTCCGCGAAGGTCCGCACCGGCGGCCCCAACGACGACCCCGAGGACCTCGCCCTCCCCCACTGGACCGGCGTGGTCCCGCTGCGCGGCGGCTACGGCACCCCGGTCCCGGCGGACGACCTCGACCCGTCCGTCGCCCTGCCCGACTACCTCGCCGCGCTCTGACGGCGGGCGGAGGGAGGCACGGACCATGCTGATACACCCCTGGGACGCCGCGCACGACGAGGGCGAGTGGCGCGCGTGGCTCTCCCGGCACGACTTCGGCCAGCTCGCCGTCAACGGCCCGCCGGGCGAACCGCCGTGGGTGCAGCCGACGCACTTCCTGTACGAGCCCGAGCCCGGCCCGCACGGGCGGGTCCTGCTCCATCTGGCCCGGCCCAACCCGCTCTGGCGGGCCCTGGAGGCGAGCCCGGCGGTGCTCCTGAGCGTGGTCGACGACCACGTCTTCGTACCGGGCCACTGGACGGCCCCCGAGGGCGCGCCGCCCGAGCACGGCACCCCGACCTCGTACTACGCGGCCGTCCAGCTGCGCTGCACCGCGCGCGTGGTCGACGACCCGGCGGAGAAGGCCGCGCTCCTCAACCGCCAGGTCGCCCACTTCCAGCCGGAGGGCGGCACCGCGCCCGCCGCTCCCGGCGAGGCGCCGTTCGGCCGTCTCCTGCCGGGCATCCGCGTCCTCGACCTCGAAGTGACCGGTGTACGGGCCAAGTTCAAGTACGCGGGCAACAAGCCCCGGGAGGTCGGCGAGCGCGTCGCCCGCCACCTCTCCGACCGGGACGGCCCCGGCGACCGGGAGGCCCGGACCCACCAGCTCCGCCGCCTCGCGAACGGCTGACGCCCCGGGGCCCGCGCCGTACCGCCGCTACACCGTCACCGCCTCCCGCCGACGCTCCACCGCCGTCCGCGTCTCCGCGAGGGCGAGGCCGGTGACGGCGGCGAGGAGCAGCAGCGTGCCGAGCACGATCGCGGCGGTGAGCCGCTCGCCGAGGAGCGAGACCGCGATCAGGGCCGCGCTCACCGGCTCCAGGAGCATGATCACGGAGACGGTGGCGGCCCGGACGACCGCCGCTCCGGCGAAGTACAGGGCGTACGCGAGCGCGGTCGGCACCGCCGCCACGTACACGAGGAGGAGCAGCACCCCCACCGGCGTGCCGGTGTGCGGGACGAGCCCCTCCGCGAGCGCCGCGGGCAGCAGCCCGACCGTCCCGATCGCGAAGGCCCAGGCGGTCGTCGTCAGGGCGTCCGCGCCGCCGCCGTCGCGGCCGAGCCGGCGGGTGAGCAGGGTGATCGCCGCGTATCCGGCCGCCGAGAGGACCGCGAGGGCGATGCCCACCGGCCGCACCTCGGCGTCACCGCCGCCCAGGACGAGGACGCCGAGCCCGGCGAGCGCCCCGACGACGGCGAGGGACCCGCCCCGGCCCAGGCGCTCGCCCAGGGTGAGGCGGGCGCCGAGCGCGATGAGGACGGGGCCCGCGCCCAGGGTGACGACGGTGCCGACGGCCAGGCCCGTGGCCTCGACGGCGGCGAAGTACGCGCTCTGGAAGACGGTGAGCCCGACGCCGGTGCCGAGGATGCGGACCGCCCTGCGGCGGCACGGTTCCACCGGGACGGGGACGACCGCGCGCCGGGACCGCAGGGCGAGGGCGCCGAGCAGCAGGACCAGGCCGCCGGCGCAGCGCCAGAAGGAGAGGGCGAGGGGGCCCATGTCGCTGACGCGGAAGATCAGCGAGGCGGCGGCACCGGCCGTGCCCCAGGCGATTCCGGCGACGATCAGATAGAAGAGGCTCCGCCCGACGGACAGGGCGGATCCCGAGGAGTTCGACACGTGACTTCTCCGTGGAAGACGGGAGGGAAGGGTGGTCGCTGGACTCCGCGCGCGGGCAGCGACGAACCGCCCGGCGGCGAGGGATCGCCACTCGGGCCCGGTCTTCGTCGGGGGAGGTCTCCGCGCGCGCTAGGCGGCGGGGGGCGGAAGCACGGTCGCATGCATGATCGGCACCCTAGGGGGCGGTCCGCCCGGCGGACAACCCGGTTCCCCTGTCGGCCTCGCCGTCCCCGGACCGGGGCCCGGAGCCGTCCTCGGACCCGGCACCGACGCCCGTAACACTCCCGTCCTCGGACCCGGCACCGGCCCCCGTACCGCTCCCGGGTACGGCTCCGGCCCCGCTCACGTCCCCCGTGCCTCCGGCCACGGGTCCGGGCGGCGGCGTCTTCGGCGTCGAGGACTGGGCGATGAAGGCGCCGACGAGGACCAGCGCGCCGCCGGCGATCTGCGGCGCGCCCAGGTGCTCGCCGAGCAGGACCCAGGCCAGGACGGTCGCGATGACGGCCTCCAGGCAGGCCACGACGCCCGCGACCTGCGGGGAGAGCCGGCGCACCGAGATGACGCCGGTGACGTAGGCGAAGACGGTGGCGATCAGCACGATCCAGCCGAGCAGCAGCCAGGCGGGCACGCTGGTGTCGTCCATGGCGGCGCGGCCGCCGAGGACCGCCCAGTCCATGCCCCACGGCCGGGCCACGACGGTGAGGACGAGCGCGCCGATGAGCAGTCCGTAGGCGATGACGCCGACCGGGTCGGGCCGCTCGGCCCCTCCGTCCCCGTCGGCGCCCCGGTCGGAGAGGACGAAGTAGCCGACCTGGCAGCAGGCGGCGGCGAGCGCCAGGAGGAGCCCGAGCAGGTCGAAGCCCAGCCCGGACCAGACCTGGACGACGCACGCGAGGCCGCCGACCGCGAGGACGACGCCGAAGGCGGCGGCGCGGGTGACGGGCCGGCGCTGGACGAAGCGGACCCAGCCGAGGACGAGGGCCGGGGCGAGGTACTCGATGAGGAGGGCGACGCCGACGGGGATGCGGGAGATCGAGGCGAAGTAGAAGGCCTGGACACCGGCGACGGCGAGCAGTCCGAAGCCCACGAGGAGGGCCGGTTCGCGGCGCAGGAGGTCCCGGTGGCGCCAGGCCACCGGGAGCATGAGGAGCGCGGCGCCGGCGACCCGGAGCCAGACGACGTGGAGCGGGTCGAGTCCCGCCTCGATGAGCGGCTTGGCCGCCACTCCCGAACCACCGAATGCGAAGGCCGAGGCCAGGGCGAGTCCCAGGCCGGCGCTTCTCCCCTGAGACGCGTGCATGGGGTCATCATGACAGGACGACGTCAGGGGTGTAACCCCCGTTACACCTGTTGAGACGGCCCCTCGTGACGGGCTCCTCCGGCGGCCCGGTCGAGGGCGGCGTCACCGGCCCGTTCGAGGGCCTCGCACGGGGTGGCGGCGAGGTCGGCGCGGGCGGCCAGGGCGGCCGGATCGACCCCGGCGCGGCGCAGCACCTCGACGGCCCGGCTCTCGGGGTCGGCGGCGACGACGGCGAGCAGGTCGACGCCCCGGGCCTGCGGTTCGCCGCGTCCGGCGGCCCGCCGGAGGGCGCCCTCCAGGGCGGCGGCCGCGGCGGGCGACCAGCCGGAGGGCCGGACGTCCCGGGATTCGGTCCCGCGCGCGGCGGGCAGCAGGCGCCGGTCCGCCGAGTCCTCGACGGAGCGCTGCCAGCGCAGGCCGTAGCCGATGGACCGCTGGACGAGGTAGCCGAGGACGCGGGCGAGCTGCTCGCGACCCTCGAACACGGCGGCGGCCTCGGGGTCGGACTCGACGAGCGAGTGCAGCAGGTGCGCGGTGTCGATCTGGCGGTCCCCGTCCCGGAGGGCCCGGCGGCGCGCGCCCGAGACGGCCGCCGCGAGCGAGGGCGTCAGGAAGGGGACGAGCTCCGCGCGCAGGGCGGCGGGCTGCCGGAGCGACGGGGGGCGCGGGACGGGACTGTGCACGCTCCCACCTCATCAGGTCGGGACGGCCGGAACATCACCGGAGAGGAGCATGTGCGCGTCCCACCGGAGGCGGGTACGGGCGCGTGGTTCCTCCTCCTTGCGAATGAGATCGCGCGCGACACCCCCGAAAAGGCGCGCGCCGCCTTGCCTCGCGCCCCTCGTGCAACCACGGCCCCCTCTCCGCTCGTCTTCCGAACGTGTTCTGGATGGTGGGTCTGCTCGCGCTCGACGGGCGGCAGTACGTGTACCGGGTGTACGCACCCCGGGAGGCGCTGCCCGGCGATCTGTTCTGGACCGCGTTCCACTGCCACGAGGAGGACGGGGCGCCGCGCGCCTCCGACAGCTTCGACGCGGCGGAGATCTGGTGGATCGGCGACGGGGCGGGCCCGACCACGGCGGAGCTGACGGTCCACCACTCCTGAGCGCCCGGGAACGGGAACGAACGGAAGGGGGCCTGCGGCAACCGCCGCAGGCCCCCTTCCGTATCCCCTCCCCGCACCTCCGCGCCTCAGTGCTCGTCGGCCAGGATCAGGTACAGCTTCTTGCGCGCCTCGTTGATCACGGCGACCGCCTTATCGCGCTGCTCGGGGCTGCCGGTCTTCCAGACCTGCCCGAACGCCTCCATCAGACCGAAGCCGGCCTGCCGGATCTCGTTCACGGCGTCCCAGTCGACTCCGCGCCCGGCCTCCTCCCAGGGAGCCTCGGGCCCGTTCTCGGCCTCGGCGCGCCCGGAGTCGGTGAGCGTGAACAGCTTCTTGCCGCCCTCGCTCGCGCTGGTGATCAGCCCCTCGTCCTCCAGGAGCTGGAGGGTGGGGTAGACGGAGCCGGGACTGGGCTTCCAGGCCCCGTCGCTGCGCTCGCCGATCTCGCGGATCATCTCGTAGCCGTGCATCGGGCGGTCCTTCAGGAGCGCCAGGATCGAGGCCCGCACGTCACCGCGCCGCGCCCGTCCCCGGCCGCCGCCGCGACCCCGGCCCCCGAAGGGGCCTCCTCCGAACGGTCCGCCGCCGAACCCGGGCCCGAAGGGCCCGAACGCGGCGCGCCGCCCCTCGAAGTCTCCCCGGCCTCCGGGGCCACGGCCCCCACGGCCGGCTCCGTGTCCGTTTCCGCACTCGTGTCCATGTGAACGCATCGCAACGCTCCTTCCATCGGGATTTCTTCTACGAACCATCGCGATGCTTCAACGATATATCGGAACTGTTCGGTAAGCAAGAACTCGAGAAGCCACGAGCGGTGGACGAACACCAGTTCGACAAGGAGGGAAAAGAAAAGGTGCCCTCCCCGGCCGGGGAGGGCACCTTCACGGACCTCGGTCCGAACGGGACCTCAGTCCAGACAGAACTCGTTGCCCTCTATGTCCTGCATCGTGATGCAGGACTCGTTCTCCTCGTCGGCGAACTGCGTGTACAGGTGGACCGCGCCGAGCTCGACCAGCCGTGCGCACTCCGCCTGGAGCGTGGTGAGGCGCTCCTCGCCCACGAGACCGGTGCCGGCCCGCACGTCGAGGTGCACCCGGTTCTTGGCGACCTTGCCCTCGGGGACGCGCTGGAAGAACAGCCGCGGACCCTCGCCCGAGGGATCGGCGCAGGAGAACCACTTCACCTCGTGCCCGTCCGGCAGCGAGCGGTGGTAGTCGTCCCACGTGGCGAAACCCTCCGGCGCCGGCGGCACGACGTACCCCAGCACCTCGCACCAGAAACGGGCGAGACGCTCGGGATCCGCGCAGTCGAATGTGACCTGGATCTTCTTGACCGTTGGCATCGGGCCACCCTAGTGGCGCGTACCGCCCACCGGCATCCCGTATTTGACCTTGACACCGTGACAAGCCCTTCACTGGCGCCGAGGAGGTGGTCCCGATGACCATGACGAACGAGAAGAACGAGCAGAGCGGGAGGACGGCCCCGGAGACGGCGCGTGCCCTCCGGGCGCTGGAGAGCGACAGCGCGTCGGTCCGGCTGCGGGCGGCCCTGGCGGTCGGCACGGCCCCGGACCGGGAAGCCGTGGACAGGCTCGTCGAACGGTGCGCGGTCGAACCCGACTTCTCCGTGCGCGAGATGCTGACCTGGGCGCTCACCCGCCACCCGGCGTCGACGACGGTCCCCAGGCTCCTCCCCGAGGTGCGCTCGGAGCGCGCGCAGGCCCGGAGCCAGGCCCTGCACACCCTGTCCAAGATCGGGGACCGGCGGGCCTGGCCGGTGATCACCCCGGCGCTGCTGTCCGACGCCGACGACGAGGTGGCCCGGAGCGCCTGGCGGGCGGCGGTCGTCCTCGTGCCCGAGGGGGAGGAGCCCTGGCTGGCCGTAGGGTTGGCGACGCAGCTCGGGCGCGGTGGACGCGAGACGCGACTGAGCCTGAGCCGGGCGCTGATCGCGCTCGGGGAGGCGGCGGTGCCGGTGCTCGCCGCCGCGCGGACGCACCCCGACCCCGAAGTGCGCACGCACGCCGTCGCCACGGAACGGCTGTGGCGCGACCCGGACGCCGGCTTCGAGTCCGCGGTCGAGGAGGCGAAGCGCGTCGTGGCCCTCGGCGGGCCGGCCGGGAGGAGTGACAGGCGTGTTGATCGGTGACGTGGCCCGGCGGTCCGGGGTCAGCGCCCGCATGCTCCGGCACTACGAGTCGCTCGGCCTGGTGCGCCCGACGGGCCGCACCGGTTCCGGCTACCGGGAGTACTCCGGCGAGGACGTCCGGCGGATCTTCCACATCGAGAGCCTGCGGTCGCTGGGCCTCTCGCTGCGCGAGGTCGGGCGGGCGCTCGACGACCCCGGCTTCGCGCCCGCGGAACTCGTCGACGACCTCGTGCGCCGGACGCGGGAACGCATCGCGGCGGAGACGGAGCTGCTCACGCGGCTCCGCCGGATCGACGCCGCGGAACCAGTGGGCTGGGAGGACGTCCTGCGGACCGTCGCGCTCCTCCAGGCGCTGAGGTCGAAGGACGCGGACACGCGCCAGCGCACGGCCCTGTCCGCGTCCGGGGAAGCCCCCCTGCCGGTGGAGGCGCTGGTCGAGGCCGTACTGGACGAGTCGGACCCGAACGTCGCCGGAGCCCTCCGCTGGGCCCTGGCGCGCGCGGGCGGGGACGGCCCGGCGCTGCTCGCGGAGGCCCTCGACTCCCCCGCCGCCGAGGTGCGGGAACGCGCCGTCCGGTCCCTCGCCGAGATGCCGGGCGACGAGGCGACCGCGCTCCTGCGGGACGCCCTCGCGCACCCCGACGCCACGGTCCGCCGGTGCGCGGCTCCGGCGCTGGCGGCACGGGGAGTGGCCGACGCGATCCCGACGCTCGTCGACATGGTCGTCGGGGAGACGGAAGAGACGCAGCAGACGAACGACGTCGACGCGGCCGACGCGCTGAGCGCCCTCGCGGGCGACCCCGCGCTGGCGGACCGGATCGCCGGCGCCCTCGTCGACCGCCTCGCCCGCGCCACCACCGGACTGCCGGCGCGCCGACGGCTGACCCAGGCCCTCGCGGACGTCCCGGGTGCCACGGCGGCGCGCGCCCTCACCCGCCTGTCCCACGACGAGGACCGCGCCGTCGCCCTCACGGCGACGTACGTCCTCGCGCTGCGCGACGGACGCTGACGCGCCACGGCGCCGGATACTGGCCGGTGTGATCACCGCGTACCCGCACACACCGCTCAACGGCCCGGTGGACTTCGCCTCCCGCCTGACGGCGGCCGAGGACTGGACCCATGCCGCTCTGGAGGCCCGGCAGGAGGGGCTGTGGACACCGACGGAGACGGAGTGCCCGGTCCTGTCCGACGTGGTGGCGGCCACCAACCCCCTGCACGGGGGCCGTCTGCCGCCGCACACCGGCGATTCGGTGTACGTGCGCCTCGGACGGATCAGGAACTGGGCCGGTGTGCTGCGGCTCGCCGCCCGGGCCGGGGGCTGGGAACTCCGTCCGGTCGTGGGCACGTCCCCCTCCTCCCTCACCCGGCCCCTCGGCGCCGCCGATCTGCTGTCGGGCGTCTACGCGCTCGCCGAACAGGGCGAACAGTGGCAGCGGCTGCTGATGGCGACCGCCGCCGGCCTCGACGCCGCGGCCCGCGAGCGGCCTCCACGGCGGACGCGGACCCTGGAGCAGGCGCTCGCGGAGCGTGCGCCGGGGTTCGCGAAGGACCTGGCCGCCACGGAGGCGTTCTTCACCGGCCCCGGCTCCCTGGAGGACTTCTGGCCCCACCTCGGCTGACCGCGCTCCCGGCTCCCCCGCGCGCTCACCCCGCGGCGGTGCCCCCGTTCCGGCGCGCCCGCACGGCCCGGACCAGGCGGGTGGTCCCGTACCCGAGGAGCCAGGGCAGCACCGTGATGCCGCCGATGTGGACGGCGGCGTAGCCGACGAGGTCCTCGGTGCGCTTCTGCTGGTCCAGGGGCAGGAGCATCACGGCCGCGGAGACCCCCACCGGCACCAGCGGGAGCAGCACCGACCACAGCCGCGGTCGCAGACCGGGCCGGGCCGCGCACCACGCCCCCGCGGCCCCCATCAGGAAGGGCCCGAACGGCACCCACAGCACCACCGGGTAGAGGAACAGGACCCACCGGTCGTCCGAGTACCCGAACATCGTCGAAGCCCCCCGAGGCCGCTCACGGCGGACACCCCCCGTGTCCCGTCCCGCCGTCCTCCCGACCACGACGACGCGCGGAACGACCGGTCCAGTTCTCCGCGATTGGCCTTGGCCGCCGGAAATCCGCCGCCGGTACCGTCGGCGCCATGCGCATCCGAATCGTCGACGCCTTCACCGACCGGCCCTTCTCCGGCAACCCCGCGGGAGTGCTCCTCCTCGACTCCTTCCCGGAGGACTCCTGGCTCCAGAAGGTCGCCGCCGAGGTCAACCTGTCCGAGACCGCCTTCGCCCACCCGCTGCCCGCCGGCGGCGAGGCGGACTGGGCCCTGCGCTGGTTCACGCCGGCCACCGAGGTCGACATGTGCGGCCACGCCACCCTGGCCACCGCCCACGTCCTGCACACCACCGGCACCGCGACCGGCACCGTCCGCTTCGCGGCCCGCTGCGGCCTCCTCGGCACCACCACCGAGGCCGACGGGACGATCACCATGGACTTCCCGACCTCGCCCCTCGTCCCCGTCCCCGGTCCCGACGGCCTGGCGGAGGCGCTCGGCGCCGAGGTCGTCGCCGTGCACGACACCGGGGTCCACATCGGGGACCTCGTCGTCGAGCTGCGCGACGAGGCCGCCGTCCGCTCCCTCGCCCCCGACCTCGCCGCCCTGAAGCGCATGTCCTCGCGCGGGACCATCGTGACCGCCGCGGCCGAGAAGCCGGACAGCGGCTACGACTTCGTCTCGCGCGGCTTCTTCCCGGCCGTCGGCATCGACGAGGACCCGGTGACCGGCAGCGCCCACACCGCGCTCGCCCCCTACTGGTCAGCCCGGTTCGGCCGCGACGAGCTCACCGGCCTCCAGGGCGGCGCCCGCACCGGCCTGGTCCGCACCCGCCTGCGCGGCGACCGCACCCTCCTCAACGGCCACGTGGTCACGGTCGTCGAGGGCGACCTGCACGCCTGACGACCGGCCGCGAGGACGGCGCAGGGGCGTACGGAGGATCCCGTACGCCCCTGCGGCGCGAGCGACCGCCCGTCACACGGTCGGCAGCCACCCCACCTTCCCGGCCAGCAGCCCGTATCCGACGAAGGCCACGATGTCGAGCAGCGCGTGCGCCACGACCAGCGGCCCGACCCGGCCCCAGCGGCGGTACAGCAGGACGAAGACCACGCCCATCACCACGTTGCCGATGAAGCCGCCGACGCCCTGGTAGAGGTGGTACGAGCCGCGCAGCACCGAGCTGGCCACCAGGGCGGCCATCGGCGTCCACCCCAACTGCCCCAGTCTGCGCAGCAGGTAGCCGACGACGATCACCTCCTCCACGACGGAGTTCTGGATCGCCGACAGGATGAGGACGGGGTACTTCCACCACACGTCCGGCAGCGACTCGGGCACCACCGTCAGGTTGAACCCGGTCGCCCGCGCCGCCAGGTAGAAGGCGAGTCCGGCGCTCCCGATCCCCGCCGCGACCAGCGCCCCGCGCCCGAGGTCGGGCCACGGGCGGGTGCGGTCGAAGCCGATGGCCCGCAGCCCTGCGCCCTCCCGCAGCAGGAGGTGGGCGACGAGGACGACCGGCACGAGCGCCGTGGCGATGCCGAACAGCTGCCAGGACAGGTCGAGCCAGGGCCGTCCGGGGGCGTACGAGCCGTTGAGCGTCGCCGCCTGCTCCTTCAGCGCGCCGGGCCTGGTCAGCGAGCCGATGAAGCTGATGAGGGCCGAGACCGCGCTCGCCCCGAGCGAGAGGGCGAGCACGATGAGCGTCTCGGAGCGCAGCACCGTGCGCGGCAGGCCTCCGGGGGGCGGGCAGTCGTCCCTCACTCGTTGCTCCGACACCACACCTGTCTCCACTTCACTTCCCCGACGACACGTCCCGGGCGACGCTTCCCGGGCGGACCGGACCACGACGACCCGGACCGTCTGGACATGATCGCCCATGAACCGCCCGGGGAAGGGACGGGGGCCGGGAGGCGCGTCAGTGGATGCCCACCGGCCAGGTGTGCACCGGCTCCCCCTCCCGCATGAGCGTCCGGTACCGGCGCGTCGTCGCCGCGAGCGCCGTCTTCCGGTCGAGGCCCGACTCCAGGGCCCGGTGGAAGGTGCCGACCTGCCAGGAGGCGCCGTTCACCCGCCGCAGACAGCGCTGTTCGATCACCCCGAGGTAGAGGTCGCGGTCGGCGGGTTCGATGTGCCAGGCGTCGAGCCCGGACGCGGCGAGCGGCAGCAGTTCGTCGAGGACGAGCCGTACGGCCGGCAGGGTGGCGACGCCGCCCGCGCGCCCCGGCCGGGGCCAGCGCAGCTCCGCCTCGATGCCGTGGCGGCAGGCCGTGTCGAAGTTGGCCTCGGCGTCCTCGAAGGCCATCCGCTTCCACACGGGCCGGGGCTCGTCGGCGAGCGCGCGCACCAGGCCGTAGTAGAAGGCGGCGTTCGCGATCACGTCGGTCACGGTCGGCCCGGCCGGCAGGACCCGGTTCTCGACCCGCAGGTGCGGGACGCCGTCGACCAGGCCGTACACCGGCCGGTTCCAGCGGTAGACCGTGCCGTTGTGCAGGACGAGTTCCTGGAGGCGCGGCACCCCGCCCCGGTCGAGGACGAGTAGCGGGTCCTCGTCGTCGTGGAGGGGGAGGAGGGCGGGGAAGTAGCGGAGGTTCTCCTCGAAGAGGTCGTACGCCGAGTCGATCCACCGCTCCCCGAACCAGGTGCGCGGCCGCACCCCCTGGGCCTGGAGCTCGGGCGGCCGGGTGTCGGTGGCCTGCTGGAAGAGGGGCGGGCGGGACTCCCGCCACAGTTCGCGGCCGAAGACGAAGGGCGCGTTGGCGCCGAGCGCGATCTGCACCCCGGAGACGGCCTGCGCCGCGTTCCAGACGGCGGCGAACCGGGCCGGGGTCACCTGGAGGTGGAGCTGGACCGAGGTGCAGGCGGCCTCGGGGACGATCGACTCCGAGGTGCAGCGGAGGTGTTCGACGCCGTGGATGTCGAGGATGAAGTCCTCGCCCCGTGCGGCGAGGATCTGGTCGTTGAGGAGGGCGTAGCGGTCGTTGTCCGACAGGTTCTCCGGGACCAGGTCGTGCTGTTCGAGGGTGGGCAGCACGCCGATCATGACGACGCCCGCGTCGAGCTCCGCCGCCTTGCGGTCGGCGTACCCGATTCCGGCTCCGATCTCCTCCGCGAGCCGGTCGAATACGCGCCCCTCCAGCTGGTGGGGGGCGATGTTCACTTCGAGGTTGAACATTCCGAGTTCCGTCTGGAAATCGGGGCTCGCGATCTTTTCGAGAACCGGCCCGTTCAGCATGCGGGGCAGTCCGTCGGCGCCGGTGAGATTGAGTTCGATCTCCACGCCCATGAGATTGCGCGGCCGGTCGAACCTCTTCTCCGCCAGGAGCCTCGCGAGCCCCGCCAGACATTGCTGGAGTTTCCTCCGGTACTGCTGCCGGTCGGACGGGCCGAACCCGTCGGCCACGACCTTCTCGCCCATCGAAGCGTCCTTCCCCGGGTGGGCGGCCGTCACGGCGGCCGCGCGTCACGGACCATGATGCCCACCTCTCTGATCCACAACGCCTGCGGAACGCACCTGCCGGAGGATAGGCTGGATGCAGCACTCCAACGGCACATTCCACGGGCATGGAACAGACGACATATACCAATGTCATATTGTCCCGGAATTCGGGGTCGTAATTCAGCCGACCGGCTCCTCGCGGTACGGGCAGGTGGGAGCGGTATCGTCCTCATGATTCCGCTCGGACGCCCCTCGATGACGACCTGATGACGCCTTGTCAGGAATATCGGCGACGTCTAGCGGAAACACTGTGTGAACACATGTCGTATAAACTCCGCGGACGAGGCAGAGTGTTGGCGCCCGGCCATGGCCCCATGGCCCCTCTCTGGCCCCGCCGCCGACAGCGCCGTCGTACCTGCCCACGCGTCACCGTGTCTCCTGAGCGAGAGGCGACCCACCATGCTCCGACCCTCCCCGGCCCCCGCGCCGGCCCTCCGCAGCGTCCTCGCGGCGCTCGGCTCACCGACCGCCGTCCGTGAGGCGCGCACACCCGCCCTGCGGGCCGCGCAGGGACCACTGAGCCCCGAACTCCCGCTGCCCGTACACGTGTTGGGCATCACCGGAGCCCCGGGACACCCTCCCCGCACCCGGCTCGCCGGGTGGCGCTTCCTGATCAGGAACGGGGAGCGGACGATCGCCGCCGCCGACACCATGCTCACCCCGGACGGCTGGTCCTTCTCGCACTTCTTCGAGGGGCCGTACGTCTCCGCCACGGAACGGGCCCTGCACCAGGCCGAGGGCCTGCCGGTCGCGTACCAGCCCCGGCTGCTCTCCGTACCGGAGCTCTACATGCTGACCCTCTGGCTGCACGCCGACCCGGAGACGGACGGCACCACCGTCGTCCCGGACGCCGCCGACCTGCTGGTGCCCCTGGCCCCCGCACCGCCGGGGATCGCGTCCCACCGCCCGTACCCGGTCGCCGACCTCCTGCCCGTCCTCAGCACGCGCCTCGCGCCGCCGCCCCTCCTGGGCTCGGCGGCGCCCGCCTGATCCACCGCACGCGCGCCCGCGCCCCGTGACCCGACAGGATCACGGGGCGCACTGCTGTCCGAAAAGTCCGCCCGAACGCAGCGTCCGAACACCCCGCCCTTACGGACTAGCCCGCTCGGGCCACCCCGAACCACCCGAAGGGACGGGGTGGTTGAGCTGAACCGCCCCTGCGGGTGACGCGTCCTCCCCGAAGAGGACGAGCTGCCGCGAAATCCCTGCGGAAGTCCGTCCCGGGGGCAAGACTTGGACCGGAACCGAACCGACCGCCGGGGGCGGCCATGAACGCGCAGAGCCGCAGGACATCCACTACGACGCAGCGAAAGAACCCACCCATGTGCCAGCACCAGCCCGCCTGTCCCACCGCCGACTCCGCCGACCGCGAGGCGGCCCGACTGACGGCACACCACCCGGAGCAGGGCTGGAGCCTGCTGTGCAACGGCGTCCTGCTCTTCGAGGACACCGGTGAGCTCCTGCCGGACGGGCAGATCATCGCTCCGCACCGGCCGCTCACGGCGGGCCGGGTGACGACCGCCGCCTGACGGGGCGGCGCGAAGCCCGAGGGCCGGTCCGGAGAAGAACTCTCCGGACCGGCCCTCGGCCCTCGTCGTGAAGGCCCCGGCCTCAGTGGTCGTACTCGTCCAGCGGCGGGCAGGAGCAGACCAGGTTCCGGTCGCCGAAGGCGCCGTCGATGCGGCGCACCGGCGGCCAGTACTTGTCGGCGGCCGAGACGCCCGCCGGGAAGACCGCCTCGTCACGGGTGTACGCGTGGTTCCACTCGCCGCCGAGCGCGGCCGCGGTGTGCGGGGCGTTGCGCAGCGGGTTGTCCTCCGCCGGCCACTCGCCCGCGGCGACCTTCTCGATCTCGGCCCGGATCGCGATCATCGTGTCGCAGAAGCGGTCGAGTTCGGTCAGGTCCTCGGACTCGGTCGGCTCGATCATCAGCGTGCCGGCCACCGGGAAGGACATCGTCGGCGCGTGGAAGCCGTAGTCGATGAGGCGCTTGGCGATGTCGTCGACGGTGACGCCGGTCGCCTTGGACAGCGGGCGCAGGTCCACGATGCACTCGTGGGCGACCAGACCGGCCGGACCGGTGTAGAGCACCGGGAAGTGCGGCTCCAGGCGCTTGGCGATGTAGTTCGCCGCGAGCACCGCGACCTGGGTGGCGCGCTTGAGGCCCTCGCCGCCCATCAGGCGCACGTACGACCAGGAGATCGGCAGGATGCCGGCGGAGCCCCACGGGGCGGCCGAGATCGGGCCGACGCCGGTCTCCGGGCCCGCGGTGGGCTGGAGCGGGTGGTTCGGCAGGTACGGGGCGAGGTGGGCGCGGACGCCGACCGGGCCGACGCCGGGGCCGCCGCCGCCGTGCGGGATGCAGAAGGTCTTGTGCAGGTTCAGGTGCGAGACGTCGCCGCCGAAGTGGCCGGGCTTGGCCAGGCCGACCAGGGCGTTGAGGTTGGCGCCGTCGACGTACACCTGACCGCCGGCCTCGTGGACCTCGGCGCAGATGTCCGCGACGTGCTCCTCGAACACGCCGTGCGTGGACGGGTAGGTGATCATCAGGACGGACAGCTCGTCGCGGTACTGGGCGATCTTGGCCCGCAGGTCCTCGACGTCGACCTCGCCGTCGTCGGCGGTCTTGACGACGACGACCTTCATGCCGGCCATCACGGCGGAGGCGGCGTTGGTGCCGTGCGCGGAGGACGGGATGAGGCAGACGGTGCGCTGCTCGTCGCCGTTGGCCCGGTGGTACGCGCGGACGGCGAGGAGGCCGGCCAGCTCGCCCTGCGAACCGGCGTTGGGCTGGATCGACACCTTGTCGTAGCCGGTGACCTCGGCGAGGCGCTCCTCCAGCTCGGTGATGAGCGTGACGTAGCCCTCGGCCTGCCCGACCGGGGCGAAGGGGTGCATCTGGCCGAACTCGGGCCAGGTCACCGGCTCCATCTCGGTGGTCGCGTTCAGCTTCATCGTGCAGGAGCCGAGCGGGATCATGCCGCGGTCGAGCGCGTAGTCGCGGTCCGCGAGGCGGCGCAGGTAGCGCAGCATCGAGGTCTCGGAGCGGTGCGCGTGGAAGACCGGGTGGGTCAGGTACGCGTCGGAGCGCAGCAGACCGGCGGGCAGCGCGTCCTCGGTGGCGGCGTCCAGGGCCTCGGCGTCGGCGGTGACGCCGAAGGCGGCCCAGACGGCGGCGAGCTGCTCGCGCGTGGTGGTCTCGTCGCAGGAGACCGACACGTGGTCGGCGTCGGCGCGGTAGAGGTTGACGCCGGCCTCGCGGGCGGCGGCGGCGACCGCGTCGGCCTTGCCGGGCACGCGGGCGGTGAGGGTGTCGAAGAAGACGTCCTCGGTCAGCTCGACGCCCCCGGCGCGCAGACCGGCGGCGAGGATCGCGGCGTACCGGTGGGTGCGCAGCGCGATGCCCTTGAGGCCCTCGGGGCCGTGGTAGACGGCGTACATGCCGGCCATGACGGCGAGCAGCACCTGCGCGGTACAGATGTTGCTGGTGGCCTTCTCGCGGCGGATGTGCTGCTCGCGGGTCTGGAGGGCCAGGCGGTAGGCGCGGTTGCCGTCGGCGTCGACGGAGACGCCCACGAGGCGGCCGGGCAGGGAGCGGGCGTGCTTGTCCTGGACGGCCATGTAACCGGCGTGCGGGCCGCCGAAGCCCATCGGGACGCCGAAGCGCTGGGTGGTGCCGACGGCGATGTCGGCGCCGAGCTCGCCGGGCGAGGTGAGCAGGGTGAGGGCGAGCAGGTCGGCGGCGACGGTGACGATCGCGCCGAGCTCGTGGGCCGCGTCGATCAGCGGCTTGACGTCGCGGACCGCACCGGAGGCGCCGGGGTACTGGAGGAGCACGCCGAAGACGCCGCGCTCGGCGATCTCGGCCGGGATGCCCTCGCTCAGGTCGGCGACGACGACCTCGACGCCGGTCGGCTCGGCGCGGGTCTCGATGACGGCGATCGTCTGCGGCAGGGCGTCGGCGTCGATCAGGAAGACGCCCTTCTTCACCTTGCCGACGCGGCGGGACAGCGCCATGGCCTCGGCGGCGGCGGTGCCCTCGTCGAGCAGGGAGGCGCCGGAGGTGGGCAGGCCGGTCAGGTCGGCCACCATCGTCTGGAAGTTCAGCAGGGCCTCCAGGCGGCCCTGAGAGATCTCCGGCTGGTACGGCGTGTAGGCCGTGTACCAGGCGGGGTTCTCCATCACGTTCCGGAGGATGACCGGCGGGGTGAAGGTGCCGTAGTAGCCGAGGCCGATCATCGGGGCGAGGACCTGGTTGCGGTCGGCGAGCGCGCGCAGCTCGGCGAGCACCTCGGCCTCGGTGCGCGCGGCCGGCAGGCCCAGCGCCTCGGCGTTCTTGATCACGTCCGGCACCGCGGCGGCCGTGAGCTCGTCGAGCGAGCCGTAACCGACCTGGGCGAGCATCTTGGCCCGGGCCTCGGCGTCGGGCCCGATGTGCCGCTGTTCGAAGGGGATGCCCTGCTCGAGCTCGGAGAGCGGAATGCGGTTGGCGGTCATGTACGGAGGCCTCCTGGTCGTCACGACCTGCGAGGGGCACCACGGCGCGGGTACCCGGACGGCCTCCCCCTCTGTCATCTCAACCTGAGAGTTTCACCGGCACGCCTCGCGGCACGCCGGCTTTCACCGTCGGTGAGAGCGCATGCCGTCGGACATCCGCTCTGCTTTCCAGAGTGACCTCGTCCGCGCGGTACAGGGGCCTGAGAGATTCCGGGGAGGATTTGCTCCTTCGGCGCCCACCGGAAGGTTTCTCCGGGGGACTCTCCCGCACGGGGTCGACAGCCACACCCAGCCTACCAGCGCGGTTGGCACTCCCTTCGCTCAAGTGGCCGACATCCCGGATGTGCCCTTTGGTAGGGGGTAGAGGAGTTGCGACCAGTTGGAGGGACCGTGCAGACCGACATCGATCCGCGCAGCCTGATCGGCCGCAAGGCGTACGACCGGAACGGACACAAGATCGGAACCGTCGACGAGGTGTACCTGGACGACGCGACGGGCGTCCCGGAGTGGGCCGCGGTCCGCACCGGCCTGTTCAGCCGGGACGCCTTCGTCCCCCTGGAGCCGAGCGACCTGCTCGACGACGGCCTCCACGTCCCGTTCGAACGCGCCCTCATCAAGGACGCCCCGGACTTCGGCGTGGGCCGCCACCTCTCCCCGGAGCAGGAACTCCAGCTCTACCGGCACTACAGCCTCGCGCTCCCCCCGCCCCCGACGGACGTCCCGGACAAGGACTTCGGCCGCCTGGCGGGTCAGGACGGCGGCTGACCCGGAACCGGCCCCGGCACACCCGCCCGTCGCCACGGGCGACGAGCAGGCGAGCCCCGCGGCCGAAAACGCCTCACGGCCCGCAGCCGCCGACGTCGCGACACCGCTCACGGGAGAACCCGCACCTCCCCCCACCCACCGTCACAGGTGGTGCGGGTGGGAATCCGGCCCGGCCGCCGGGCCGGGCGCACCCCCGCGGCCCGCAGCCGCCGACGGCGCGGGCACGGGCACCGCCCCCGGCACAGGGTCCCGCACCAGCGGCAACGCCTCCCCCGCCTCCAGCTCCGGATCGTCCACCGCGAACGTCCGCACCCGCCCCGGCGCCGACCCCGGCTCCTCGAACCGCACCGTGACCCGCCCGAGCCCGCTCCCCTGCACCCACCCGGCCCCGTGGACCACGTGCCGCACGTCGTGCCCGGGCGCCCAGTGCCGCTCGACAGGCCTGGCCGGCTCGGCCACCGGGGCCACCGGCACCGCAGGAACAGCGCCGGCGCCCTCTTGGTCCCGTTCCCCCACCGGCTCCGCCTGGGCGAACAGATCCTCCTGCGTGTAGTCCGCGAGCCCGCTCACCCCCACCCCGAGCAGCCGCACGCCCCCCGTGGTGTCCACGGATTCGAGCAGCCGCCCCGCCGCCTCCCGCACGACCCCGAGCGCGTCCGTCGGCCCCCGCAGCGTCTCGGAGCGGGTCAGCGTCGAGAAGTCGAACCTCCGCACCTTCAGGACGATCGTCCGCCCCGAGTGCCCCGACGCCCGCAGCCGCTCCACGCACCGCTCCGCGAGCCGTTCGACCTCGCCCCGGATCCGCACCCGGTCGTGCAGGTCCACGGCGAAGGTGTCCTCGACGGAGACGGACTTGGCGTCCCGCTCGGCCACCACGGGCCGGTCGTCGTGCCCCCGGGCCATCCGGTACAGCGAGGACCCGTGCGCCCGCCCGAGGAGCCGTACGAGTTCGTCCTCGCCCGCTTCCGCGAGGTCGGACACCGTCGTCATCCCGGCCCGCCGCAGGTGCTCCCCGGTCGCCGGCCCGACCCCGGGCAGGATCCGCACGGACTTCGGTCCGAGGAGCTCCCGCTCGGTGCCCGGCTCTATGAGGGCGAGTCCGTCGGGCTTCGCCTGCTCGGAGGCGATCTTCGCGAGCATCTTGGACCCCGCGAGCCCCACGGACCCGGTGAGCCCGGTCGTCGCGAGGATGTCGGCCCGCAGCCGCTCCCCCGCCGCCCGCGCACCGGCCGTGTCGCGGGCGACGTCCCCCGCCTCTAGGTCCACGAAGGCCTCGTCGAGGCTGAGGGGCTCCACGAGCGGGGACAGCAGCCCGAGCAGCCGCATGACCTGCTCGCTGATCGACCGGTAGAAGGCGAAGCGCGGCACGAGATAGGCCGCGTTCGGCGCGAGCCGCCGCGCCTGGCCCATCGGCATCGCCGAGTGGACTCCGAAGCGGCGCGCCTCGTACGACGCGGTGGCGACCACGCCCCGGGGCCCGAGCCCGCCCACGACCACGGGTTTTCCGCGCAGGCTGGGCTTCGCCGCCTGCTCGGCGGCGGCGAAGAACGCATCCATGTCGAGATGCAGGATCGTCGGCGCGGTTCTCACGCCTCCGATGCTCCCTCATCCCACTGACAACGCCCCGCGACGGCCCCGGGCCGGCTCAGACCGCCCGGTCCCGGCGCCGCCGGGCCAGCTCGTCGCCGGGGTTGTGCCCCACCAGCGTCTCGCCGGTGTCCACCCGCTCCCCGTGGAGCTGCGAGAGCGCCGCCTCCACGTCCCGCC
This sequence comes from Streptomyces sp. NPDC086147, assembly GCF_040702165.1. Lineage (NCBI taxonomy): Bacteria > Bacillati > Actinomycetota > Actinomycetes > Kitasatosporales > Streptomycetaceae > Streptomyces > Streptomyces sp. NPDC086147. The sequence continues at coordinate 9,222 of NZ_JBFBJO010000002.1, read as the reverse complement.
AGACCACTCCGACGGCGATGCCGAAGACGCCCTGACCGCCCTGGAGCAGATCGACGACCTCGTCCGGCGAGGAGCACTCGTAGACCGTGGCCCCGTCGCTCATGAGCGTCATCCGCTCCAGGTCCCGGAAGCCCCGGGCCCGCAGGTGCTGCACCGCGGCCCGGATGTTCTGCAGGGCCACCCCGGTGTCGAGAAAACGCTTGACGATCTTCAGGACGACGACGTCACGGAAGCTGTAGAGCCGCTGCGTACCCGACCCGTAAGCGGGCCGCACGCTCGGTTCCACGAGTCCGGTGCGCGCCCAGTAGTCCAACTGGCGATAGGTGATCCCGGCGGCCGCGCACGCCGTGGGGCCGCGGTAACCGATCACCTCGTCCGCCGCGCCCGTACCGGCCTCCGTACCGAAGTCGCCCACTCTGCCGTGAAGCGGATACGGACCGTTCTCCCCGGACGCCCGTCCGAGGGAGCTGCCCGCCGTACCGTCCGCGCTGCTCATCACGCCGACCCTCCGTCCTTGACCTGCCCACACGAAGGTAGGCAGTCACTCGGGGTGCGTCAACGATCGCCACACTCGGCACGCCGAGTGATAATCACCCTGAGAGTGGTTTCCCGTGTCTCTCTCCGGGGAAAGGCTACTCGAATGCTCTGACAGCACCCCGCGAACGGCCCATGGCCGCACCGCTCGTTCTCACTGACTGTTGGTCCCGAAATCCTCCGGTGAGATCTGGTCGAGGAATTCGCGGAACTTCTCCACCTCGTCCTCCTGCTCGTCCGGAATCGCGATGCCGGCGTCGTCCAGGACACCGTCGCTGCCGAAGATCGGCGTCCCGGTCCGGAGGGCCAGCGCTATCGCGTCGGACGGCCGGGCGCTCACCTCGACGCCGCTGGCGAAGACCAGTTCGGCATAGAAGACCCCGTCACGCAGATCCGTGATGCGGACTTCGGTGAGCTCCTGTCCCACGGCCTCCAGCACGTCCTTGAACAGGTCGTGCGTCAGCGGTCGCGGAGGGGCCATCCCCTGCTGCGCGAAGGCGATCGCGGTCGCCTCCCCCGGTCCGATCCAGATGGGGAGGTAACGATCGCCTCCCACTTCACGTAGGAGCACGATCGGCTGATTGGAGGGCATTTCCACTCGGACACCCACAACGTCGAGCTCGTTCACACAGCAACCCTAGGACGTGCCCGACCGGTTTGGATAGTCGGGCCCCTCCGAGGCCGCTCACGAGGTCACTGCGAGCGGATGCCCAGGGCGATCTGCATCAGGGCCGCGTGCAGCCGCACCGACTGCGCGGCCAGTTCCATGGCGGTGGCCTCCGCATGGGCCCTGGTCTGCGGATTGCGGTGCCGGCGCAGCGGCGCGACCACCTGTTCGATCAGCCCGGCCTCGCGTTCGGCGGCCGCCTTCACGGCCCGCAGGTGGCGGGGCTCCAGGCCGAATCTCCCCAGATCCGCCACGAGCCGGGCGACGGTGACGGCCTCGGGGTCGTACCCCCCGCCCTCCGTCTCGGCGATCAGACCGTACGACTCCCACTCGGCGAGCTCGGCCTCGGTAACCTCGGCGGCGGCGAGCAGCTCGGCCCGTCCGAGCCGCGCGGCGGCCGACGGCTCCGCCTCCTGCTCCCAGGGGCCCTCCAGGAGGTCCCGTCGGCGCCCCGGGGCCGGGAGGCTGATCTCCTCGCCCCGGGCGAGGGCGTCGAGGTGCTCGCGGATGACCTTCAGCGGAAGGTAGTGGTCCCGCTGCATCCGCAGGATGCGGGCGAGCCGCTCCACGTCCTGCGGGCCGAACTTCCGGTACCCGGAGGCCGTCCGCCGGGGCTCGACGAGCCCCTCGGCCTCCAGGAACCGGATCTTGGAGATGGTCACTTCGGGAAACTCGTCGCGCAGCAGGCTCAGCACCGTGCCGATGCTGACCATGTCGCCCGCGGCGGCGGTGCCGGATCCGGCACCGCCCGTCGGTGTTCGCAGCATGGACCTTCCCTGAAGGGGGTTCCCCGAGGCGTCACACGCCCCGCTGGCTCGAATGGAAGACCAGCCGGTACTTGCCGATCTGCACCTCGTCACCGTTGGACAGGACGACCGAGTCGATCGGCTCGCGGTTGACGTACGTGCCGTTGAGGCTGCCGACGTCCGAGACGGTGAAACTGCCGTCCTGACCCCGCCGGAACTCGACATGCCGCCGGGAGACCGTGACGTCGTCCAGGAAGATGTCGCTCTGCGGGTGACGGCCGGCCGTCGTCAGCTCCCCGTCGAGGAGGAACCGGCTGCCGGAGTTCGGACCCCGGCGCACCACGAGGAGCGCGGAGCCAGGCGGCAGCGCCTCCACGGCCGCCAGCGCCTCCGGAGAGAGCGAGGGCAGCGCGGTCTGGCCGGTGACCTCGGCATCGTAGGCCTCCAGGCCCGAGATGGAGATCGTGGACGTCGTCTCCGACGCGCGCTCGGGAGCGATCCCACCGCGCAGCGGCGTGCCGCAGTGGGAGCAGAAGCGGCTGTCGGCCGCGTTGCGGTGACCGCACCTCGTACACACCGGCATGGACGCGTCCTCCTGCCGCGGCTGCCCCGCGGAGGTCTGTGTCGCATACGGGTCGGGGGAAAACCCTCCACCCGTACTTGAGGTCGATGGTTCTCCGAAACCTATGCGGGCGGCCCCGGCGGGGTCAACAGAAGACGCGCCCGGTCCGCCCGGAATGTCACCGCCCTGTCCCCCGACCTCGTCACGGAAGAGCGGGCGCTCGCCGCCCTGCTCCTCACTCTGGGCGTGGCGCGGCGCGCGGTGCCTGGCGTTGCCGCCGTCCTCGCGTGCGCTCTTGCCGAACAACTTCGCAAACAACTTCACGGGCGATTCCCCTTGACCGAAACAGACCCGCCCGTGGGGCAGGACGAACCGAGATCCATCACACCTGCCGACCCGGACACCTTCACAACGTCCGTATCCTCCGGACAGTTTCCACCACGCACCACCGTTGTGATGCGCCGACCCCCCGCAAGGCCCAGCCCTTGTCGCGGGACCCCCCTCGTACGCCTCCTCACTGCGAGGACGACTGAGCGTAGTCAGGCCGCTTCGCAGGTCGCAAGGCGTCGACGACGATCTTCGGCGACCGTTCCACCGTGACCGCGGCCTGCTCCTTCTCGAGGGTCTGCACGACACCGCCGGGGATGTTGAGCGCGGGCTCCAGATCCTCCGGCTTGCCGATGACCTTGAAGACGTACGGAGCGGCCACCTGCGTTCCATCGATCCGCATGTCGTCACCGCTGCCGGTGAAATAACTGTCCGCCACCACCCGGACACCGTTGACCTGGATCGCTTCCGCGCCCGCCGCCCGCAGCTCCTGGATGGCGTCGAGCAGCATGTCCGACTCGACGGCCCCGGTGGGGTCGCCGACGGACAGCGTGATGCCGGGGCCCTCGGCGGCGACCGTGCCGGCCAGGATGCCGAGCTGCCGCTCCTTCTCCTGGGTCTGCTTGCGCGCCTCCTCGGCCTGGTCCGAACTGGACTCCAGCTCGGAACGCTGCTTCTCCAGCCGGGCCTTCTCGTCCTCCAGGCGCTGCGTGCGGTCGTCGAGCTCGTCGAGGATCCGCACCAGGTCCTCCTGGCGCGCGCCCCGGAGGGCGCTGTTGTCACTGGTCGAGGAGACCTGAATGGCCAGACCGAGCCCGAGGCCGAACAGGAGCAGTGCGACGACGAGTTGGGCCCGGGTCACCCGGGGCGGCCACAGCGCGGAGACCAGCCTGCGCCGCCCGCCCCGCTCGTCCCGGGCGGACGGGGCCGGCGGCTCGGCGGCGAGGGGTGCCTCGGCGGGCGTTCCGGCCACCGGAGGCGCCTCGGCCGCAGGAGGAGGCGTCACGGGCTTCCGTACGCCCCGGTCCGCGCTTCCGGGCGCCGCGGGGTTTCCGGGCGCGACGGGCCTCCCGGACGCCGCGGGCGAGTCGGGAACCGCGCCGGGAGCGCCCCCGCCCGTGGGCTTCCGGTGCTGGTGGGGGTGGGCGGCGGGCGGATGCTTCTCCACCTTCCGGAAGACCTGGGTGTCCACGTCCTCGGGCACGTCGGGCATACCGGGCCTCCGGGGCGCCGCAGGTCCTCCCGGAGCCCCGGCCCCCTCGGGCTCCCCGGAAAGCCGCCGCTCCTCCGGCCCTCGGGGCCTCCGGGGGTCCTGCGGGCTCTGCGGGCCCTGCGGAGCCCGAGGGCTCCGAGGCTTCTGCGGACTCTGCGGGTCCTGGGGGTTCCGCGGGTCCTGCGGGTTCTCGCTCATCGGCCTCACGCCCGGAAGACGTGGCGCCGGATGGCGGCCGCGTTGGAGAAGATCCGGATGCCGAGGACGACGACCACACCGGTCGACAGCTGCGCGCCCACGCCCAGCTTGTCGCCGAGGAAGACGATCAGGGCGGCCACGACCACGTTGGACAGGAAGGAGACCACGAAGACCTTGTCGACGAAGATCCCGTCGAGCATGGCCCGCAGCCCGCCGAAGACCGCGTCGAGGGCGGCGACCACGGCGATCGGAAGATAGGGCTCGACCACCGCCGGAACCTCGGGGCGGACCAACAGTCCGACCACCACTCCGACGATCAAGCCCAGTACGGCGATCACGATGTGCCCTTCCCTGTGTCGGCCGTGGCCCGACCGGAGGGCGTCGCCCCGGCCCCCCTCGGCTCTGCGGTACGTACGGTCAGGCTCGGCGCGGCCGGCAGGCGCACGTCGCCCTCGGCGGAGATGCTGCTCCTGATCCCGAAGTTCTCCACCAGCGCGTGCAGGTACTGCCCGTCGGCGCTGTCCTGGAACGCGGTGCTCAGCTTCTGCCCGTTCCCGATCGCGAGGACGGTGTACGGCGGCACCAGCGGCTTGTTGTCGACCAGTACGGCGTCGCCGGCGGCCCGGATCGCGGACAGCGACGTCAGCCGCTGCCCGTTGATCGCGACCGCTTCGGCGCCCGACTCCCACAGCCCGTTGACCACGCGCTGCATGTCCCGGTCGCGGACCCGGCCCGTGTCGGCGAAGCCGCTGCTCTCCCTCGGTCCGCCGCCACCGGTGTCGGTGTCCTTGGCGTCGTCGACGACCAGCTTCACCCCGGGGCCGTGCACCGGCGTCGCCCCCGAGAGCAGCGCCACCAGCTCGGCCTGGTCGCCGCCGTACTCCTGGAGCGCCTGCCTCTGGCGCTCCCCGACCTCGGCCCGGATCCGCTCGACGTCCTGCTCCAGGCCGTCGGCCTCCGAGGACTCCGTCTCGATCCGGTCGATCAGCTCCTGCCGCTCCTTGGCGACGACCGGCGCGGAGACCCGCGCCTCGGCCGCGCCGACGGTGACCACGGCGGCCGCGAGCAGGAGGCCGGCGGCGACGCCGAGCTTCGCCCGCAGACTGCGGGGCAGCCCACCGCCCTCGGCGGCCCGCCGGGCGGTCGCCTCGGCGTACCCGTCGTCGAGGGCGTGGTCGATCACATTGTTCAGCAGCGACATGGACGCGTCCGGTCGCGGCGGTGGTGAACCGGTGCTCCGAACGGGGGGCTGCTGCGACATGCCGCACATCGTCGCACGTCGTACGGCGTACCGCCGAATGGCCCCTCCCTGCGGTGGGGAGGCACCCCGGAGGGCGCCTCCCCACCGCAGGGGTCGTCCGCGTCAGCGACCTGCGCTGTCGACCACCGCGGCCCACTCGTCGAGCAGGGCCTGCGCGGAGGTGTCGTCGGGGCCCTCCGCCCACAGATGGGTGACGGCCTCGGCGGGGTCGGGCAGCACCATCACCCAGCGCCCGTCGGCCTCGACCACGCGGACGCCGTCGGTGGTGTCGACGGAGCGGTTGCCCGCCGCCTCGACCACCTTGCGCATCACGAGCCCCTTCACGGCCCACGGGGTCGCGATGTCCCGCTTGAGGACGTGGGCCCGCGGGATGCGGGCGTCGATCTGGCTCAGCGTGAGCTGCGTCCGCGCCACGAGACCGAGCAGCCGCACGAAGGCGGCGGTCCCGTCGAAGACACTGCTGAATTCGGGCACGATGAACCCGCCGCGCCCGTCGCCGCCGAAGATCGTCGACTCCTCCCGGCCGACCCGGGTGAGGTCGTCGGGCGAGGTGGTCGTCCAGTCGACCTGGGTGCCGTGGTACGCGGCGACCTGTTCGGCGATCCGCGTGGTGGTCACCGGCAGCGCGACCCGTCCGGAACGCCGCTCGGCCGCCACCAGGTCCAGCATGACCAGGAGCGCCCGGTCGTCCTCGATGATCCGGCCCCGCTCGTCCACGAGCGAAAGACGCTCGCCGACGGGGTCGAACCGCACGCCAAACGCGGCCCGCGCCGACGCCACGATCTCCCCGAGCCGTACGAGCCCGGCCCGCCGGCTCTCGGCCGACTCCGTGGGCCTGGACTCGTCGAGACCGGGATTGATCGTCAGCGAGTCGACCTGGAGCCGCCCGAGCAGACTGGGCAGTACGAGCCCGGCGCTGCCGTTCGAGGCGTCCACGACGACCTTCAGTCCGGCCTCCGCGATCCCGGAGGTGTCGACGTTCCGCAGCAGCGACCCGGTGTACGAGTCGAAGACGCTCGCCGGGAAGGAGAGGTCCCCGATCTCGCCGGGGAAGGCCCTCCGGTACTCCTGGCGCGCGAACACCCGGTCGAGCTTGCGCTGCCCGCCCTGCGAGAGGTCGGCGCCGCGCTCGTCGAAGAACATGATGTCGACGGAGTCGGGCACGCCGGGCGAGGTCCGGATCATGATGCCGCCGGCGCTTCCGCGCGCGGTCTGCTGTCTCGCCACCGGCAGCGGTACGTTCTCCAGGTCCCGTACGTCGATGGCGCTGGCCTGCAGCGCCGAGATCACCGCCCGTTTCAGCGCACGGGCGCCCCGGGAGTGGTCACGGGCCGTGGTGACGGTCGAGCCCTTCTTCAGGGTCGTGGCGTACGCGCCCGCGAGGCGGACGGCCAGCTCGGGGGTGATCTCCACGTTGAGGATACCGGAGACACCGCGCGCTCCGAAGAGGTGGGCCTGTCCCCGGGACTCCCAGATGACCGAGGTGTTGACGAACGCGCCGGCCTCGATCGTCTTGAACGGGTACACCCGGACGTTGCCCTGCACGATCGATTCCTCACCGACCAGGCACTCGTCCCCGATGACGGCTCCGTCCTCGATCCGGGCGGCCCGCATGACGTCGGTGTTCTTGCCGATCACACAGCCGCGCAGATTGCTCTGCTGGCCGATGTAGACGTTGTCGTGGACGACGGCCTTGTGCAGGAAGGCACCGCTCTTGACGACCACGTTCGAGCCGACGACGGTGTGCTCGCGGATCTCGGCACCGGCCTCCACCTTGGCGTAGTCGCCGATGTAGAGCGGGCCCCGCAGCACGGCGTCGGGGTGCACCTCGGCACCTTCCGAGACCCAGACGCCGGGCGAGATCTCGAAGCCGTCGATGTCGACCTGGACCTTGCCCTCCAGGACGTCCGCCTGGGCCTTCACGTAGCTCTCGTGCGTGCCGACGTCCTCCCAGTAGCCCTCGGCGACATAGCCGTAGATCGGCTTGCCCTCCTTCATGAGCTGCGGGAAGACGTCCCCCGACCAGTCGACCGACGTGTCGGCCTCGACGTAGTCGAACACCTCGGGCTCCATCACGTAGATGCCCGTGTTCACGGTGTCCGAGAAGACCTGGCCCCAGGTCGGCTTCTCCAGGAAGCGTTCGACCTTGCCCTCCTCGTCGACGATGGTGATGCCGAACTCCAGCGGGTTCGGCACCCGCGTGAGGCAGACCGTGACGAGTGCGCCCTTCTCCTTGTGGAAGGCGATGAGATCGGTGAGATCGAAATCGGTGAGCGCGTCCCCCGAGATGACGAGGAAGGCGTCGTCCTTCAGCGCTTCCTCGGCGTTCTTCACGCTTCCCGCTGTACCGAGCGGCTTCTCCTCGTTGGCATAGGTGAGCTCCATCCCGAGCTCTTCGCCGTCACCGAAGTAATTTCGGACCAGAGAGGCGAGAAACTGCACGGTGACGACGGTCTCGTTGAGACCGTGCCTCTTGAGCAGTCGCAGGACGTGCTCCATGATCGGCCGGTTCACCACCGGCAGAAGAGGCTTGGGCATGCTCGAGGTCATGGGGCGAAGACGGGTTCCCTCGCCACCGGCCATCACGACGGCCTTCATGTCGGAAACGTCCTCCTTCAAGAGATGACGGTCATGCCGACTTCGCCTGTCCGCTCAGTAGCCCGCGGACGTCCTCGTTGTTGCCGGCGACGCTGCTCGACACAGAAGGAACGGGCTCAATCGGCCTCGGTATCCGTCTTCACGAGTCGACGGACCTGGACCACGTAGAGGATCCCTGCCCACCAATACAGAGTTGTACCCCATCCGGCGAAGGCCCACCCGAAAACTTCAGCGAGTGACGAAAGCCAGCCCGTTCCGTCACTGAGAAGCAGCAACGGGAACGCGTACATGAGGTTGAAAGTCGCAGCTTTCCCGAGGAAGTTGACCTGCGGCGGCGGGTAGCCGTGCCGACGGAGGATTCCCACCATGACGAGGAGCATGGCCTCGCGCGCCAGGAGGGCGGCAGTCAGCCACAGGGGAAGGATCTCCCGCCAGGTGAGGCCGACGAGGGTGGACAGGATGTACAGGCGGTCGGCGGCGGGATCGAGCAGCCGGCCGAGGCTGCTGATCTGGTTCCAGCGTCGGGCGAGTTTCCCGTCGAGATAGTCGCTGACACCACTGAGCGCCAGGACGAGAAGCGCCCATCCGTCACTCTTGGGGCCGCCGAACTCGGGGCGGAGAATCAGCCACAGAAACAGCGGCACGCCGACGAGGCGCGCCATGCTGAGAATGTTGGGGATGGTGAGGACCCGGTCGGTCTGAACGCGAGTCTCCTGGACCTCCACCCGGGGGCCTCCTGCTGGGATGGTGCCGACGTTGCCCCCCGACCCTACCGTCAGCCGACGAACCGCCGCGCACTGGGTCTCGCCGGCCCCGGAACGCAGAAAAGCCCCGCACCAGAAGGTGCGGGGCTTTCCCACAATGATTGTTCGGCGGTGTCCTACTCTCCCACAGGGTCCCCCCTGCAGTACCATCGGCGCTGAAAGGCTTAGCTTCCGGGTTCGGAATGTAACCGGGCGTTTCCCTAACGCTATGACCACCGAAACTCTATGAAGATAGACGAACTCAACCAGCACAGGGAGTTCGTTGCTTCAGAACTGACACAGTGGACGCGAGCAACTGAGGACAAGCCCTCGGCCTATTAGTACCGGTCAGCTCCACCCCTTACGGGGCTTC